>DATGGU010000105.1:0-88442 GCA_035308365.1 Streptosporangiaceae bacterium
GATCGCGGTCCTGGCGGCCTCGGCGGACGGGCCGTCGGTGGCGCCGATGTAGATGGTGCCGTCGTCCTCGATGGTGAGCTCGGCGCCCGTGTCCTCCTGGATCGAGTTGATCATCTTGCCCTTGGACCCTATGACCTCGCCGATCTTGTCCACCGGGACCTTGACGGTGATGATCCGCGGCGCGTTCGGGCTCATCTCGGCCGGTGCCTGGATGGCCTCGCGCATCACGTCGAGTATGGTCAGCCGCGCGGCCCGCGCCTGGGTGAGCGCGGCGGCGAGCACCGAGGCGGGGATGCCGTCCAGCTTGGTGTCGAGCTGCAGGGCGGTGATGACGTCCCTGGTTCCGGCGACCTTGAAGTCCATGTCGCCGAACGCGTCCTCGGCCCCGAGGATGTCGGTGAGCGTGACGTACTGCCCGCCCTCATTGATCAGGCCCATCGCGATGCCCGCCACCATGTCCTTGAGCGGGACACCGGCGTCGAGCAGGGCCATGGTGGAGGCGCAGACCGAGCCCATGGACGTCGACCCGTTGGAGCCGATCGCCTCGGAGACCTGCCGGATCGCGTAGGGGAACTCCTCGCGGGTGGGCAGCACGGGAATGAGCGCGCGCTCGGCCAGCGCCCCGTGGCCGATCTCCCGGCGCTTGGGCGAGCCGACCCGGCCGGTCTCGCCGGTCGAGTAGGGCGGCATGTTGTAGTTGTGCATGTAGCGCTTGGTGCGCTCCGGGTTGAGCGTGTCGATCATCTGCTCCATGCGGAGCATGTTCAGCGTGGTCACGCCCAGGATCTGGGTCTCGCCGCGCTCGAACAGGGCCGATCCGTGCACCCGGGGCAGCACGTGCACCTCGGCGGAGAGCTGGCGGATGTCGGCGAGCCCACGGCCGTCGATGCGGATGCCGTCGCGGATGATCCGCTCCCGGACCAGCTTCTTGGTCAGCGACCGGAACGCGGCGCTGATCTCCTTCTCCCGGTCCTCGAACTGGCTGGACAGCTTCTCGGTGGCCAGCGCCTTGATCCGGTCGGTCTCGGCCTCACGCTGCTGCTTGCCGGCGATGGTCAGCGCCTGGCCGAGTTCCTCGGAAACCGCGTCGGACAGCGCATCGTAGACGTCCTGCTGGTAGTCGGCGAAGACCGGGTACTCCGCGGTCTCCTTGGCGGCCTGCTCGGCGACCCTGAGCTGGGCCTCGCACAGCACCTTGATGAACGGCTTGGCCGCCTCCAGACCCTCGGCCACGGTCTGCTCGGTCGGCGCGACGGCGCCGCTGACGGCCGCGTCGGCCAGCAGGCGCAGGGTCTTGGGCGTGGACTCCGCCTCGACCATCATGATCGCAACGTCGCCGTCTTCGAGCACCCGGCCGGCCACGACCATGTCGAAGGTCGCCTCGTCAAGCTGCGGGTGGGTGGGGAAGCCGACCCACTGCCCCTTGATCAGGGCGACCCGGACACCGCCGATCGGCCCGGAGAACGGCAGCCCGGCGAGCTGGGTGGACAGCGATGCGGCGTTGATCGCCACCACGTCGTACAGGTGCTCGGGGTGCAGGGCCATGATCGTCTCGACGATCTGGATCTCGTTGCGCAGCCCCTTGACGAACGACGGCCGCAGCGGCCGGTCGATCAAGCGGCAGGTGAGGATGGCGTCCTCGGACGGCCGGCCCTCCCGGCGGAAGAACGAGCCGGGGATCCGGCCCGCCGCGTACATCCGCTCCTCCACATCGACGGTGAGCGGGAAGAAGTCGAGGCCCTCCTTGGGCGACTTGGATGCCGTCGTCGCGGACAGCACCATCGTCTCGTCGTCCAGGAAGACGGCGGCTGACCCGGCGGCCTGACGGGCCAGGCGCCCGGTTTCAAATCTGATCGTATGCGTGCCAAATTGACCGTTGTCGATGACGGCCTCGGCGCTGTGCACACCCTCCACGGGTGAGACCTCCTTGCGGGTACGTGCGGGTGACATCCCGCACTGTGCGTCCCGCCTGCCCGCTGCCGGGGTGTACTGCTATGGCCAGGCCGGCCATAACACCGGCCGGCCGGTCTTCGATCGAAGCCCTCGGCGCTGACAGCGGCCGCTCGCGCGGTTCGCCGTGGTCAGCGGATCCGGGGACCACTACCGAGGACCGGCCCAATTGCCGTGCGTTGCTCCGTGGCCCGGGCCGCGGGACGTCAATCCTTGGTCTATTCAGTTGTTCCCAGCTGGTGCTAACGCACCAGCCGGGCCAGCACTCTGGGCTCGGGCTTCGGCGAAGCTGATCGCAGACCAGCGAGCATCGTTCATCCCCCCGAGCCCGTAACTACCGGCGCAGGCCAAGCTTCTCGATCAGCGCACGGTAGCGGGTGATGTCGGTCTTGGCCAGGTACTTCAGCAGCCGGCGGCGCCTGCCCACAAGGAGCAGCAACCCGCGGCGGCTGTGGTGGTCATGCTTGTGCACCTTGAGGTGCTCGGTGAGATCGCTGATACGCCGGGTCAGCAGCGCGACTTGGACCTCCGGCGAACCGGTGTCACCCTCACTGGTCGCATGCTGGCCGATGATCTCCTTCTTGACGTCTGTGTCAAGCGGCACGTGACTCCTTCAAGATAATCGTCGTTACGCGTCCGGGCGGGCCTTGAACACGCATGGAAGCTGCATGAGGGCGCAGCAGAATAAGGCTATCCGCCGAACGGCTAGCAACTCACGGTACCACGTGCGGCACACCACGGACTCCAGGTTCAAGATCCGGGCGCATGACCCTAGCCGTGCGCCGTCAGCTCCCTGGCCTGCGCCACGTCGCGGTGCATCTGCTCGACCAGCTCTGGCACCGAGCCGAACCGCAGCGTCGCCCGCAGCCGCGCCGCGAAATCGACCGCCACGTGCGCTCCGTACAGGTCGAGGTCGTCGCGGTCGAGCGCGTAGGCCTCCACCGTTCGGTCCTCCCCGGTCCCGAACGTCGGGTTGGTGCCGATCGAGATCGCCGCCGGCCAGCGCTCCTGCGCGGAGCCGTCGAGGGCGAGGCTGGACAGCCACCCCGCGTACACGCCGTCGGCCGGGATGGCCGTGTGCGGCGGGGTCTCCAGGTTCGCCGTCGGGAAGCCGAGCTCGCGCCCGCGCCGGTGGCCGCGCACCACGACGCCCTCCACCCGGTGCGGCCGGCCCAGTGCCGAGGCCGCGGCGGCGACGTCACCGCCGGCCAGCCGCTCCCTGATGTAGCTGGATGAAATCGTGACGCCGCCGGACACCAGCAGCGGCACGCCATCGGCGGTGAAGTCGTACTTCTCGCCGAGCTGTTTGAGCAGCGCCACGTCCCCGGCCGCGCGGTGGCCGAAGGTGAAGTTCTCCCCCACCACCACCCGGGCGGCATGCAGCCGGTCAGCCAGCACCAGGCGGACGAACTCATCCGGGCCGAGCTGGGAGAACTCGTAGCTGAACGGCAGCATGCACACCGCGTCCACGCCCAGCCCGGCCAGCAACCCGGCCCGGCGGCGGGGCGTGCACAGGAACGGCGGATGGGTGCCGGGCCGCACCACCTCGTCCGGGTGCGGGTCGAAGGTGATCACCACCACGGGCAGTTCCAGGGCGGCGGCCGCCTCGCGGGCGTGGCTCACGATGAGCTGATGACCCCGGTGCACCCCGTCGAACACGCCGACCGTGACGACGCTGGCACCCCAGCCTGCGGGCACGTCCGCCAGCCCACGCCAGAGCCGCACCGCCACCTGCCTCCTCATGCCGTAGGGCGTCTTTCCGGCCAATAAAGCGCCGCCGGGGGTCTTCCGGCTCAGCAAAGCTCCGCCGGGGCGGCGCCGGCGCCGCACTCCCGTCCCCAAGCCTGCCATGGGATCACCGGCAGGCTGGCCGCGCCCCGCTGTCAGGCGAAGACCGCCAGCGGCCGGTACTGGCCCGATTCCCGGGTGACAAGGGCGATCAGCGCACCGTCAGGACCGAACGCGGCAACCGGATCGCCAGCCGCAGGGTGTCCTTCCGGCCAGGGATGTCTTTCCGGCCAGTGAAGCTCTGTGCCCTCCGGCCCGCCGTCCAGCTTTCCGCCGTGGGCCAGCTTGACCGCCTGCTCGCCGGTGAGGTCGAGGCGCGGGAAGGCGGCGGCCGCCGCGTCGGCCAGCGGCAGCACGGCCAGCCCGGCGGCCAGTTCGGCGAGCGTTCGCGCATCCGCGGCGCGGTACGGGCCGGCCCGGGTCCGGCGCAGCCGGGTGAGGTGCCCGCCGACGCCGAGCGCCGCGCCAAGGTCGCGGGCGAGGGCCCTGATGTAGGTGCCGCTGGAGCAGGTGACCGACACGTCGGCGTCGAGCAGGTCACCCTCGCGGCGCACGGCCCGCACGGTGAACTCGCGCACGGTCACGGTGCGCGGCTCCAGCTTGGGCCGCGCGCCCTGCCTGGCCAGCTTGTAGGCCCGTTCGCCGCTCACCTTGATCGCGCTCACCGACGGCGGGATCTGGCTGATCACGCCGCACAGCGGGGCAATGGCGGCGCCGAGTTGCGCCCGCGTGACATCGCCTGCCGGGGCCGCCGAGATGATCCGGCCCTCGGCGTCGTCGGTGTCGGTGGCCTGGCCGAGCCTGATGGTGGCGTCGTACTCCTTCTCGGTGAGCGCCAGGTGTCCCAGCAGCCTGGTCGCCTTCTCCACGCCGATCACCAGCACGCCGGTCGCCATCGGGTCCAGCGTGCCGGCGTGGCCGACCCGCCGGGTGCCCGCCAGCCTGCGGATCCGGGCGACCACGTCGTGCGACGTCATCCCGCCCGGCTTGTCGGCGATGACCAGCCCGCTCGGTGCGGTCACCGGCCGGTCTCGTCCATGCTCGGCGCCGCGGGCCGCCGGGCCGGCCCGGCACGGTCAAGCAGCTCCCTGAGCTGGCCCATGGTCTGCGCCACCGGCCCTTCGGTGGTGAACCCGGCCGCCTGGCTGTGCCCGCCGCCGCCGAGTTGCATGCACACCCAGCCGACGTCGACCCGGCCCTTGGACCGGGTCGAGACGTGCCACCGGCCGTCGTCGGATTCTTTCAGCACGACGGCGACGTCGGCCTCGGCGCTGCGCCGCAGCTCGCCGATCACCGGCTCGGCGGCCTCGGCGGGCAGCCCCCCGTGGGCCACCCGGTCCTGCCTGGTCACCGTCGTCCACACCAGCCCGTTCCGGCCGGCCGCCGCGGGTTCGAGCACGGCGCGGCCCAGCGCCGCCGACAGCACCTGCAGGTATCCGAACGGCGCGCTGTCCCACAGCCGTCCGGCGATCCGCTCCGGGTCGGCGCCCGCGGCGATCAGCCTGGCGGCCAGCTCGTGCACCTGCGGCGTGGTGGAGAACCGGAACGACCCGGTGTCGGTCACCAGGCCGGTGTAGAGCCCGCACGCGATCTCCGTGGTGAACCCGACGCCAAGTCCGGTGATCAGCCCGGCCGCCAGCACGGCCGTCGCGGCCGCCGCCGGGTCGATCAGGTTCACCGTGCCGAACCGGGGGTTGGAGGGATGGTGGTCGAGCACGATCAGCTCACCGGCGCGGCCGGCCTGGCCGGTCAGCAGCCCGAGCCGGTCCACCGATGAGACGTCGAAGGTGATCATGACCTCCGGGTCCGGCGGCGCCTGCTCCGGCGGGGTGAGCAGGTCGAGCCCGGGCAGGAACCGCAGCAGCGCGGGCACGCAGAACGGCTGGTCGCCGAACGATGCCACCACCCGCGCCCGGCCGCCGCGCGACCGCAGCGCCCAGGCGACGGCGAGCATGGACCCGAGCGCGTCACCGTCCGGCCGCACGTGGCAGGCCAGCAGGATCTCCTGCGCCGCTACGATCGCGCTGACCGCCCGCGCCCAGTCCTGCCCTGGAATATTGAGAGAGAATTTCTCCCTTACGGTGGGGGTGGCCGCCGGTGCATTGATCGCGAATCTGGCCGCGGCCTGGCCATCCGGGCACGAGCCGGCTGGTGCGCCCGTCATGCCAGTGGATCCGTGTCCTGCTCCGGGCCTGACGCGGGCTTGTAGGGGTCGGGGTCGCCGGCCGGCAGCGCTCCCTCCCGGGAGGCGGCGAGAGCCGCGTCCGCCTCGCGGGCACGGGCCACCAGGTCTTCTATGTGCTGTGAGGTCTCCGGCAAGGTATCCGGCACGAAGGCCAGCGACGGGGTGTGCCGCAGCCCGGTCTGGCGGCCCACCTCGGAGCGGATGAGGCCGGTGGCGCTGGCCAGCGCGGCCGCCGTTTCCGCGCGCTCCTGGGTGGATCCGTACACGGTGTAGAAGACCGTCGCCTCCCGCAGATCGTTGGTGATCCTGGCCTCGGTGACCGTGACGAATCCCAGCCTCGGGTCCTTGATCCGCCGCTCCAGCATCTCGGCCACGATCACCGCGATCCGGTCGGCCAGCTTGCGTGCCCTAGCCGCATCCATGGCCCGTCAGTCCTCCTCACTCGGCAGTCCCGGTTCAGCCACTGCCACGCCGGCTGCATACCCGCTTCCACTGCCGGGCCGCGGCCAGCGGCTCCACACGCCGCCGCGGCGGCGACGGCCAACATCCCCAGTAGCCGGCCACGCCGGCCGCTCACACCGTCGCCGCGGCGACGGCCAGCCCATTCAGGCAACGTCTCGGCCGCAGGGTGCGTTTCCGGTCACCTGCCCACGGCCGGTCCGCCGTTCCCCGTGACCCGTCAGTCCTCCTCACTCAGCAGCCGCTGCCGCGCCGACAGCAGCTCGATCTCCGGCCGGCCGGCGACCAGCCGCTCACACGCCGTCAGCACCTCGGCGCAGTGCCCCGGTGTCGAAGCTACGACCGCGACTCCGATCTCGGTGCGCCGGTGCACATCGAGATGGCCGGTTTCGGCCACCGCGGCACCGGGGAAGCTGCGGCGCAGGTCGGCGATGAGCGGCCGGACCACCGAACGCTTCTGCTTCAGCGAACGCACGTCGCCGAGCAGGACGTCGAGGGCCAGCGTGCCCGCGTACACGGTGCTCCTTCAGAAGTCCCGATCCGTCAAGAAACCCACTCCGCCTCCCACAGTGCCACCCACACCGGCACGAGGGGAGCCAAAAACCACCTGCCCTCCCCGGCCGGTCTCGACAATCCTCACGGCCCCTTCAGACTTCCGGATCCGTCAAGAAGCCCACTGCGCCTCCCACACCGGCACGAGGGCAGCCAAAACCACCTGCCCTCCCCGGCCGGCCCGCACGGCGCGGCGCGGTTTACCGGGCCGCGCCGCCCGTCTGAGCGGCCCGGGCCGGCGCCCGCGGCTTCTCCCGCATCTCGAAGGTCTCCAGCACGTCCTCGAGCTTGATGTCGTTGTAGCCGATGCCGATACCGCACTCGTAGCCCTCGCGGACCTCGGTCACGTCGTCCTTGAACCGGCGCAGCGACTCCACGGTGAGGTTGTCCGAGACGACCACGCCGTCGCGGATGAGACGTACCTTGCTGCCCCGGTTGATCGTGCCCGACCGGACGATGCAGCCGGCCACGCTGCCGATCCTCGGCACCCGGAAGACCTCCCTGACCTCGGCCGTGCCGAGCTGGACCTCTTCGAACTCGGGCTTGAGCATGCCCCGGAGCGCCGCCTCGACCTCCTCGATGGCCTGGTAGATGACCGAGTAGTACCGGATGTCCACACCCTCGCGCTGGGCCAGCTCGCCCGCCCGGCCGGCCGGCCTGACGTTGAAGCCGATGATCACCGCGTCCGAGGCGATGGCCAGGTTGACGTCGTCCTGGGTGATCGCACCGACACCGCGCCCGATCACCCGCAGGCCGACGTCCTCGCCGACATCCAGCTTGACCAGCGCGTCCTCGATCGCCTCGACCGAGCCGGACACGTCGCCCTTGATGATGAGCAGCAGCTCTTCCTTCTCGCCGGCCTTGAGCGCGGACTCCAGGTCCTCCAGCGTGACCCGGCGGCTGCGGCGGGCGAACTGGGCGCTGCGCTCCCTGGCCTCCCGGCGCTCGGCGATCTGCCTGGCCATCCGGTCGTCGGAGACGACGAGGAAGTTGTCGCCGGCACCCGGCACGGCGGTGAGGCCGAGCACCTGCACCGGCCGCGACGGCGGCGCCTCGGACACCGGGTCGTTGTTCTCGTCGAGCATGGCCCGCACCCGGCCGAACGCCTCGCCGGCCACGATCGAGTCGCCGACGTGCAGCGTGCCGCGCTGCACCAGCACGGTGGCGACCGGGCCGCGGCCGCGGTCCAGGTGTGCCTCGATGGCCACGCCCTGGGCGTCCTGGTGCGGGTTGGCCCGCAGGTCGAGCTCGGCGTCGGCGGTCAGGATGATCGCCTCCAGCAGCGCGTCGATGCCGATGCGCTCCCTGGCCGACACGTCGACGAACAGGGTCTGCCCGCCGAATTCCTCGGCCACCAGGCCGTACTCGGTGAGCTGTGCCCGCACCCGCTGCGGGTCGGCGCCCTCCTTGTCGATCTTGTTCACCGCCACGACGATCGGCACGCCGGCCGCCTGGGCATGGTTGAGCGCCTCGGTGGTCTGCGGCTTCACGCCGTCATCGGCCGCGACGACCAGCACGACCAGGTCGGTGGTCTCCGCGCCACGGGCCCGCATCGCGGTGAACGCCTCGTGGCCCGGGGTGTCGATGAAGGTGATCTTGCGCTCCTGCCCGTCCACCTGCGTGGTGGCCTGGTAGGCGCCGATGTGCTGGGTGATGCCGCCGGCCTCGCGGGCCACGATGTTGGTGTCCCTGATCGCGTCGAGCAGCTTGGTCTTGCCGTGGTCGACATGGCCCATCACGGTGACCACCGGCGGGCGCGGCGCCAGGTCGTCCTCGCCGCCCTCGTCCTCACCGAAGTCGATGTCGAACGACTCGAGCAGCTCCTTGTCCTCTTCCTCCGGGGACACGACCTGCACGTTGTAGTTCAGCTCGGCCCCGAGAAGCTGGAGCGTCTCGTCGTTCACCGACTGGGTCGCGGTGACCAGCTCGCCCAGGTGGAAGAGCACCTGCACCAGCGAGGCGGGGTTGGCGTTGATCTTGTCGGCGAAGTCGCTCAGCGAAGCGCCACGGGACAGCCGGATGACCTGCCCGTTGCCACGGGCGATCTGGACGCCGCCGATGGCCGGCGCCTGCAGGTTGTCGAACTCCTGGCGCCGCTGCTTCTTGGACTTCCGGCCGCGCGCCGGACGGCCGCCCGGCCGCCCGAACGCACCCTGCGTGCCGCTGCGGCCACGGCCGCCGGCACCGCCGGGACGCGCGCCGCCACCGCCGCCACCACCGGGGCCGCCGGGGCCGCCACCGCCGGGCCGGGCGCCGCCGCCGCCGCGGGGGCCGCCGCCACCCGCGGAGGTGCCGACACCACCGGGGCCACGGCCACCGGGCCGGGGACCGCCGCCGCCCGGGCCACCACGGCCACCGCCGCCGCCACCCGGGCCGCCCGGGCCACGACCGCCTGGGCCGGCGCCGGCCGGCCGGGAGCGCATGTTCATCGGGCTGGGCCGCGGGCCGCCAGGCCGTGGCATGTCAGCCGGGCTCGGCCGACCGGGACCCGAGCCGCCCGGGCGCGTGCCACCCGTGGGCTGACCCGGCCGGGCTCCTTGCTGGCCGGAACCAGCGGAACCAGCCGAGCCGGCCGGAGCCGGGCGGGCCTGGCCCGGGTGCGGGCCCGCGCCCATCCCGGTCGCGGTCGAGCTGAACGGGTTGTTACCTGGCCGCGGTCCCTGCCGGGGCATCCCGCGCGGCGAGGGCCGCGGCGAACCCGACGGGGCCGGGCGGCCTGACCCGGGCCTGGTGTCGCGCTGACCCTGGCCTGGACCACCGCTCCGCCCTGGCGGCGTGGGCCGGCCAGGGGCAGCACGGCCAGGCGGGGCCGGGGTGGGCCTGCCTGGCGCGGCCGGAACCGGCCGGGCCGGGGCGGCCGGGGTGCCTGCCGCCGGCGCGGGCGGGACCGGGGCAGCCGGAACCGGTGCCGGGGCACCCCCAGACCGTTCGGGCGCGGCCGGAGCCGGAGCCGGGGCCGGGGCCGGGGCTCCGGCCGCCGGGCTTGCTGGCCTGCGGTCACCGGGCTGGGCCGGTGCCTCAGCGGCCGGCGCCGCCGGAACCTGGGCCGCGGCCGGCCTCGGCGCCGCGGGCTTGGCTGCCCTGCCGTCCTGTCGCTGGCCGTCGGTGCCCGGTGCCGGCGGTGCGGCCGGGCGCGCGGGTGCTGCCGGTGGGGCCGACGGTGCGGCCTGTGCCGTGAATGACTCTTTGAGCCTCCGCACGACCGGCGCCTCGATTGTCGAGGACGCTGAGCGGACGAACTCACCCATCTCCTGGAGCTTGGCCATGACGGCCTTGCTCTCAACGCCAAATTCCTTCGCGAGTTCGTAAACCCGGACCTTCGCCACTACGCTCCTGCCTCGGTCCGGTTCTCCCGGACCAGCTTCCCGGACCTGTTAACCGGTCCGGGGGCAGTGGTTGCCCAGGACCGGCGCTAGCCTGCTGCGCTCATCGCCTTGTGCTCATCGGGCGCTCATCGCTGTCGTGACCCGCTTTCTGAGACGTTTCCGTCTATCAGCCCATCAGTCCTGAAAGATACTCGGCGAGCAATTGCTCGCCAAGCGGCCCCGGCACCCGAAGTGCACGGGGGAACGCCCGGCGGCGCCTTGCCCGTTCGAAGCACTCCTGACTGGGATGCAGATACGCACCCCGGCCAGGCAGCCGCGCACGTGGATCGGGAACAACCTCATTCCCGGCAACCACGATGCGAAGCAGCTCGGACTTGGCCGCGCGCTCCCTGCATCCCACACAGCTACGCACCGCAGGCGCGGAGCGCATGCGTAGCAAGGGCCGCTCGACCATGTACCGGTAAGTCTACCGTGCCCGGCCGTCCTGTGCGCCTGCCGCACCCCAGCCCACCCCACAGCGAAGCTGAAGCTGAACCAACTACCCCAGCCCGGCACAGAACCAGCCACCCCAGCCCGGCACAGAACCAGGCACCCCGGCCCGGCACCGTGGGGGTCCGGGGGGCTCGGCCCCCCAGTAGGCGCCCGCGAAACTCATCGCCGCAGGTCAGGGGTGCCTGCTGGCTGACGGGGACGGGGGTGTACCCCAGATTTTCGCAATCTTTACCCCAAGAGCGAGCCGCTAGCAGCATCGCGCCGGGCGAGCCTGAGAACCGAATCCAGACTGCCCGGCGCGTCTACCGCTCATCACTGCCTGCCACTGCCACGATGGATTTGTCAGAACCCGCGTGGTGGCCCGCATGATGCCTGTCACCACGTTAGCGCCTTTCATGCCGTCGTCGGCAAGAGACGCGCCGGGTTGGCGTGGCTAACGTGGAAAGGACGAGCAGTATGGCCGAGGTTAACGAAGGCGCTGCCCAGCAGAACCCGCAGGTGGCAGAGGGGCAGCGCACGACGAGAGTGGAAAAGGCTCAGCGGAGTCAGCGTCCGGGGAGGGCTATCCCGCCTTCAATGGGACCGGCGGTTGATCCCCCGGCACCTGCCCCGACTCCCCAGGTGGTAGTAGTGCAGGCTCCTGCTTCGACTGCGCCGAGTCCTCCCGCCAGCGCTTCGGGAGGAAACGCCTCCACCAGTGCTTCGGACGGATCTGGGGCTCACCGTCGTAGAAAGTAAACAGGACTGCAATATTGCGGGCAGCCACGCTGGCCGCACTGGCCCGGTAGTCCCCCATCTCCTGCTTCCCTGGAGCCCGGTACCTTAATGGCCCATGTAGGAGCAGTTCCCGGTCCGGGGAGTCATCGGCCGAAGGGTTGAACGATCCGAACTTCCCCCGAACCGCCGAACCGTCGGTCAGGATGCAACAAACCTCGATGTCACGGCCTTTGCGCCACTTGTCAAAGAGCATCCACCACGCCGAGACGGTGGACTCGTGAGGATAGTCCCTGGCAGCTTCTGTCAAGGGAAGATGCTCGCGTACTCCTGGCATGGTCGCGAGGTAGGCACCGAGAACCGCAATCGCCAGCATCCCGAAACCCCATGCCGCCAGCGAGCGATAGTGAACGGCAGCGTAGGTGCTTCCATGGTGGATCAGCGCGCCGACATCAGGTGTCAGCGACGGCAGTAGCCACCGCAAGATCGCGAACACCGCAAGGACGGCCACCTCCGATGTGACGCTGGCGGCCACGATGGCTACGGTTTCCCGGAAGGGAGAGGTGTGCCGCTCGGTCCCGTTGCGCTCTTTGCCGACAAGGTAGGCGAATCCAGGTAGTAGCAGGGCCACAAAGAGCAGGAGCCCGGTAAGCGTCGTCGGCATCTGCGGTACGGCCTCTCATGGTCAGTCGCGTACATCACAAGGCTACGTGCGTCTTTACCGCGATACCGGCAGGCTGGGCCGTGTCCGGCCAGGGCTCTTACCCCGCCGCAGCAACGGCCCAGCGGGAACGCGCTCAGGCTGACGAGCGCGCGCAGTGCCTGAGGGATGCACATCCTGACGCCGGTCGCGGGCGATGTACCGGATGCCGTGATCAGCGGTGTGGCCGGTCGGGCGGACTACCCGTCCAGGGAAATGCTCACGCCGAACACCACCTCGAACAGGGGGTCGTTCGGCACGGTCGCCCAATCTACGTGAGATGCGGCGGTTAGCCGATGGTGGCCGGCGACTACCTCACCGTCCACGGCAACTGCAATCGGATGGGTCGACGTGTCCTGCCATTGGCCGACCTGCATCGCTTCGCGGTATTCCCGTACGTTCTCATCTATGAGAAAGCTCGGGCGACTGTACTTGCCGACGTAAGTGATCGCTCCCGTTCCCGCGTAGGCGGAGCGGATCGGGCTGTCGAGCCATCCTTGACTTGCGTACCACGCCGTGAAGTCGCATCCATCCTGCCACCCGGTGCGGGTTTGCAACTCGAAGATCGCCCGGTACAAGGCTTCGAGTTGACTACCTCGGTAAGCCTTGCGCGTCGTTTCGCTTGACTGCACTGCTGTCAGGTCAGGTCGTGCCGTCCGGCCTTCACGTCAGCGATGAAGTCCTGCCACTCGGCAGGGGCTACCGCCAAGACTGGCCCATGTGGGTCTTTGGAGTCGCGCACTGCCGCGATGCCGGTCAGGCTGGCAGCCTCGACGCAGTTCCCATCCTGGCTGCTGAAGCTGCTTTTTCTCCACACGGCGCGGGATAGGTCATGCTCGGTCATCCCGCGCACCCCCTTCATGTGCTTCTTGGGTCTAGCTCAAAGCTTCGGCTGTCTGCTCGATCAGCCGCACTGACTCGTCAGGGGGCAGGGCGGCTGCCAGCAGCCGGTCAAATGCAATGGTATAGCGCGTCACGTCCGGTCGCTCTTCGAGGTAGATGTCCCCGGCCAGTGTCTCGACGTACACCACGTCCTGGTAGACCTGTTCCGGAAAGCCGAGGATGACGAACGGGCCGGTTGTCCCGGCGTGTGCGCCTGCACTGAACGGGACGACCTGGATAGTCGTCTTGCCCTGCTGGGCACTGGCGGCCAGGTGGCGAAGCTGCTCACGCATGATCTCAGGGCCACCAACGACGCGGCGGATCACAGCCTCATCGAGTACGGCCCAGAGTCTTGGCCGGTCTGCCCTGGCCAGGATGCGCTGCCGTTCCATGCGGACTTCCAAGCGTCGTTCGACCTCTTCTTGATCCAGTTCACGCGGGCCGCTCCGCAGGGCGTTCCTGGCGTAATCCTCGGTCTGGAGCAAGCCCGGTACGACGATCGGCTCAAAGTTCCGGATGGAAGCCGCGCCTGCTTCCAAGCCGATGTAGACCTCATACGGATTGGGCAGCACGTCACGGAAGGAGTGCCACCAGCCGGGCTTGCGGGCATCGCGGGCGAGCTGGATGAGCCCATCACGCTCAGTGCCGGTGACTCCGTAGAGATCCAGCAAGACCCGGACGTTACCTGGTTGTGGTCTGCTCCTGCCGGTCTCGATGCGGAAGATCGTGGAGGTTGACCACTCCAGCCGGCGGGCGACTTCCTCTCGGCTGAGCCCGGACGTCTCGCGTCTGCGCATGAGTTCAAGAGCCAAGCGCCGACCGCGCAGGGTCGGGTTCTGGTCTTGGTTGCCACGCCTGGCCATCTTGAGACTCCTTCGTTGCGCTCGATCCCACTTGCACTATTGCATCTCATTGAATGCTGGTGCATTCTGTCCAAGACGAGGATGTCACGCACAGACGCAAGCCCACAGCCAAACGTGCCGACAGGCGGTGAAACAGGGTGACCAGTTACGGCGACACGTGGCTACCGCCGGGCCACCGTGCGCCCATGACCGGCGGTACCGGCACTGCGTCCGGACGGGCGACTGCTCATCACCGTCCCGGCCAAGGTCCCGGTGCCGGTACCGCCTTCCACCGTCAGACCGTCCTGGAACTCGCCCCACTGCCCACCGCGATCCCGTGCTTCCGCCTCCACACCGCCGCCGTGCTCACCGAATGGGGACTGCCCCGCGACCTGATCAGGGACGCCGAACTGCTGGTCAGCGAGCTAATGACCAATGCCTGCGACGCCTCGGCCGTGCTGCCCGAACGTCCCCCCATCGCCCTGCGGCTACTGGGCAGCGGGCGGTCCGTCGTGATCGAGGCATGGGATCAAAGCCCGCTGGACTTGGAACCGCGCGAGGCGGGCGACGATGACGAGTGCGGGCGCGGCCTGACCGTCATTGCCGCGCTCAGCACCCGGTGGGGATGCGAGCGCACTGGCTACCGGCGCAAGGTCGTGTGGGCTGAGATTGCTCTATGAGTGGACGTGAACTGCCGCTCTACCGGGTGCAGTTGCACGTTGACCTGACCATCCTGGCCGAGCTTGCCTCCGCGCTCGCGGCCACGCGGGACACCTGACACACCCTGACCGCCAACCCCGCCAGACGGCGGGGGCTTCGCCATGCCCGGAGCCAGAAAACAGGGCCGCGAGAGCCAGATCCGGGCCATCCGGGGCCGTTTCCGGCATCCTGAGAGGTAAATCCGCACGTAGAAAGGCCAGCAGGGGATGATCACAGAGCAAGATCAACTGTTTCGCTGGTCGTTTCGCGGGAGCCTACCAGGCAAACACCGCGGGCCCCGGCGAACTGACCGAAGATCAGTGACCAGGGCCGGCCGCCACATGGGGGTCCGGGGGGCTCGGCCCCCCGGGCAAACACCGCGGGCCCCGGCGAACTGACCGAAGGTCAGTGAGCAGGGCCGGCCGCCACGTGGGGGTCCGGGGGGCTCGGCCCCCCGGGCAAACACCGCGGGCCCCGGCGAACTGACCGAAGGTCAGTGAGCAGGGTCGGCCGCCACGGTATCGGGCACAATGTCGATCTTCCAGCCGGTGAGCTTGGCGGCCAGGCGGGCGTTCTGCCCCTCCTTGCCGATCGCAAGCGAGAGCTGGTAGTCGGGGACGGTCACCCGGGCGATCCTGGCAGCAGGATCGATGATTTCCACCTTGGAAACGCGGGCGGGCGACAGGGCATTCCCGACGAACTGGGCCGGGTCGTCCGCGTAGTCGACGATGTCGATCTTCTCGCCGTGCAGCTCGGTCATGACGTTGCGGACGCGGCTGCCCATCGGGCCGATGCAGGCGCCCTTGGCGTTCACGCCGGGCTGGTGCGATCTGACCGCGATCTTGGTTCGGTGGCCGGCCTCGCGGGCCAGCGCGGCGATCTCCACGACCCCGCTGGACATCTCCGGAACCTCGAGCATGAAGAGTTTCTTGACCAGGCTCGGGTGCGTACGGGACAGCGTGACCGATGGGCCGCGGTGCCCCTTGCGGACGTGCAGGACGAAGCAGCGCAGCCGCTCACCGTGCGCGTACCGCTCACCGGGGACCTGCTCGGCGGCCGGCAGGATCGCCTCGATCTTGCCGAGGTCGACCAGCACGGCCCGCGGATCCTTGCCCTGCTGGATCACTCCGGCCACCACGTCGCCCTCGCGGCCTGCGTACTCGCCGAAGGTGAGCTCGTCCTCGGCGTCGCGCAGCCGCTGCAGGATCACCTGGCGGGCCGTGGTCGCGGCGATCCGGCCGAACCCGTCCGGCGTGTCGTCGTATTCGCCGAGTACCTCGCCGTCGTCACCGGTCGTCGCCGCCCAGACGGTGACGTGACCGCTTCCCCGGTCGATCTGGACGCGGGCGTTCGGTGCCGCCCCCTCGGTCCGGTGATAGGCCACCAGGAGCGCGTCCTCGATCGCCTTGATGGCGAGTTCCATCGAGATGTCTTTCTCGCTCTCCAGGCTGCGCAGCACACCCAGGTCAATGTCCATCGGGCTCTACACCCCCTGCCAGGTCCGGGCCGCCCTGGTCCGACGTCTCCCCGTCGTCTTCGAGCTTGCCGAACTCCACCTGAACCTGCCCCGGCCCCAGTTCCGCGTAGCCGAACTCCCGGCGTTCCCCGTCGATCTCGATGAGTACCCCGGATGGGCCTGCTTCGATCACCCGGCCCTCGACAGCCTCAGCCTGGACCCGGACCCGGACGAGCCGCCCGGCCGCCCGCCGCCAGTGCCGCGGTTCGGTGAGCGGGCGGTCCACCCCGGGGGAAGAGACCTCGAGCGTGTACGAGCCGGGGCCCATCGCGTCGGCCGCGTCCACCTCGGCGGCGACGGCCCGGCTGACCACCGCTATGTCGTCCAGGCTCACACCGTGCTCGCCGTCCACCACCACGCGCAGCAGGCTGCGGCGGCCTGCCCGGCCGATCCGGACGGACTCGAGTTCGAGCCCGGCGGCACTGATCACCGGCTCGATAAGGTCGGCCAGGTGTTCCGGACGTACCGCAACCTGACGGGAGCCAGTGCTCATCACGACCTCCTCGCCCGACGGCTGTGCTGTTGTCTCAAGAAACTTAGCCAAAACTCCCTCGCTGGCGACCGAGCGCGGCTGGAGCCCCCGGCTATCAAGATCGTCTAGGATTAGTTTTGGAATAAGCTTCCCTGCTAGCCTATCCGCGACATGGCGGGATCCTGACAGTCCGGCGCTGGTCGGCGCGTCCGTCAGGGTATCCGCGTATCGGTGCCGCTCGTGCCGCAGGAGGTTTGGTGTCTGCAGAGCCGACGCGGCGCCGGGTGCTGGCCGCCGCGGTGGCCGCGGTCACGGCTTCGGGCGCGGCCGGATGTGCTCCCGGGCGAGCGTGGCCGTGGGCCACGCCACCCACCCCGGCTCCCGATGTCGGGACGCTCAAGGACCTGATCGTCGCCGAGGACGCCCTGGTCGCCACATATGCGCGGGTGGTCTCCACCTTCCCCGCGCTGTCCGCGTCCACCGCGCCACTGCTGCGCCAGCACCAGGAGCACCTGGCCGCGCTGCGGGCCCGGCTGGTGATCCCGGCCGGAGCCGCCCCGCCGGCCTCGGCCATGCCCCGGGCCCACCCCGCCGCGGAGCCGTTCCCGGGCAGTGCGCACACCGCCGTCGCCTACCTGCGGGCGGCGGAGCACACCCAGGCGGCGGCCCTGACCGGCCGGCTCGCGACCGTGACGCCGTCGCTGGCCCAGCTCCTCGCAAGCATCGCAGCGTCCGAGGCTTCCCATGCCGCCCTCCTGACCAGGAACCCACGATGACCGGGAACCCAGTGGCTGGGGCGCTGCAGGTTGTGCTAGCGGCCGAGAATGCCGCTATTTTCGGCTACGGCGTGGCTGGTGCGTATCTGTCCGGAGCGCAGCGGGCGGCGGCGACGGCGTTCTGGAACGATCATCGCGTGGCCGGGGACACGCTGGCCGCGATGCTGCGGGCGCGGGGCGCCGAGCCGGGTGCGGCCGACGACGCCTACAGGCTGCCGTTCCCGGTGCACACGGCGCACGACGCGATCTCGCTGGCGATCTTCCTCGAAGACGGGGTTACGGCCGCATATCTGGGGCTGGTGGCGGGCGGCGGAACCGGGCTGCGCGGATTCGGGGCGCAGGGTATGCAGGATTCGGCTGTCCGCAGTTCATACTGGCGCGGATCGAGCCAGGCGTTCCCCGGTTTTCCAGCCGCTCCGCCGGGCACCACGCATGTGCGCCCCGTGCAATGATGCGCGGCGCCGCCCCTCCCGTGTACCCCGTGGGTGGCGCTTAGTCGTGCTGGGCCAGCACCCGGGCTATCCGGGTGGCCGCGCCGTCGAGGTCGTCGCTTTCGCCGATGCGCTCGGCCCAGGACCACCAGAACCACCACGTGCCGTCCTGGCCCCGGCCAGCATAGATGTCCTCAGCCAGCGCCGAGGCTAGCGGATTGACCACATGCAGGCTCGGGATCCGGCCTTGCGGGACCATCATCCTGGTCCGCAGCCCACGCTGGGCGAGCGCTTCGGCCAGCCCTTCGAGGTAGGCACTCCCCTGCTGGGACGGCTCGCAGGCACGCTGCGCATTCACCGTCATAAAAGTCACCCCTGGTAGTCGGACAAGCGCGTAGAGTAGTAACCAGTTCAGCATGACGCTCGGGCCAGATGTATGCAACATGCATTCCGTATTTGCCTGAAGGAGATTCGCCTAACGTCTGTCTCCCAATGGCGACGCAAGTGCCTGTCACTAATAAACGTTATTCACGCGACCCACTGGACGGGTGGTCATCCTGTGGCCAAACTGACTGTTAGGTTCCACATGATCTACCGGCAAGCGATTGCATCGCTACCGGTTTGGTCAGGTTCGGCATGCTCAGGGGTGGTCGTTTGCCGGGGATCCAATGGGCAGCCACAGAGGGCAGCCACAGAGCGGAGTGTCACGTCTGAAGCCACCGGGTGGGAGGTGAGCGGGTGACGGGTGAGCACAGCCCGACGGTCAGGCGGCGGCGGCTGGCCTCTGAGCTGCGTTCGCTGCGCGAGTCAGCGAAGCTGACCTGCGAGGAGGTCGCTGAGCACCTGGAATGCTCCGCTTCGAAGATCAGCCGGGTGGAGACCGGCCGGGTGTCGGTGTCGCCCAGGGACGTCCGGGACATGCTCGAACTGTACGGCGTCACCCCGGAGCGGCGGGACAGCCTCGTCCAGCTTGCCCGGGAGTCCCGGCAGAAGGGCTGGTGGCACGCCTACAGCGACTCGATGCATCCGAGGTTCGCCACTTACGTCGGTTTCGAGGACGCGGCGGCGGAGATCCGGACCTATGAGGAGAACCTGGTCCCCGGGCTGCTGCAGACCGAGGACTACGCCCGCTGCGTGATCGCGGCCGGCAACATGACCGGCACGCAGGCCGAGGTGGAGCGCCGGGTAGCCCTGCGGATGGCCCGTCAGCCCAGGCTGACCGGCCTCAATCCGCCACAGATGTGGGCCGTCCTGGACGAGGCCGTGCTGCACCGCGCCGTCGGCGGCCGGGGCCTGATGCGGCTGCAGCTCGAGCACCTGGCGGACGTCGCCGATCTGCCGAACGTAGCCGTTCAGGTGATCCCGTTCGCGGCCGGCGCCCACCCGGGCCAGGGCAAGCCGTTCGTCATCCTGGCCTTCCCCGAGCGCGCCGATCCCGACGTCGTCTATCTCGACGCGCTGACCAGCGCCCTCTATGTCGAGGACATCGAGGACATCGACCAGTACAACGTGCTGTTCAACCACCTGCGCGCCACCGCGCTGTCGTTCGACGAGTCCCAGGCCCTGATCACCTCGGTGGCCAAGGAACTGTAACCGTGCCAGACCAAGCCAGAACGACATCTGCCCGCGAACAACCCATAGGTAACCGAACGGAGGATTGACGATATGCCCGCATTCGATCTTCCCCAAGCGCCCTGGCGCAAGAGCTCCTACAGCGGTGGCAGCGAGGGAGGCAGCAACTGCGTCGAGGTCGCCAGCTCTGACGGCTCGATCACGTTGCGCGACTCCAAGGATCCCGGCAACGGCGCGCTGGAGGTCAGCGCGCAGCGCTGGCACGCGTTCCTCACCGCGCTGAAGGGGGCCGGTTTCACGATCTATTGAACGGGCGGGCGCCTCTGGCCCCGCTGGGACGGAGCGCTCCCCGGAACCCTTCAAAACTCACGGTCGCTGGCTGACTGTCGCAGGCCAGAACCTGGTTTCATGATCGTCTTGATGATTTTGAAAGGGTTTCAGCGCAGCGAGACGGGGAGCGGCTCGGCGTGCAGGACCGTCAGGCTGGACACCGCACGCGTCAGCGCGACGTACAGGCGGTGCGGGCCACGGCTGCCCCTCGCTGTGATTCTGGCTGGTTCGACCACGATGACGTGATCGAACTCCAGTCCCTTGGCCAGGCTGACCGGGACGATGGTCAGCCGCTGGTCGCCCTGCGCAGAGTCGAGCACGCCGTGCGCCAGGCTGGCCTTGGTGAGCGCCGCCGACAGGGCGGGCACCTGGTCATCCGCCGCGATGATCGCGATGGAACCGGGGCGCCCGCTGGCCTCGGCGCAGGTGGCGAGCAGCGTGCCGGTGAGATCGGCCGCGCTCACCGGCACGATGTTCAGTGAACCGGGGTCGTGCCGCAGCGATGACGCCCTGGTCAGGCTGGGCGCGATCTGGCCGAGCAGCCGGTTGGCGTAGTCGAGTATCTGCCTCGGCACGCGGTAGCCCACGTCGAGAACCCGCAGCTCGGCGTCCTCCTTGCCCAGGTGGGCGAGCAGTTCGGGCCAGCTCTCCGTGGCGCAGGGAGCGGTGCCCTGGGCGAGGTCACCGAGCACGGTCGCCGAGCCGGTCTCGCACCGGCGGGCCACGGCACGGCATTCCATCGGCGAGAGATCCTGAGCCTCGTCCACCACCACGTGGGCCACGCTGGCGGTCCGCTCGATCATGTCGGCGGCCTCGTCGATCAGCACCAGGTCGGCCGCTGACCAGCGGGCCGACCCGGGGCCACGGCCCGCTCTGCCCGTGTCCCAGCGGATCGCCCGCTGCTCGGCCTCGTCCAGCAGGCCACCGGCCGCCCTGGCCAGCTCGCCGGCGTCGGTGAGCAGCCGGTACACCAGCCGGATGGGATCCACGCTGGGCCAGATGGCGTCCACCGCGGCCCGCACCTGCCGGGTCCGCCGGACCGCGTCGTGCGTCCGGTCGTCGCAGCTCTCCCCCGCCGCCTCCATCTTGGTCAGGATCACGTGCGCGATCCGGTGCGCCAGCATCTCCCGGCCGGCCCCGTACCTGACCCCCCGCTCCCGCAGCTCGCCGGTCAGCGTGGCCAGCTCATAGGCCGGAACCCGCCAGCGGCGCGACCCGCGGGGCAGCATGATCGCCTCGGCCGGCTCGGCCAGGTGCGCCCACAGCGCGCGGCGCAGCACCGGCACCATCCGCGCGTCACCCTTGACCCGGGCGGCATCTTCTTCGTCCTGCGCGCGCACCCGCAGCCCCTGCCGGGAGGCGACCAGCTCGGCCATGGTGACCTGGGTGACATCCGTCTCACCGAGCGCGGGGAGCACGTTGCGGATGTAGGAGAGGAAGGCGCGGTTCGGCCCGATGACCAGCACCCCGCGACGGCCCATCCGCTCCCGGTAGGCATACAGCAGGTAGGCGATCCGGTGCAGCCCGACCGCGGTCTTGCCGGTGCCCGGCGCTCCCTGCACGCAGATGGTCTGATCGGCGTCCGCGCGGACGATATCGTCCTGGTCGGGCTGGATCGTGGCGACGATGTCACGCATCGGCCCGGACCTGGGCCGCTCGATCTCCTCGATCATGATCCGGCTAACCGGGCCAGGATCGTCCCGGGGGCCTCCGAACCGCTCGTCCTCGTAGGCGGTCAGCTCGCCGCCGGCGAACCCGAACCGCCGCCGCAGCTCCAGCCCCATCGGCTCGGCCTGGCTGGCCCGGTAGAACGGCCTGGACATGGGTGCCCGCCAGTCGATCACCACCGGGCGCCCGGCCGGGTCGTGCACGTGGCGGCGGCCGATATGGAACCGCTCCCCCGCCTGGCCGCCGGCGGCGTCTTCGCCGGGAGCGCCTTCGCCGGGAGCGTGCCGGTAGTCGAGCCGGCCGAAGAACAGCGGCGTGCCGGGCAGGTCGCGCAGCGCCTCGGCGCGGCGGTAGAGGTCGGCCTTCAGGTATTCCTCGGATACCCGGTCCCCGCCGAGCGCGCGCAGGGAGAGCACGTTCTCGCGCATCAGCCCGAGGAACGTGCGTGACCGGGCCAGGTGGGCCCGCTCAGCGGTGATCACGGGATCACCGGAGCCAGGTACGGGCCCAGTTTCGGATTCGGGGTCGGTTTCGGCTGGCTCCTGTTCTGTCCGGCTTGCGGCGGGCATAGCTGATCTCCTCAGCGTGTGGGGAAAGGGCGGAAAAGTTTAACAACCGGCCGCCTGCCGGTCACCTGGTTTTCCGCCCATCAGGCCGGCCGCACGCCAAACGGGGAGCCGGGCCGGCCCCTCCCTACCAGGGAGGCCGCCATCCCCTGTCGCGGCTCCTGATATCGGCCCAATGCTCCCCGTGTTCACCGTACGAATTCATCACTCGGTCCACATCGACCGAATTATGTAGATCGGTGTGTACTTCCGTACCTACCGGCCGCTGGCGCCTGGCGGACTGGACCTGGCCTGCTTGCCGGCCACCCACGCCGCGAGCTGGGTGCGCGAGGTGAAGCCCAGTTTGGCCAGGATGTTGGCCACATGCCGGGCAGCCGTTGCCGGGCTGATGGACAGCTCATTCGCGATGCCCTTGTTACTGCGCCCGCGGGCCACCAGCGCCGCGATCTGGTCTTCCCGCGAGGTCAGCGAACTCGGCGGGGCGGCTGCCACCTGGTACGTTCCCGCCGCGGCCGATGCCGGGCCACCGCTGCCGGTGGGCATCTCGGGCGGCGGCGCGTCCAGGGCCAGCGCGATCGCAGCCTCACTGGTCAGGGTCAGTCCCCGCGCCCACAGCCGGGCGACGGCCGGCTCACCCAGCCGGCGGGCCGGCCCCAGATAGCGTTCGGCACGCGCGCCCGGGAGCGCCGAGAGCCCGGCAGTCTCCCGCAGCGCGGTCGTCGCGGCGGTCAGCTGCACGGCCAGCTCGGGCCTGTTCTCATGCACGGCCAGAGCGGCGAACGCCTCCAGCCCGCGGGCCATGCCGATGCGCGACCCGATGGCCTGGCTGAGCCGCAGGCTCGCGGCCAGGTGCTGCCGGGCCAGCCCGGCCGCACCGAGGTCCAGGGCCACCCGGCCCAGGCCGGCCAGGCAGCGTGCGATCTCCGGCCGGCCGCCGATCTCCTGCAGGATCGGCAGCGCCTCGATGTAGTGGCCGTGTGCCTCACCCGGACGGCCACGGAGCCGGGCCAGGTCACCCAGGCCGAGCAGCGCCCGGGCGGCCCCCCATTGCTGGTCGATGCGCTGCATCACCGCGACCGAGGCGCCAGCCAGCTCGCGGGCCTCCCGGAACCGGCCGGCCCGGGCTGTGACCGCGGCCTGGGTGCCCAGCGCGTAACCCTCGTTCCACCCGTCCCCGGCGGCTTGCGCAACCGCCAGCGCCTGCGCCGCCCGGGTCCCCGCCTCATCCGCCCGCCGGGTATGCAGGGCGATTTCGGCCAGCAGGTTCAGCGCGGCCGCGGTCCAGAATTCTTCGCCCGCCGCGCGGCACAGGGTCAGCCCATCGACGGCAAGGGATTCGGCCAAGACCGGATCGCTGGACAGCGCGAGCTGCGCGCGGACCACGGTGGCCGCGCCCCGGACCCCATCGGGTACGGCCCGCGTGTCCAGGGCCAGGAAGGAGTCCAGCCATTCGCCGCCTTCGGCGAAGCTGCCCAGCACGATCCAGCAGGGGCTGATGGCGGCGCAGATCCGCAACCCCGCCTCCGCGTCGCGCTGAGCCAGGCACCACGTGAGCGCCGCGGATACGTTGCCTGCCTCGACGTCATACCTGCGGAACACGTCGACCCTGGCGGGCCAGGAGGCCGGGACCCGCGCCATCCCGATGGCCAGGTTGTGCTCGGCGGTTTGCAGCACATAATCGCGGAGCGCGGCCCAGAATCCGGCCGACTCGCCGGCCTTGGCCAGGCAGTCCGCTCCGTACTCCCGGACCGTGTCAAGCATCCGGTAGCGCATCTGGCCCAGCACCGCCGGCTCGGGCACCACCAGCGACTTGTCGACCAAGGCGGCGATCAGGCCGAACACGTCCCCGGCCGGGATGTCATCGCCGGCGCATACCCGCTCAGCCATCTCCAGCGACCAGCCGGTGAAGACCGACAGGCGCCGGAACAGCACCCGCTCCGCTTGGGTGAGCAGGTCGTGGCTCCACTCGATCGCGGCCCGCAGGGTCTGCTGGCGGGGCGGAGCGGACCTGTCGCCCGCGGTCAGCAACTCGAACCGATCGCTCAGCCGGGCACTGATCTCCTGCACCGACAGCGCCCGGACCCGTGCGGCCGCCAGTTCGATCGCCAGCGGCAGGCCATCCAGCGCCCGGCAGATCGAGCTAACAGCGTTGGCGTTGTCCAGGCCGACCGCGAACCCGGGAGATGATGCGGCAGCCCGGTCGGCGAACAGGCAGACGGCCTCGTACTGGTCTGTGCCCGCGGCCACCGGGTCGGCGCCCACCGGGGTCACCGACAGCGGCGGCACCTGCCAGATCGTCTCACCCGCCACCCGCAGCGGTTCCCGGCTGGTCATCAGCAGCCGCACGACGGGCGAGCCCGCCAGCAGCTGCCGGGCCAGCTGGGCGCACGCCTCGATCAGGTGCTCGCAGTTATCCAGGACCAGCAGGAGCCGGCGCGACCGCAGCGCGTCGGCGAGCGTATCGGCCAGCGGCCGGCCAGGTTCCTCGGCGACGCCGATGACCGCCGCTACCCGCGAGGTCACCAGGTCAGGCTGGCGCAGGTCAGCCAGCTCGACGAACCACACCCCGTCGGGAAACTCCGCCGCCACGCCGGCCAGAACCCGCACTGCCAGCCGGGTCTTTCCAATCCCCCCAGGCCCGCACAAGGTCAGCGCACGCGTGCCGCGCAACACCTTGGGCAGCTCGCCGAGCTCACGCTCCCGGCCGATGAACCGGTTCGGTTCCGCGGGCAGATGGGCCTTGATCTCGTTCACTTCATGTCCCTTGGGTCAGGATCGCAAGGCTCACCCACGACCTGAGCACAGGCAAATAATCTCAGAGAACCTAACGTGACGCCGGGAGTGACGACGTACTGGCGCAGGCAGAGGTCGGCGAAGGTGACCGGGCCACGGGGACCGGGTACGTGGTCCACGTTGATACCGGTCTCGGGCACGCCGAGCAGCTTGAAGCCGTCCAGCAGGCGGGAGCTCGCGTTCCAGAACGCGCCGGTGCCCCGGTAGGCGGCGAGGAACGCCGTGGCCGCGGCGGCATCCGAGGTCACGATGCCGGCGGCAAGCCCGGAGGTGTGCTCGTTCGCGGTGGCGGCCGCGGCGGCGGCATCCGGCACCGGGGCGACGGTCACGGTGGCCTCCCGGCCGGGCTGCAGCGCCCACTCGTGGCCGAGCGGGTGGCCGTGCGGCGGCAGCGACGCGCTGACATCCGCCTTGGCCAGCGCCGCCAGGGCGACCGGGAGCAGTTCGTCCCAGACGGCGGAGCAGATGAGCAGCAGGTTCAGCCGGTTGCAGACGCCCAGCCGGTCCAGGCTCTCGGTAATCAGGCGGCTGGCCTGGGCGGGCTCGGCGGCGCGGTCGAGGTAGAGCACGCCGCCGCCGTCGGCGTGCGCCAGCGTTCGCACGCCGGCCCGGGCCGCCTCGGCGGCGAGCGCCCGCGTGCTCTCCCCGCTGCCGCGCAGGATGACCAGCGGGATCAGGGCCGGCTGGCGGACGAGCTCGGTGGCCGCGTCCCGGCTTGGGGTCCGGATGAGCTGCAGCGCTCCGCGGCCGATGCCTGCCGCCTCCAGTGCCGGGGCGATCGCCTGATCGAACAGGGCGGTGGCCGAGGCGAGCGCGGCGGCGCCGGTGCGCAGCACGCCGGCATTGCGCGACTTGAGCAGTTGCGACGCGATATCCACCGTGACCGCGGGGCGCGCCTCGAAGTTCGCGCCCACCACGCCGATGGGAACGCGCCGCTCCCGCAGGCGCAGCCCGTCCGGCAGGGTGCGGAGCTCCGTGCCGCCGGGTGGGAACGGCACCCCGGCGAGCAGTTCGAGCTGCCGGGCGGTGGCCGCCAGCCTGCCCTCATCCAGGCGGAGCCGGTCCAGCAGGCCGCGGCCGAGGCCATCGGCCGTCCCCCGTTCCATGTCGGCGGTGTTGGCGTCGAGGATGGCGGGAGCACGCTCGGTGAGCAGGGCGGCCATCCGGCGGAGTGCGGCGTCGATGGCCGCGCCGGACGCGGCGGCCAGCTCCCCGGCGGCCTGCCGGGCCGCCACGCCGCAGGAGACGACCTCCTGCCTGGCCCCCGCGGCATGGTGCACGTCAGCAGTCATGACGACGAGGGTAGTGCCAGCTCACCAGGTCCAGTAGAAGCCGACCACGGTTCTCTCGATGAACCTCATGTAGCGCTGCACCGAATACTGGCTGTCCATGGTGACCGGCTCCTGGCTGTGGATATCGCCCTCCATGCCATCCCACACCGCCCACCACACCTCCTTCGGCGGGCAATTCGGGTGGAATTCGACCCTTATGTCTACATTCTCCACCCGCCGCATCACCGCCCGCCGGTACTCACTTTTCCTGGCGTCAATCCGCTCGCCCAGATAGTGGTAGGTGTTCCAGTATTCCAGCGTCAGCGTCTCGCCCAGTGACAGTTCCTTCGCCAGCAAGATGTCGGTTGTGTAGACGCCGTTGCCGAGCTTATGGCGATAGCCCGACACCCCCTTGCAGCCCTGCCCCACCTCCAGCGTGAGGGCATCGGTGTCGTGCATGAATGGAACGCGGTCCAGGCCGTCCGCGGTCGCCTCGATCACCTTGAGCTCACGGGCCCGGGCGATCAGGCCCTCGGGGCCGACGCTGATGTGGTCGTGCAGGGACAGCGTCTGGTACCTGGGCGGCCCAAGAACGTCGGCGGCCTCGGCTGCTATCTCCGGCCGCATGGCCTTCGGGCCGGTCAGCACGCTGATCCGGGCCGACCCGGACCACAGCCGCCGCAGCCGTTCCGTCTCGGCCTCCGAGAAACCGAATGCCTCGGCAAAAAGCGCCAGCGTAGCCCGGCTCAGCATCCGCCCCGATATTGCCCGCAGCACCGTGTCCTTGAGCTGGCGGGGCAGCAGTTCGGTATCGCCTTCGGCCCGCGGATGACTCCACCGGTAGCGGGCGAGCACCTCGGCAACCGCCAGCTGATTTACCTGACCGGGACGGCTGCGTTCGGCATACTGCTCCCATCGCCGACGGTAACGGCCCGGCCGCAGCAACAGTTCGCGCAGATATGCTGCAGCGGCCTGACGATAAGCATCCTGCGCTGCTTCGGTCACGGAATGGTATTGCCCTGCCTGTGCGACTTTAATGCGAACTACGGCCATTATGCTACGGCCTCAAGTCTCGGTCTGGGGGCAGACTCGAACGGCGGGAGGGGGACGTGATCATGGACGATCGCGTCGGCGTGCCCAGGCAGGAGCTCGGCGAAGCCTATTTCCTTGACCTGCTGGGAGATGCTTACAACGGGCTCGGCCGCTACGACGAGGCCATTGTGGCGCTATCGGGGGCGGCCATGGCTTTCAGTCAGCACGGCGCCCAGTGCGCGCACGCCGTATGCCTGTTCAAAATCGCGCAGAGCCACCTTGCGATGGCGCACAGCGATCAGGCGATCGGGTACCTGGAACAGTGCCTGCCGATCTTCCAGGATCTGCACCTGCCCGACCATGAGGCGCAGGCCCTGCGCGCCCTCGACAGCTGCCGTGCGGCCCTCGCAAGTTGACCAGCCCGTAGGCAAGCGAAGGTGGAGCCCAGCCGGTATAGGTAAAACGGCCGTAGCCATGACTGTGCAGTCATGCAATTTCGCGATCAGGGCGCTGCCACCTGGCCAGCCGTGCCGGCAAACCGGCTTGGGGGAACTCGGCCTAGAACAGCACCGACATGAAGGTGTCGACCTCGTCGAAGCCGACCCGCTGGTAGGCGGCCCTGGCCGGGGTGTTGAAGTCGTTCACGTACAGCGACACCACCGGCGCGACGCTGCGCAGGGCCTCGGCGACCACGGCGGCGACACCCGGGGCGGCCAGCCCCCGGCCACGGTACTCCGGCCGTACCCAGACACCCTGGATCTGGCAGGCCTGCGGGGTGACGGCGCCGATCTCCGCCTTGAAGATCACCCGGCCATCCTCGATCCTGGCGAAGGCCCGTCCCGCACTGATCAGCTCGGCGACCCTGGCCCGGTAGCCGGCCCCGCCGTCGGGCCCCACCGGGGAAACGCCGACTTCCTCGGTGAACATGGCCACGCTGGCCGGGAACAGGACGTCGAGCTGGCCGGGCCGGACCCGGCGCACCAGCGGGTCGGGTGCCACCAGGGGCGGGCCGGAAATCGCCATCACGGGCTGCGACCTGCGCACCTCGCGGGGGCGGCTCCAGTACGGGGCCAGCAGCTCCCAGAGCTGCCCGATCGCGGGGGCGGGGCCGACCAGGGACGAGCAGCGCCTGCCCTGCGCCCGGGCCCGCCCGGCGAACGCGGCGATCGCCTCCGGGGTGGCCGCCACCGGGACCAGGTTCGCCCCGGCGTAGCACAGCGAGCTCAGCCGCCCGTCGCGCAGGTGACCCCACATCTGCGCGCCCAGCCTGGGTGGGTCCAGGCCGACCGCGCGCACCCTGGAGGCGACGAAGACGTTCACGACAGGATCGCGGTCGCAGATGGCCAGCACCTCGTCACGATCGCGATCACCGAGCAGGCGCACCGGGGCCGTCCACGGCGCCTTCACCCGTAGCACCCTTCCAGGGTATCGGTACCCCCGCGGCGCGTGGTCAGCCACCGGGTGACGGGGCGGGCAGGGCCGGGCAGCTCGCGTTGACCGCTCCGGGGCCACCGGCCTCCGGCAGCGCCCCGGTGGCCAGGTAGCGGTTCAGATAGCCGTTCACGCAGGTGTTCGGCGGGTACGACAGCGACTGGCCGTGGTTGCCGCCGTTGCTGACCACGACCATCCGTGAGCTCGGCAGCAGCCGGTGCGCCTGCATGGCGCCGGCGTACGGGGTGGCCGGGTCGAGCGTGCCCTGGATCATCAGGATGCCGGGCAGCCCGCGGCCGTTGATCCGCAGCGGGTGGGATGGCCCGCGCACCGGCCAGAACGCGCAGGCGGCGTTGAACCAGGTGTTGTCCCAGGCCTGGTACGGCGCGGTCCGGTACACCCGCCGGGTGTCGCTGTTCCACTTCGCCCAGGAGCGCGGCCAGTTCACGTCGGAGCACTCGACGGCGTTGTAGACGGCGAACTCGTTCTCGGTCTGGGTGCCGTACTGGTTGTATTCGCTCACGAGCTGCCGGGCGGCGCCGCTGCGGTAGTACGCGGACAGCGCCGTGGCCAGCCCGGGCCACAGGCTGTTCTCGTAGCCGCCCTGCAGGAACGTGTCGTCGAACTCGTCCGGGCCGATCATCGGGCCGGACGGGCCGCGGATGGGGCCGGTCTCCAGGTGCGTGCGCACCCGGTTCCAGGCGCGGGCCACCTGCGCCACCGTGGAACCGAGGTGGTAGACGCTGTCGTAGCGGGCGGTCCAGGCGAAGAACGCGTTCATCCGGCCCTGGAAGGCGTAGTCCTGGTCGATGTTGTCCTGGTACCAGACGCCGCCGGGCCCGACCGTGCTGTCCAGCACCATCTGCCGCACCCGGTGCGGGAACAGGGTCGCGTACACCTGGCCCAGATAGGTGCCGTAGGAGTAGGCGAAGTAGCTGATCTGCCGCTGGCCGAGGGCGGCGCGGATGGAGTCCATGTCCTTCGCGGCGTCTACGGTCGTCATGTACGGCAGCATCCAGCCGAACGCCTTCTGGCAGTCCTGCGCGTACGTCTTCGCCCGGTTTTCCATCGCCGTCTCGGCCGCCTGGCTGGCCGGGATGTAGTCGGGCCGCACGCCGCGGAAGAAGCCCGGCTCGCAGCTCAGCGCGGGCACGCTCGACCCGACGCCGCGCGGGTCGAAGCCGACGATCTCGTACTCCGACGCCACCGTGGGGTCGAGACCCTGGGCGACGTCGGCGGCGAGGGCCAGCCCGCTGCCCCCGGGACCACCCGGGTTGACCAGCAGCACGCCGCGGCGCTGGCCGGCCGGGGCGGTCGCCTGCACCCGGGACAGCGCCAGCGTGATCTTCCGGCCGCCTGGATGGCTGTAGTCCAGCGGCACCTGCAGGCTGGCGCATTGCATCTGGGCCCCGCCGCCCGGGCAGGAGTGCCAGCTCAGGCCGGTCCCGGCCGCGGCGCTGGCCGCGCCGGGCGACCTGCCCGGGCCGCCAGGGGCCGGGCCGGCGGAACTGCAGGCCGCCACGGCGAGCACGGCGGCCGTGGCGGCTGCGGCGGCCGGGCGCAGACGGCTGAAGCGCGGCGGGGTGCCCGCTCGGTGAAAGGGCATGGTTATCATCTTGCCGGATCGCCGGGCCGGGAATGACCGGCGGCCGGCCGTTGCCTCATGCGCTGCGCTGGCGTTCCTCCAGGGCCTTTCGGTACTCGGCGACCACCAGGTTGGTGAGTTCGGTCACCGAGGTCTCGCTCGCGGTCCTGTCCAGCGTGATCCTGCCCTGCTGGAGCAGGTTGACCCGGTCGCAGACCTCCAGTACCTGCGCGTAGTTGTGCGCGATGATGATCACCGAGACGTCGCCGCTGCGCTTCAGATCCTGCACAATGTCGAGGATCATCGCCCCTTCCTTGACGCCCATGGCGGCCAGCGGCTCGTCCAGCAGCAGGATCTTGGCGTCCGAGTGGACGGAGCGGGCGACCGCGATGGCCTGGCGCTGGCCGCCGGACAGCGCGGCGACGTCGGCGTCCACCGAGGGGATCTTCACCCCCATCTCATCCAGGTACTGCCGGGTGAGCCGCCGCATGGTCTTGTTGCTGAGCAGCGGCCAGCGGACCCTTTCCCGGTTGAGGAACATGTTGTGGTAGACGCTGAGCTGGTTGACCAGCGCGAGGTCCTGGTAGACGGCGTCGATGCCGAGCGAGCGGGCATGGTCCACCGACTTGAGCGTGATCTCGTGCCCGTCCAGCAGGATCCGCCCCGAGGTGGGCTGCTGGAACCCACAGAGGATCTTCAGCAGGGTGGACTTGCCCGCGCCGTTGTCGCCGATGAGGCCGAGCACCTCGCCCTTGGCGAGATGCAGGTTCACGTCGATGAGGGCGGTCACCGCACCGTAGCGCTTGGCGATGTGCTCGACCCGCAGCACATCGGTGACCTGGCCGTCTGGCTGCTCGGTGCGCACCGGATCTGTGGTCATCGGATTCTCCCTGCGGCGCGTACCCTGGCGAGTTGCACGTTGGCGATCATGGCGATCAGGATGGCGGCACCGAAGTAGATCTGCTCCGGGTAGGCGCTGATCCCGATTACGTTGAAGCCGTCGACCAGGACCGCCAGCACGGCCGCGCCGAGGAACGCGCCGATCATGGTGCCGGAGCCGCCCAGCATCGCGGTGCCACCGATGACCGCCGCCGCGACCGCGTAGAACATCGGCTGGTAGGCGGAGCCGCCGGAGAACGTGTCGATGATGCCGGTCTGGAACGCGATCTGGACGCCGACGAACGCGCCGAGCATGCCGGTGAGCATGAAGTTCCCGTACTTGATCCTGGCCACGTTGATGCCGGCCTCGGCCGCCCCCAGAGCGTTGCCACCGACCGCGATCGTGTGCAGGCCCCACCGGGTACGCCGGAGCAGCATGTGGAACAGCGCGGTGAGGATGACCGCCCAGACGATCTCGGACCAGGCGTAGGTGCCGATCCAGTGGCCGATGCCCGTCACGGCGGGCGGAATGCTCGCCTGCGTCCCGTGCGAGGTGGTCAGGATGAGACCGGCCAGCACGAATCCGGTGCCCAGGGTGGTGACGAAGGACGGCAGCCCGAGGGTGACGGTGAAGAAGGCGTTGATCCAGCCGATGACCCCGCCGAACACCACCGCGAGGATGATCCCCAGGATGCCTGGCACGTGCCAGTAGTCGATCATGAAGTGCATCATGAACGGCGCGAAGGCGTAGGTGAACCCGACCGACAGGTCGATCTCCCCGCAGATCAGCAGCAGCACCTCGCCAAGCGCGATGATGATGATCGGCGCCGCGTACTGGGTCAGGTTGATCAGGTCGATCTTGGTGAAGAACGTGGAACGGCCCGCCGATGAGATGACCCCGAAGTAGAGGATCAGCAGCACGACGACCACGAACACGGTCGCCTCGCGCTGCTTCATCAGAAAGATTCCCGCACCCCGCAGGCGGCCTGTTATGCCGTTCCTGGCGACGGGGCCGCCGGGCGGTTCGCCCGCCACCCGCGGCGCGTCCTGGATGGTGTCGCTCACCTCGGCCACTCCTCCCGTGCAAATCAGATAGCGCGCCGGCGCCCGCTACCGGCCTGTGGTCGGTTCACAGGCTCAGTATCCGGCGCCGGCGGCTCTCACTCGCTCTATGACTAGGTTCCCGGACGCGCGGCGCGTCAGGTGCTGGTCGTGGCGATCGGGTTCTGGATCGGCCCGGAGCGCGGGACGAGCGTGGGCTTGCTGGCACCGGTCGAACCCTCATAGGTGGTCGAGTTCTTCAGGTACGGCTGGACGTTGGACTTGGTGACGAACGTCAGGCCGGTGTCGGTGTCCGGCGGCAGCACCAGCCCGCCGGTCAGGTTGAACATGTACAGGTAGAGCACCGGCAGGAAGCCCTGCAGGTACGGGTCCTGGTTGATGGTGAAGTCGAGCTGGCCGGCCTGGATGGCGTTCAGCGTGCCCGGGGTCAGGTCGAATCCGCCGGCCGGGATCTTGAGGCCCTCGGTGGTCAGGGCCGGGCCGAGCAGCTCGGTCGAGCCGGCGTCCACGGCGCAGGCCGCGACCAGGCCCGACTTGTTGCCGGTCAGGTACCCCTTCTCGGCCGTGCCTTCCTGGGAGGTCGACGCGCCGGTCGCCTGCATGTGCACGGTGTAGCCGGCCGGGGTGAGCACGGAGGCCGCGCCGTCGTAGCGAGGCTGGATGTTGGCGCTGCCCGGGGTGGCGATGAAGATGACCACCTTGCCCGGGTGCGGGGCCAGGGCCTTGATCCGCGCCCCCATCTGCTGGCCGGACAGGTAGAGCGCCTGGCCGACGTAGCAGAGCCGGTTGGTGCCGGGGGTCGGCACACCCTTGAGGATGGGCCCGTCGGCGTTGTAGCTGACCACCGGGATCCCGGCGTTCATCGCCTTCGCCACCGGGATCTGGAACGTCGTGTCGGTGGGGGCGCTGTTGATCACCGTGGTCGCGATGCCGGCGGCCTTTCCTGCGATCGCGGTGTCGATGTAGGACACCATCTCCGCCGGGATGGAGCCCGCGGAGCCGCCCCACTTCGGTGTGGGCAGGCCGAGCAGCGTGGCGGCGTCCTTCATGCCGAACTGGGTGGGGACGAAGAACAGGTTCGTGGTGACGTGGTTGACGAACCAGAACTGCCAGGCCGGCGTCTTCGGGAAGTTACCGACCGCACCCTTGGTGGCGGCGCTGGTGGGGCTGGACGATCCACACGCCGTCAGCAGGGCGGACGCGGCAGCGGACACGCTGAGCAGGCCGGCCCCCTCCAGCAGACGCCGGCGAGTCGGCGAGTCCTTCATGTTGAGAGTCTCGATAGCTTCGTCGACCTTGGGGTCGATCTTTTTCATCTTGGACCTCCAGGGAAGTATTCAGGGCAGGGCGTTGCCCCGTGTCGCCGCGAGCCGACGGCGGGCGGAGGAAGTGCCGTTGGGCATGGTTCCGGCAAGTTGAGCGCCGTGGGGTGTGGTTCCGGCAAATCAAGCGCCGTAGGGTGTGGTTCCGGCAAGTTGAGTACTGCCATCATCGGATGAATACGGGTAAAGCGGACACCACCGCGAGCGGTGCCCCTACTGCTGAGCCAGACCGCGTTGTCCCGTTGTGGCGGGGGGTCGGCCGGCTTCGTCTGAGCCGTGTCTGGCCGCATAGCCCGCCCTCGCCTCGAACCGGTCTCCCGGGAAATCATCGGATGACCCGAATGCCGTCTGACGCTAAGACTGGCCATGATCGAATGTCAAGGCGACAGGCTGGGCGAACTCGGGTCAAGATCACGGCATCACCTGATTGAGCTGGGGTGGGGCTCAACATGTCCCAACATGTTAACGCTAACAAGTCGCCGTAGAGCAACACTTACGAAACACAATTTAAACGTCGCCATGTAGGCTCACAACAGCCGCGCGGGACTGGTGACCCGAAGAGGTGGTTCCCCGGCGGAGGGGGAAGGATGCTGGCCAGGCAGCGGCAGTCGGTCATCCTGCGGACCGTGCGCAGCGACGGCAGCGCACGGGTCAGCGACCTCACTCAGAAGCTGGGCGTCTCGGACATGACAATCCGGCGTGACCTGGAGGTTCTGGCCAGGACCGGTCTCATCGAGAAGGTGCACGGCGGCGCCGTGCTGCCCGGCGTCCCGAGCAGTCACGAGCCCGGCTTCGAGGCGAAGTCGGTCCGGGAGCTGCCGGAGAAGGCGATGATCGCGAAGGCGGCGGCCCGCCTGGTGATGCCCGGGGCGGCCGTGGCGCTGTCGGCGGGCACGACCACCTATGCGCTGGCCGAGCAGCTGTTCTCGGTGCCCGGCCTCACGGTGGTGACGAACTCCATGCGGGTGGCCAGCCTGCTGCGCGCCGCACCGGCGGACGGGCCGGACGGTCACGGCTCCGGGCCCGCCTCGGTCGTTCTCACCGGGGGGGTACGGACGCCCTCGGAGGCACTGGTCGGCCCGATCGCCGACCTGGCCATCCGGTCGCTCCACTTCGACCTGCTGTTCCTCGGCTGCCACGGGATCGACCCTTCGGCCGGGCTGACAACGCCGAACCTGGCCGAATCGGAAACCAACCGCGCCTTCGTGCGTTCGGCCCGCCGGGTGATCGTCGTCGCCGACCACACCAAGTGGGGCATCGTCGGGCTGAGCTCGTTCGCCGACCTGGACGAGGTGGACACCCTGGTCACCGACGAGCAGTTCCCGCCGGAGGCCCGCAGCCAGGTCGCCGACCGGGTGGGGCAGCTCATCATCGCCGATGCCACCATCGGTTAATTGGCCGGTGACTTTCCACCGCCGAATCTTGGTCAATCCTTTACTAGCAGATAGTTCCGGTATTGCGAAACGTGCGGTGAACCGTAATGAAGTGAAAGTCATAAAACCTGGCCGAGACGGCTTCCTCCGCGGCCGCGAGTTTCCGGTCAGGAGACGGTGACCTCGGGGGTGCCCGTGGCGCTGGAGCCCTCCTGCAGCTCGGCCAGCTTCATGGCCTCTTCGATCAAGGTCTCCACGATCTGTGACTCGGGCACGGTCTTGATGACCTGGCCCTTGACGAAGATCTGGCCCTTGCCGTTGCCCGAGGCCACGCCCAGGTCGGCCTCCCGCGCTTCACCCGGGCCGTTGACCACGCAGCCCATCACCGCGACCCGCAGCGGCACCTCCATGCCCTGCAGGCCCGCGGTCACCTGCTCGGCCAGCGTGTACACGTCCACCTGAGCGCGGCCGCAGGACGGGCAGGACACGATCTCCAGGCCGCGCTCGCGCAGCCCCAGCGCCTCCAGGATCGCGATGCCGACCTTGACCTCCTCGACCGGCGGCGCCGACAGCGACACCCGGATCGTGTCCCCGATCCCCTCGGCCAGCAGCGCGCCGAAGGCCACGGCCGACTTGACCGTGCCCTGGAAGGCGGGACCCGCCTCGGTCACGCCGAGGTGCAGCGGGTAGTCGCACTGCTCGGCCAGCTGCCGGTAAGCGTTGATCATCACCACCGGGTCGTGGTGCTTGACCGAGATCTTGATGTCGGTGAAGCCGTGTTCCTCGAACAGCGAGCATTCCCACAGCGCCGACTCCACCAGCGCCTCGGCGGTCGCCTTGCCGTACTTGGCCAGCAGCCGCTTGTCCAGCGAGCCCGCGTTCACACCGATCCGGATCGGCACCCCGGCCGCCGAGGCGGCCTTGGCTATCTCGGCCACCTTGTCGTCGAACGCCTTGATGTTGCCGGGGTTCACCCGGACCGCCGCGCAGCCCGCGTCGATCGCGGCGAACACGTACTTCGGCTGGAAGTGGATGTCGGCGATGACCGGGATCTGCGACTTGCGCGCGATCGCCGGCAGGGCGTCGGCGTCGTCCTGGGACGGGACGGCGACCCTGACGATCTGGCAGCCGGTCGCGGTCAGCTCGGCGATCTGCTGCAGGGTGGCGTTCACGTCCGCGGTCAGCGTGGTGGTCATCGACTGAACGGAGACGGGCGCGCCGCCGCCCACCGGTACGGCGTGCGGTCCCTTGCCCACCATGATCTGGCGGGACTTCCTGCGGGTCGCGAGCGGGGTGGGAGGGGTCTGGGGCATGCCAAGATCCACGGTCATGATGCCGGTCGCCTCACTGTGTTGAATTCGAAATTTCGGGTTCGTCAAAGGACTCGCTTCGGTTGCTGCGGTCGCCGCTCGCACCGCCACTCGGACAGGCCCACGGGCCTGCCCTCGCTAGCCGGTTCTGACGAACCCTCATTGGAGAATGTTTATCGGATTGACGATGTCCGCCATGATCAGGAGCAATGAGAAGCCGATCAGCAAGGCGAACACGCCAAGACTCACGGGTATCAGCTTAGTCATGTCGACCAGGCCGGGGTCTGGCCTCCCGCGCAGCCTGGCCAGCCACGCCCGCAGCCGTTCGTAGAGCACGACAGCGACGTGCCCGCCATCGAGCGGCAGGAGTGGCAGCAGGTTCATCAGCCCGATGAAGATGTTCACCGAAATGATGATCAGCAGGACCAGCGACGCCTTGGGCTGCCATCCGATCTTGGCCGACACCACCTGCCCGGTGATCTCGCCGACCCCGATAACGCTGGTGACCTGGCCGCCCGAGGTTGAAGCCCGGTTCTTGGCGAACAGGTGCGAGACCGCGCTGGGCAGGCTGCGGATCACGTCCACGGTGCCGGTCACCGCCTGGCCGAACATGGATCCGGCGTAGCTGACCGCTCGCAACGGGCTGGCGCGCTGGTAGATCTCCGCCTGGGCGACCCCGACGAAGGCGATGTCCTGGCCGGCCTTGCCGTTGGAGCCGATGCTCCGCGTCTTGGCCAGCGTGACGTCTTTGCTGACCTGCCTGCCGTCATGCTGGATGGTGACCGCCACCCGGCTGCCGGGCTTCTGGTGCCGGATCGCGGTGGTGAACTGGTTCCAGGTGTGCACCGGCTGGCCGGCGAAGGCCACGATCGTGTCGCCGGGCTGCAGGCCGATCTGGGCGGCCGGCGAGGGTGCTTCGCCCGAGGCGCAGCCGGACTCGTCCGTCTTGGGGACGCACTTCACGACGGTGCCGACCGTGGTCGTGTTGGCGTTGGCGATACCCACCGCCATCGGCACGATCAGCAGCAGGAAGAAGGCCAGTGCGAAGTGCATGAACGAGCCGGCCACCAGCACGATCACCCGCTGCCAGCCCGGCTTCACCCGGAATGACCGCGGCTCGTCGGCGGGATCCACGTCGTCCATCGAGGTCATGCCGACGATCTTCACGAACCCGCCGGCCGGGATGCCCTTGACGCCGTATTCAGTCTCGCCCCGCTTGCGCGACCACAGGGTCGGGCCGAAGCCCAGGAAGAACTGGGTCGCCTTCATACCGAACTTCTTGGCGGTCGCGAAGTGCCCGAACTCGTGCAGCATGACCGAGATGGACAAGGCGACGATGAAGATGACCCAGCCGAGCAGCACGCTCATCCGGCGGCTTCTCCCTCCGCTAGACCCGCCCGCCCGGTCAGGTTCTGGTCAGTTCCCGTGCCCGCACCCGTGCCCAGCGGTCAGCGTCCAGCACGTCCTCCAGGCTGACCGTCCCCCGCCCGGCGCCGTCATGTTCCGAGATTACCCGCATCACGGTGTCCACTATCCCGGGGAACGAGATGCTGCCCGCCAGAAAGGCCGCGACACATTCCTCGTTGGCCGCGTTGTACACCGCGGGGCTGGTGCCGCCCGCGGCGCCCACCTGCCGGGCCAGCGCGACAGCCGGGAAGGCTTCCTCGTCCAGCGGGCCGAACGTCCAGGTGTGCGCCGTGGTCCAGTCGACCGCGGGGGCCGCGTCGGCCACCCGGTCCGGCCAGGCCAGCGCGAGCGCGATCGGTATCCGCATGTCCGGCGGGCTGGCCTGGGCGAGTGTGGACCCGTCGGTGAACTCCACCATCGAGTGGATGACCGACTGCGGGTGCACGACGACGCCGAGCCGGCCGAACGGCACGCCGAACAGCAGGTGCGCCTCGATCAGTTCCAGGCCCTTGTTGACCAGGGTGGCGCAGTTCACCGTGATGACCGGGCCCATCTTCCAGGTGGGATGGGCGAGCGCCTGCTCCGGGGTCACATCGGCCAGTTCGGCCCGGCTGCGGCCGCGGAACGGCCCGCCGCTGGCGGTCAGCACCAGGCGCCGTACTTCCTCGGCCCGGCCGCCGCGCAGGCACTGCGCGATCGCCGAGTGCTCGGAGTCGACCGGGACGATCTGCCCTGGCTTGGCCCGCTCGGCCACCAGCGGCCCGCCGATGATCAGCGACTCCTTGTTCGCCAGCGCGAGCGTGCGGCCGGCGTCCAGGCAGGCCAGGGTGGCGGACAGCCCGGCCGCGCCGGTCACGGCGTTGAGCACGACGTCGCAGGGCCAGCCGGCGATCTCGGCCATCGCGTCCGGCCCGGCCAGCACGCTGGGCAGCCTGGGGGCGGCGCCACCACCCTCAGCCGCGGCGCGGCCGGCCGCGGTCCGCAGGGCGGCCTGGACGTTGCCCGCCGCGGCATCGCTGGCCACGGCGACGACATCCACGCCGAACTCGATCGCCTGGGCGGCGAGCAGGTCCGGGTTTCCTCCGCCCGCGGCCACCCCGGCAATCCGGAACCTGTCCGGGTTGCGCCTGATCACGTCGGCGGCCTGGGTACCGATGGAACCGGTCGAGCCGAGAATCACGATCTCGCGCCGGCCAGCCTGGGCAGCATCCATTGACCCATTCTCCCGGATGCGTGCCCGGATCGGGTAACCAGTGCTGGCTAACCACCGCCAATTTGATAGCCGAGAGTAGTTTGGGCGCCCAGCCGGCTCAGGAGACCGTGTTCGGGTACCCGGCCGACGCGCCCTACAACGGCCAGCAGCTCTACTACTGCAGCGGAACGGTCAGCCCCGGCCCCTACCAGACCGCCGACAACGGCCTGACCTGTGCCATGACCGAGGGCTCCAGCGGCGGCCCCTGGCTGGCCGGATTCAACCCGGCCACCGGCACGGGCACGATCACGTCGGTGAGCAGCTTCAAATACAGCACCGACGCCCAGGTCCTGTACGGGACCCCGTTCGGCTCCGTCGCCCAGTCCCTCTACACGGCCGCGCAGAACGCCTAACCGGCCGTCACCGCGGCCGGCCGCGGCTCCCAGTCCGGGCGCAGTGGCATGCCGGAGACGCCACCCGCCGCCAGCTTGACGCACAGCACCTGGTGCAGCTGGATCTGGTTGCGCTCGAAACCGAGCCGGGAGCCGGCCATGTAAAGCCGCCACACCCGGGCCGTGCCCTGGCCGACCTCGGCAACCGCCTCGTCGTAGTGCGCGTCCAGGTTGGCGCACCAGGCGGCCAGCGTCTTGGCGTAGTGCTCGCGCAGGTTCTCCTCGTGCCGCACCTCGAAGCCGGTGTCGTGCATCCGCGAGATCAGGTAGCCGGGCCCCTCCAGCTCGCCGTCGGGGAACACGTAGCGGTTGATGAAACCGGTGCGGTTGCGGCTGGACCCCAGGTTGTCCGGCCGGGTGATGCAGTGGTTGAGCAGCCGTCCGCCGGGCTTGAGCTTGCCGTACAGGAAGCCGAAGTACGCGGGCAGGTTCGCCTTGCCGATGTGCTCGGTCAGCCCGATCGAGCTCACCGCGTCGAACCCGGTCTCGGTCACGTCCCGGTAGTCCAGGTGGCGCACCTCGGCCAGCCTGCCCAGCCCGGCCTCGGCGATGGCCTTCTGCGCCCATTCGGCCTGCTGCCGGGACAGCGTCACGCCCAGCGCCTGCACGCCGTACTCCCTGGCCGCGTGCATGACCATGCCGCCCCAGCCGCAGCCGACGTCCAGCAGCCGCATCCCTTCCCGCAGCCCGAGCTTGCGTGCGACCAGGTCGAACTTGTTGGCCTGCGCTTCCTCCAGGGTGGCGTCCTCGCGCGGGTAGCAGGCGCAGGTGTAGGCCATCGACGGCCCGAGCACCCACTCGTAGAACGTGTTCGACACGTCATAGTGGTGGGAGATGGCGGTCGCGTCGCGATTCTTGGAGTGCAGCCGTCCGACCGCCGCCCACCGGCTGTTCACCCGCACCTCCTGCGGGGGCGGCGGGATCCGGGGGAACACCACCTTGGCGCCGCCCAGGGCCTTCAGCAGGCGGAGCCGTTCGGTGAGGTCAAAGTTCATGTTCTGGGCGCCGCTCATCCGGACGAGGGCTGTATACATGTCGCCGTCGACATCGAGATGGCCGGACACGAAGGCGCGGGCCAGGCCCAGGGCGCCGGGAGCCTGAGCCAGGTAGGACACGGCCACCGGGGAGCGGACGGTGACCCGGACCGGGGCATCAGGGGCGCCAGCGATGCTTCCGTCGAAGGCCCGGAACTCCACCGGAGCGTCCGGCCCCACGAATTCCTCGAATACCTCGGCAAGCGCCATGCCCGCCCCACCTCCTGTCGAGCCGGTTTCCCTCAGCCTGTCGAGCCGGTTGCCGTCAGCCTGTCGAGCCGGTTTCCCTCAGCCTGTCGAGCCGGTTTCCGTCAGCCTGTCGAGCCGGTTTCCGTCAGCGTCCGCGGACGCACTTCTCGTACAGCCCGGCCAGCCGGGCATCTCCGTCGTATTCCCGTTTGAGCTCGGCGTAAGCAGGCCCGTTGTAGTGCCGCCAGAACTCGTCCTCGGAGTAGAACGAGGTCGAGTACAGGCCCTTGTGGCCGCCGAGCTCGGCCACCTGCTCCTCGATCAGCCTGTTGTAGTACCCATCGGTGCGCCCCGGCGGCAGCGGCACGGTGCCCCAGAAGCCGATGTTCACGTAGACCTCGCCCGGCCGCAGCGGGTACAGCGGCCACGGCTGGTCGCTGCGCAGCCGCAGCGGGCACAGCCAGACCGGGCTCATGCCGACCTTCCCGGCGAAGAACGCGAGGAACTCCGCCGCCCGGGCCAGCGGGATCTCGACATCCTGGATGACCGCCTCGCTCTGTGGCCGTCCGCGCCGGGCATCCAGCGCGCTGGTCAGGCCCTTGGCCCGGTCGAACGCGACCAGCCTGCGGTACACGTCCGAGCGCCGGTAACGCCTGGGCCACAGCCGCCGGACCACCGGATGCTGCACCCCGAACGGCCGCGAGCACCAGAACCAGTCCGTGTCCCACCGCCACAGGTAGTCGCGGATGGACAGGAAGTCCTCCCGCGGTCCGCGGATCGACTTGTAGTACACCTGCTGGCCGGTGTAGTCGCTGCGCCAGGGCGCGCTGTCGCTGAAGGCGCCGACGGTGAGGTACAGCTCGCCCGGGCCGAACACGGTGCCGTCCACGAAGTCGGCCCGGTGCCCCTGGTACATGCCGCCGGCCGCGATCTCCCCGGCCGCCGCCATGCACGCGTCCGCCGTATCGAACCTGAAGTGCCGCAGGTGCACGAACGGCTTGACCGGCTCCAGCTCGATGGTCAGCGACAGCGCATAACCCAGCGTGCCGTAGGAGTTCGGGAACCCGCGGAACAGGGCAGCGTGCTCGTTGTCCGCGGTCGCCGTGACCACCCGCCCGTCGCCGGTGAGAATCTCGATGGCGGTGACCGACTCGTGCGGCAGCCCGTTGCGCAGCGACGTCGACTCGACCCCGAGCCCGGTCACCGCGCCGCCCAGCGTGATCGTCTTCAGCTCGGGCACCACCAGCGGCATCAGCCCGTGCCGCAGGGTGGCATCGGCCAGATCTTCATAGGTCGTCATCCCGCCGGCGACCGCTGTCCGCGCGTGCGGGTCTACGGAAAGAACTTTGGCGAACGGTGCCCCATCAAGCCGCCCGCTGGCTGCTGATGCGACCGCGCCCCGGCCTCGCTGCCGCTTGACCGGCTCCCTGAACCGGAACAGGTTCGACGTGTTCTTCGCCAGCCGCACCGGCGTCCCCGCCGGTATCGCCGCGTACGCCCGCCTCAGTTCCCCGACCGCGGCCTGGTGCACCCGCATCGGCGCCTGGTCAACTGCTGCCCCAGGGTGGGGGTCCGGCGGGAAGAGCGCCGTCACATGACCTCCTGGTGGTTGCCGGTTTGGGCCGGGCGCCGGCCGCGTCGTTGCGGCCCTGACCTGCCTGGAAGAATCGGGACCATGGGCAAGGTCTATACCGGACTGGATGAACGACTCAGGCAGTTTATCTCGGCTCAGCCCGTGTTCTTCGTGGCCACGGCCCCATCGGGCACCGGTGGCCACGTCAACGTCTCCCCCAAGGGCTACCGCGACACCTTCGCGATCCTCGGCCCGCACACCGTGGCCTACCTGGATCTCACCGGCAGCGGTGCCGAAACGATCGCCCACCTCCGTCAAAACGGCCGCATCACGATCATGTTCTGTTCCTTCACCACCCAGCCCAAGATCCTCCGCCTCCACGGCACCGGCCGCGTCACCCTCCCCACCGATCCCGGCTGGCCAGCTCTGTGCGGTTACTTCCCCGCCACCGCGGGCGGCGCCGGCCAGGTCGGCACGGCCAACCGCCGCGCCATCATCCTGGTCACCCTCGACCGCATCGCCGACTCCTGCGGCTACGCCGTCCCCGTCATGGAACTGGCAGAAGAACGCGACCTGCTCACCCAGTGGGCGAGCCGCAAGACCCCCGCCGAACTGGACACCTACCGAGCCGAACGCAACGCCACCAGCATCGACGGCATCCCCGCGCTAAGCTGACGCCGCCCGCCCGAGCTGACCGGCCCGCCCGAGCTAACGCCGCTCGCGCTAACGCCGCCCGCGCTGACTCCGCCTGCCCGAGCTAACGCCGCCCACCTGACGGGAGGCCGAACGCGTAGAACTTGTCGTTGGGTGCGTTGGTGTAACCCGAGCCCCAATAGACCATGCCGCTGACGATCGCGGCCCCCGAGCGTACCGAACCGCCGCTGGCGAACGACCAGAGAACAGCTCCGGTGCCGGCGTTCAGCGCGTACATGGTGTCACCGGTGGTCGCATTGGAGCCGGCGTAGACGACGCCGTTCGCCGCGGTCACGAACCCCGGGTCCGTCGCTTTCTGCGGGTCGGGGGTCTGCCAGAGCATGGTCCCCGTGGCGGCGTCGAGCGCGGCCCACGAGCCGTAACTGATCTTCTCTCCCTTGAACGGCCCGGAGCCGCCCACCGTGTAGGTCTTATGCTGCGAGTCGGTTTCGGCGACGTAGACATCGGTGCCGTCGGTTGCCGATCCCCATTCGATCCCGCCCCCGTTGCCGCCGGGCCCGACGTGGGTGTGCCACACCTTGGCGCCGGTGGCCGGGTTGACCGCCCAGTAGATGCCGCTCTTCTGGCCGATGCCCAGCAGTTGCTGTGAGCCGCCGGTGGGGGTGAAAAGGTTGGGCATGGAGCCGAAGTCGAAGTCGGGCCCGCAGGTTGCCGCCGTGCAGCCACCGGCCCAGGCGTCACCGACGCTGGTACGGTCGGCCCAGACGACGGCGCCGGTGCTGATCTTCAGCTCCATGATCGAGTCGAAGTAATCCGATTTGATCGCCGTCTTGCAGCCCTTCTGCCCGGGCATCGTGCAGACGCCCGTGGGCACCTGGTAGTCGTTGCCGGTCCCGATGTACAGCTTCCCGGTGGCCGGGTCCACCACAGGGGACGAACCCCACACCGCGCCGCCCGCGTAGTAGCCGGGCTTGTTGGAGTCACCGCCCCCGTTGTTCGACGGAACCATGTAAGCCTTCCACAGCATCTTCCCGGTCGTGACGTTCAGCGCGACGACCGCGCCCCGGAACGTGCAGCATTTGTAGCCGGGCTGGGAGGCCAGGTCCTCCTCCTTGGATGAGATGCCGACGTAGGCGACGCCGTTGGAGACGACCGGCGAGCCGGTGATGATCGACGTCGGGTTGCTGTCCACGCTGTCGAGCCACAGCAGCTTGCCGGTCGTCCGGTCCACCGCGAAGACGTGGGCACCGGCCGTCAGCGTGTTGTGGTCCCACCCGTCGCCGGCGATAAGCTCGCTCCCGGCGATGGCCGGGCTGGTCCTGGAGACGTCGCCGGCTATCCCGGTATACGCCGACACCGGGTTTGACCAGATCACCTGCCCCGTGCCCGCGTTCACCGCCCAGAGCATCCCGCCCATGTCGGGGAAATACACCACACCACCGGTCACCGTCGGCGTGGCCGTGACGTCGCCGGCCGTGGTCAGGCTCCACTTCGTGGTCAGCTGGCCTGCGTTGCCCGCCGAGATGGCGGTCTCGTCAGGCTGATCATGGGTGTCCGAGACGTTCTGCCCAGCCACCGGCCACGAGGGAGACGCGGCCCGGACGGCGCTACCCCCGCCCAGCGCCGGCCCGCCAGACCCCGCCAGCGCCGGCCCACCAGCCCCCGCCAGCGCCGGGCCGCCAGCCCCCGCCATCGTCAGCGCGAGCACGGCCGTGACGCCGATTCCCGCCCTGGGCCGCCATGTCTTCTGCGCCACCGATCGCATCGGACCCCCCCTCCGGCTCCACGCCCGCCCGCGCGAAACCCCAATAATTACGACGCCCGGCGCGCCCACCCGGATTACCTGCCCCGGCCAGATGGCCTGTCTCAGGAACCCACCCACGAATCCCCACCCCCTCCCCGGGTAGGGCGCGGCTGTGCCGCCTGGCGGGCAGAGCGCCGGTACAGTGGGGGACCGTGCGCATCGCGCTGATCAATTCCGGACTTGGGCTGCTCGGGACCGCGGCTGCGCTGCGGCGATTGCGGCCGGACGCGGATCTGGTGCTGTCGATGGATCCCGATGGGATGCCTTGGGGGCCGCGGCAGCCCGGCGACATCGCCCAGCGCTCACTGAGCTGCGCCCGGGCGGCCAGCGCCTACCGGCCGGACGTGCTGGTGTTCGCCTGCAACACCGGGTCGGTGCATGCGCTTGATGTGCTGCGCCAGGAGTTCGAGCCCCGGCTTCCCGTGGTAGGGACCGTTCCGGCGATCAAGCCGGCCGCCGCGAGCGGCCTGCCGGTCGCGATCTGGGCGACGGCGGCCACCACCGGCAGCGCCTACCAGCGCGGGCTGATCGAGCGGTTCGCGGCGGACGTGCCGGTTGCCGAGGTGGCCTGCCCCGGCCTGGCCGATGCGATCACCGCCGGCGACCAGGTCGGCATGGACGCGGCGGTGGCTGCCGCGGCGGCTCAGACCCCGCCGGATACCAGGGCCGTCGTGCTCGGCTGCACCGAGTACGAGCTCGCGGCGGACGCGATTGCCGCCGCCCTGGCCGAGGCAGGGGTGACAGGGGTGGCGGTGTTCGGTTCGGCGGCGGCGGTCGCGGCGCAGGCGCTCCGGCGGGCCGAAGACCGGTCTGGCCTGGGAGCAGACAGCAGCTCCGGCCAGGTGCATGTGCTGCTGAGCGGGCGGCCCGGACGGCTCCCGGCAGCGGCGTTGCGCTATCCGGAAGGCCGCCTGCTGGCTGGAGAGCCGCTGCGGCAGTAGCCGCCACGTCAGACCGGCAAACAGCGTGGAGCAGGATGCCGGCCACCTGCTTGACGTCGGCGCCGAGGTCATCGCGGGGCTGGGCCCTTGGTGCGGTCCGCTGGTTTGCGGACCTTGCCGGAGGGACGGCGGGCGCGGTCGGAGGGGCCGGGCGGGCCGGAGGCGGGGTGGCGGGCGCCGCCCGCGGGCTTGCGCGGGGCCGGCGGCGGGATGCGTGGCGGCAGGCCGAAGGTGCTGGGGTCGGCGGAAGCGGCGTAGCTGGCCGCGACCTCTTCGGGAGTCATGGGCAGCCGGGCCGCCGCAGGCGGGATTCCCGAGGTGACGGCCTCCTGCAGGAGAAGGGCCATCGAGTACTCGGGGTCGGCGGCCAGGGCACGTTCGACGGCCACGTTGGCCAGCGCGCCGTTGCCTGACTGCCAGGCGGTGAACGCCAGCAGCGAGGCCACTGCGGGGGCGTACCTGGCTGGGGAGCGGCGCAGCACGTCGGTCCACAGCCGCTGGTGGGCCACGGCGTGTTCGGGCACCATCCGGGCCCAGGCGTCGTCGCGCACCCTCAGATCGCCGAGGGACACGGCCAGCCAGGCGACCCGGTCGGGGGCGGTGACACTGCCGCCCTGGCGGTAGGCCTCGATGGTCTCCCTGACCGCGCGCAGCCCGTCGTTGATCACCTGCTGGATCGCACCATACCTGCGGGCTGGGACTCCGCGCTTCTGGATGGCATCGGTGATGCGGCGCTCGGCCTGGCGGAAGGCCTGGCGCATCGCATCGGCGGTCTGGCCGCCGAGCGGGGCGAGGGTGGCGGCCAGGGCGGCCCGGTCGCGCAGGGCCTTGTTGCCTGCGGCGGTCATCTTGGCGGAGACCGGGTGGGAGCTGCTGTCGAAGGGCACGCCCTCGGGCGGGCAGCAGCGCGGGTTACGGCAGGAGTAGGACCAGTATCTGCCATTCTCGACGCGGAGCATGTCGTGCAGCGTGATCTCCGCCCGGCGCAGCTCGGCCACCAGAGCGTCAGCCACCGGGGTGACCATCGGCCCTGGCCCGTAACCGGCCACGATCGCCAGCGGCAGCTGGTGGCGGGTCAGAATCGACGCGGCGTGGGTCGCGATCTTGGCGGCGCCGGACGGGTCGGGTGGCTCAGGCAGGTCATAGCGAAAGGCGACCTCGATCCGCCCGCGCGGTGGACCTGCCCCGAGCACGACCAGGCTCCGGGACGGGTGGAAGCCGAGCAGGCCGGGAATGACGGCGAGCACGCTGTCCGGCGACCCGATGCGCAGCACCGGCTTCGCCTTGTTCTTCGTAGCCGGTGCGCGCCGGGCCGGCTTGCCGGACGCTGGCTGATCCGGCTCGGCGGGCGGTGGCGTTTCGGGCTGTGTGGTGTTTTCGTCCATACCGCAAGCGTGTTCGATGGGGCAGGATCGGTGCAGCACCAATTTCGCGCCTGTGGAATCGCAAATGGGCCTGTGGAATACCGTCGGCACCGTATTGCGAATCGATCAGCTAAGCCGCTGGAGTCAGTGGAATACCGTCGGCATCGTATTGCGAATCGATCAGCTGAGCCGGCTGGAGTCAGCCGTCAGAGGTCGACGCCCAGCAGCGCATCCACCGTGTCGCGTACCAGCTTGCCGTCGGCCACCGAGGCGAGCTGGCCGTCGCCCGCCGACCGGCCTGCCAGCACCGCATCGGCCCAGCGATCCACCGCGACCAGTGCGCCCGGGGAGTCCAGGTCGTCGGCGAGGCGCTCACGTACTTCGCCCAGAACGCGCCGCGCCGAGGACGCGTCCGCCGAACCGCTGGCCGACGATACGGCCGAACGCCACCGGTCCAGGCGTTGCTGCGCCAGTGCCAGCCCGGCGTCCGTCCAGTCCCAGTCGGCCCGGTAATGGTGGGCCAGCAAGGCCAGCCTGATCGCGCCCGGGTCGGTGCCCGCGGCCACGAGGTCCGACACGAATACCAGGTTGCCCAGGGATTTCGACATTTTCTCGCCGCCCAGGCCGACCATGCCGGAATGAGCGTAGCGGCGCGCGAACACCGGTGCCCCGTGACCGCCCAGGGCTACCCGGGCATGGGACGCGCTCAGTTCATGATGCGGGAAGATCAGGTCGCTGCCGCCGACCTGCAGGTCGAACGAGGTTCCCAGGTATTCGGCGGCGATCGCCGAGCACTCTACGTGCCAGCCGGGCCTGCCAGGCCCGAACGCGGAGTCCCAGGCCGGCTCGCCCGGGCGGGCGGCCAGCCAGACCAGGGCGTCGAGCGGGTCCTTCTTGCCGGGACGGGTGGGGTCGCCGCCGCGTTCGGCCGACAGTTCCAGCATGAGCTTCGTGCCGTAGCCGGACACGGCGCCGAAGGACGGGTCGGCCGAGCGGGCGAAGTACAGGTCTGAGTCGAGGTCGTAGAGGGCACCGCGACCATCCAGCAGAGCGATGAAACGCTCGATGAGCGGAAGCGCCTCGACCGCGCCGATCAGGTGGGCGGGTGGCAGGATGCGCAGGTTCTCCATGTCATCGCGGTACCGGGTGATCTCGCGGTCGGCCAGGTCGCGCCAGTCTTCGCCGTCGCGTCCGGCGCGCTCGAGGAGGGGGTCATCCACGTCAGTGACGTTCTGGACGTACCGGACCTGGTGGCCGGCGTCGCGCCAGGACCGGATCAGGAGGTCCCAGGCGCTGTAGGTGGCCGCGTGGCCCATGTGGGTGGAGTCGTAGGGCGTGACGCCACACGCGTACATCGTTGCTACCTGGCCCTGCGCCGCGACGGTCAGCTCGCCGGTGACCGTGTCCCTGATCCGCGGCTCAGGGCCGGATCCAGGCAGCTCAGGGACGCTCACTTCACCCCAGGAGTCCATGAGGGTCAGGTTATCCTGCCGGGCTGACGTCAGCCGCCGGCCGGTTGAGCGAGACCGGCCTGCTCGAACGCGTAGGCCAACGCGATCAGGCGGGGCTCGCTCCAGGCCGGCCCGATGAACGACAGGCCGACCGGGAGGCCGGATACGGCTCCGGCCGGGACGGTGACCGAGGGATAGCCGGCCGCCGCACCCGGCATCGAGCTGTTGAACACGTTGTGGTCGCCGAGCACGTAGTCGGTCAGCCAGGCGGGGTTCGCGGTGAGCGCGATGACCGCATCCAGCCTGCTCTCGGTGAGCGGCTGGTCCAGCGCGCCCCTGGCCAGGCTGGTGGCCGCGCCGCGGGCCTCGGCCAGCTCGGGGCCGGCCGGATCGCCGCTGCAGGAATCTGCCTGTTCGAAGATCTCCTGGCCGAAGCGGGCCAGCACCCGGCCGGCGTTGCGCTGGTTGAACGCGATCACCTCGGTCAGCGTCGCCGGGTGGCGGTCACCAGCCAGGCCTGCCAGGTAGGCGTTCAGGTCGCGCTTGAACTCGTGCAGCAGCGCGGTGTACTCGGCGTCCCAGATCTTGCCGGTACCCGGCAACTCCACCGGGTCGAGCACGGTCGCGCCCACCTCCCGCAGCAGTGCCACGGCAGCGTCGAGTATGGCGTTGGTGGTCGCTCCCGCCTCGGCGGACACGGCTCGCCACACGCCGAGCCGCGCCCCGGCCAGCGCGGCCGGGTCCAGGCAGGCCGGGTAATCGTCCGCGGGGTGCCGTACCGGAGCGGGATCATCCGGGTCAGGTGCGGCAAGCGCGGACAGCAGGGCCGCTGCGTCGGCGACGGAGGCGGCCATCGGCCCCGCGGTGTCCTGCGCCAGCGAGACCGGCACGATGCCGGACCGGCTGACCAGGCCGGTCGTCGGCTTGATGCCGACGATCCCGCACGCGCTGGACGGGCAGACGATGGACCCGTCGGTCTCGGTGCCGACGGCGAGCGGGGCGAGCCCGGCCGCGACCGCGGCGGCCGATCCTGAGCTGGAACCGGACGGGTTGCGGCCCGGGCCGCGCGGGTTGGCGACCTGGCCGCCGAGCGTGCTCCAGCCGCTGGTCGAGTGGGTGGACCGGAAGTTGGCCCACTCGGACAGGTTCGCCTTGCCGATGATCACCGCGCCGGCCTGGCGCAGTCTGGTGACGCAGAAGGCGTCGCGGGATTCCGCTTCCAGCAGGGCCGGCGAGCCTGCGGTCGCCGGCATTCCGGCGACCTGGATGTTGTCCTTGACCAGCACCGGGATGCCTTCGAGCGGCCCGCGGGGCTGCCCGGCGGCGCGGGCTTCGTCGCTGGCCTGCGCCTGCTGGGCCGCGTCCGGGCTGACCGTGAGGACCGAGTTCAGCTCCGGGTCGAGCCGCCGGATCCGGCCGAGATAGAAAGAGGTGAGGCCGGCCGAGGTCGTCGCGCCGGACTCCAGCGCCTGCCGCAACCCGGCGACAGAGGCGTTACCAGGGTGGATGTCCGTGCCGGGAATGACGTCCGGAGGCTCCTGCATGCCGGCAGGATAGCTGTGCCGCCACGGCTGTCACCGGACGCTGAGACCCTTCAAATCATGAAAGCTGACTCTGACCCGAACGATCACCAGAGAGCTGAGACTCGAACGGGTCTTAGACTGCCCGGGTGGAGCTGAGCATGGGAGTGCTGACGGCCGAGCCCGTGGCGGGCCGGCCCGATCTGCTGGCCCCGCCGGTCGTGGCCGCGCTCGCCGGGCTGGACGGAGCGGACCGCATCGGCGTCGCCGAGATCGACCCGGATCTGGCGGACACGGCGGCGTTCTGCGAGAAATACCAGGTGCCCGCCACCGAGTCGGCCAACTGCGTGGTCGTCACCGGCCGCCGCGGCGGCGAGGAGCGGTTCGCCGCCTGCGTGGTGCTGGCCACGACGCGCGCGGACGTGAACGGCCTGGCCCGCCGCCGGCTGGACGTGCGGAAGGCCTCGTTCGCCGCCACCGAGATCGCGGTGGAGCTGACCGGCATGGAATATGGCGGCATCACGCCGATCGGGCTGCCGGCCGCCTGGCCGGTCCTCGTCGACGCCGCGGTGGCCGCCGCGCCGCGCGTGGTGATCGGAAGCGGCGTGCGCCGGTCAAAGATTACGATCCCCGGCGAGCTGCTGGCCAAGCTGCCCGCCGTTGAGGTTCTCGACGGTCTGGGAAAGTAAATAGCTTCCTGACGGTTGGGGCTGGACAATCGCTCATCATGGCAGCCACGACACATGACCATGCAGCGTGGCGTAGCCGATGAAAGCGGTGGCGTCGATCAGGGTGTGCGCGATGATCATCGGAGTCACCCGGCCCCAGCGCTTGTACAGGATGCCGAAGATCGTGCCCATCACCGCGTTGCCGATGAAACCGCCGAATCCCTGGTACAGGTGGTAGGAACCGCGCAGCACGGCGCTGAGTGCGATCGCCCTGGATGGCCGCATGCCGAGCTGGTCGAGCCGCCGCAGCAGGTAGCCGGTCACCAGGATCTCTTCGAGGATGCCGTTCTGCGCGGCGGCCAGGACCAGGACGGGGATCCGCCACCAGACCGCCGGCAGGCTTTCGGCGACAACGTTCAGGCTGAACCCGAGCTTGTAGGCGGCCAGGTACAGGCCGAGGCCCGCTCCCCCGATGATCACCGCCAGGGCGGCGCCCCTGGCCAGGTCGAGGCCGGGCTGCGTGGTGTCAAGGCCCATGTCCGCGGGACCCTCGCCCGACCGGGACAGCAGGTAGAAGACGAGCGCGACCGGGGCGACGGTGATCGCGATGTTGGTGAGCTGGAGGAACAGGTCGAGCAGGGGGCGGCCGGGGGCCAGCGAGCCGTTCAGGGTGGCGGTCTGCTTGCCCAGTGACTGCCGGGCGGTGAGCGAGCCGATCAGCGAGACCAGGGCGTACAGGCCGCTCGCCCCCAGCGACACGGCGAAGACGACGACGATCTCCCAGCGGATCTGCCGGGGCATGAGCGGCCGGCCGCCGGTGACCTCGCCCTTAACCTCGCCCTCGATCACCTCAGGACTCTAACCGCTTCCTGCGCGGTTCTGGTACAAGGCCGCCCCGCCGGCCCTGCATGAGCGGGTGTGCGGGGACGGCGGGGCGGGGGCGGGGGTGGCGAGGGAGCGAGGAATCCACCCCCGGGGGGCCAAGCCGGAGGCTCAGCCGTTGTCCGCCAGTACCTGGAGGCGGCTGTAACTGCCGTTCCAGACGTCCTGGTCACCGGGAAGCGAGCCGGAGTCGGAGTACTGCCAGAACGAGTAGACGCTCCAGCCGTTGGGCAGCGGGCCGCCGTTGCTGGCCGAGTAGTTGGCGATCCACAGCGGGTCGTAGGCGCCGAACCCGCCGTAGTTGCCGGTGCAGGTTGTCCACCAGTCGGTGGTCGAGTAGATCACCGGGTAGGCGTGCCAGCGGTAGGCGTACTCGTTGACGAAGTTCCAGATCCAGTTCACCATCTGCGACTGGGTCAGCCCGTAGCACTCCGAGCCGTACGGGTTGTACTCGATGTCGAGTGCGCCGGGCAGCGTCAGGCCGTCGCCTGACCAGCCGCCGCCGTGGCTGGAGAAGTAGTCGGCCTGAGTGTTGCCCTGTGAGTTGGACGGGTTCGCGAAATGATAGGCACCGCGGATCACGCCGTAGTTGTAGGGGCCTTCGTACTGGTTGTAGAAGTCCGGGTTCGTGTAGTAGGTGCCCTCGGTCGCCTTGGCGTAGACGAAGCCGACGTAGGGAGCGACATTCGCCCAGTTGATGTTGCCCTGGTAGGCGCTGATGTCGATGCCGGACGTGATGGCAGCGTGGGGCAGGACCGGGTGGCCGGTCTTGAGGTGCGCGGCGCCGATCGTGCCCATGTTGTCCAGGAGCGGGTGGGTGATCTTCTCCGGGTGGACCGGAGTGTGGACGAACGTCGGCTTGGGCACCCAGACCTTGCGGCCGGTCACGGTCATGGCCCACACGCCGTTGGCGTGCGAGACCGCGGCCGAACCGGAGGCAGGAGCGGAAACCGAGGCGGAGGCGGCGGTGGCGCCCAGCGCCAGCGTGCCACTGGCCAGCGCGAGTGTGGCGGCCACGGCGGCGGTACGGCGCTGTAGCGCCGGTTTGCGGGGTCGTTCGGATACGGACACGGGGTCCTCCAGGGGGGACAGAGGAAAAGTAGAGAGCCGAACGCCCATATGATGGCGCATAGTTACATCTATGCGCTAGTAGCTGAAAGTAAACGACTATACTGTGATGCTTTGTACCGGATTATGAAATTTACGTTCGTATGACGGTCTTGGCGCAGGGAGAGCGGCGGAGATTGGGCCGGAAAAGGGACCGGCCGCCGCGCCCCAGGCAAGCGCGGCGGCCGGGGGGACCCGTTTTACCGGGTCCGCAGGGCGGCTTCTCACCGGAGGAGATTGTCGAAGTCGCCCTCTTTGACGCCCTCGATGAGGGCTCGGATCTCGGCTTTCGTGTAGAACAGCACGGCCCCGCCGGGGTCACGGGAATTACGGATCGCGATGTCGCCGCCGGGCAGCCCGGCCAGTTCGACGCAGGCACCCTGGGAGTTGCTGTGGCGGCTCTTCTGCCAGCAGACCCCGGCGAGCTTGGCCGGGGCGGGGGCCGGCGCCGCCGGCTTGGGGGACGGCCGGTCAGGCATCGTCAGCTTGACCGCGGGGCCCTCGTCATGTGAGTGCATTGTCACCCAATCTCTTTGAGAATCCGGCTCAGGATGTCAGGCGTGCGTTCGGGTGGGTCACTTTCCACGCTCAGCCGCTCCATGACTTCTGTGTACCGCTCGACGTCTTCGCGCTTGTCCAGGTAAACAGCGCTGGTGAGCTGCTCGATGTAGACCACGTCGGGCAGGTCGAACTCGGGGAACCGCATCAGGGTGAACGGTCCCGACTCGGCCGCGTGGCCGCCAGCCCGGAACGGCATCACCTGCAGGGTGATGTGCGGCTCCTTGGCCACTACGATCAGACGTTCAAGCTGGCCACGCATTACTTCGACGCCGCCGATCGGGCGGCGCAGCACCGCTTCGTCCACGATCGCCCACAGGTGGGGCGGGTTGGGCCGCGACAGCAGCTTCTGCCGTTCCATCCGGAGGCTGACCCGGTGCCCGATCTCTTCTCTGGTGGCGCCACGCTGGCCGAGCTCGACGACCGCCCGGCAGTAGTCGGTGGTCTGCAGCAGCCCGGGCACGAACTGAAGCTCGTAGACGCGGATGAGCGATGCCGCCTCCTCCAGGCCCACATAGACGTGGAACCAGTCGGGCAGCACGTCGCTGTACTTGTGCCACCAGCCCGGCGAGTTGGCCTGCCGGGCCAGGTCCACCAGTGCGGCCCGTTCGCCGGGGTCGTCCACGCCGTAGAGGGTGAGCAGGTCGGTGATGTCGCGCTCCTTGAAGCTGACCCGGCCGAGCTCCATCCGGCTGATCTTGGATCCGGACGCACGGATCGTGTAGCCGGCATCCTCGCGGGAGATACCCCTGCTCTCCCTGAGGTTGCGCAACTGGGAGCCCAGGAGGATGCGCAGGACCGTCGGGCCGCTGCCCGGCTGGACTGTGACCACGTCAACCCCCCTGCTCGTCGGTACACCGTGGGCACGCGTGTAGCGCTGCCCATGCCCCGGTTGCCTCAAAGCGGTTGCACACGCCACGCGGCTGGTGGTGTATGCACATTTCTTTTGCACGTGCATCTTGCCTTGCACATGCAACACACTTCCGCAATGATATCCCTTGTGCCCTAGAGTGCACGAGCAACGGCAGAGCGATACTTCTCAGCTGGGGAACCCGATGACCGCACACCGGGCATCCACTGGAACCGGGACCGAAGCACGGAGGGCACGTCGCGATTGCCTGCTGACAGGCGCGGTCGCCTCGCAGACCAGGGTGTACCAGCAGCCGCTGTGGCCCCCACGCGAGTACCCCGCCGCAGGTCAGCCCGCTGCCAGCCGCGACCTGGCCGCGCGGCCGGAGGCTGTCGGGACCGCCAGGGACTTCACCCGTTACACGCTGGATGGCTGGGGCCTGCAGGAACTGACCGACGACGCGGTTCTGGTGGTCTCCGAACTGGTCACCAATGCGCTGCAGCACGCCGCACCGGGCGGGACGGTGATCAAGCTCAGGTTGCTGGCTCAGCCGCCGTACCTGATGTGCATGGTCACCGACCCCGGCCGCGACATCCCGCTGCGCCGGCAGGCCGGCCCGGCCGATGACAGCGGGCGAGGCCTGCAAGTCATCGAGTCCTGCTGCAGCCGGTGGGGCTGGCATCTCCTCGACGAGGGGGGCAAGGTCGTCTGGGCTCTGTTGCCGCACGGGTGAGCAACGTAGCACGCATCGTCACCTGACAGGGCCGGACCCCACAAGGTTACATGACGGCTTGATACCTAGAACGGCGGTGGCATTCAATTCGTCACAGGTGGCCAGCCGCGGGGTGAGCCCGGCCCGGGTAAGCGCCTTGGCGAGCCGTGGCCACTGCCGCTGCGTGGCCTCCACCAGCAGGCAACCACCCGGAGCCAGCCATTGCGGCGCCTCCGCGATCACCCGCCGCAGGATGCTGAGCCCATCGTTGCCGCCGTCGAGTGCGAGCAGCGGCTCGTGCACCCGGGCCTCGGCGGGCAGCAGCGCGACCTCCCCGGTTGGCACATAGGGAGCGTTGGCGACCAGGATGTCCACGCGGCCGCGCAGGCTGGCCGGAAGCGGCTGGTAGAGGTCGCCCTCGTAAACGGTGGCACCGGCGGCGACATTGCGGCGCGCGCACCGCACGGCAGCCGGGTCCAGCTCGACGGCGTGCAGTTCGACCCGGCCGAAGGCCGCGGCCAGCGCGGCACCCACCGCCCCCGAGCCACAGCACAGGTCGACCACGACCAGCGGCCTTTCTGGGGTAAAGGTCTGATCATCGCTGGCATGAGCAACGGGCTGGACGGCCTGGCTGGCCCGGGTGACCGCCTGGTACACGAGGAATTCGGTACGGCGCCGGGGGACGAAAACCCCCGGGTCCACCGCGATCCGCAGGCCGCAGAACTCGGCCCAGCCCAGAACCTGTTCCAGTGGCAGCCCGGCGGCGCGCCGGTCCACCATGGCGGCGAGGTCGGCGGGGGTGCGTGCCGCGGAGATGAGCAGCCGTGCCTCGTCCTCGGCGAAGACACAGCCGCAGGCGCGGAGCCGGGTGGCGATGAGGGAGAGGGAAGGAAACGCCGCAGTAGCTGACATAGGAGCCTTTCGGGATACCCGGTGGGGCTCCCTGCCCGGCTATGCGCGCGCAGCGGCGCGGCCGCGCGGTGGGAGCACCCGGCCTGTTATCGCGGTAACGGGTCTCACCTCCTTGGGTCGCGCCTTGAGCGTCATGCACAACCGCATCGCGAGTGCGGGCCCGGAAGGCCCGCGTGAGCGATCGGGCAAGGTCAGCGTACAGCAAGCAGGCAGGTCGTTTTCTCCCGCCGGCTTCATCGCAGCAGGGAATAGCAGGCGACAGCGGCAGCGGCGACCACATTGAGCGAGTCGACGCCCGCGGCCATCGCCCCGCCGTGCATCGGGATGCAGACAGCCTCGTCGGCCTCGTGCAGCCACCGGGACGACAGCCCGTCGCCCTCGGTGCCCAGCATCAAAGCCACCCGGTCCCCCATCGCGACCTTGCCGATCGGCGTGGCCGACTGGTCGGGGGTCAGGGCCAGGAGCCGGAAGCCTGCAGCCCGTATCCCGGCCAGTCCGCCGTACCAGTCCGTCATGCGCGCATACGGGATGGCGAACACGGCACCCATGGAGACCTTGACGGCGCGGCGGTAGAGCGGGTCAGCGCACCGGGGAGACAAGATCACGGCATCCACGCCAAGGGCGGCCGCGCAGCGGAACAGCCCGCCGACGTTTCCATGATCAACAATGTCTTCGAGCACCAGGATCCGGTGGGCGGCGGCTAGCAGCCCGCCGGGGTCCCGGCCGGGCAGTCTGGTCATCGAGGCGAGCACACCGCGGTGCACCGGGAATCCGGTGAGCTGCTCGGCGACCTGGCCGGGGACGATGTATGCATCGCCCTCGGTGGCGTCCAGCAGACCGGTGAGGCCAGACAGCCTCCGTTCAGTAATCAAAATGGATCTCAACGGGAAACCGGCGGACAATGCGCGGCGGATGACCTTCTCCCCCTCAGCGACGAACAGCCCGTTGGCAGCTTCCAGGCTCTTGCGCAGGTTCATGTCGGTCAGCCGCACATACTCGGCCAGCCGAGGGTCATCGCGGTCGTGCACCCGGATGATCCTCGCCACCTGCCCAGTGTCCTCCTTCTCAGTTACGTCGCAATTACGGCATTGCGTGGCCGCGTGCTGGCCTGTGACCAGGGCCGTTGCCGACGGCTGCGGACGGGCGAGAATTTTTCAAGATTCATGTGAACCCCCCGTCGCGGATACGCGTCCTCAACATGTGAGGCCCGGCGAGAGCGGGGCGCCGGGCCTCATCAGAAGACTTGAGGCCCGGCGAGAGCGGGGCGCCGGGCCTCAGGAACGAGGCGGCCGATGCTGCTTGGTGGGCTTCGCTCCACCTGCGCCATTGCCCGCAGTGTTTGCCCGGGGGGACGACCCCCCGGACCCCCCGGTGCCGGGCTTCGCCCGGCGGTGGGCGGGAGATAGACGTGAGGTCCGGCGAGAGCGGGGCGCCGGGCCTCACTATTTTTTGGGCAGTCACAGCGGGCTTGAGTCGAGCAGGCGGTGGGCGCGCTGGATCAGGATGGGGACGGCCCTGCCCTCCCGGTCGAAGCCCTCGCCCACGGTCTTGTTCTGCAGGAACCTGGCATTGATGCCTTCCAGGACGACCGCCAGCTTGAAGCAGCCGAACGCCATGTAGTAGCCGATCCCGGAGATGTCACGCCCGCTGCGGGCGGTGTAGGCGGCCGCGAACTCCTCACGGGTCAGGAAGCCGGGCTCGGAGGTGACGTTCGCGCCCACCTCCAGTTCGGTCCACTCCTTGTCGGCCGGGTCGGCCCAGTAGACGAGCGTGAGGCCGAGATCGGCGAGCGGATCGCCGAGTGTGGCCATCTCCCAGTCGACCACCGCCGCGATCCGGGGGTCTGCCCCGACGGCGATGAGCACGTTGTCCACCCGGAAGTCGCCGTGCACCAGCGTGCCCTCGCCATGCTCGGGCAGGCCCGCCGCCAGCCTGGCCACCAGCTCGGCGTAGCCCGGCACGTCACGGGACACGGAGAGATCCCACTGCCGCTGCCAGCGGGCGAACTGGCGCTGCATGTACCCGGCGGGGCGGCCGAAGCCGGCCAGGCCGACGGCGGTCACGTCGAGCTGGTGGATCGCGGCGAGCATCTCGGCCAGCCGCTGCGAGATGCCGCGGGCCTGGTCGGTGGTCACCAGCGCCGCCTGGTCCTTGGTCCGCAGCACCAGGCCGTCCACGTGTTCCATCACATAGAACGGCGCGCCGATGACCTCGAGGTCAGAGCAGAAGGCGACCGGCCTGGCGACCGGGACATCCGTGCCGTGCAGCGCGGAGATCAGCCGGTACTCCCGGCTCATGTCGTGTGCGGTGGGCAGGACGTGGCCGAGCGGTGGCCGGCGCAGCACGAACCGGGCAGGACCGTCACCGGTGGGGAAGGCGAGCCGGTAGGTCAGGTTGGACCGGCCACCGAGGATCAGCTCGATTGACGGCAGGCGTTCGGCCTCAGGGATACCGTTCGCGCTCAGCCACCGGGCCAGCCGGGGGATGCTCTCGATTCCTGGAACCGCGCCGTCGTCACTCATCGTGCTCCCTCCATGTGCTGGCCGCAGGCTTGCGCCGCCCTAGCTCAACAGGAATACCAGCCTCTGAGCAAGAACAGCAGCCGCACCTATTTACTAATGCGCTGGTCTGACGTAGTCAGGTGAAGAGGGGAAGTGGCCGAAGGTCTAGACCGCTGCGAGGGAGTGCCGTGTGTGACGCGTGGATGCCAACTGCCGGATACGCTCGGGCATCGGCTGATGGCGGGCAGATGAAGGGTGGCGCGCCCCGGGTGGTCTGGATGACCCTGGGCCTGGACCCCCACGTGATTTCCGCGTATTCGGCGGCGCAGCGGTTCATCAAGCTCGGCAGACCCCCGCATCTGGTGTGGAACCCCGTCACCGGGGAGACCGTGCAGATCCTTCCCATCGTCCGGGCTGGCTGTGCGCTCATCCCCGCCAGTGAGCTCGATCGAGAGCGGCCGGTCGCCGATGAGGGTTCGGCACTGATCGTGGAGCCGAGCGAAGACATACCCGATGTTCACACCCAGGGCAGGCTGTGCGTCCAGGTGGGCGTGGTCGCCTTCGGATGGGAGCCGTTCACATCCGGGCCGGTCACCGGGGCGGGCCCGATCCTGGACTGGCTTGACTCGTGGTCGATAGCCCGGCGCTGGCCCGCCGGGCGCCCCGCCGCGTTCGCCAAGGCACACACCGTTCCGCGCAGCCGCAAGCTGTGGGCGTGCGGCGGTCATTTCGGCGCCTCCCAGGTGCCGGGCTGCGCCGCCGCCGGGCCCGGAGCCATCGACGTGGAGCTGCTGACCGGTGTGCCGGTGAAGCGCACGGCCAACGTACCGCTGGGCCGCGGGGCGCATTTGGGACAGCATCCGGTGCCGGTGAGCAGGATGGGCAACATGCTGGCCGACGAGGATGCCGCCGCGCTGGCCAAGGCGGGCTGAGCCGGTCAGTTCGGCTGGGCCTGGTCCAGCAGGATGTCGCGGAGCGTGCTGGCGGCGGCGGTGACCTGCGCGACCGTGAGCCCGCCGTAGCCGAGCACCAGGCCCTGCACGTCCTGCGGCCCGGCGAAGTAGCGGCGCAGCGTGTGCACCGCCACGCCTCGTTCCAGGATGGCCGCCGCCACGTCGTCCTCGCGGCCCTGCCGCAGTTCGAGCACGACGTGCAAGCCTGCCGTGTCGCCGCGCAGCCTGGCGGGCAGCGTGGGATCGCCCAGGATGGTCACGATCGCGTTCCGGCGCCGGGCGTACTCGCGGCGCATCCGCCTGATGTGCCGGTCGAGGTCGCCGGATTCGATCAGTTCGGTCATGGCATACTGGGCCGCCTCGTCGGTCCGGTCACCCAGGGTCTCCCGCAGGCCGGCCAGCTCGGTCACCAGGTCCGGCCGGGCGACCAGCCAGCCCACGCCGAAGGTGGGGGTCAGCGTCTTCGCCGTCGTGCCCAGGTAGGCCACCACGTCCGGGTCCAGGCCGTAGAGCGCGGGCAGCGGGGCCACGTCGTAACGGAACTCGCTGTCGTAGTCGTCCTCGACGATCAGTGCCCCGGTGGCCCGGGCCCAGGCGGTCAGCGCCTGGCGGCGGGGCACGGGAAGCCGGCCACCGAGCGGGTACTGGTGGGCCGGGGTCGTGTAGACCAGGCGCAGATTACCGGGGAGGGCGCCGGTCACCAGGCCGTGCGAGTCCACCGGGGACGGAACTACGGTCGCGCCGCGCGCGGACAGGATGGAGCGGCCGACCGGGTACCCGGGTTCCTCGACGCCGGCCCGGTCGCCGGGACGGAGTACCGCGGCGGCCAGCAGGGACAGGCCGTTGGCGACTCCCCGGGTGATAAGAACGTGGCCGGGGGTGCAGGCGAGGCCGCGGCTGCGGCGGAGGTAGCCACAGAGCGCGGCGCGCAGGGCTGGCAGGCCACGGGGATCCGGCCAGCGGGCGGCGGAGGTGAGGCCGGCCCGCCGCCAGGCTCGGCGCCATGCGGCCTGGTCGATCCCGGCCACCCAGGGGATGCCGGGCAGCATGGGGATCAATGCCTGGCCGGGCGGGGCTGGTGCGGGCTGGATGACAGCGGCGCTGGGCAGTGGTTCGGCTGACCGTGCTTCGATGGGGGGTGGCGGGGCCTGACCGCTGGCCGCGCCCTGGGCCACGTAGGTGCCTGAGCCGTGCCGTCCCTCCAGCCAGCCCTCGGCGAACAGCTGCAGGTAGGCATTGGTCACGACGGTCCTGCTGACGCCGAGCGAGGCGGCCAGCGCCCGGGATGACGGCAGCCGCTCCCCCGCCCGCAGCCGGTTTCCGGAGACGGCGGCGCGAAGCTGCCCGGTGATCTGGACGGCGAGTGGAACCCGGCCGCTGCGGTCGAGAGTCAGCGGCGGCTCGACAGTCACCTTGGACAAGTGGTCACCCTTTTTCCCGCCGAAGTGGCTCTTGCTGAGAGTCCACTTGCACCATACCGTCGTGATCATGAGCACCGAAACGCCGCTGTCCGCCACTTCGCGCACGAAGCTCCGCCGCCTGTCCGAGCGCGGCCGGACCGACCGCGCCGACCTGTATGCCGTGCTCGACGCCGGCTTCCTGTGCCACCTCGGCGTCATCCACGACGGCGCGCCACGGGTGATCCCCACCGCGTACGGCAGAATCGAAGACAGCCTGTACCTGCACGGCTCGACCGCGAACCGGAGCCTGCTCGCCGCCGACGGCCAGCCCGCCTGCGTGACGGTGACCCACCTGGACGGCCTGGTCTGCGCCCGTTCGGTATTTCACCACTCAATGAACTACCGTAGCGCGATGGTGTTCGGCACGGCCCGCCTCATCCACGACGAACAGGAGCGGATGGCCGCCCTGCGGACCATCGTGGACAACATGATCCCCGGCCGTTGGGACGCTTCCCGCTCCCCCAGCCGCAAGGAACTGGCCGCCACCGCCGTGCTGGCGATGCCGCTGGCCGAGGCCTCGGTCAAGATCCGCACCGGCCCCGCGTCGGACGAGCCGGAAGACTATGACCTGGACGTTTGGGCCGGTGTCGTGCCCACCCGGCTGGAGTTCGGCGAGCCCGAGCCCGATTCGCAGCTACCGTTGGGCATCGGCATCCCCGAGCACATCCTCCAGCTCGGCGGCACCCTGTCGGATCGGTAATTCCTTTTCTTGCCCGGACCGTTAGCGGTCCACTTTGCCTCTAGGCTGGGGAGATGACCGACCGGCTCGTCTGGATCGACTGTGAGATGACCGGTCTCGACCTTGAGCGTGACGCTCTGATCGAGATCGCCTGCCTGGTGACCGATGGCGAGCTGAACGTGCTCGACGGCGGTGTGGCGGCCGTCATCAAACCACCACCCGAAGCTCTGGACCAGATGGCCGACGTCGTGCGGGAGATGCACACAACATCCGGCCTGCTGGCCGACCTGCCCAACGGCATCGCCCTCGCCGAGGCGCACGAGCTGGTACTCAGCTATGTGCAACTCCACGTGAAGGAGCCACGCAAGGTACCGCTCTGCGGCAACTCCATCGCCACCGACCGGTCCTTCCTGGCCCGCGACATGCCCGAGCTCGACGCATTCCTGCACTACCGAATGGTCGACGTGTCGAGTATCAAGGAACTGGCCAGGCGCTGGTACCCACGCGCCTACTTCGCCAGCCCGCCGAAGCGCGGCGGCCACCGGGCCCTGGCCGACATCAACGACTCGGTGCGTGAGCTTCGTTACTACCGCGAGGCGATCTTCGTGCCGCAGCCCGGCCCGGACTCGGTGACGGCCAGGGCGATCGGCGCCCGCCATTCTGTCCGGCCCGGCCCCCCAGGGGACGCGGCTGAGGAATCCGGTTCGGACCTGTGACTCAGTGCCGCTACACTTCAGGAGGCCGAACGCGATCGGTTTGATCGCCCGGCACCTTGGTGGGCGTAGCTCAGTTGGTTAGAGCGCCAGGTTGTGGTCCTGGATGTCGTGGGTTCGAATCCCATCGCTCACCCCCTGTGATGTCGCAAGACATCGGAATGACCCCGAACCCACGTCAGGGTTCGGGGTTTTTGCGTTTGCGGGGTGTTCCGGTGGGCGGCCGGTGATTGCGTTAGCGTCATTGCTGCTTGACCGTAATGCGGCATTACGCCATAGTGGCCCTATGAGTTATCACGGGTATGCCGCTGTTCAAGGGCGCGGAACGGTCGCGCTTCCTGCCGAGTTGCGGCGTAAGTACCGGCTGGACGAGCCGGGGGCGCAACTGGAGATCATCGAGCGGGAGGACGGGGTGATCGAGCTGCGGCCCACTTTGCCGGTACCGGTGGACGAGATGTGGTTCTGGACTGAAGAGCACCAGGTGGCTGAGCGGGAGGCGGAAGAAGACCTGAAGGCCGGCCGGTATCGCACATTCGATGACGCCGAGTCCTTCCTCGCCGACCTTGCGTCGCTGGCCACTGAGACGAGCGAATGAAGTATCGCTCGCTGGAGTCGTTCAGGAACGACTTCCGGCGGCTTCCGTCCGACCATCAGCGCCTGTTTCAGCAGATGCTGCGGGATTACTTTCTTCCAGCCATTGAGGCGGGATCGTTCAGCGGTACGCCACCATGGCCCAAGCGGTTGCGGATCCACAGGTTGAGCAATACCGAAATCTACTCACTGACCTGGAACTTCGCCTCACCTGACGGCCGGGCAACCTTTCATCTCGACAAGACCGATGATGGCGATCCGCTTCTGGTGTGGCGCCGCATCGGTGATCACCACATCTACAAGCACCCCTGAGGGCCAGCCTCCTGGGGTCAAAGGGACGCGGCCAGGTCGGCTAGTTTCTGGATGCGGGTGACTATGTCTTCGTGGACTGCTTGAGGTGGGCGGGTGCCGTCTACGCTGAACATCCATTCGCGGCCGGCGTAGTACTCCAGGAGGGGGACCGTTTTCTCCCGGTAGACGTCGAGGCGGTGTTCGATGATGGACTGGGCGTCTTCGCAACCCCGGCCACGGGCCAGGAGGCGGCGGATCAGTTCTTCGCGGGGGACGTTGAGGTGGATGGCGGCTTGGACTTCGGCGCCCAGCGGCTGGACGATGGCGTAGGAGGCTTTCGCTTGCTTGACCGTTCGGGGGAAGCCGTCGAGGACGTAGCCGTTGGTCGCGGCCAGGACCGGCTTGAGCAGGATGGCCTGGACAACCTCGTCGGGGACCAGGTCGCCCCTGTTGACGTAGGACTGTACCGTCCGGCCGAGCGGTGTCTGGTCCTTGACGTTCTGGCGAAGCAGATCGCCGCTGGAGATATGCGCGATGCCGAAGCGTTCGGCGAGCAGGGTGGCCTGCGTTCCCTTGCCCGCGCCGGGAGCGCCGATGAGCAGAAGCCGCATCTGATCACCCTGCACTAACCGCCGGCCAGCCGCCAGGGGCGAAACACGTGGTTCACCTCACGTAGCTGGAGGAACGCTGATTGTGACTACCAGGTTTCTGGATCTGGGCGCGGGATGCATTATTCACTGCGGAGCTGGTAGCACAATGGGGCTGCGGGGTGCCGGGCAGGCGCGGTTATGGCCGCGTGGGCGGGGGCCGCTGGTGTCCCCGATCTTCCGTCACCCGCGAGCGTGTGATCACCTGGTGGAGGAACCACAAATGAGCGACTGGCCGCCAGAGGGCTGGTACCGCGACGAGGCCAGGCGTGCGTCGTCAAAGGATGAATATCCCTCCGTTACGGGATCATCCGATCCCACGGTACGGCTTCCGTCCGGGGGGCGGGCCATGAGCGGTGACCCGGCATGGGGCGCTCAGCCGGATCAGATGCCGCCGCCAAGCACCTGGCCGCAGCAGCCGCCACCGCGGACCGGACGCCGGTCTGGCCGGAGTGGCTGGCGCCGGCCGGGCCGGTGGGTCAAGCTGATCGCCGGGCTGATCGTGCTCATTTTGCTCGTCTCGGTGGGACTGTACTTCTACCTGAACTCCAAGCTGACCCGGTCCAGCATCCTGGTCGACTACCCGAACAGGCCGGCCGCCTCGGCGGGGACGAACTGGCTGATCGCGGGTTCGGACAGCCGGCAGGGGCTGACCCGGGCGGATGAGCGGAAGTACTCCACCGGGCGGGACATCAGTGGCAGCCGTTCCGACACGATCATGTTGTTGCACATCTCGTCGAACGGGACGCCGGACGTGCTGGTCAGCATCCCGCGCGACTCCTACGTGGCGATCCCGGGATACGGCAGTAACAAGATCAATGCCGCCTTCTCGTTCGGCGGGCCCAAGCTGCTGGCGGAAACCGTGCAGAACGCTACCGGCCTGCGCATCGACCACTTCATGGAGATCGGCTTCGGTGGCTTCGTCAACGTGGTAAACGACATCGGCGGGGTGAGCATGTGCCTGCCGGGGCCGCTCAGGGACCGGGCGTCGGGGCTGAACCTGAAGGCGGGCTGCCATACGCTCAGCGGCGGCGAGGCGCTCAGCTACGTGCGGGACCGGCATAACTTCGCCAACCAGGACCTGCAGCGGATCCAGGACCAGCGGCTGTTCCTCAAGTCCCTGCTGTCGAAGCTGACCAGCCCCGGCACGTTCCTGAACCCGTTCTCCGCCATCCCGGCGGCGTTCGGGACCGCAAGCACGCTGACCGTCGACCAGGGCACACAGCTCTACCAGCTCATCGAGGCGGCCTTCGCACTGCGCAGCCCGGAGACGACCACCGTGCCGATCGCAAACGCCAACTACGCTACGGCCAACGCCGGGGACGCCGTGCTCTGGGATCACACCCAGGCCAGTGAACTGTTCAGCGACCTGGGCGCCGACCGCGCGATACCCAAGCGCCTGCTGACCGGCTCCAAGCTCTCCCGCCAGGCCGCCTGAGCCACGCTTGAAAGGCGGGATCCGCTGGACGGGCTCGCCTCCGGGGGTGAGAACTCTGGGTGATCTATGGTTCGCTGTGCACAAACAATCTGTCACAGTGGTCTCTTTCGGCACCACACGTCCCAGGTGAACCGGCGCGGGAGCCGGAGCAGATTGCCGCAGACTGCCCATTTCGTGCTCATAGGCTCTTCCGGACTTATTGGGTATCATGCGTGTCACCACGATCCGTTACGGGGGCTACCCGGAGGTCGTATGAGCACCGACAGCATCCCCCGCAACCCGTCCGCGCTCAGCCTCTCGTCCAGGGAGGCGCAGATCATGGCGCTCATTGCCGAGGGGCATTCCAACGGCCAGATCGCGACCGCGCTCACCGTCGCGGAGAAGACGGTGAAGAATCACGTCAACCGGATCTACGCGAAGCTCGGCGTCGGCTCCAGACGGGCTGCGATCGACTACTGGCTTAGCACCGGTGACGGTACTCAACGGTAGTCACCGCGTCGTTAGCCCGTGATCGGCCGCTGACCTGCATTACCTTGCCAGCAGTCACGCGAGCTATCCGCCTGAATTCTTCAGGCCGCTTTCAGGGAACACTCAGGGTCACCGGTCAAACTATCCAACATGACTGCAGCCAGTAGTGACGGGCAGCGTCAGGCGGATGCCCGGCTGCTGGTCGTCGAGGACGAACCGAACATCCTTGAACTGCTTTCGGCGAGCCTGCGCTACGCGGGATTCGACGTGGTCACGGCCGCTGCCGGCGGCGAGGCGGTCCAGGCCGCGCAGCGGCACCGGCCGGATCTCATCGTGCTGGACGTCATGCTGCCCGACATGGATGGCTTCGACGTGGTCCGGCGGCTGCGCGGCGGCGGCGCGCGTATCCCGGTCGTCTTCCTGACCGCGCGGGATGCCACCGAGGACAAGATTCGCGGCCTCACCCTGGGTGGCGACGACTATGTGACCAAGCCGTTCAGTCTGGAAGAGGTCATCGCGAGGATCCGGGCGGTGCTGCGGCGCACCAGGGGCGACGGCGCCGAGGTCACCCCACGGCTGAAGTTCGCCGACCTGGAGCTCGACGAGGACAGCCACGAGGTGTGGCGGAGCGGCAACCAGATACAGCTCTCCCCCACCGAGTTCAAGCTGCTCAGGTACTTCATGGGCAACGCGAACCGGGTGCTGTCCAAGATGCAGATCCTCGATCACGTGTGGGACTACGACTTCAGGGGTGACACCGGGATCGTGGAGTCCTACGTCTCGGTGCTCCGGCGCAAGATCGATACGGTCGAGCCGCGGCTGATTCACACCCTCCGGGGTGTCGGGTACGTGCTCAGGCTCCCGTCCTAGGTGCCAGCCATGGCCGCCCCTTCGACCACCGCGACGGCCCCGCCCGGTCAGCCGGGGCGAAGCCCGTGGCGGTCCGTGACCGAGTTGTCCGCCCGGACGCCGCTGCGTGTCAAGCTGGTCGCCGCGCTGCTCGCGCTGGTGATCGCCGCACTCATCAGCATCACCGTGGCAGGCGCCTTCGAGTTCCGGGGCTACCTGCATTCGAACGCGGACCAGCAGGTCACGTCGCTTCTGCACGACGCCTACGCGTCGCTGGCGAAGAACGGTGCGATCATCCCCAACGGCTCCGTCAACTGCCCTGGGCCGTTCGTAGAGGCCTTCGTGCCGTCCGGCGAGACGATGACCGGATGCCAGTCCGCGTCAGGTAACACCGCGCCCGTGCCCAGCATCCCCACCAGCCAAAGCTGGCTGAAAAGCCACTCCGGGCAGTTGGTGACGCTGCCCGCCACCTTCGGCGGCGGAAACTGGCGGGTGATCACCAGCCAGGAGACCTTCCAGACCTTCAACGGCCCGGTCACCGGCACCCTGGTCGCGGGTGAGGACCTGGGCAACCTCAATCAGACCATCGGGCGGCTGGTCAGCATCGACCTGATCGTCGGCGCGATCGTCGTGCTCGGCCTGGCCGTCGTCGGCGTTGCCGTGGTGCGGGCCAGCCTGCAGCCGCTCGCCGAGATCGAGCAGACGGCCGGGGAGATCGCAGCCGGAGACCTGACCCGCCGTGTCACCGAACGTGACCCGAACACCGAGGTGGGCAGCCTGGGCCGGTCGCTCAACGTCATGCTCGCCCAGATCGAGACCGCCTTCCGGGCGCAGGCCCAGTCCGAGGCGATGGCCCGCCAGTCCGAGGCGCGGATGCGGCAGTTCGCCGCGGACGCCAGCCACGAGCTTCGCACGCCGCTGACCGCCATCAAGGGCTTCGCCGAGTACTACCGGCAGCGTGGCGGCCTCACCGTGAACGGCGAGGGCGAGCTCACCTCCGGGGAACTCGACCGGATCATGAACCGGGTCGAGAACGAAGCCACCCGGATGGGCGGGCTGGTCGAGGACCTGCTGCTGCTGGCCAGGATCGACCAGCAGCGCCCGCTCGAACGGCGCCCGGTGGACCTGCTGGCGCTGGCCGCCGACGCGGTGCAGGATGCCCGGATGATCGCGCCGAACCGGGAGATAGGACTGACTGTGGGGCACGGCACCGCCTTCCTGGTGATGGGCGACGAAGCCAGGCTCCGCCAGGTGGTCGGCAACCTGATGAGCAATGCGCTCAATCACACCCCGGACGGGACACAAATCGAGGTACATGTGCGATCGGGCACGCTGCAAGGCTGGGGCCCGGCGACGATCGGCGGCCCCGCCGACCAGCTGATTCCCGCGGTCATCTTCGAGGTCGTCGATCACGGGCCGGGGATGTCCACGGACCAGGCGCGGCATGTCTTCGAGCGGTTCTACCGGGCCGACGCGGCGCGGAACAGGGCAACCGGTGGGACGGGCCTTGGGCTCGCCATCGTGTCCGCCCTCGTCAGCGCCCACGGCGGCACGGTCTTCGTGGACACCGCACCCGGCCGGGGCGCCACCTTCCGGGTGACCCTGCCGCTGGCTCCCGAGGCGCAGGCAGATGGCGCGGAGGAACCCGAAGGCCCCTTGGACGAGGATCAGCGGGCCCACAGCTGGCAGACTGGCCGGGCCCAAGCCGGACAGCCCAGCGGCCCAGCCCAGTTCATGGCGGCGCCAGGAGAGAACGGCCCGCCGGCGGCCGGAGAGAGCATCTGGCCGGCTGCCGACCGCCCGGGCGCGTCCGGCCAGCAGCCGGACATCATCGAACGGCACCCCTGGCACCCGTTCTCCTGACCGGCGGCCGATTCAGGCGGCGAGCGCCGCGCGGGCCGCCTCACGCACCGATCCGGCGTATCCCGCGCCGAACAGGCACACGTGCACGAGCAGTGGGTGCAACTGATGCAGGGCGAGCCTGGATTTCCACCCCTCGGCCAGCGGTGCCGCCTCGTTGTAGGCCGCGGCAATACGCTCCAGGTACGGGGCGCCGAACAAGGCCAGCATGGCCAGATCGGTCTCCCGGTGCCCGCCGTGCGCCGCCGGGTCGATCAGCCACCCTCTGCCCGCCGACCACAGTACGTTGCCCGACCAGCAGTCACCATGGATCCGGCTGGGCGGTTCGGCCGGGCCGGCCAGTTCCCCGATCCGGCTGATCACCGACTCGACCAGCCTGACGTCGGCCCGGCTCAGCGTGCCAGCATCGGCCGCCCGGCGCAGGAACGGAAGCAGGCGGCGCCTCGCGTACCATTCCGGCCAGCCCCCGGGCCCGCCGGCCGGTGTATTGTCCAGCGGCAAACTGGCGATGAACCCCGGCCACGGCGCGCCGAAGCAGTCAGCCCCCGACGCGTGCAAGGCGGCCAGGTCCCGCCCGAACCGTTCGGCTGCGGCCGCGTCAGCGCGGCCGGGCGGTACCCACGACAAAATCAAGGTATTTTCATCGCAGCCGATAACATCGGGAACGGGAATCACGCCAGGCTCGGCCAGCCATCGCAAAGACTGAGATTCAGAGTCGATGAGCTCACCAGGCATCCGTTCGGCAGCCTTTGCAAAAATATAACGGCCGTCCGCCAAGCAGGCGCGATAATGCCGCCACGAATGCTGGCCACCGATAACCTCAAGAGCGGTCACCGATGACCCGGTGAGCTGGGCTATCCTGTCCGCGAGGGTCATGTAAAATCAGCAAGAATCGCCTTGGCCAGACCGCGCGCAGCAGCCTCGATAAAATCGAGTACCGGGCCGAAGGACTCGCCGTCACCATAATATGGATCGGGGACTTCGGCATCCTGCGGCGAGGCAAAATCGAATGAGCGCAAAAGCCTGATCCGGTCGCGATCACCCGGCGTGGCCATGCGGCGAAGCGCCGCGAGATTCTGCCTATCCATGGCCAAAATAAGATCACGTTCGGCCAGCCAGTCCGGCTGAATCTGCCTGGCCACATGCGACGCCCCATCGTAGCCTCGGCGGCCAAGCTCCACCCGGGCGCGCGGATCCATCCGGCTGCCGATGTGCCAATCCCCCGTCCCCGCGCTGTCCACGACGACCGCACCACTCAGCCCGGCCCGGTCGAGTTCGGCCCTGAGCACCGCCTCGGCCATCGGAGAGCGGCAGATATTCCCCAGGCAAACCAGGCACACCCGGTACGGCCCGGCCGGATCGCGGGGCGGCGGCAGCGCGGCTGACCTGGCCGGCCGTGCTGGGCCTGTCGGTGGTGGCGTCGTCATGGGTGTCCAGGGGTGAGAGCTATCGTCGACACGATTCTGGCATCCGCGATCGGGGGTGTGCACTGAGATGCTTCATGGGGGATGGTGTAGCTGGCCGCGGTGCGGTTGGCTGGGCTGGGCTGCGCTGGGGACGGTGGGGCGGTTGGGACAGAAGGAGGGGGCGGGTGTGCGGGGTGGATTCGCACCGGCACTTGGATACTGCTAACATCACAGCGTCTCAAGCGCCGCTAGCTCAATTGGCAGAGCAGCGGACTCTTAATCCGCGGGTTCGGGGTTCAAGTCCCTGGCGGCGCACCCGTCCTGACCTGGTATTTTTGCTAATCCTTTACCCTGGTCGGTGGCCGTTTCCGGGTCATGGTTGCTCCACGTTTGCTCGTCAGTCCGGAAATAGTTGATCATGGTGGCCGGGCGCCCGGCGAGGCCTGTGGGTGCCGAAAATGCTGTCACCCTATGCGACCTGCGCATATTCGTGGATCAGGCCGCCGAGCCGGTCCCGGCGCAGAACGCGCATACCGGCCACTTCGACAGGCGGATACGCGCGCCCGGCGGGCGGCTCCTGCTGCAGTGACCGGTGCGGCCGGTGCGAATTGTAGTGATCGGCGTACTCGCCGAGGACCAGGCGCAGGTGCCGTTCGCGATCGCCCCGATCGCGATCAGCGTGATGCCAACACCGGTGCTCATCACCCGCCGGCCGCCCGCGGGCGGCCTGTTCACCGGCGCGCCCAGCCAGGCCGCCGGCTGCGGCCGGTGGTCGCGTGGCTGCTGAGCAGGTGGTAGGCCAGCAGCAGGACGGCCGCGCCGGCGATCGCGGTCAGCCAGGTGGAGAGGTTGAAGAACCCGTGCAGGGTGTGGACGTGGAACAGCTTGGTGGCCAGCCAGCCGCCGCCCAGGGCCCCGGCCACCCCGATCAGGCAGGTCAGGATGAGGCCCTGTGATCTCTTGCCGGGGATCAGCATATTGGCCAGCAGCCCTGCGCCGAGACCGAGAACAATCCATGCGATGATGCTCATGACCGACTCCTCAGTCAGTAACCAATTGACGTGCGGGGTAGCCGGTCCTGCGCGATAAATCGCGGTGGGAGAAAAGATCTCCCGCGGGCTCTTGCCCTTTTCTGGGCCGCCGCGCCATTCCTGACGCCAGCCCGAACACTAAAAAACTCCGGTCCTGCACTGCCCCTATTCGGGGGCAGCTGCCGTGGTCCGGAGCAATTACCATTATATTACCCCGCCGCGGCACGGGTGTCCATCGGCGGAATCAGCCCGCAGCCAGCACCGGACAGGGAAACCCGCCCTGCGGATCAAGCTGCGCCCGCCGCTGCATGCCTCAGGGCCCGCCGGTGGTGGCGGCCCGAATGGGTCAGGCTGGGGCGAAACGGAGCCTGAGCCCGAGCCTGCGCAGCACCTGGAGGAACCACAGGGTGGACGCGCCGGTTCCCGCGACGACCAGCGCGGCGGTGGCGACGGTCGAGAGCAGCACGAACAGGCCGACCGGCTCGGTCACCATCAGCACCGCCAAGACGACGGCCAGCAGCAGGAAGATGGCCGCCCACAGCCAGGTCGCCCCCTGGAAGAAGCGGTGCAGGCCCGGATGATGGGTGGCCGGCTGCCGCAACGCCACCACCTCAGCCGCGAGCCGGGCAACGAGCGGGTCCGGGCCACTCGCCGTCCGGGCGAACAAGACGCCCATGCACAGGTCGGCCAGCGGGAACTGCAGCAGGAACAGCCACAGTTGGCCGGTGGCAAGCACCATCACGGTCTGCACCGTGAGCACCACCGCGGAAATCGTCAGTAGGCTGGGCACAGATCCGGTCGCGACCTTGCGGATGACCGCGGTCAGCCAGATGACCGCTAGCCCCGCGAGCAGGCCCGCGTCGCGGCCATCGAGCCAGGCGGCGAGCGCGTAGGCCGCCACGGGCAACCCGGCAGACTCGGTCAGGCTCCAGCCAGCCGTCACAAGCAGCCGCAGCGGCCTGGGGACTTCCAGGTCCCCGGCCATGCGGGCGCTGGCGGCGGTGGAAGACCCAGCGCTGCCATGACCTGTTCTCACCAATGGTGCGGTCATCAGTCCCGCCTCGCGACGGTAGGAAGGGCAAGAAATGCAGCGAGGCGATCTCGGGACTGGCGTACGGTCTAGACCCGGCCGGAAACTCGTTCAGGCTGCCTGAGCAAGTACTGATACGAGCATACGCCGGACGGCGGCGACGCTGATGTCAACGGCAGCTGAACCTGGAACGGGGCCGTGAACTGGCGAGCGCAGGCACTGCAGTTAACAACGGCCGCTTCCATCCACGGCGACCTGCCAGCCTGCAAACTCCTCGGCCAGCCGCATGTTCCCGCTGCCGGCGCCCGCTGTCACCAGACCATAGCTGTGCGCTGCCACCGACGTGCCCCCTTCCAGGCTGTCAGTCCCACCGGCTAGCACCCCGCCTCGAGGCGGGATGGCCTACAGCCGGAGTAACCCACCAGCCGATCGGAGCGGGCAACAGTCAGGAGGCCGGCGTGGCCGGTAGCGACAAGGGGGCCAGGACGCTACCGGGGCAGCTGCCCCGGCTGGCGCACTAGGAGCTGGGACGGGCCCAGGCGGAGACCCTGCAGGCGCCGCGGCGACGATACGGCATGGCCGCCCGGGTTCTGTTCGTGCTGCTCGACGTGCTGTACGGCAAGGCCCGCACGCTGGGCAAGTTCAAGGTTCTCACGCTGGTAGCCGGGGTGCCGCGGCTCCACCTTCACAAGCGGGTGGCGGCCATCCTTATCGTCTTCGGCGTGGTCTTTGCCATCGACGCCTTCCTGAAGTAGCGGTCCCGGCTTCGCCGGCAGCTTCCTCAGCCAGGTCACCGCCGCCGCCCAGGGGCAGCCTGGCTGGCTGCTGCCCTGGTTCCACTTCTGGGCGCACTTGATCGCCTGTCCCCTTTGCCTACCTGAGCGCCATCGTGGAGTCCCTGGCTGCGCTGGCTCTGCTGTTCGGCCTGGCCCGGCAGGTCACTTACTTCGCGGCCGCAGCTTACACCCTTTTCCTCTGGGCTATTCCGGAGGGCTTCGGAGGCCCCTACACGGGGGGCAACCGACATCGGGGACCGGCATCATCTACGTGATCGTGTTCCTCGCGCTGTACCCGGCTCGACACGCTCTCTGACGAGAGCCATGGTCGCTGGACCCGGTAATCGAACGCCGGTTCCCCGGTGGCGGATACTGTCCGAGCCGTCCCTGCGCGTCAAGGGCGGCGGCGCCGGGGGCCCCAGGTGAATCCCCCCGCCACGCGGCACCGTGCCCGCGTGCTCCCGCCGCCTGGCCCCCGGTCACCTGGCCTGCGCGATGATGATCCGGCTGGTGAGCGCCAGCCGGGGCCGGCCGGTGACCACTGCGCCGCAGCAGATGATGCGCTCCCGCAGGATGACAGCGGTGGGCGCTGAGCGGAATGCTGACCTGGTCCTGTCATTTGGCCAGCCCAGACACGAGGTTGATCAACGTCGCGATGATCACAGCACCCAGGGGAACGACAGCCACGCGTGCCGCAGCGCGGTGCGCCGGATCTGCTTGGACCCGATGTTGGTGTCGGAGACCTGGAACGTCATGCCAATGGTGAAAGACAGGTAGGCGAAGTCGCTGTATTGCGGTGCCCCTGGCTCGTTGAAATCGATCCCCCGCCCTCACCGGAGTAGTAGAGGCGCGCATATTTCAGGGTGAACGCCGTATGAATGAGGGTCCAGGACAAGAATACGGACATAAGCGCGAGACCAGCCTGCAGGTACTTCAGGTTCCCGCTGGCATTACCGGCTCCGAACAGCACGACCCCGACGGCGATCAGGCTGGCGACCGCCGCGCAGAGCAGCACCAGGTCCGCCAAGTCGCGGCTGGGGTTCTCCCGCTGGGCGTGGCTCGCTGTCAACTCCGCGTCCAGCCGCCATACGGTGGACCACACCCATCCGCAGAACACCAGCGCCAGGATGTCCCAGCCGATCAAGGGTGCTGCCCGGCCCGCCCCCAGCGCCGCCGCAGCCGCGCCGGCCAGGACTGCCGCGCCGAGGGAGACCAGCAGATGCGTCCGGGCCGATGCGGATGCCCGGCGGACAGCGTCCTGGTCCCCAGATTCAGGTTGCATGACCCCAGGCTGACAGCCCATCGCATTCCCCGCCGGGATTCCGGCCCCGACTGGCCGCAAGCCCGCGCCTCCTCTGGGGCCCGGGCTTGCGGGCGCTGGCGTAAAAGGACGTTACTGCGCCACCGGCCGGACCGGCACCAGCTCATCGCGTCCGGCAACGACGCGCTCTCGAACCGCACGCCAAGCCGGGTTGCCCTTCGCTGGCGTGACGGGCGGTTTGGGAGCGCCCCGGTACTGCCTCGGCTGGGCCTGCACCGGCTGCCATCCGGCGAATTCGCCTGCTCCGCGGCCTAGCCCTCATCCTGGCCGCCTACGACGGCGCCGCCGAGCCCGAACACGGTCTCGACACCCCCTCACCGGCCTGACCCGCAGCCAACCCAACAGGTGTAGGCAGTCACCAGGCGCAGACCGCCCGCTGTCCGGGCCTGCCTTTCTCGCCAGCTCGGCGAGCGTGGCATTGTCCAGCTCGTCTTGCTGCTATGTACCGGCGCGAGACAATGATGTTTGCCGGTCACGGCCTGCGCCATGAGCCGGGCCGGGGCGGAGGCTGTACCTGCCCGGCGGCTGGCTGCCGTGCCCCGGCTGCTGTGTGGCCGGTGAGGGGTTCGGTCCCGTCGATGACGGCCTGGGCCAGGTCGGCCAGGCGGAGGTTGCGGTTACGGGCGGTGGTGCGCAGGATGCCGAATGCCTGGGCCATGTCGATACCGAGCCGCTCGGCGAGCTTGCCCTTGGCCTGCTCGATGATGACCCGGCTGTTCAGCGCGGTCTGCAGCTGCTCATTCAGGGTGTCGCTGTGGCGCATGCTGCGCTCGTGCAGCAGGCTGATCGTGGCCACGTCCGCCAGGGCCTGCCCGACGCGCACGTTCGCGGGGTCAAAGGCGCCCGGGGCGGCGCGGAACAGGTTCAGCGCGCCGATGACCTGCTCGCGCAGCCGCATCGGCAGCGCCTGCACCGCGGCGAAGCCGGCGTGGCGGGCGGCGGCGGAGAACCGGGGCCAGCGCTGCGCTTCGGCGCCCAGGTCGGCGGCCGTGACGGGCTGCCCAGCCCGGAAGCAGTCCAGGCAGGGACCCTGGTCGTTCTGCAGCTGGAACAGCTCCAGCAGCCGGGCCGCTTCACTGGAGGCCGCCACCACGCGCAGCTCACCGCGCGGGTCAGCCAGCAGCAGCCCGGCGGCGGAGACGTCCAGCAACTGCACGCTGCGGTCGGTCAGCACGTGCAGGAAGTCGATCACGTCGAAGTCAGCGACCATGGTGTCAGTCAGCTCGACGAACGTTTCCGACAGCAACTGTCCGTCCATCCCCGCTCACCCTCCAAGGAAACGCTGCAAGACCGGCTGCGGGCACCCGTGCAAGGCGGCATGTGCGCTGGCGCCGGGCGGTTGCATCACGCCTCACCATCCGGGGACGGACCGCTGTCAGGGTACAGCCGCAAGCGGCGGGCGACGATGTCACGGGCAACATCGCCCAGCCGGAGATCGTTGCCATAAGCATAGGCCCGCAATCGTATAAAGGCCTCCGCGATGCCCGTTCCGAGTTGCACGGTGAGCATCCCGGTGGCCTGGTCGATCTCGGCCCGGCGCAGCGCCAGGCCCGCAGGCTGGCCACCAGGGGCGGTCCCCGCCGCCCCGTCCCCCGGCGTGTCATCGTGGCCGCCGAGCAGCAGCAGGGTAGCGGTGTCGGCGAAGACCAGCGCGTCACCCAGCTGGAATGCGCTCAGCGGGCCGGGCCGGGTCCGGTACATGCCGAGCACGCCGGCCCGGATCGTGCCGATCCGCAGCGGGAACGCGAAGACCGCCCCGGCCCCGGCCTGACGTGCCGCATGGGCGAAGCCCGGCCAGCGGCGCCCGGCCTCCGCGGTGCCCAGATCCGAGGCCAGAACGGGGCCGCCGAAGGCGGACACATCCAGCGATGGTCCCTCTCCCAGGGTCAGCTGCAGCTCGGCGAGCTGCTCGCTGACCGCATCGGTGACCTGCATCAGGTGACCGGCTTCCCCGTCGCTGGCCGCCGTCAGCCAGCCGCCCGTGACCTTCACTGCGACCACAGCCGCCGCGCACGCATCTGCGGCGGACACACGCCCACCCCGGCGGGCCGCCCGGACGGCGACCAGGCCCCAGATCCTTCCCGCCCGGCTGCCAGTCATCCGCGCAACCAGCCCAGCACGCCCGTGCCGCAGTGCCCAGCCCGGCCCGGCCGCGTGGCGCGCACCGGGCCGGGAAAGTCAGCCCATCCAAGATGACCGGCGGCCATCATGACCGGTGGCCACGTGGCGCGGAAGCGGCAAAGCTCCCGCCCCTTCGGCCCCGCCTTCCCAGGCAACGATGCTCCCCTCCCCGTTCGCTTCCTGACCGCGTGGCGGCCCCGCCAGCGCATACCGCCGAGCCACCGCTACAGCACTGGCTCAGCCGGCCATCCGGAGCGCTCGCCGCTGTTGCCCCCATGGCCAAATCAGCGTTCCGCGCATCGCCGCGCTTCCCGCGGAACGGGCATCTGCCAACGGGACTCGCCGGTAATTGCCGTGCTCGAGGCGATAACAACGCCATGGCGGACAAAGAGGCCCGGATATGACGGCAGCCTCGCATCGCCGCGCCAAGCCCCCAGGGGCGCTTCCCCCGTTACGGAGCCATGGGCGGTGGCGCAGCGGTCGCCAGGCTGTCACGACTCAGTAGTAATGCCTCCGGCCGCGGAAGGCATGGCCGGTCATCCCGAGCAAAGCCAGGATGGCGCCGACCACCACGACGATAATGCCGATCGTCCAGATGATGGCGACCTTCGCAACGAACCCGATGATGAGCAAGATGACGCCGAGAATGATCACGTTCAGCTCCTAGCAGTAATGGCAGTCCTCTTGCCAGGAGCCCTCTGGCAGCATTCCGTGCAGCCGAGGAAAAAACTAGCTCCGGACCTCCTGCCGTGCGGCCGGGGTCCAGAGCAACATTTCTTATGCTACGCCCTGGGGCACCTGCAGGCATAGGGCAAGACGCCCAGACCGAGAAGGCGGCACAAGCCGCGGCACGCCGCGGCGATCATGAAAATGAATTGCGCGCCGGGGATGCCGGGCCGCCCTGCCCCGACCGCGAGGACCCACCTGGACCGGCAAGCTGTCACCATCCATGCCTCGATGATGCCTGCCCGGCTGCTGGAGCTGACCGTCACGCCGGGGTCGCATGCCCGCAGGGCGGGCAGACCTCTGCCGGCGATCTCACCCCGGGCGCGTCCGGGATCGGATTGCGGCAGATCCGGGGTGCTGTCGGGCACGGTCCCGTCCGGGACGGCGTCGTTCAGCTACTCGGTCACCGCCGCCAGCCTGCCGGGACGGCGACCGCCGGCCCGTTCACGGTGACCGTCTCATCCGCGCCCCGGGGCGGGCTGGCCTGCCGGCCCGGCTGTCCTGTCCCGCATCGGTCCGGTCCGGCGCGCCGGGCACCTGCGCGTTGACCGTCAGCAACGCCGGGCCGGGCGCGGCTAGCAACACGCTGGTGGCGCTGGCGCTGCCCCCAGCCTGGTCAAGACCTCCGTAACCCCCGGCTGCACACGCACGGCAACGTGCTGGCCTGGGAACTGGGGACGCTGGGCCCCGGCGCGTCGGCCGAGGCGACGGTCACCTTCACCGCGGGCCGCCCCGGCAGCACAGTGGTGCTGGGCATCGCGGCCTCCCGCACCCTCGACCCCGGCCGTTCAACAACCTCGCCCTAGCCGTGATCACCGTCAAACGCTGACCCCGGTCCCAGTGCCCGGCAGCGCATGGTGGCGAGGCGGGTGCAGGCCCAGCTTTGTCCATCATCCCCTCGGACTCGTCCAGGCCAGGGCCGCCGAACCAGCCGAATAGCTTCTGCGTGCCATGCCCGACGAACAACCCCCAATGATCACTCGGATCAGCAAGCGGCCGATCATCCGGCTTCCGCCGGTAAAGGCCGGATAATCCGGCACGGTGACCGAGGCCGGCCACCACCCCGGCCGCCAGTGCCACCTGAGGTTGCCGGAGCCAGTATCAGCTTCCGGACGTGCAGTTCTGCGGACACGCCTGGCCGGCGCAGAGGGGTAGGTGCATCACAATCCGGCGACCGGGATGACTGTGGCTACGGCCAAGGCAGGCACCTGAGGCCAGCCCGGTGCGCAGCAGTCAGTGCCTGAAGGCATCCTTGGTCTTCGCCCCGGCCTGTTTGAGGTTGCCCTTGGCCTGGTCACTTCGTCCTTCGGCGCGCAGCCGCCGGCTACCAGTGAATCGGCCAGCTCTCTTCTTGGCGCCGCCTTTGAGCGCTTCGGCCTTATGGGCGATCTTCTTGAAAATACTCACGACGGGCTGCCCTTCACTGCTTATTCCGGTGGGGCGGACGTGCCGGCGGGCACGTCACCGGCGGGGACGCCGACGGCGGGCTGGCCGTTTACCACTTGCGCCGGCGGGGAGGCGGGCCGGCGCCCGAACGGGTGCCGCATGCTGCGCTGTCCGCCGCCGTCTTCGCGAGGGTGGCGATCACCGCCGGCCAGGCCGCCACCCAGCGTGCTGGCAGTGTAGGCGCGGGCGGTGTCGCGCTGGCCGATGAGGTCGTCGCGGTCCTGGCTGACGGCGGCGGTCTCGCGGCGGGACTGCCGCAGCCCGCGGCGGGCCTCGTGTCCGCGGCGGGAGGTGCGGCGCGCGCCGGCCAGCAGCAGGCTCAGCCCGAGCAGGGCTAGCGCCCCGACCACGATGCCGTACAGGAACAAGGTGCCGGTCGAGCCGGTCACGTGATAGCCGAACACCGCGAAGGGATGGGTAAGCGCGTGCCCGCTGCCGCCGTTGGACAGCACGCCGGCCACTCCGGCAACCACCGCCGCGACCAGGATGACGAGCCCGATAATTATGATCATGACGCACTCCGGGAATCTGGTTTGTGAGTTGCAGGCCTGCACGGGACCGTGGCATCTGGCCGGCGCCGGCCAGCGCGCGGGCAAAAAAAGACCCCGGTCCTGCTGCCGCATCCGCAAGTATCGGGCGGGTGCGGCTGCCGGGGTCCGGAGCAACACTTTGATACTACGCTTCCCTGACCGCCACGCATAGGCAGCTGGGCTCCTTCGCCCGCATCGCGCTGGTCTTCAAGGTGCTGTGCGCCGCGCTGCTGTCCTATCTGGTCGTGGCAGTCCTGGTCACCCACCGGGGGGCAGCGTCCTGAGCCACACGCCCATCCCCCATGTCGAGCTGACGAACCCGAGGGCGGCGCAAGGGCACAACCGCTCAAGCGGCAGCGCCCGAACGGGCCAAGCGCAAGAAGGCCACCAGCCGCTTGGACGTCTTCACCGGCATGACATTCTCCAACCTCGTCATGTTCGCCATCATCGTGGCACCGCCCAGACCCTGCACGCTCACGGCAGGGGAACCAGCATTCAAAGCGCCGCCCAGCCGCGCAGGCGCTCAAGCCCTTCGCCGGCCCGTGTGCCAGCGTTCCGCCTACCTTACGGTCAGCGAGATCTTCCCGATGGAGACCCGCGCGCTGGCGATCGCGTTCTTCTACGCCCTCGGCACCGCCGCCGGGGGCATCTCCGGGCCGCTGCTGTTCGGCGTCCTGATCGCATCGGGAAACGCGCAGAGCTGGCCATCGGCTACCTCATCGGCTCGGCCTTGATGATCGCCGCCGGGCTGGTCGAAGTCTGGCTGGGCGTCAACGCCGAACAGAAACCGCTGGAGGAGATCGCCACCCCGCTGACCGCCGAAGACGCCGGCCCACACCCCGCGGCCGCCGCCGGCGCGGGCACACGGGCTGCGGCCGGAACAAAGCAGCAGCGCCCGCGCCGCCGGGCCGAGTCGGCTATCACCCCGCAGGTGAACTACCGGCACTGGTCGCCGATGCACCCTCCCTACGCCGCTCCGCTCATCGACACCGCCCGGGACCGAGAGGTCGAGGAGATAGCCGCAGCGCTGGCCGGCGCCGGGTCGCTCGAACGGTGGCAGCTAGTGTCCCGATTCCGAGATTTCGGGTCACCGATCGCATGATCCACGGACCGCCGACCAGGCGCTTGGTGCTGGACGCACCTCACGTGGTGACCGGGAAACTCAAGACCGGCTCACTAGCCCAGCAGGTACACGCCAGCCTGTGGGGCCCAGGCCGGTTCTCTCCCGCCCTGCATGAGGCAGTAGCGCAAGGGAAGGTCCGCCGGACGAGCCGGGGCCTGTACGCGCTCGTGCCCGGCGCTCCGGACCCCGGCGGCGGCGTGCCTGCTGATGACGCCCAGCACGGTCACGGCACCGGGCAGCGGCGCCGTCGGCACAGCCCTTTACGCCGCCAGGAAACGGGCCGGGACCGTGTCTGCCAGGCACCCGGCAGCCCGGAAGAACTGAAGACTCCCCAGCCGGACCCCACCGGCAGCCTAACCCCGGGGATTCCCGCCCTGAACCTTCCCGTCCAGGGACCCATCACATCCCAGCCCGGGCACCGCCTACCCGAAATGAAGAGGAACAGGGACCTCTCACCGGCCGGAGAGCCCGTCCATGGCATCGCGGGGTGGGCCGGGAGTTCATGCTGGCCTGGCCGGGCCTCCCCGGCTGGCCGAATCGAAGTCCCCGGTGCCATCTGGCTGGCCCTCGCCGGGACGCGGGTATCCCCTTGTTCCTCCTACCGGCACGTTTCCGGGGTGCCCGTGGCCCTGGGAAAGCTGCCTGATTTTCAGGTAGCGCCTGATGTCCGGCCATACGCTGGCGATGAGCGAAGCCAGGGCTGCCGGAACCAGCAACAGCCGCGTTTTACGGATCACTGCGTACCTTTCTCTTTGAGCACATCGGCATCGACACGGCTATTTCCCACGGGCAACTGCATGCCGCATCGGCGGGGTGACAGCTGCCAGCGGCGAGCTGGCGGCCGGCCGCGTGTGTGAGGGCGCCGTGAGCGGCGGCGGCCGGGTAGGACGGCGGCGGGGACGACGCGGCGAGCGCGGCGGCGGCGCCCCTGAACACCGGGATGCGCCCGGCGATGCCCAACAGATCCAGCAGCCAGCGCAGATGGCTGGGCGGGGCGGCCACGCAGACGGCCACGCCGGGCTGGCCGCGCGGCGCTGCACTGCCAGCAGCCCCTCCAGCCCGGTGCTCCCGATGAAATGGGTGCTCGTCATGTCTATGACCGTCCTCGGCCGCTGCGCCGTCGCCCAGCATGAGGGTCGCCAAGCCGGGCACCTGCGCCGCAGTGCGGTGATACAGCTCAGCGACCGCGCCCTGGCCGCCGCGGGCGACCAGGGCCAGCAGCCCGGTGTCGGCACCGGCGGGCCGCCGTGCCGTCGGCAGCGGGCCTGCCGGCGGGGGGCGCGCTCATCCCGGCCCGGCTGGCAGGGCCAGGGGGCGGCGCCGCTGGCGGCGCGCGGGCCAGCGTTCTTCGGCGGTGGTCCCGCCCCAGATGCCGTTGTCCTGCCTAGTTACCAGGGCGTAGGACAGGCAGTCCGGCTGCACCGGGCAGCGGCCGCAGACGGCCTTCGCCGAGCGGACCTGCGCCAGCGCCGGACCCGTCATCGTAACGGGAAAGAAAAGCTCAGGATCCTCGCCGCGGCAGGCGCCGTGCGACATCCAGCCAGGGGAACCAGCGCGGACTGCCTGCAGCGCGGCGGGCATGGCACCAGCCCGGCGGTTTGACGCGAGGCCGGGCACCGGCTGCGAGCCGGGACCGGGGGGCTGGCGGTCCAGGTCATGCACTGTCATGATGGCTCCCGGCGGCGGAGGGAAGGCCACCGGGGTCCGGAGCGGCAGAGACTTTGATAATGAGACTAAGCCACCGCGGGATCGCGGGCAATAGGGTGCCCACGCCGGACACCTGCGCTCTGGGGTGCCCGCCGGGGCGCGGCCACCCGGCAGCTGCCGCGGCCTCCTCCGCGCTGGCCCGCACGGTGAAGACGCCGGCCAGCCCGGTCAGCGCCAGGATGCGCCGCACCTGGCGGCGCGGCGCGGCCAGCAGCAGGTCACCGCCGGCCTGGCGGGCCTGCACCCGGACCCGGACCGGCACGCCCAGGGCGCAGCAGTCGATGAACTCCAGCGCGGCCAGATCGGCGATGACCCGCGGATTGCCCGCCACGACCACAGCGAGCGCGGCGGCGAGACGCGCGGCATCGGCTACGTCCACTTCCCCGCGCAGCGTAATGACCAGGTAACCGCCGTCCTCGCGGATGCCCAGGCCGGTACTGATCATGGCGGCGCCTTCCTGCTCCGGCAGCAAGGCGAGGTCTGGACCCGGCGGCGAACTCGATCGGCTTCAGCGCCGATGCTACGCCCCGTTCCGGCGCACGTCCCGTCCGGCAGGCCACCGGGTGGGCTGGCGCCGCTGAAGCGCTCGCGTGGTCAAGGGTTCATCTTCCGCTAGCAAGAAGGACGACATCCTCCACTGACGTGACCGCGATCGGCCTCTGGGGCAGTGCCGGGGCCATGGCAGAGCCAGTCGCCGCGGCTGGTGTGGGTGATGGAATCTGAGGGAGACTCGCGGGCTGGGTAGTGGCGAGGGTCCGGCGGAGGGCCAGGACGGGCTTGGCGGCAGGCGCAACGTGCTGCGGGCCGGGGTGCTGGGGGTCAATGACGGGCTGGTGTCCACCGCGGGGCTGGTGATCGGCATCGCCGGGGCGACGAATTCGACGAAGGCATTGCTGACCGCGGGCCTGGCTGGGCTGCTGGCCGGGTCTTCGTCGCTGGCTGCCGGGGAGTATGTGTCGGTCAGTTCGCACTGTGATTCCGAGCGTGCTGCCCTGGATCAGGAGCGCCGTCAGCTCACCGATGCGCCCAAAGATGAGTTCGCCGAGCTCGCGGGCCTGTACCAGGCGAGGGGGCTGCCCGCGGAGCTGGCGCGGGAGGTGGCCGTGCATCTGACCGCGTATGATGCGCTCGGCGCCCACGCGGAGGCGGAGCTGGGCATCGATCCTGATGAGATGGCCAGCCCCGTGGCACGCGGCGTAGGAACCCAGGTCAGCGGCGAGATGCCCTGATCGCCTGGTACTGACTGCGGGAAAGGCGGCCCGGCGTGACTTCAGCGGGCGCGGGTCCGTCCGCCGGGCCATGCCGCCCGCAAGGCACGGGACTCGGTGATCTGCGCGCGGTCACCCGCCTGACCGGCGCGGCCCGCCCGGTCAGGCATCGTCGCCCGCCAAAGAATGCAGCACAATGACCCCATGGCCGTTCGTTGATGACCAGGTTCTCGACAAACCAGATCGTTACCGAGCGGCCGCCCCATACGCGGCCTCTTGCGGAATCAGAATCACCAAGACACGTGAATCCGGGCACCAGGGGACAAAGGCGGGTGCTTGCTCCCGGACCCGCCCGGCGTAGACGGCCGTGGTTATCAGCATCGTCTGTGACTTGATCGGCCCGCTGGTCTGGGTGATGTTGCCGGTGACTCGGTGGTGTTCAGTCGTCTCCTGAGTCTCCCTTACTGGGGAAGATGAGCCCGCACACTTCGAGGTAGAGCTGTTCGGGGTAGGGCAGGTGGTCGACCACGCGGAGGGCCTGCTCCTGGCCGGCGGATTCCAGGATGAAGGTGCCGTATCCCAGCAGCCGTCCTTGCGCGTTGCGCTGGAAGCTCATGTCGGTGACTTTGACTAGGGGCATCATGGCTACCTTGCGGGTGGCCATGCCGCTGATCAGCACCATCCGCTGGCTGGTGACTATGAAGTAGCTGTCTGTCCACTCGATCACGGCCACGATGAGATAGCCGAGGGGGATTAGCCACAGCAGCCAGATGATGAGGACGGCGGTGCCGTTGTGCCGGGCGAAGCCGGTCAGTACCGCGGCGAGGATCAGGCCGGTCACGGTGAAGATGACGGGGCGGAGCAGGATGGCCAGGTGCTTGCGCACCGTGATGACCTGATGCTCATGGGGCAGCAGGTATTTGTTGATGGAGGCTGGCGCGGTCGTGCCGGTGGTAATCAGGCGCATATTCCCTGCCGGGACAGTCGGGACAGTGAGGTCACCAAGCGGGCGGGCCGCTGGTGTCGTGCAGCCTTCTCGGTTTGGTCACGTGCACAGGCACTATCGAGGGCCCGCGCCTGGCCATGCCGCGGCCTGGCCAGTCGCCTAGCGATGCACTGGCGAGCAAGGGACGCTCAGAGGTCACGGGAGAAATCTTCGAGGCGGTTCCAGAAGGTGCGGTAACGCTGGACCGCGGTGCGTATCTCCTCGGTTCCCGGGTCATCGCCTTGTCCTGTCTGCCAGGTGTGCAGCAGTGATTGCTGCTGTGCCCTGAGGGACACGACGAGTGCCTCGACGCTGTCGTCGACGAGACCGGCTGCCAGTTCAAGGCAGGAGCGCGGATCGTCGACGAACATTGCCTGGATCTCGGGCCAGCGTGTGCCCGGCCTTGCGCTGTCTGCGGCGGCAGGCGCCGCGGGGGCCGTCCCGAGCCCGGCGGCGGGGGACGGTGAGGAGGTGACGGGTGCCTCGGCGTCAGCCCGGCCGGTGGCGCCTGGTTCCTCCGCGGTGCTGCCCACGGCGGTAACGTCCGGGTGCCAGCTGAGCCTGGGCACATTCTGGTCGTTCTCCGGCACTATCTGTTGATCGCTTGCCGTCTCGGTTGGTGAGGTCATTTCGTCAGCTCCCCGGCGTTGGATCCATTGAGATGCGGGCGGGCGGCGATGGGATCGCCGGCCATGGCGTGCTGAGCGGCGGCAGCCTGCGGATCAGCGCCCCGGGGATTCGTGTCATCCGCCACCCCGGTTTGCGCGGGCCCGCTGGCTGCTGATCCGGATTCCGCATCTGCGGGCTCGCCGAGGAGGTCGCCGAAGAGGGCACGGTAGTGGATCATGGCTTGCCGCAGGTCCTCGGTGGAGGCCGTGTCCGCGGTGGCTCTGTGGCTGATGTCCTCTGCCGCCCGGTAGTGGTCAAGAGTGGCTGAGTGCTCGACGGACAGGTCGGCAAGAACCTGATCTTGATGTTCGGTGGGGTAGCCGCGTTCGGTCATCACGGCGGCGACGAGCAGTTGCGAGCCTGCGACAGCGTCCTCTGGCGCGTCGACGAACCGTTCCTGGATGCCTGCCCACTGGGCCGCGTAGTTTGCCCGTGCCGAGTCCGTGAGCGGCTGGATGTCAAGATCGCGGACCCGACGCTCGCGCTCCGCCAGCTCCGATTCCGCCTTGAGCTTGCTGTCGCGCTCACCGGCCACCCGGTCGTATTCCGGGCCGAAACGCCGCTGAAGCCGGCGGCGGCGCCTGACCACCATCACGCCGATCACCAGGGCGGTGACCACGATGACGGCCACCACGATGGCCACGGTGATTCCGGTTGACATGAAAGTACCTGCTTTCTCGATAGACAGTGGCGTGCCGCCGGCCAGGCGGCCGGACGGCGTTGCGCTGGTGCGTGCCAGGAACGTGCGAAGCTGAACGTGGCGCTGTGCCTACGCTGATCCCGCTCACGCAGTGCCAGCTCCGGTCGCGGACCTGGCGGGGCCCGGGCGCGCAGCCGCGCCCCGGGTGGTGATCGGGGAGCTGGTGGGGTCGCAGGAAAGATGAGTGACCGGCGCGTCCGGATCTGCCTCCGGCGCCCGGCAAGGACGCCGGGACAGGCGCAATCGGGGAGGGGCACGACGGCGAGGTCAGCAGCGGAACGCATCCGTGCCTGCCACCGCGGGCCTGTGAGCTGCGCCGGCAGAACAGGCGCGCTTGAAAGATCCGATTCAGCGCGCTGGCTCGCCGCAATCATGTCGCCGCGTCCGCGGGCTGATAGCTGCGTGAGTGACCTCAGGCCGTACTCTGCTTGCCGCTGCTCCGGCAGGGGCCGCCGTAACCCAGGCGTGCCCGGCGTCACAGCACCGCCGATAGCACGCTCATCGCCGGCAGGCAGCCGGACTCGCCGAAAGATAGGTGCTGTCATAGCGTGCCACCTGGCTCACCTGGAGTTGTCGCGTACCGCCAGGGTCCAGAGCAGCAGGACTCGCAATCTCGCGTACCGCCGGCACAACGAGGGCAGGTAGTCCCGACCAGAATCGTATGCCGGATTCGCCGGGGCGACAAGCAGAGGCAGGACGGACAGTCCCGGCGGACGCACGGCTCACCCCGATGCTGCGCTCGCGGGTGTTTCGCCGCCTGCCATTCCAGCCGCTGCCCCGGCCGCAGATCCCCGCGCTGATCCGTGGCCACCACCCCATCTACCAGGCCGCCCGGCGACGAGCTGCTCTGCTGCCCGGAGGACTGGCCGCGGAGCCGTCGGGTCCGGCGCGGGATCGGCCGCCGTGATCCCCTCCAGGTACACCGCGGCGGGCACACCGGGGGCAGCCAGATATGCCCTCCGTGGCAGATCGCCCAGCCAGATGGCTCAAGGATCGCCGGCTCCGGGAGGAGCGTAGCGAGTCCTTTCATAACCAGGGCCAAAGTGATGGCGGCCGGCCGTGAGTATGCCGATCAGTTCATCCCGGCTGGGGGTTCCGCACCTGGACTGTCACCCAAACCCGACGAAAGCTGATTGCCCAGCGGCGCGCTGGGCCATCTCGTCAGCCGCAGATAATCATCGCGCCCATGCCGCTGGCGGCTGGCAGAGAGATCAGTGCGCAGTGCGCGCTCGCCGCCGTCGTTTCCCTCCACAGGCGCCGAACCGGGACAGCCTCCAGGACCGGCGGCTGGTCATGGCCAGGCCCGTTCTGGCCTTCCGCGTCGCCGGAGAGGCAGCGGCAGCCGCTATGGCTGGCACTGCAGCTGGGTCAGGACTGCGCATACTGGTTAGCGGGAGGCGAATGGCCGGGTGAAAGGCTCCCAGGCGCAAAACAGGCCAACCCGAACGGCACTGGATGCAGCTGCGGCGTCGATGGCGCGGGGCGCGTCCGGGATCTGGCTGCGGGCGGGGTCGCGACTCGGCCTGGCCTGCCGCGGCACGGTGTACCTCCTGGTTGGCTACCTCGCCTTCCGCTTGGCGCTCGCCACCCGTGGGCGAGCGGGTGAGCCGGCGAGCAGCGCCGGCGCCGTGCAGGCGGCCGTCGCTCCAGTGTGGGGACGTATCCCGCTGGTGCTGCTGGTCGCCGGGCTCGCCGCGTACGCGCTCACCCAGCTGCTGGAGGCCGTGTTCCGGCCCGCCCGCGCCACCGGCACCATGGGCAGGTGGCGGCAGCGCGCGGTGTCGTCGTGGGGGTTCGTGCTGTACTCGGTCTTCTGCCTGAGCACCGCCCGGCTCCTGACGGGAAACCCTGCGCAGCAGACGGCCCGGTCGGAGCAGCGGCAGGATGCGGGCGTGACCGCGGAGTTGCTGCGAACGGGATGGGGCCAGGCGCTGCTGGTTCTGGCGGGGATCCTTGTCGTGACGGGCGGCCTGGAGGCGGGCCGGCGGGCGGTTCGGCTCAACTTCCGGGAGCGGTTCACTGCCGGGCACATGTCCTGGGCGCTGGCCATGGTCACGCGGGCCCTGGGCGCGTTCGGCTCGGTCGCGCGCGCTGTCGTATTCGTGTTGACCGGTTTCTTCCTGATCAAGGCTGCGGTGCTGTCCCGCGCGGACCAGGTGAAGGGGCTGGACGCGGTCTTCCGTTCGGTGGCTAGCTCGCACTACGGTTCGTGGCTGCTGGCGCTGCTCGCCTCCGGCCTGTTCTGCTACGGCCTTTACTGCCTGGTTGAGGCCCGGTACCGCGACCTGACACCAGGGCAATAAGCCTGTGCCGTGCCAAATCTCGTTCATAGCCGCTGACCTGGCGTCTCATCATGCTCGCTCGGCCGCCCTCCGGTACCCGCTGAACTATGTCACCATGCGTGGCCTGGCCAACCCGACAGGAGTCTGAGCCAGTGCCGCCGTAGGGCCTTCAGCTCTGACCTAGCCGCGTCAGCGAGCATAGGTTCCGGTGGTACACAGCGCATCGAGCAACCAAAATGATCATGTGTGTTTGCTCGGTGATTGCTCGGTTGCCCTGGTACTGCCCGGCAGCAGCCGTCCCTGCCTGGCACTGGGTGGCACTGGGTCTCGGGGGAATTGTGGATATCTCGCCAGCGTGTTAGCGTAAAGATGCTGGTAGATTGCTTTAGTCGAATGTTAGAGCAGCGGACTCTTAATCCGCGGGTTCGGGGTTCCAGTCCCTGGCGGCGCACCCGTCCTGACCTGGGGTTTTGTGCTGCCCGGATGTCCTCGTAGAGGCCGTTTCGGGAGCGTGCTTGCTCGGTGACTGCTCGTTTGCACGGATCTTGCACCAGCGTGGATCCGACAGCATGGCCGATGCTGTGGTTAATGACTGTCTTCGGTCTGCTGCGGGTGCGGTCAGGCCAGGGCAACTGGGTAGCTTGCTCGCGCGGGAGACCGTCCGCGGGTTCGCCCCACCCGGGCGACAGCCAGCTGCTTGTACTGGTCGAAAATCCTGCTGTTGCTGTTGACCTGGTGTTTCATGCTGGCTGCTGGTACTCGTTGATCAGCCCCGCGAGTCTTGGCCGGAGCTGGATCCGGTTGATCGGGACGGGGAAGGGCAGCACGTCCGGTTGTCGTCCGGTGTGCGCAGGGCCATGCCGTGGCCTTGGTGGCTGCGCCCGGTGTTGTAGTGCGCAACGTACTCGGAGAGGACCGCGTGCAGGTGGCGTTCCCCGGTGATCAGCATCCGGTCAGTGCATTCGGCGCGGACGGTGCGCACGAAGCGTTCTGCATAGGCGTTCATCCAAGGAGCCTGGGGAGCGGTGGGCAGCACGCTGATACCGATCGAGGCGAACACGGCGCCGAAGGCAGCGGTGAACTTCGCGTCCCGGTCCCGGACCAGGTGAGTGAACCGGCGACCGGCCTCCTCAAGCTCACCGGCGAGGTTACGGGCGAGCTGGGTAGCCCAGTTGCCCGAGGGGTGCGCCGTGATCCCGGGCAGATGTACCCGCCGGGTCCCGATCTCGATGACGAAAGCGACATACAGGCGCTGCAGCGTGAACACGCAGTCAACATGAAACATGTCCGTAGCCAGCAGCGTCGCGGCGTGGGCACGCAGGATAGCACGCCAGGATCGTCGCGGTGCACTGGCGGCGGGACACGGTGAGCGCGCAGGATCCTGCGGATGGTGGAGGCCGCGACCCTGTGCCCGAGCCGGCGCAGCTCGCCCTGGATGCGTACCACTCCCCACCACCGGTTCTCCCGCGCCAGCCGCAGGATCAACGCGACGAGCTCATCCGGGACCGGCGGCCGTCCCGGTGATCTGGGCTGGCGCCACTTCGCCGCGGCCATCCGGCGGTGCCAGCGCAGCAGCGTGCCCGGGGTCACGATCCGGCATGCCCGTAGCGCCTTCGGCAGGACCCGTGCCAGCGCGGCAAGCACAGCCCGGTCACTCCAGGACAGGTGCGGCTTCGGAGTCAC
>DATGGU010000106.1:0-2722 GCA_035308365.1 Streptosporangiaceae bacterium
GTTCAGACGCCTCGAAATGAAACACGATCTCGGGTGGCCTGACTTTTGTCGGCGGAAGCTGAATACTGACCCCAGCGTGGCAACCGAAATTTGACCCTTCTTCCCGGAATCCTGGCCCGAACCGAGCCAGGGAGGAAGCAGGTGATTTCAGTGGAAGACTGGGCAGAAATCAGGCGACTCCATCGCGCGGAAGGGCTGCCGATCAAGCAGATCGCGCGGATCAGGAACGTGTCGCGGAACACGGTGCGGGCGGCGCTGCGGTCGGACGGGCCGCCGAGGTATGAGCGGGAGCCGAGAGGGTCGGTGGCCGATGAGTTCGAGCCGCGGATCCGGGAGCTGCTGAAGGCTTGCCCGTCGATGCCGGCCAGCGTGATCGGGGACCGGATCGGGTGGCCGTATTCGGGCCGGACGCTGCGGACGCGGGTCGCGGAGCTGCGGCCGGCGTACCTGCCGCCGGATCCGGCGTCGCGCACGTCGTATGCGGCCGGGGAGCTGGCCCAGGATGACTTCTGGTTCCCCGACATCGAGGTCCCGGTCGGCTTCGGGCAGGTCCGGTCGGCGAAGCAGCTGCCGGTGCTGACGATGGTGTCGGGGTATTCGCGGTGGGCATCAGCGGTGCTGATCCCGTCCCGGAACGCGGAAGACCTGTATGCGGGGTGGTGGCAGCTGATCAGCGAGCTGGGGGCGGTGCCGCGGCTGCTGGTGTGGGACGGCGAGGGCGCGGTCGGCAGGCACCCGGACCGGCTGACCGCGGAGTGCCAGGCGTTCCGTGGCACCCTGGCGGCCCGGGTGTATGTGTGCCAGCCCGGTGACCCGGAGGCGAAAGGGCTGGTCGAGCGGTTCCATGATTACCTGGAGCGGTCGTTCCTGCCCGGCCGCGAGTTCACGTCCCCGGCTGATTTCAACGCCCAGCTGGGCGTGTGGGTGGCGACGGCGAACACGCGGTGGCACCGGCGGCTGGAGTGCCGGCCGGCGGACCGGATCGCGGCGGACAAGGCGGCGATGACCGGTCTGCCGCCGGTGCCGCCGGCGTGCGGGTGGCACAAGACGGCGCGGCTGCCGCGGGATTACTACGTGCGGCTGGACGGCAACGACTACTCGGTGGACCCGGCGGTGATCGGCCGCCGGATCGAGATCACCGCGGACCTGGCCAGGGTCCGGGTCAGCTGCGACGGCCGCGTGGTGGCTGATCATGAGCGGTGCTGGGCCAAGCACCAGACCCTGACCGACCCGGCGCACCTGCAAGCGGCCAGGGCGCTGCGGTCCGCGCGGCGGCTGGCGGTAGTGCCGGTGCCGCGGCCGGACGAGGTCGAGCAGCGGGACCTGTCGGTCTATGACCAGATCACCGGGCAGGGGGTGGCCTGAGATGTGCGTTCCCGTGGTCAGCAGCGACGCGGCTGTGATGGCCGCCGTGCTGCTGGATACCGCCGCGCTGATCGAGGAATCCGGCGCGGCCGGGCTGTCGGTCACGTGCTACTGCGACCGGGCCCGGATCCTGGTCACCACCAGCGCGGGCGGCGCGGCGTCCCGTGCCGCCCTGGTCGCCGCGCTGGGCGGGCTGGCCGGCGCGGGACGGTACCGGCAGTGCGACATCACCGGGGAGAATCCGGCCGCGTGGCTGGAAACCGCCGGGAAGGCCGGCGGCACCGTGATCGAGGTGACCACCACGCTGGCGGTCCGGGCAGTCCCTGGCGGGACGCTGGCAGCCGGGCCGGCCGGCGAGCGGGCCGTCATCGCCGGCGGGCAGCAGCCGCCGCCGGGCTGGCGGTGGGTCACCGACCTCGACGACGACCCCGGGGAGGCAGCGTGACCGCCGCCAAGACCACGGCGGCCAGCCGGGACGTGACCGCCGAGCTCGTGTTCTTGACCCGGGCGCTGAAAGCCCCCACGCTGCGCGACGCCGTCCCCCGGCTGGCCGAGCGGGCCCGGACCGAGTCCTGGACGCATGAGGAGTTCCTGGCCGCGTGCCTGCAGCGGGAGGTATCGGCCCGCGAGTCCCACGGCGGCGAGGGCCGCATCCGCGTTGCCCGGTTCCCGGCGAGAAAGGCGCTGGAAGACTTCGACTACGACTACCAGCGGTCCCTCAAGCGGGAGGTCATCGCCCACCTGGGCACCCTGGACTTCGTGGGCGCCCGCGACAACGTGGTGTTTCTCGGGCCACCGGGAACGGGCAAGACCATGCTCGCCATCGGGCTGGGCATCCGCGCCTGCCAGGCCGGGCACCGGGTCCTGTTCGCCACCGCCGCCGAATGGGTCGCCCGGCTCGCCGACGCCCACCACGCCGGACGGCTCCAGGCCGAGCTGCTCCGGCTCGGCCGCTACCCGCTCCTGGTCATCGACGAAGTCGGCTACATCCCGTTCGAACCCGAAGCCGCCAACCTGTTCTTCCAGCTCGTCTCGGCCCGGTACGAACGGGCCAGTCTCATCGTGACCAGCAACAAGCCGTTCGGCCGCTGGGGCGAGGTGTTCGGCGATGACGTAGTCGCCGCCGCCATGATCGACCGGCTGGTCCACCACGCCGAGGTGATCAGCCTCAAAGGAGACAGCTACCGGCTGAAGAACCGCGACCTGGGCCGCATCCCCGCCAGCCACGACCACGGAGAAACCCCATGACCGAGCCCATGACCCCCGTCCCGCCGCGCAGCGGCGACGACACCTACGACCTGATCGACGGCGCCCTCTACCAGCTCGCCGAACGGCGCGGACGATGGCTCGGCGACCC
>DATGGU010000107.1:0-6776 GCA_035308365.1 Streptosporangiaceae bacterium
TGCGGCAAATATAGATTGTGAGACTACCAGCGGGAGAAGCAAGATTGAAAAGGCGGGCCCCGGTGGCCAGAAATGTCGGCAACAAGCTGCCAGCGTCTCAGCGTTGACGCTGTAACAAATCAATTTCGAGAGTAATAGCCAACCGCACTACCGCATCGCCGGCCCGCGCCTGACAGTGATCAAGGCTGGGTGTGGGTTCGTTCGCCTGGGGTGACCAGGCCGCTTTCGTAGGCCATGACGACCAGCTGGGCGCGGTCGCGGGCGTTGAGCTTGGTCATGATGCGGCTGACATGGGTTTTGGCGGTGAGCGGGCTGAGGAACAGGCGGGCCGCTATCTCGTCGTTGGACAGCCCGGCCGCCACCAGGGTCAGCACCTCGCGTTCCCGCACGGTGAGAACGGTCAGCTCCACGCCGGGGGTGCGCGGGCGCTGGGGGCGGCTGGCGATGTCGGTGATCAGCCGCCGGGTCACGCTCGGGGACAGCAGCGCATCGCCCCGGGCGGCCACCCGGATGGCTTGCAGCAGCTCGGCGGGCTCGGTGTCCTTGACCAGGAAGCCGCTGGCCCCGGCGTGCAACGCCTGGTAGACATACTCGTCGGTCTCGAAGGTGGTGAGGATGACCACCTTGACCCCGGCCATGTCGTCGTCGGCGGCGATCCGCCGGGTGGCCTCCAGGCCGTCGACGCTGGGCATCCTGATGTCCATCAGGACGACGTCGGCGCGCTCGCTGCGGGCCAGCCGGACCGCTTCGGCTCCGTCGGTGGCCTCGCCCACCACCTCGATGTCCTTGGCCGTGTCCAGGATGAGCCGGAACCCGGCGCGGATGAGGGCCTGATCGTCGGCGAGCAGCACACGGATCATTGATGCGTCCCTTCGGTGACCGGGGCCCTCTGAGCAGGACCGGGCTCCCCGCCGAGCGGGAGCCTGGCACTGACGCGAAAGCCGCTGCCCGGGGCCGGGCCGGCCTGCAGGCTGCCGCCCACCGAGGCGGCGCGCTCGCGCATCCCGGTCAGGCCGTGGCCGCCGCCGCTGGGGGGCACCCCCGGCGGCGCGCCCAGGCCGGTGTCGGTGACCTCGATGGCCAGCTCGCCGGCAGTGTAACCAAGCGACACGGTGGCGGTGGCCGGCCCGGCATGCCTGATGGCATTGGTCAGCGACTCCTGGACGATCCGGTAGGCGGCCAGGTCAACCGCTGGTGGCACCGGCCGCCGGGTTCCGGTGACCGACAGCGTGGTCTTCAGGCCGGCCCGCGAAGCGCTGGCGATCAGCGTGCCGACCTGGGCCAGCCCGGGGGCCGGCATGGTCGTGTCCGGCTCGTCGGCCTGGCGCAGCACGTTGAGGATGGCCCGCAGCTCGCGCAGGCCATCCTTGCTGGCGCCCCGGATGGCCCGCAGCGCCTCGGTGGCCGCCTCGGGACGTTCGGCGGCGACATGGATCGCCGCGCCTGCCTGGACGTTGATCGTGGCCATGGTGTGCGCGACCACGTCGTGCAGTTCGCGGGCGATGCGCAGCCGTTCCTCGTCGATCCGGCGCTGGGCCTCGTCGTCGGCGCGGGCCTGCATCGAGGCGACGAAGGCCCGGCGGTTGGCCACGGCGATCCCGCCGAACAGCGCGGCCGCGACCATCGCTGGAATCAGGTCGAACCCGCCACCGAACGTGCCGAACGGGTTCCCTGTCGCGGTGGCGGCCAGCAGTGCGGCCAGCGTCACCGTGGCCCAGATCACCGCCCGGCGGACGCTGACCGTGGACGTCACCGCGTACAGCGCAACGGCCGGGGAGAGCAGGGCGGCGCCGTTGACGTAGCCGAGCAGGCTGTAGGCCAGCACGGCCGCGGTGCTGACGCACAGCACCGGCACCGGGTACCTGCGGCGCCAGATCAGCGCCAGGCCGGCCACCGCGACCAGCAGCAGAGCCGTGTCCGGGGTATACGGCACCGGGTGCCCGTTGACGATCCTGTCCGACAACTGCCGTGGGTGGGCCTCGCCGTAGGCGCCGATCAGCGTTATGGCGGTCATGAGGAGGCCCTTGACCACGTCCCGTACGGGTGATCCGTGCCACCACCGGCCCCAGGCCGCCGTGCCGCTGCTCATCTGCACAGCGTAGGCGCGGCCAGGTGGCCAGGGCATCCTCCCGGGGTTGATGGCCGGTTACTCGCCCGGGAGTAACCGGCGGTCCCGGTACCTCACAAGCAGCACACCCAACTGCCTGCCGCCGGACGACGACCGTGTACGCGCCCGGCAGGCACGCTTGCGGTGGCTGGCGGAAGGGCCGCCAGCGGGAGAGGCCCCGGAGGCCACGATGTACCGCCTGACCCGTTTCGTACTCCGCCACAAGGCGCTGGTAGCCCTGCTCTGGCTGGCCATAGCCGTCGCCGGCGTGGCGACCATCAGCGGCACCACGCACCGGATGACCAACAGTTTCTCCATGCCAGGCCAGGCCTTCCAGGTCGACAACCGGATCACCAGGGTCTACGGCAACGGCGGCGCGCAGGCCCCGTACCTGCCGGTGGTCACCGTGCCCGCCGGCGAGCGGATCACCGACCCCGCCGTGGCCGCCGCCACCGGCCGGGCGTTCGCCGCCGTGGCCCGGGCGATCCCGCACGTGCGGATCGCCGACTATGCCACCACCGGCGACCGGGCGTTCATCACCCGCGACGGGCGCAGCACCTTCGCCCTCGTCTACACCGCGGGCGGCGCCGGGTTCGGCGGGCCCAACCTGGCCCCGGCCATCCAGCACGCCGTCACCGCCGCCGCGCCACCGGGCTGGCACGCCGGCATCACCGGCTCCCAGCTTCTGGCGAACGGGAAGCCCGGCGCCAGCAAGGGCAACGGCGTGATGGTGGAGTCCATGATCGGCGCGGGCGGTGCGCTGATCATCCTGGCCTTCGTGTTCGCCAGCTTCCTGGCCCTGCTGCCGTTGCTGATCGGTGGCGTGTCCGTGCTGGCCACCTTCCTCATCGTGGGCGGGCTGACCGAGATCACCGGCATCAGCCAGATCGTGGAGTTCCTCATCGCGCTGATCGGGCTCGGCGTGGCCATCGACTACTCGCTGCTGGTGGTCAGCCGCTGGCGGGAGGAACGCGCAGCCGGCCGCGACAACGCCGAGGCCGTCACGGAGGCCATGAACCACGCCGGCCGCGCGGTGGTCTTCTCCGGCCTGACCGTGGCCATCGGCCTGCTGTCGATGATCGTGCTGCCGGTGCCGATGCTGCGCAGCGTCGGTTACGGCGGTGTCCTGGTGCCGCTGGTCTCGGTCGCCGTCGCCGTCACCCTGCTCCCGGTCATCCTGGCCACCGTCGGCCCCCGGCTTGACTGGCCCCGGCTGCGCACCGAGCGCTCCGCCAGCCGCGTGTTCGCCGCCTGGGCCCGGGGTGTCTACCGGCGCCGCTGGGTGGCCGCGCTGGCCGGCGCCGGTATCCTCGCCGCCCTGATGCTCCCCGCCCTCTCGCTGCACCTGGGTGAGCCGGGCAGCACCGCCCAGGCCACCGCCGGCCCCGCCCACGACGCGCTGGCCACGCTGACCGACGGCGGCATCCCGTCCGGCGTGCTCGTCCCGGCCGAGGTGCTCACCTCGTCGGCTCCGGCCACCGTGGCCGCCGGCGCGGCCCGCGTCCCCGGCGTGTACACCGCCTTCGCCCCGGCCACACCCGGCTACCAGCGCGACGGCACCGCCATCGTCACCGTCCTCCCCACCGCCGAGAGCACCGGCCCGGCCGGCCAGGCCACGGTCGCCAAGCTGGAAGGCGCCCTGCTCGGCAACCCGCACGTGATCGGCGTCGGCGGCGGCGGCGCCGCGACGATCGACTTCGACCACGCGGTGTACGGCAACTTCCCGCTCATGCTGGCGCTCATCGCGATCGCCACGTTCCTCCTGCTGACCAGGGCGTTCCGCTCGGTGCTGCTGGCCGCCAAGGCGGTCGTCTTCAACCTGGTCTCGCTGGCCGCCGCCTACGGCGTGCTGACCTGGGTCTGGCAGGAGGGCCACGGGTCGTCCGCCCTGTGGGGGATCCCGGCGACCGGCGCGATCACCATGTGGGTGCCGCTGATGGTGTTCGCCTTCCTGTACGGCCTGTCCATGGACTACGAGGTGTTCATCCTCAGCCGGATCCGCGAGTCCTACGACACCACCGGCGACGCCCGCACCGCCGTCACCGAGGGCCTGGGCCGCACCGGCCGCCTGGTCACCAGCGCGGCGGCGATCCTGATGCTCAGCTTCCTGTCCATGTCCACCGGCCCGCAGACCGACCTGAAGATCCTGGCCACCGGGCTCGGCGCCGGCATCCTGATCGACGCCCTGGTCATCCGCTGCCTGCTCGTCCCGGCCATGGTGGCCCTGTTCGGCCGCGCCAACTGGTGGCTGCCGGACTGGCTGGCCCGGCTGCTGCGGGTCTCCGCGCCCAGCCACTCGCCGGCGCAACTGGCCGGTGAGCCGGCGGCCGAGCCGGCTCCGGCGCTGACCACGGCCGGCTGACCCGGCCCGGTCAAGCCGCCGCCGTCGCGGTTGATCGCGACGGCGGCGGCTTCGTCCGCGCCTGCGGCTGAGTCCGCCCCTCCGCCGGTTCCTTTTAAAGATCATTTATTAAATTTGACGGTGCCATCCGGCCATTCGCTGACCCGTCAGCCGACGGGAATCGCGGGGTTCAGGTCAGGGGACCGTGGTGTTTCCTGCCTTCGCCGCCCGCTGCTGGGCGAGCGGGAGAACGGCGTGCATGAATTCGTCGGCGGAGTACGGGCGTCCCGCCTCCAGCCCGTCCGGCGTGGGGGGGAGCGGGTAGAGGATGTCCGCCCCGCCGGAGTCGGGCTTCAGCCACAGCGCCATGACGTAGATCGCGGCAGCCCGCAGCACCCGTACCTCGTAGGAGCCTGCGCCCACCTCCGGGCGCGAGGCGACGCTGGTCAGCGCCTGAGCCGTGGCCTGGACGTAGGGCCCGGTGTTGACGTGGGTCAGCCGGATGGCGTTGCCCTGGTCGTCGGCCTGGATTTCGGCCGCCGCAACCGAGGTGTTCCCGTCGCTGACCATGTACCGGTAACCCGAGAACACGGCGGCCGCGAGCCCTCTCCCGGCGGCGATGGCGTCGGCGCCGAGATCGTAGACCGGGTGCGGCCGGTTCACTTGCAGGGTGCCGAAGTTGACACCGCGGGCGGACAACGGATTCGTCCGGGCCGAGATCCTGTTCAGGTGGTCACGGACGAGGGCGGTCCCGTTAGCCGGTTCCGCTGCGAATCGAAGAGCCATGACCACTCCTTAGGCGGTGGTGAAGTAGCATTCGCCCCACGTGGCGCCGCCATTGTAGTTCGATGGGAACGAATTGAAATCCTGGTTCAGCGACTGGCCGTACCACGGGTCCTCGATGTCGATCGTCGGTGCGGCGGCATCGTTCTGGTATCCGTCCACGGCCGGGTTGTGGCCACCGCCGCCGTTCCAGTAGATGGCAATCGATATCGGATGCCCGGCGTTGATCTCATTCATAACTGTCTGGAACGATGGTTTTCCGCTGGCTGTCGATGCGAGATTCCCGGTGATGGTGAGCGCCTTGTCCGGATACCACGGCTGGTTACACGCCGAGCTGCTGCCATTCTGGCAGCACGTCGTCTGGTTGAAGGCGTTATTCACCAGTGAGCACTGTGTCCAGGTGGACGCCGCATTGTAGAAATGACTGATGCTGGTCGATGTCGCCGACCAGCACCATTCTGTTTGCTGCTGGTGCTGCTCCGGCAGTCCGAGGAACCGCGAGTCTCCTATCCAGCCGTTGCTGGGTGCTGTTTGCCAGGTGTGGTAGATGTTGCCGGCGGCGTTGATGCCGAAGACCTCCAGGCGTCCGTCGGCGTTGCTGACCGTATCGAGGCTGGCCAGGTTGTCGCCTGGTGCGTAGAGCAGGTCCCAGGCGCCGTTCCAGCCGTTGCTGGGTGCTGTTTGCCAGGTGTGGTAGATGTTGCCGGCGGCGTTGATGCCGAAGATTTCGAGGCGGCCGTCGGCGTTGCGGGCTGCCCGTAGCGACCGGAGGTTGTCGCCTGGTGTGTAGAGCAGGTCCCAGGTGTTGGTCCAGCCGTTGCTGGGTGCTGTTTGCCAGGTGTGGTAGATGTTGCCGTTGGCGTTGATGCCGAAGACTTCGAGCCGTCCGTCGGCGTTGCTGATGACGTCGAGGCTGGCCAGGTTGTCGGCGGGTGTGTAGAGCAGGTCCCAGGCGCCGTTCCAGCCGTTGCTGGGTGCTGTTTGCCAGGTGTGGTAGATGTTGCCGCCGGCGTTGATGCCGAAGACTTCGAGCCGTCCGTCGGCGTTGCGGGCGGTGCGGAGTGAGCGAAGGTTGTCGTTGGGTGTGTAGAGCAGGTACCAGCCAGTCATAGGTCATCTCCTAACTGGCCCGGATTCCGGTAATGCGTGGACGGTCAACAGCGGGTGGGCATCCCAGGCTGGAAGACTGGTCGGTCCGTCAGCCGCCGAACCCTGGTTCCGGGAAGTTCTTGGCGCACGGTTCCCCATTTCGGTGAAATATTGCACCCCCGATCCCTGGACAGGTTTCTGGATTAATGCACGCTCGGCTTGCCGTGCTAGGGCTCGTGTGACTCCTGTGCCAATGCTTGGCATGGCTTCTCCCCGTGGGAAAGCGTCGACCGTTATGTCCCGGCCAGAAGCCGGGAGCTCCCCCGGCGGACGTAAGAGATTAGTTGCTCAACGCAAACCAAGTTGGCGCGAAAGATACAGCGTCACTCACGTCCGCTGTTGTGTTTACTTTGCCCAGACTCGTACTCGCGGAGCGGGACGTCAAGCCATATGTGC
>DATGGU010000108.1:0-4392 GCA_035308365.1 Streptosporangiaceae bacterium
GCCAGGGTGGGGGGTGCTGGGTGCGCTGGTGGGTGGGGGAGGGTCACCGCCTTCTCCTTGGGCAGGTGGGGGGGCGTGCCGGTCAGCCTGGCCCGCCGCCGGGTGGTCAGGGGCTGACATGATTGTGTAGTGGCGGTGAAATGTTCTGCAACGGCTGCTGGTATGCCGATAATTACCGACATAACGAGCAATTTAACGATGCAATCACCGCCCAGGTATGCAGCCCGAACCGGCAGATAAGTGCGGCTCTGGGGTAGGGGCGGTTCTGGGCCGGAACCGTTCATCGCAGGGCAGACACGATGTCGATGACGAAGACCGTGGTGTCGGTGGTCTTCACATAGGGCGGGTCGCCGGAGGCGCCGTAGCCCATCGTCGGCGGGATGACCAGCAGCACTCTGCTGCCCACCGGCAGCCCGCCCAGCCCGGCCTCCCAGCCGGGGATCACCTGGCCGGACCCGAGCAGGAAGGACTGGGGGAACCCGCGCTGCCAGGTCGAGTCGAACACCTTGCCGGTCCGCCAGACCACGCCGGTGTCCTGGACGGTGACGGTCTCGCCGCTGGTGACCGGCGGGCCGCCGCCCCGGGTGATGACCCGGCTGACCAGCGACTTCGGTGGGCTGGCACCGGCCGGAACCGTGATCACCGGAACGCGCCCGTTCCACCGGACACTGGGCAGCGCCGGACCGGCGGAGTAGGAACCGGCCGTGCCGGGCGGGGAGGCATCCGGCGGCATGGCGGCGAGCACGTCGAACACGAACACGAGCGTGTCGGTGCCGCTGACAAGCGCGGATGGGTCTCCGTCAGGACCAAAGCCGTCCTTGGGCGGCACCACCATCATCACCCGGCTGCCCACCCGCTGCCCGGCGAGTTTCCGCCAGGCAGGCATGGCGTTCGTCAGCGGGAGGCCCTGAGGCGTCCGGTCGGTGAAGCTGTTGGCGATCTGCCGGCCGCCTGCCCAGGTCTTTCCCTCGACGTTGAACAGCACGTAGTCGTCCGGCCTGACCACCGGGCCGTTTCCCGGGATCAGCGTCTGCACCATCAGCTGCCCCGGTGGGTTCCCCGCCGGGATGGTGATGACGGGATCAGACCCGAACTTCCCGCTGACCGCCGGCCCCGGCCGGGGCGGGTCGCTGCCGCACCCGGCCAGCAGCACCGGCGCCGCCAGGGCCGCCGCCAGCAGCAGTGACGGCAGCAGGCTCCGGCCGCGGGCACCAGACCTGCCAGCTATCAGGAGCATCGGTGCACCTCGCTTCGGCTCGCTGGGAGCGGCCCGCTCCGCGCCCCGGGGGGAATGGGCGCGGAGCGGGCCTCGGTGGGTGGTTAGCGGCGGTGTTTCACCTGTGCGGTGAACCCGGTGGGCGGCGACGCGTTCGGGAACAGTTGCGCGAACGCGTCGAACGCCGTGGCGATGTCGGCCTCCGCCCAGAACCGGTGGTAGTTGAAGACCGGCGCGGACCCGCCGTTCAGGTACGCCTGGACCTTGGACCACTGCGGGTCGGCGATGTACCACGGGCGGATGGACAGGAAGGTGTTGGTGGCCGAGCTGAGCGGGATGCCGCCGGGGTAGGTCCCGGTCCAGTTCGACGGGATGTAGACACCCTCGTAGTTGGTCGTGTTGTAGGGGGATGAGAAGTTGCTGTAGTCGGTCCGGGTCTCCGGTGCGGAGTACCCGAGCGAGTCGGCGAAGAACTTGTGGATCACGTCGATGATGTTCTGGGCGTCGGTCTCGGCCGTGGTGTCGCCGGACTTGGCCGCGTAGTACTCGTAAACCTTGGCCAGCGAGGCGGCGACACCCAGGTCCTGCGAGCACCCGGAGACCGAGACGCTCAGCCCGGGGTTGGCCGGCGGCTGCGAGGAACTCGACGTGCCGGTGGTCCAGCTCTCGGCAGGCTGACCGGACCAGGTCAGCGTGCCGGGCAGGCAGATCGAGCCGGCGGTTGTGTTCACCGTGGTGACCGACTCGGCCCAGGAGACCCACTTGGCCAGGATCGCCTTGGCCTGGGCGTTGCCGGTGTCGTAGTAGTACTCCGCCATGCGCTCCATCGGCCAGGTCTGATACCCGAACCACTGGTTGCTCGGCGGGTTCTGGTACTCGGGATCGGGGGTGTAGTACATGCCGTCGAACGTGACGTCGCCTGATGGTGGCTTGGACACGTCGCCGTAGTTGCCGCCCCAGTTGTTGGTGATGCCGCCGGCGATGGCGCCCTGCGAGGACTGCAGCCACTGGAACAGGTTGAGCTGGGTGGTGAGGCTGGTCGCCCAGTCCGACTTCGCGGTCGGGGACAGCGGGATCAGGCTGGAGTCCGTGGACAGCGCGTACGCCGCCACCGGGTTCTGGTACCCCTCGTGGATCGTGGTGCCGCTGATCCGCCAGGACCAGGCGCCGGTGGTGGCGCCGCCCCAAGCGTAGTACCAGGACAGGAGGTAGGTGTCCTCGTTGCCCTTGCCGGTCCCGGCCGGGCAGGACACCGACCCGTCCTGGCTGCAGGCGGCGCTGATCTGCTTGAAGTACTTGTCGAACATCGAGTAGCGCAGGTAGTCGCCGAGCTTGGCCGCGTCGGCGAGCGTGCCCGCGATCGCGGACTCCTTGCCCTGCGCCTTGGCGTAGGTGTCGGCCAGGTAGGCGGCCTGCACCAGGCGCGCGTCGGCGTCCGGCGCGTCGGTGTACTTGTACTGCTGGGCGAAGCTGCCGCCGCCGTTGTTGAACAGGTCGAGGAACCCATTCGGCCCGCCGTACTTGAACTCGTCGCAGTCGGGTTGCGGGATCGTGTCCCACACCGACTCCATCGGGCCGCGCTGGTAACTGTTGACGAAGCTCGGCGTGGAGGTGCCGTCCTCGCACTGGCCGAAGCCGTAGCGGTTGTCGGTGTCCATGATCCACATCGGCGCGTAGATGTTGGACGTGCCGTAGGTGGAGCTGAGCTCGGCCGCCAGCGGGTCGGAGCCGACCGGGACCGAGGAATTCAGGTTCACCGGGTAGTCGTTCGGGACCGGCTCTTCCGGCCCGTAGGTGGCGGGGGAGGAAGGGTTGTAGGTGGACTGGCCCGGCTGCTGGGACGCGGACGGGATCATGTAGGTCTGCAGGTTGGTCCACGCGTTGTTGAACGGTGTCCAGTCCCCGGTGACCCGGCCGTAGTCGGCGGTCAGCCAGAGGTAGTAGCTGTAGGTCTCCGAGGTGGTCTCGTGGCCGTAGTCCGGCGCCTCGACGATGAGCGTCTCGACCGAGTGGTACGGGATGCCCTTGGGACTGAAGTACCCGTTGTCCGGGTTCATGATCGTGGTGTACAGATTCAGGAACCACTGGTCATACGCGGACTGCGATCCCGCCGCAAGCGCCTCGACCGCGGTGACCGAGCCGTTGGCGTATCCCGTGGCCGACGCGGTGATGGTTCCCTGGGCGCCGCCGTCCGCGGCCGTCGAGCCGGATTTGACGGTAACTGTCTGCGGCGTGGACCAGTTGGCCGCGGTGAAGGTCAGGCTGGCCGGTGTGACCGACAGGTCGGAGTCACCGCTGACCGCCAGGCTGACCGTCGTGCTGGCCGACGGAGCCGAGGACAGGGCCACGCCGAACGTCGTGCTGGCGCCCTGGGCGACCGTGACGTTGGCCGGGTTCACCACCACGGTCGGCGATTCGACGGTGACCGCCACCGGGTAGGAGGTGATGGACTCCTTGCCGTTGCTGGCCACCGCGGTGATCGAGTAGCTGCCCGCCGGCACGTTCGCCCACTGGACCGAGAACGGGCTCTGTGACGAGGACCCGATCAGCACGTCGTTGGCCGCGCTGGTGCTCTCGTAGAAGCTGACCGACGTGACGGTGCCCGAGCCGGTGACCGGGCTCGCCGCCAGCGTGATGGCCGAGCCCGGGGCGAAGATCTCCCCGGCGGTGGGGCTGGTGATCGATACCACCGGAGCCGACGTGGAGCCTACCGTGACCTCGGTGGCGGTAACCGTCGCGGAGGTGTAGCCGGTGGCGCTGGCGGTGAAGGTGGTGGTTCCGGTGCTGGATGAGTCGGCGCTGACCTTGACCGACTGCGCGGTCGAGTAGTTGGACGGGGTGAAGGTCAGCGACGTCGGCGAGGCGGTCAGGCCGGTGTTGCCGCTGGCCGCGATGGACACGGTCACGTTGGCGGTGGGCGCCGCGGACAGGGCCAGCGTGAACGTGCCGCTGGACTTCTGGTTCACCTGCAGGCTGGCAGGACTGGCCACGATCGCGGGGTTGCCCGTGCTGCCCGCGGGCGTGCAGGTGACGTTGGCCGGGGCGGTGTTGGTGCCGGTGTAGGAGAAGTTGGCGCCGATCTGGGTGCTGGCCCCTGGGGAGAGGTTGCCGTTCCAGGACATGTTGGTCACGGTGATGGTTTCGCCGGACTGCGACCAGTTCCCGCTCCAGCCCTG
>DATGGU010000109.1:0-20763 GCA_035308365.1 Streptosporangiaceae bacterium
GGCAACTGGCGAGGCGGCCTTGCCTTGCCAGCAGCGGCCGGGCCGTGGAGTGGAGCCCGGGCCAATGACATCCGGCGACGTTCCTCGATCGCGTCGCGGGCCGTAGCGAGCGCTCTTTGCTCGGCCGGTGTCGCCCCTAGAGCGATCAGTATGTCCTCGAGCCGGTCGGCCGCTGGCAGCGATCTCCCTTCCAGCCAGTTGTTGATGGAGCTGTGCCCGTAACCGGTCTCGCCGGCCAGCTTCCGGCAGGTCACCTTCCGGCCGGTCGTATCGCGGGTCCGCCGTAGTAAACGGCGAAGCGCTCTGCCCAGAGCTTCGGCGGTCTCGATGTCCTCAATACGGTCGGCGGCCGGGCTGAACGGCGGCCTGTCGCCATCGCTTCCAGTACCCATGCCTGCCTCCGGTGGAGTAAGGCCAGGTACAAACCTATCCACTCGGACCTACATGCGTAATGAAAACGTGATTACGTAATCACATCCAATCAAAAGGCGGGCGATCCGCGATGCTGGCACCGGCAGAAGTAATTGGCGCGTGCTTCAGCCTGGTTGCCACCCGCGGGGGTCCGGCCTCGCCGCGAGCGGGGAGGCCGGACCGTACGGCTGCCGGGTGAAAACAAAGTTGCCCACGTCGATGTGGCCGATCTCGCCGCCGGGGCCGGGTACCAGGCGGAGCGTCTCGCCGGCGTAGTAGCCGTCCAGCCCGGTCCAGGTGCCGTCGGCCTCGGCGCGGAAGCGCGAGCTGCGTCCCCGGCCGCTGACCGGAACCAGATCCAGCCCCCGGCCGGCCAGCAGTCGCAGCGCGAACGGCCGTGGTCCCCAGTACCACAGGCCGGTCAGCGCGAGCAGCGCCTGGTCGGCCTCGGCCAGCGGCCGCCAGGGCGCGGGCATCGGCGGCTCGTACTCCGCCACGATCTTGATCAGGTCGGCGGCGACCCCGTTGGTGTCCGGGCCGGACGTGGCGTTGGCCAGGGCGACCCCGCCGAGCCCGTCGGCCGGGCTCACCCACAGCCCGCAGACGAAGCCGGGCATCGAGCCGAGGTGGCCGTAGAGCGTGCGGCCGCCGGAGTGCAGGATCTGGAGGCCGAGCCCGTACCCGAAGTCCGGGGGACCGTCCTGCCCGGAGGCGCAGACCCGCATCTCGGCCAGCGTCCCGGCGGACAGCACCCGGTCGTCGCCGTCGATGAGGAACGCGGCGAACCGGCACAGGTCGGCCGCGGTCGACCACAGATCGGCGGCCGGCCTCATCCGGCCGGTGTCCATGGCGGGCTCGGGCTGGAGCAGGTCCGCCCACGGGTGCACGGCCCAGCCGCGTTCGTGCGGCGGCTGGGGCAGGACGCTGGTGCGGGTCATGCCGAGCGGCTCGAGGATCTCCTGCCGCAGCACCTGCTCCCAGTCCTGGCCGCGAAGCTGGGCGACGAGCGCGCCGAGCAGGGCGTAGCCGGGGTTGGAGTAGTGGAAGATCCGGCCGGCCGGGTGTGGCCGGGGCCGCTCGCCGAAGACGTCGGCCAGTTCGGGCCGCAGGCCGGCCGGGGTGCGCTCCCACCACGGGCCGTCCGCCTCCGCGGCCAGCCCCGAGGTGTGTGACAGCAACTGGGCTATGGTCGCGTCCTGCGCCTGCGGGGCATCCAGGTGCTTGCCCAGCGGATCGGCAAGATCCAGCAGGCCCTCGTCGCGCAGCCGCATCACCAGGACGGCGGCGAACGTCTTGGTCAGCGAGCCGATGCGGTACTGGATGCCGTCGCCGGGCTCGTCGCCACCGGACATCCGGCGCACGCCGCACCAGGCCATCCGGCCCGATCTGAGCACGGCCGCGGTCAGCGAGGGCGCCCGGCCGTCGGCCTGCCCCACGGCCACCCGGTGCATGAGCGCCCGCCGCGTGGCGGGCAGCAACTCTTGGCCAGGTTCGGCCGTAGAGTGTCTTTCCGGCTCAGAAAGCTCGCCATCCGACAGCCCAGACATGGCGCAACCCTACTGGGGCCGGCCGACCCGCCCGGCGGCTGGGCCGGCGGCGCTCTCAGCCCAGCACGGCCGCGATCGTCGCACCGAGCGCCGCCGGGACGTCGCCGGCGAGCAGATGGTGGCCGTCGCGGACCACGTCCCGGCCAGCCACCACGACGTTGCGCACGTCGGCGGCGGTGGCCGCGAAGATCACGCTCTCCAGCACGGTGGCATCGCCGGTGCCGGCCAGCCGCGGGGTGTCCAGCGCGACCGTGACCAGGTCGGCCAGCGCCCCGGGCACGATCTGGCCGGCGTCCGGCCAGCCGAGGCAGGCATGTCCGGCCACGGTGGCGGCGGTGGCCAGGTCGGCGGCGCTGAACTGGCCGCGCTGGCCGGTCGCGAGGCGCTGGGTCAGCTCGATCCCCCGGGCCTCGGCGAACAGGTCCACCACCGCGTGGCTGTCGCTGCCCACCGACAGCGGGCTGCCCGCCGACGCCAGCCCTCGCGCCGGGCCGATACCGTCGGCCAGGTCAGCCTCGGTGGTCGGGCAGAAGCAGACGCAGGTCTGGCTGCCGCCGAGCAACCGCATGTCGAACGCGGTCAGGTGGGTCGCGTGCACCATCGTGGCACGCGGGCCGAGCACGCCGGACGCGCTCAGCAGCTCGGCCGGGGTGCTGCCGTAGGCGGCCTGGCTGGCATCGTTCTCGGCCGGCTGCTCGGACAGGTGCGCGTGCAGCGGCGCGCCGTAGCGGCGCGACCAGGCGGCCACTTCGGGCATCTGCGACCGCGGCACCGCGCGCACCGAGTGGATCGCCGACCCGGCCCGGGCGTGCGGGGCGAGCACGCCGTGGGAGTCCGGGCCGAGTTGCTCCACCCGCTCCGCCCACCGGCCGCTGTCGCCATCGCCGAACCTGAGCTGCGGGCCCTGCAGCGGCTGCCGCTCTCCGTCCACCGCAAGCCCCGCAGTCAGGTAGCAGGTGTCGAGGAGGGTGATCCTGATTCCCGCCTCGGCCGCGGCCTGCAGGAGGGCGTGGCCCATCGCGTTCGGGTCGTCGTATGGCGCGCCGCCGGGCCCGTGGTGCAGATAATGGAACTCGCCCACGCAGGTGACACCGGCCAGCGCCATCTCGGCGTAGACGGCCCGGGCCAGCGCCAGGTAGCTGTCGGGCGTGAGCCGGCCGGCCACCTCGTACATTCGTTCCCGCCAGGTCCAGAACGTGCCCGGGCCCGCCTGGGTGATGCCGCGCAGCGCCCGGTGGAACGCGTGCGAATGGGCGTTGGCCAGTCCGGGCAGGGTGAGCCCACGCAGCCGGACGGTGCCGGCCGGCGCGTCCGGCCACCGGCTGCCCGGCTCGACAGTGGTGAACCTGCCGTCCATCGCCTCGATCAGCACGTCACGCCGGACGCCCTGGCCGGGCACCCAGGCCAGCTCGGCATGCCACCGCCGCAGCACAGCCGGGCCATCTGTGCCGGGGGTGCCGCCCATCAGCAGGCCAGGTCTTCGAGCACGGCGGCCAGGGCGGTGACGCCCAGCTCGCAGTCGGCCAGCCCGGCATGTTCGGCGGGCGCGTGCGACACGCCGGTCGGGTTGCGCACGAACAGCATGGCCGCCGGCACCCGGGCGGCGAGCACCCCGGCGTCGTGCCCGGCGCCGGTGGGCAGCACCGGCGCGTCGATCCCGGCCGCGGCGAGTGTGCGCACGATCCGCTCACGCAGCGCCGGGTCGAAGCCGGCCGGCGGCGTGACCGACTCGATGGCCACAGCCAGCTCGACGCCGTGCTCGGTGGCGGCCAGCGCGGCGGCCTCCCGGATCTCGTCCACGGTCAGCGCCAGGCCCTCGGGGTCCGGCGCCCTGGCGTCCAGCCAGGCACGTACCGACGAGCTGACCGCGTTGACCCCGCCCGGCTCGGCGATGACCTTGCCGAACGTCGCCAGCGTCCCCAGCCGTCCCGCGCACTCCCGCGCGGCCAGCACCGTCGCGGCATACGGCAGCATGGGGTCCTGACGGTCCGGCAGCCGGGCCGTCCCGGCGTGATCGGCGCGGCCGGTGAAGCCGAACCGCCAGCGGCCGTGCGGCCAGATGCCCTCGGCGACCCCGATCGCCGCGCCCTGCCCCGTACCGTCCGGCTGGGTTCCACCCAGTGTGGCCAGCGCGCGGCCCTGCTCGACGTGCAGCTCCACGAACGCGCCGATGCTGGCCACCAGCTCCTCGTCCGGGCCGGCCAGCGAGGGGTCGTGCCCGGCCGCGGTCATCGCCTCGGCCAGGCTGACGCCGTCGCCGTCCCGCAGCGCCAGCGCCGTTCCCGGTGTCAGCAGCCCGGTCAGCAGCTTGCTGCCCAGGCACGCGACGCCGAACCTGGCGCCCTCCTCCTCGCTGAAGGCCGCCACCGCGATCGGCCGGGCCGGCACCCGGCCACGTTCGCGGAGCAGGTCGATGGCGGCGAATCCCGACGCCACGCCGAGCGGGCCGTCGAACGCGCCGCCCTCGGGCACCGAGTCCAGGTGGCTCCCGGTCACCACGGCGCCGTCCCGGCCGCCGCCGGCCGTGTCCCACCAGGCCCACAGGTTCCCGTTGCCGTCCGGCGTGACCGCGAGGCCGCGCTCGGCCGCGGCGGCCCGGAACCAGGCGCGGCAGGCCAGGTCGGCCTCGGTCCAGGAGAACCGGCGGTACCCACCGGTCTCAGGGTTGCGCCCGATGGGCAGCAGCGGCTCCCAGAGGCCGGCGAAGCTCATGGGCTCATCGGCAGCTTGACGCCGCGCTGGACGGCCACCTCGGAGGCCCGGTCATAGCCGGCGTCCGCGTGCCGCAGCACACCCATGCCCGGGTCGTTGGTCAGCACGCGTTCCAGCTTGCGGGCGGCCAGCTCGGTGCCGTCCGCGACGCACACCTGGCCGGCGTGGATCGACCGGCCGATGCCGACGCCGCCGCCGTGGTGCACGCTCACCCAGGACGCGCCCGACGACACGTTGACCAGGGCGTTGAGGATCGGCCAGTCGGCGATCGCGTCCGAGCCGTCGGCCATCCCCTCGGTCTCCCGGTAGGGCGAGGCGACCGAGCCGCAGTCCAGGTGGTCGCGGCCGAGCACGATCGGGGCGCTGACCTCGCCTCGCGCCACCAGGCTGTTGAAGGCCAGCCCGGCCTTGTCCCGTTCGCCGTAGCCGAGCCAGCAGATCCTGGCCGGCAGGCCCTGGAAGTGCACCCTCTGCCCGGCCAGCCGGATCCACCTGGCCAGCGCCTCGTTGCCGGGGAACAGGTCGAGAATGGCCGCGTCGGTGACCGCGATGTCCTTGGGGTCGCCGGACAGCGCTGCCCAGCGGAACGGGCCCTTGCCCTCACAGAACAACGGCCTGATGTAGGCGGGGACGAAGCCGGGGAACGCGAACGCGCGGCCGTACCCGGCCAGCTCGGCCTCACCACGGATGGAGTTGCCGTAGTCGAACACTTCGGCCCCGGCGTCGGCGAAGCCGACCATCGCCTCGACGTGCGCCGCCATCGACTCGCGTGCCCGGCGGGTGAACCCGTCCGGGTCCTCGGCCCGCAGCGGCGCCATGTCCTCGAAGGCCACGCCGCGCGGCAGGTAGGTCAGCGGGTCGTGCGCCGAGGTCTGGTCGGTGACCACGTCGATGGGCGCACCCATCCGCAGCAGGGCGGGCACCACGTCGGCGGCGTTGCCGAGCAGGCCGATGGACAGCGCCGTGCCACTGCCGGCGGCGCCCACCGCCCGGCGCAGCGCGTCGTCGATGTCGCCGGCCTGCTCGTCGAGATAGCCGTGCTCGATCCGCCGGGCGATCCTGGACGGGTCGCACTCGATGCAGACCGCCACGCCGCCGTTCATGGTCACCGCCAGCGGCTGGGCACCGCCCATGCCGCCGAGGCCGGCGGTCAGCGTGATCGTGCCGGACAGCGTGCCGCCGAACCGCTTCGCCGCGACCGCGGCGAACGTCTCGTAGGTGCCCTGCAGGATGCCCTGGGTGCCGATGTAGATCCAGGACCCGGCCGTCATCTGGCCGTACATGGTCAGCCCGAGCCCTTCGAGCCGCCGGAACTCCTCCCAGGTGGCCCACTGCGGTACCAGGTTGGAGTTGGCGATCAGCACCCGGGGCGCCCACTCGTGCGTCCGGACCACCCCGACCGGCTTGCCCGACTGCACCAGCAGGGTCTCGTCGCCGTCGAGCTCGGTCAGCGACGCCACGATGGCGTCGAAGGCGTCCCAGCTCCGCGCCGCCCGGCCCGATCCGCCATAGACGATCAGCTGGTCGGGATGCTCGGCGACCTCAGGGTCGAGGTTGTTCATCAGCATCCGCATGGCCGCTTCCTGCGGCCAGCCCTTGCAGGTCAGGGCCGTGCCCCTGGGGGCACGGACGGGCCGCGGCCCGGCGCGGCCAGATCCATGCTCGGCAGTCATGACTCACCCCTGTACGCGGCTGCCTGAGGACCTTAACACGGCCAGGAGCGCGGCTGCCCGCGGCCGGGTCCCGGCCGCGGGCAGCACAACGATTCCGGGCAAGCCTCGAATATCAGCGCCTCACATCAGGCCTTCGGTGCTCAGGAAACCCTGCGCGACCTGGGTGTAGCTCGCGTGCTGCACGACCAGCGCCGTGTCCATCTGCAGCAGGGCCGAGGTGGTCAGCTTCGCGGAGATCGCGTTGAGCAGGCCGACGATCTTCGAGTCCACGCCGGCCTTGTAGACCAGTGGGATGACGTTCTGCGCGGCGAAGTTGTTCTTCGGGTCGGTGAGGGTGACGAAGTGGTTGGTGGCGATCTGCGGTGTGGTGGTGAATATGTCCGCGGCCTGCACCTTGCCGTTCTTCAGGTCGGTGATGGTGATCGGGCCGGACTCGTCGGTCGGCACGAAATTCTTGAAGGTCAGCCCGTAGTTCTTCTTCAGGCCGACCAGTCCGTCCGTGCGGGTCCTGAACTCCGGCGGCCCACCGAAGACCATCTTGCTCGCGTAGGGCTTCAGGTCCGCGATCGAGGTCAGGTGATCCTTCGTCGCGGTGGCCTGGGTGACGGTGACCGAGTCCGCGTCCTGCGCGCTGGCCGGGTTGAGGATCTCCAGCGTGCTCGGCAGGCCGGCCTTGAGCGCGGCATCCACCTGGGCCGTGGTGGCCGCCGTGCTGGTGGTGTTCACCGAGGTGGTCAGCAGCGCGCCGTTGTACTCGGGGATGATCGTGATCGTGCCCTTCTTGATCTCCGGGTAGTAGACCTCGCGGGCGCCGATGTTGAACTTGGTGGTGACCTTGATCCCATGGGCCTGCAGGTCGCTGGCGTAGATCTGGGCGAGCAGCTCGTCCTCGGGGAAGTTGGCCGAGCCGACGACCACCGTGCCCTTGCTCGCGCCGGATGACAGCGGGTTGTTCGACTTCCCGCTGCCCTTGTTACTGCCGCAGGCGGACAGGGCGACGCCAACGACGACCGCCAGGCCGGCCGCTGCGCAGACCCGCCACCGGGGCCCAGCCGCCGGCCCTGTTGTGTTCATTGTTATCCGGTGCATGAAGCACTTTCCTTCCATGACATCCTGGCGCCTCCCATGACACCCAGGAGCGATCATGACTGCCTGGCCTGCTGGCGCAGGCCGGCCGAGACGATGAGCCGGCCGAGGCCGGCGAAGAAGAACTGCACAACCAGCGCGAGCACGACGACGCAGGCCGCGCCGGCCGCGACCAGCTGGTAGTTGTTGGTGGCCAGGCCGTCGATGATGTAGCGGCCGAACCCGCCCAGGCTGATATAGGCGGCGATCGTGGCGGTCGCGACCACCTGGATCGCGGCCGTCCGCAGGCCCAGCAGGATCAGCGGCAGCGCGACCGGCACTTCCACCTTGAAGAGAACCTGCCGCGATGTCATGCCCATTCCGGCCGCCGCGTCCTTGAGGTCGGCGTCCACGCCGAGGACACCCTCGTAGGTGGTCACCATGATCGGCGGGATGGCCAGCACGACCAGGGGGATCAGCCAGGCCCAGGAGGCGCCGCCGGAGGAGATGAAGGCGAGCACCAGCAGCCCCAGGGTAGGCAGCGACCGCCAGACGTTGGCGATGCTGACCAGCGTGAACCCACCCCGGCCGGTATGCCCCATGAGCACGCCGGCCGGCAGCGCGATGACCGACGCGATCGCCATCGCGAGCACGGTGTACTCGAGGTGCTCGATGAGCCTGGCCGGCACGCCGTTCGACCCGGACCAGTGATGCGCCAGCGACAGCCACTGCCAGGCGAAGCTGAAAAAGCTCATGGCGGCTACATCCCTGCCGGGCGGGCGGCCAGCTCGGCCCGGATGTCTGCTCGCCGGCTGATCCGCCCCCGGCCGCGCTGCCAGGGCGTCAGCACCCGCCGCAACAGCACCAGGACCGTGTCGGTGACCAGCGAAAGGATGATGATCAAGATGATCCCGACGACGATCTCGGTGGTGAAATTGCGCTGCTCGCCGTCGATGAACAGGTAACCGAGCCCGCCGATGCCGATCAGGCCGCCGACGCTGACCAGGCTGATGCTGGACACGGCCGCGACCCGCAGCCCCGCGATCACTACCGGGACGGCGATCGGCAGCTCCACCATGACCAGCCGCCGCCAGGTGCCGAAGCCCATGGCCACCGCCGCCTGCCGGACCGGCTCAGGCACCGAACGCAGCCCGTCCACCACGCTCGGGAAGATCGCCGCCAGCGAGTAGACCCCCATCGGGATCATCACCGTGGTGTCGGACAGCCCGGTGTAGGCGATCAGAACGACGAACAGGGCCAGGCCGGGCAGCGCGTACAGCACGCTGATCAGGCCGAGTACCGGGGGATACAGCCAGCCGAACCGGGCGCACAGCACGCCGAGCGGCAGCGAGACTGCCAGCCCCACCAGCACCGGGACCAGGGCGAGGTAGGCGTTCTGCCCGGTGAGATGCGCCAGCAAGCTGGCATTGCTGAAGGCCCAGCTCATGACGTCGCCGCACCTTCCACGGCCGGGGCGGCCCCGACGTCGGGGGCTGCACCCACCCCCCGGGCCACCTCTTCGGCCCGGGCGTCCTCGTCGGCCTGCTGGATCGCCGCCCTGAGCCGGTCGTAGGAGGTCAGGCCGACCACGCGGCCGTCGCCGTCCACCCCGACCGCCTGGCCAGTGCTGGACAGCACCGTGGCATCCAGCGCGGCCCGCAGCGAGTCGGTGTCCACGGCGAACGTATGCCCGTGACCGGAGGTGAGCGGCACATCGGCCAGCGTCGTCTCGCCCGGCGCCGCTTCGAGCTGGCTGACCGTGACCCAGCCGAGCGGCAGCCGCTCGGCGTCGATCACCAGCAGCCACGCCGCCCCGGCCCGGCGGGCCTGGGCCAGCGCGGCGGTGGCCGACGTCTGCTGCCCGGCCAGGGCACTGGCGTCGAGGTCCAGGCTGCTGGCGGGAAGGAACGACAGCCTGCGGATCCCCCGGTCGAAGCCGAGGAAGTCCTCCACGTAGCCGTCGGCGGGCACGGCCAGCAGTCGCTTCGGGCTGTCCACCTGGACCAGGTGGCCGCCGGGCCGGAAGATGGCGACCTGATCGCCGACCTTGATCGCCTCCTCGATGTCATGGGTGACCAGGACCACGGTCTTGTGCAGCTCCCCCTGCAGCCGCAACAGCTCATCTTGCAGGGTGGCTCTGACAATCGGGTCGACGGCGCTGAACGGCTCGTCCATCAGCAGCACCGGCGGATCGGCGGCCAGCGCCCTGGCCACGCCCACCCGCTGCTGCTGGCCCCCGGAGAGCTGATGCGGGTACCTGCGCGCCATCTGCGCGTCCAGGCCGACCAGATCCATCAGCTCACGGGCGCGGGCCCTGGCCTTCTGCTTGGTCCAGCCGGTCAGCATCGGCACCGTGGCGATGTTGTCCTGGACCGTCCGGTGCGGGAACAGGCCGGCCTGCTGGATCACGTAGCCGATGCCCCGGCGCAGCTGGGCCGGGTTGGTACGCTGCACGTCGGTGCCGTCGAGCAGAATCCGGCCGCTGGTCGGGTCGATCAGCCGGTTGATCATCCGGAGCGTGGTGGTCTTGCCGCAGCCGCTCGGGCCCACGAGAACGGTGGTCTGGCCTGTGGGGATCTCGAGGTCGAGTTCGCTCACCGCGATCGTGCCCCCGGGATATCGCTTCGTTACTCGCTCGAAGGTGATCACAGCACGGCCTCTCTAGACTCTGCTGGCCAGTAATCGGGAGTTAACGCCGGGATCGGGGGCTCTTCTTCCCTGGATATCCCCGCTGGCGCCTGATTTCATGATCTTCGGTGCGGGCGTCCGCGTGCTGCACGCGGGCGACCCGCCTACCGCCAAGGCGCCATCCATGATCCACATCATGTTCTTGGAGCAATACGAGGGTGTCAAGGATACGCCGGCTGACATTGCCGACTCGTTATCCCGTTTCGCCATACCACCTGCAGCCCGGAGACAGAAACCACCATGGCTGAAGCACTGCCGCCGGCGCGACCCGTTGTCTGCGACGGCACCACGATGACCTGCACCCAGGTCCGGTCCATCGCCCGGGACGGCGCCGAGGTCGGCGTGACCCCGGACGGGCTGGAACGCGCCCGGCTGGCCAGGGAGGTCGTGCAGCAGGTCGCCGCCCGCCACCCGGTCTACGGCCGCACCACCGGGGTCGGCGCCAACCGCGCGATAACCACCGACGATGCCGGTCACGGCCTGCGCCTGCTGCGCAGCCACGCGGGCGGCGCCGGCCCCATGCTCGACGTCACCAGGGCCCGCGCCATGCTCGCCGTCCGGCTCAACCAGCTAGCCGCCGGCGGCTCCGGCGTCGACCCGGCCGTCCTGACCGTGCTCGCCCAGGCGCTCAACCTCGGCCTGGTCCCCCCGGTGCGGATGGTTGGCGCGATCGGCACCGGCGACCTGACCGCGCTGGCCTCGACCGCCCTGTGCGTCCTCGGCGAGCACCCCTGGCAAGGCGGCACCCTCCCGCCGTTCCGCCTGGATCCGGCCGACGCCCTGGCGTTCATCAGCAGCAACGCGGCCACCATCGGCGAAGCCGCGCTGGCCTGCGCCGACCTGGGCGAACTGCTTGATGCCGGGCTGGTGATCGCCGCCCTCTGCTTCCTCGCCGTCAACGGCTCCCCCGAGTCGTATGCCGTTGCTGTCCAGCAGGCCCGCCCGCATCCCGGCCAGCGGGCGGTGGCGGCCCGCCTGCGCGCCCTGCTGGACAGCCAGCCGCTCACCCCCACCCGCATCCAGGACCCCTACGGCTACCGCGCGCTTCCCCAGGTCCACGGGCCCGCCATCGACGCGGCCGCTTCGCTGGATCACACCCTGACCATCGAGCTGAACGCCGCAGCCGAAAACCCCCTGGTCAACGTCGCGAGTACCGAGGTCCTGCACAACGGCAACTTCTACACGGCTTACCTGGGCCTGGCCCTGGACGCCACCCGCGCCGCCCTGTTCCAGACGGCAGCCCTGTCGGCGGCCCGCCTCGGCACCCTGAACGAACCCGCCTTCACCGGCCTGCGCCCGTTCCTGGCCGACGAGGCCCCCGCCAGTTCCGGCGTGATGACCCTGGAGTACGTGGCCCACTCTGCCCTGGCCGACATCCGCCGCCTGGCCTCCCCCGCCGCCCTGGGCACCGCCGTCCTGTCCCGTGGCCTGGAGGAGCAGGCCAACTTCTCCACCCAGGCCGCCCGCGCCGCCACCGACACGGTCGCCGCCTACCGCATCGTGTTGTCTTGCGAACTGGTTGCCGTCATCCGCGCTCTCACCATGCAGGGCACTCAGCCAGCCCCCGGCCCGCTCCGCCAGGCCTACGACCTGGCCGCCACCGCCCTGGATCCGCGTATCGAAGACCGCCCCCTGGACCCCGACCTGGACACCGCCGACCGCCTGCTCCCCGCCCTCGCCGCCCGGTGAGAATCATTTTCTTCATTACGGACGGGGCCGGCCAACTGCGAACGGTCAGCCCCAGCGCCGGATCGTCTTACCAGCCCCAGGACTTCGGTACCGGGCGGCAATGCTCGCTCATCCTGGCGAACCGAACACCGTTCGGCCTAGTGTCATCCCATGCGTACCGAAGTCTGCGAGATGTTCGGGATCGAGTTCCCGCTGTTCGCCTTCAGCCACTGCCGGGACGTCGTCGCGGCGGTCTCCAACGCGGGCGGCCTGGGTGTCCTCGGCGCTGTCGCCTTCTCGCCGGCCCGGCTGGAAGAGGAACTGCGCTGGATCGACGGCCACGTCGGCGGGCGGCCCTACGGCGTGGACGTGCTGGTCCCCCGGAAGATCGACAAGTCTGCCGAGGCGGGCTCGGTCATGGCTGCGATTCCCGCGCAGCACTGGGACTTCGTGAGCCATCTGCTGGACAAGTACGGCGTCCCGGCCCCGGCGGCCGGGCAAGGCTATGGTGCGCAGGCGGCGCAGGCCGAGGCGCGGCAGGTGACCACGGCCGGGGTGAGCGACCTGATCGACGTTTCGCTGGCGCATCCGGTGCGGCTGATGGCGAGCGCCCTGGGCACGCCGCCGCCGGCCATGGTGGAGAGGGCGGGCGCGGCCGGGGTGCCGGTGGCCGCCCTGGTCGGCACCGCCGAACATGCCCGCAGGCAGGCGGCGGCCGGGGTGGACCTGATTGTCGCGCAGGGTACCGAGGCCGGCGGGCACACCGGCGAGATCTCGACGATGGTGCTGGTCCCCGAGGTGGTGGACGCGGTCGCGCCGCTGCCGGTGCTGGCGGCCGGCGGCATCGCGACCGGGCGGCAGATGGCGGCGGCGCTGGCCCTGGGTGCGTCCGGGGTGTGGTGCGGCTCGGTGTGGCTGACCACCGAAGAGGCCGAGACCGCGCCGGCCGTGAAGGAGAAGATGCTGGCGGCCACGTCCCGGGACACGATCCGGTCCCGGTCCCGGACCGGCAAGCCGGCCAGGCAGCTCCGGTCGGCCTGGACCGACGAGTGGGAGGGCCCGGACAGCCCGGGCGCGCTGCCGATGCCACTGCAGATGATCGTGGCCGAGAGCACCATGCGGCATATCGGCAAGGTCGCCGAGAGCGGCAACCCGGGCGCCAGGGAGCTGGCCAACTACTTCGTCGGCCAGTGCGTCGGCCTGATGAACACGGTCAAGCCGGCCCGCCAGGTCGTCTACGACATGGTCGAGGAGTTCGCCGGCACCCTGGACCGGCTGAACAAGATCACCGGCATGACCTGACCCACCCAGGCCGTCACCGGTGCGAGGCCAGGATGGCGTGATGATCGCCGGCGTCCGGCGGCGGGCCGGCGTGCACCAGGGCGGCGGTCAGCCGGGGCAGCCCGTGCAGCACCGCGTGGCGCAGCCACACCGGCAGCCAGCCGCTCCTGTGGTCGTGTTCATGGCCATGATCATGGTCGTGGCCACCCAGATGACCGTGCTCATGATCGCTGGCGTGGTGACCCGGCTGGCTCACCCGGTGCGACTGTCCCATGCCGCCAAGCGTGCCCGCAAATCCCGGTCGCAGCCAGCGGCGTCATTTGGACTGGCGGCCCATCGGCGGGCGGATGGGGGGAATGGCGGGCTGGCCGCCGTGGCGGGGGCCCGACCAGAGCGCGGGAACCGCGTCCACGGCATAGGCCACGCCGTAGGCGGCCTGCTCGTAGTTGACCCGCCAGCCGGTGAAGTCCGGCCAGGCGTCGGCCGGATCCCGCTCGATCGGGAAGTCAACCTTGCGCAGCCTGTCGATGGCGTCGAGGAATTCGTCGTAGGTAATGCTGATCTCGGCGCCGGGATCCGGCGTCTCGGGGATGTCCAGGCCCATGGCCCGGCCGATGTCCCGGAAGCAGAGGAAGCCCGAGCGCAGGCACAGCCGGGCCGGCACGGTCGGCGCGATTTCCGGCGACAGCGAGAGCAGCAGCGCGGCCGAGTCCAGCACGGCCAGCAGCGCGGTCACCCAGGACGAGAGCGGCCGGGGCGAGCGGAACCGCACCAGCGGAAGGTAGGTGGTGTGGCTCTCCGCCACATCGGCGGCCCACCGCTCCCACTGCGCGTACAGATCCGGCAGGGTGTCCAGGGTGGACACCCCGGACCCCAGCGCGTAGTGCGTACGGGACAGCAGCTCCGGCCCCCAGGATGGCACGCCACCCCGCGCATTGAGCAGCGCCACCTCGGTTTCCCGCCGGTTGAACGCACCGTAGAGGGCCGGCAGGTACCCGATCTGCAGCGCGACGATGATCAGCCCGGTCGCGGCTGCGACGAAGACGATCGCCGACGGCACTTCCCCGGACGGTTCGGCGAACCCCAGGGTGAACATCGACGACCCGGCGGCCGTAAAGGCGAACGCCAGCCCGCCGTGGCTGGTGAATGGCCACAGCAACAGCGCGAAGCCGATCAGTGAGAGCCCCAGCCAGGCCACCAGCTGGGCGAGCAGCACCATGGCCGCCTGCGCCGCGAGCACCCTGTCCCGTTTCTTGTGATCGTCGATGAAGCTGATCGCCAGCCAGAACACCTTGTTCACCGACTGGTCCACGCCGCGGGTCAGCCAGCTGGTGACCGGCCGGGGCACGATGAGCGTCCCGGTCACGCTGTACCAGGTAGTCAGGACGAGCACAGCCCCGGCCGCCCCGGCCACCATCCGCGCGGCAAGCGGCACCACCATAAGCACTCCAGATGATCAGCGGCTAGCCCGAACCTACCCCCGGAGTCCAGAGCCTGATCCAGCGGGACGAGGTGATGCTGCAGGCCGAAGATGGCGGCCTGGGTGCGAACGGCCGGCCTGCGCACGATCTAGCCACGTCCCGGCCGGGTACCTTATGGGCATGCGCAGCGATGACGGACCGGTGCGGGCTGGCCGGCGACCGGTGCCGGGTTCCGGCTGAGATGCACGTCGTTGGCCTGGTGCTGCACCCGCAGCGCGATTCCGGCCCCGCGGTGACGGCGGTGCTCGGCTGGGCCGCCCGCAACGGCGGGCAGGTGCTCGGGATCGATTCGGAGATCCACCGGCTGGCCTTGTCCAACGGGGATTGCCCGGCGCTCGGGGTTCCGGCCCAGGAGCTTGGCCAGCGCGCTGACCTGCTGGTCAGTCTCGGCGGGGACGGCACGATGCTGCGGGCCATGCGGCTGGCCGACCGGCAGCGCGCGCCGGTGCTCGGGGTGAACCTCGGCAAGCTCGGGTTCCTGGCCGAGGTGGACGTGCCCGACCTGCCAGGCGCGCTGTCCGCCATCGACAGCCACGAGTTCACCATCGAGTCACGGCTCGCGGTGGACGCGGTCATCGGCGACCAGGTCGTGACGGCGTTCAATGACGTGGCCTGCGTACGCTTTCCCGGGCAGCCGACCGCCGTGATCGCGGTGCGGGCGGCCGGCCACCCGTTCGTCAGCTACGCCGCCGACGCCGTCGTGGTGGCCACGCCGACCGGCTCCACCGCCTACAGTTTCTCGGCCGGCGGCCCGATCGTGAGCCCGTCCGTCGAGGCGCTGCTGGTCACCCCGGCCGCGCCGCACTCCGCCTACAACCGTGGCCTGGTCCTGTCCGTGCACGACAGCCTGGCGCTGGAACTGCTGCCGGCCAGCGGCACGCTCGCCGTCGAGGTGGACGGCCAGGTCGCCGCCAACGTCAGCGCCGGGGACAGAATCGAGCTGCGGCCGCGCCCCGGTGCCGCCCACGTCGTCCGCCTCGGCCGGACCACGTTCTACGAACGGGCCAGGCGCAAGCTCCGGCTCACCGACTCCGCCGAGGTCCCGGTCACACCGGGCTGACCAGCGGCGGTCAGCGGCGTGGCGGGCCGGTGGAGGCGCGTTCGCACAGGTGGGGCTGCTGCAGGATGCGCCGGTGCCGGGTCTTGCTGTCGATGGCCTTGAGTATCAGCTTGACCGAGCCCTGGACGATCTCGTCAATGTCCCAGTCCACGGTGGTCAGGCCGGGTGTGAGCAGGCCCGACATGGGGTGGTTGTCGTAGCCGACGATGGACAGGTCGGCCGGGATCGACATGCCCAGCGAGCGGGCGGCAGCATAGGCACCATAAGCGATCGAGTCGGAGAAGCAGAACAGCGCGGTCGGCCGGTCGGGCTTGTCCAGCACGGTCCGCGCCACCTCGGTGGCCGCTGCCAGGGGCGAGCCCGCGGTCACCATGCTGACCTCCAGCGACAGCCGGTCCGCCTCGGTGCTCACCCGCAGCTCGGCGGGGCGGTCCGGGGTGCTCGGGCGGGTGGGGGTGAGCACAGTGATCTGCCGGTGGCCGAGGGCCTGCAGGTGGCTGAGTGCCAGGCTCACCCCGGCCCGGTTGTCGAACAGCACCTCACCCACGGTCCCGCGGCCGTGCAGCGCGTCCCCGATGGACACGATGGGCAGGCGCTCGCCCAGCTCAGCCCACTGCGACGAGGAAGGGTCGAGGGGCTGGACGATGAGGCCGTCCACCCGCTGGTCCCTGAGCTGGCGGGCGAGGACCTGCTCCCGGCCCGGATCGCCGCCGGCGTCGACGAGCAGGGCATAGCGGTCGCGGGCGAGCAACCCGCGGCCGATCCGCACGCCGAGCAGTTGCTGCCAGAGATCCTCCAGCGAGCCGCAGAGCAGCCCGACCATGCCGGTCCGGCCGCTGGCCAGGGCGCGGGCGATAGGGTCCGCTTCGTAGCCGAGTTCGGCGGCCGCCTGGCGGACCCGTTCCTGGGTCTCGTCCGAGGTTTGCATGCCACGCAGCGCATAGGAGACGGCGGCTGGGGACAATCCCGTCGCGTCGGCGACGTCACGGATCGTGGCGCGCTTGCGCGGGTCCGGCACGTGGTCATCGTATAGCCCGGGTAAAACAGTACGGGTTGATGACGCGCCAGGCGGGCCACGCGCGAACCCGGGTGGAACTCGCGGACACCGGGTGACCGGGGGCGGCTGCCACGAGTCGTCCGGATCCGGCCGATTGGGCCGTCCCTTGTGTCTCAGTAATGCTTTTTGCCTACACTTGGTACCGCCTGACGCTCCTGCGTCCGGCCGCTGAACCGGCGAAATCCTGGGAGAACGCCGGCCGGCACGACAACGCCCCTGCGGTGTGGTCGTCACTATCACTACCGGAATCCGCGCCGCGTAGGGGGACCGAGCAATGCTCGTCGTGTGGCAGTACAGGCACGCCACCAGCCCGGCCAGCCAGGACATCCAGAGCCCGGCCGCATTGCACGCCCTATTACGAGTGCTGGACCAGCGAGCCGCCGCCGACGGTTACCCCCATGCCGTGCTTCTTTCGGCCAGCACCCGGCTGTCCCGGCTGGGTGTGGGCGTTCATAACGACGGGCAGGGGCCGCAGCCCGAACTGACCCTGGTCGTCGGGGCCGACGATACCCCCGTGCTGTGGTGGGACAGCCTGCCCGCCGCGCGGCGGATCAGCGTCGGACCGCGCCGGGTCAGCCAGCCGGAGCCGCAGGACTTCTTCGGCTACCACTCCGGCGGGCAGCAACGCTACGCGCCGGAGTCCTCGCTGGTCTCCCGGGATGACTCCTGGCAGGCGGGCAGGCTGTTCCTGACCAGCGGCGGGCGCCGGCCCGCCACCATCACCTGGCGCACTCCCTCGCTCATGGCGGCTCCCGGACTCCGCGCTTGACACCACTGTCGCCCCGGCGTTATCACTTAAGCGATTCACTTAACCGTTTCAGTGAAACGGTTAAGCCCCTCCCCGGGGCAGACCGGCCGGCCATCCGTTCACGCACGGCCCACGGCCACTGCGGCGCGCTCGCTCCCAGCGGCATGGCGCCGGCGGCGCCCGCCTATCGCAGAGAGGATGGTAGAGCACCATGGGTTTTCCGGAACTGCCCGGCAGGAACCTCAGCAAGGCTGAGCTGGCCGAGCTGGCCAACGACATCGCCACCCGGCCAGAACTGTGGAGTCACCTGGTGGCCTTCCCCGCGGATAGGCGGCACTACGTGTCGCTGTACCGGGACGAGCACGTCGATGCGTGGCTGATCTGCTGGACGTCCGACAGCGACACGGGGTGGCATGACCACGATGGGTCGGCCGGGGCGGTCCGGATGGTGACCGGCGCGCTGACCGAGAGCAACCCGAGGCTGGGCGGCACACCCGCCGAGACGGTGGTGCCGGCCGGGACCTCCTTCACCTATGAGCCGGACCACATTCACCGGCTGACCGGGACGGCGGCACAGAGCGTGTCGATCCACGTCTACTCGCCACCGTTGCAGCGGATGGGCCAGTACCGCACCGACGGCCGGGGAGTCATGCGCCGGGTGCCCATCGGCTACTCGGAGGAACTGCGCGAGGTCGCGCCGGCCAGCCCGGTGGCCGTGGGTTAGTCAAGGCCGTCGCGTTCCGCCCAGCCGAGCAGCGTGTCCAGCCGGTAGGGGTGGTCGTCGATGCCCGCGTGCAGGTCGCCGAGCCTGGCGAACCTGGCCGGCACCGTCGCGATGGTGAACTCGCGCGGGTCGGCGTCGTCGATCTCGTCCCAGCCGATGGGTGTGGAGACAGTGGCCTCGGGGACGCCTCGCACCGAGTAGGCGCTGGCGATGGTGTGGTCCCGGGTGTTCTGGTTGTAGTCGACGAACAGCTTGGCAGGATCACGGTCCTTGCGCCACCAGGTGGTGGTGACCACGTCGGGCGCGCGGCGCTCGACCTCTTTGGCGAAGGCGTGCGCGGCCCGGCGCAGGTCGGCGAAGCTCCACCGCGGCTCGATCCGGACGTAGACGTGCAGGCCGTTACCGCCTGAGGTCTTGGGCCAGCCGGCCGCGCCCAGCTCGTCCAGCAGTTCGCGCACGACGTGGGCGACCCGGCGAACCGTCGCGAACCCGCAATCGGGCATGGGGTCGAGGTCGATCCGCCACTCGTCGGGCAGCTCGGTGTCGGCCCGGCGGGAGTTCCACGGATGGAACTCCACGGTGGACATCTGGACCGCCCACACGACGCTGGCCAGTTCGGTGACGCACAGCTCGTCGGCGTGCCGCCCGTAGCGGGGGAAGTGCACCCGCACCGTCTCCAGCCACGGCGGCGCGCCGCCGGGCACCCGCTTCTGGTGCACCTTCTCCCCGGTCACCCCGGACGGGAATCGGTGCAGCATGCACGGCCGCTCGCGCAGCGCGCGCACGATGCCCTCGCCCACCGACAGGTAGTACCGGGCCAGGTCAAGCTTGGTCTCCCCGCGGGCAGGAAAGTAGACCCGGTCCGGATTGGAGATCCGCACCGTCCGCTCCCCCACCTCCAGCTCCACCCCGTCAGTCATACCGAGACGCTAACAAAATCCCAGGCCAGCGGAACCGGGGCTGACGACTCAGCCGGGCAGAGGTAATGTCGGACTGACAACCACACGGGAGCTCGGGCTGACCGGGCTGAGAGGGTGGCTGGGCCGATCGGCCCCACGCGCCACCGACCGTCGGAACCTGTCCGGGTAATGCCGGCGTAGGGAGGCGCTGTGACCTACACACCTACCACCCCGCAGACGTTCACCACCGTCCCCGGCGACCGTCACTCCGAGGTCGGCCGCAACCTTGCCGAGCCGGTGCCCAAGGCGCTCAGCCTGGTGGACCAGCTCGGCCTGTGGGGCAACCTGGGCGTGAGCCTGCTCGGCTTCACCGGGGCCATCTTCGTGCTGCAGCCCGGCGGCCCGGGCACTGCGGAGCTGTCGATGGCCGCCGGGCTGACCGCGATCGTCGTGGGGACGCTGCTCGGCACCCTGCCGACCGCGCTGGCCGGGCTGCCCGGCGCCCGCACCGGGGCCCCGGCCATGGTGCTGCTGCGCGGGCTGTTCGGCGCCCGGCTGTCCTACCTGCCCACGGCGGTGAACATCCTGCAGTGCCTCGGCTGGGGCATCTTCGAGCTGGTAACCATCGCCACCGCGGCGCACACGATCGCCCCGGCGCTGCCCCGGCCGGCCTACGTGCTCATCGCCGGGGTGATCACCGGGGTGCTGGCGGTTCACCCGCTCGGCTTCATCCGCACGCTGCGGCGCTACGTGACGGCCGCCGTGGTGATCGTGCTGGCATACCTGTTCATCCAGCTCATCCGTCATCCATTGCCCGCCTTCGGGCACGGCACCTGGTCCGGGTACTGGGCGGCGACCGACACCGTGGTGGGAGCGGCGATCTCGTTCGCGCCGCTGGCGGCCGACTACACCAGGCACTCGCGCACCGGCCGGGGCGCCGTCGCCGGGGCGATGATCGGCTACAGCACCACCCAGATCCTGTGCTACGTGATCGGGCTGCTCGCGCTGCTCACCGTGGCCCACAACCCGGCCAACATCTACGGTGCCTTCATCGCGCTGCCCGCCGGGACCATCGGCTTCGCCATCCTGGCCGCCCGAGAGCTGGACCAGTCGTTCGCCGACGTGTACTCCACCGCGGTATCGGCGCAGAACCTGCGGCCACTGTGGGACCGCCGGGTGCTCGCGGTCAGCATCACGGCGGCGACCACCGCCGGGGCGCTCTGGCTGAACATCGCCGACTACGAGAACTTCCTCGTCCTGCTCGGCTCGGTGTTCGTGCCGATGTCAGCCGTGCTGATCATGGACTTCTTCGTCCTGTCGGCCGGGCGCTGGGACCTGTCCGGCCGGGCGCGGTCGCGGTGGCTCATGCTGCTGCCCTGGGCGGCCGGGTTCGTCACCTACCAGCTCATCAACCCCGGTTACATCTCCTGGTGGGTGTCGGCCTGGGGGCATGTCGCCCAGGCGATCGGGTTCACGCCGGCCACCTGGATGTCCGCGTCGATCTGCTCGTTCGCGGTCGCCGCGGTGGCCACCCTGCTCGTCGGCGGGCTGACGTCGGTGGTACGTAACCGTGGCCGCGGTGCACCACCCGGCGGGCGGGACGGGGCGGTGACCGGGGCGCGATGACCGGACCGCCCGCGCCCGCCGGGGATCCCGGCCCGGTGCCGCGCCGGCCCGAGGCGGCCGTGGCGCCGTTCCGCGGCCACGGCATGGGCCGGGATCTTGTCGAGCCCGACTGGCCGCCGCTCA
>DATGGU010000110.1:0-9493 GCA_035308365.1 Streptosporangiaceae bacterium
GCCAGGGTGGGGGGTGCTGGGTGCGCTGGTGGGTGGGGGAGGGTCACCGCCTTCTCCTTGGGCAGGTGGGGGGGCGTGCCGGTCAGCCTGGCCCGCCGCCGGGTGGTCAGGGGCTGACATGATTGTGTAGTGGCGGTGAAACGTTCTGCAACGGCTGCTGGTATGCCGATAATTACCGACATAACGAGCAATTTAACGATGCAATCACCGCCCAGGTATGCAGCCCGAACCGGCAGATAAGTGCGGCCAGGATGAAAATTACATCCACCCGCCCTCGCCAACCCCGTCGATATGACATTGCCGGGGTTTGGTACCGGTGATGTCGGAGCGACCGGGATGAGGTACGGCCCACCCGGCGTCTACGGGCTAGGCGGCCATTGCGGGGGGAGTGGTTGGCGGGGCCATTTCGCCGCTGGGGTCGCCGCGCCGGAGAAAGTTTCATCGCGACCGGCTCGTGAACTGCGGCTGACCTGTGCCCAGCGGCTGCGGGCTGGCCGGCCGTCGCGGGCGGCCGTACTCTCCTTCCATCCGGGCCGCCGGCCGGGCTCAGCTGGGGACCAGTGCGGGTCATCCGGGCCGTCGCCCGGCTGAGGACCAGTGCGGGTCGCTCGGCTGGGGACCAGTGCGGGTCATCCGGGCCGTCGCTCGGCTGAGGACCAGTGCGGGTCATCCGGGCCGTCGCTCGGCTGGGGAGCAGTGCGGATTTCAGGTTGGGCCAACGACTTTGGTCCGCCCTCTTGAGACCCGGTCGCGGCGGTCCTACACTGAAGCGCGAGCTGCTTGGTAAGCGCTTTCCGCGATCATCAGAAGCCGGATATTCCGGGCGATGCGAAGTCATCGCAGGTCACGGCCCCGATGTTGGGTAAGCGCTTTCCAACAAGTCTTCGTCCATATGACTCCAGGCGGAGGACGCGTGAACTCAGCCCTCGGCACCACCGGCACAGGTGACGGCGGCGGCCTGCCTTTCACCCACGACGGTAACGCTGTGGCAGCCACCCATGACGCCGGCGGTGCGGGAGCGAGCCATGACGGTGACAGCCTGGCAGTCCAGCCGCCCACCATCTATGACGTTGCCAGGGCGGCCGGAGTGTCGATCGCGTCGGTCTCACGCGTGCTCAACGGCCAGCGCAACCCCCGCCGGGAAACCAAGGAGCGCGTCACGCGTGCCGTCGCCGAACTCGGATTCGTACCAGACAGCGCAGCCAGGGCGCTGAGCGCGCGGCTCAAGGAGGTCGTCGGCGTCGTGGTCCGCAGGCCCCGCTGGCCCGACGGGAGCATGTTCGCCGACGAGGACGAGAACCTGCAGTTTCCCGACATGATCAACCGGGGCATGGAGATCGTCGCCCAGCAGCACGGCTTCGACTTGCTGATCAGGTCGGTCGACCTCGACGAGCCGGATGCGGCCCAGCGGATATTCGCGCTCGCCCGCAAGAGTGACGGGCTGATCCTGCACGACCGGATCCTGTCGCCCGATGAGCTTGACCGGCTGTCCCGGCAGATCCCGGTCGTGACGCTCGCCGGCGAGCCGACTCCTGCAACCGCGAACGTGCATGGAGACAACGAGGGTGGCATGCGTGCCCTGGCCCGGCACCTGATCTTCGATCATGGGTACCGGACACTCAGCTACGTAGCCGGTCACGAGGGCAGCCCGGACAGCCTGACCCGCGGCCAGGCGCTCGCGGACGAGGCGGCCGCGGCGGGCGTGCCCCTGCTGACGGGCGAACAGTGGCGCGGCAGCTACCAGGCCGCGGGTGGGTCGCAGGCAATCGAGCGGCTGCTCGCGGCCGGGGTCCGGATGCCGCGGGCGATCGTGTGCGCAAACGACCAGTCCGCCATCGGCGTGCTGCACGCGCTCGCCCAGCACGGTATCCCGGTGCCGGATGAGGTGGCCGTCACCGGGTTCGACGACATGCCGGTCGCCCGTCACCTCCGCCCGCAGCTGACCAGCGTCCGGCAGTCGATCCAGGACCTGGGCGCGACGGCGTTCCAGACCGTGTACTCGATGATCGGGCGCGGCTCGGACGCCGATAGCGCCCGCGGCCGCGATATCGCACTGCCAACCCGGCTCATCCTCCGGCAGAGCTGCGGGTGCGGCACGCCGCTGGCGCCGGTGAGCATGGAGGCCGGATAGATGCGCACGATAGCCCGGCGGCTCGCCTTCTACGTGGTGACCGCGATCGTCGCGGTCAGCCTGGATTTTCTCATCCCACGGCTGATACCGGGCAACCCGGTAGACGCGATCTTGTCCCACATGCAGGGAATCACGCTGTCCCGGGCCACGATCAACGGGCTGGAGCTACAGTTCGGCGTCGGCACCAAGGCCAGCCTGTGGAGTCAGTACACCCATTATTGGAGCACCATCCTGCACGGCAACCTCGGCACCTCGATCAGCAACGGGTTCGTGCCGGTGACCACGGTGATCCGCGGCGCGCTGCCATGGACGCTCGGGCTGGTCGGCGTCTCCACCGTGATCAGTTTCGTGCTCGGCACCGGGATAGGGGTCCTGGTGGCCTGGCGGCGCGGTAGCTGGCTGGACAACCTGCTGCCGGTCGTGACCTTCTTCCAGGCCGCGCCCTATTTTTTCATCGCGTTCCTGGCCGTCGACCTGTTCGCGATCAAGCTCGGCTGGTTCCCGGCCGAGGGTGCCCATCAGAACCTGGACTTCGCGGCGTTCAACTGGACCTACCTCAGCGACGTGCTCGACCACGCCGTCCTGCCGGCGCTGACCATCGTGGTCGCGTCGGCGGCCGGCTGGATCGTCGGGATGCGGAACGTGATGCTCACCACGATGGACGAGGACTACGTGCTGATCGCGGCCGCCAAGGGCCTGCACAAGCCCAGGGTCGTCTGGTACGCGGCCCGCAACGCGGTCCTGCCGAGCGTGTCCGGGTTCGCGCTGGCGATCGGCTTCATCGTCTCCGGCGCCCTGCTCACCGAGATCGTCTTCAGTTACCCAGGTCTCGGCCTGCTGCTGGTCAACGCCGTCGGGGACAACGACTACGCGCTGCTGCAGGGCATCTTCCTGATCATCACGTTCGCGGTACTGGCCGCCAACCTCATCGCCGACTTCGTCTACGTGTTCCTCGATCCGCGCACCCGGCAGGAGGCCTGAGCCATGGCGGTGAGCATCGGGACCGAGCAGCCGGTGGGCGGGACCGATCCTGGCCTGCCCGGGGTTGTTCTCACGCCGCGCCGGGTGCGCGCGCTGCGGCTGCCGCGCTCCGGCAAGATCCAGGCTGGTCTTGGCCTGCTCGCGTTCTTCGTGCTCGTGGCCATCATCGGGCCGCTGATCGCGCCGTACAGCCCGGACCAGACCTTTGCGAACGCGCCGGTACCGCTGCCGCCGTCCGGCGCGCATCTGCTCGGCACCACGCAACTGCAGCAGGACGTGCTCTCGCAGTTCCTGGTTGGCGGCCGCAGCATGATGCTCGTCGCGTTCATCTCCGGAGCACTCGCCACCGTCCTGTCCGTGCTGATCGGGGTGACCGCCGGCTACCTGGGCGGGCTCGTCGATGACCTGCTGTCCATGTTCACCAACATCTTCCTGGTGCTGCCCGCACTGCCGCTGCTGATCATCATGTTCGGGTTCCTGGGCCGGTCGAGCAGCAACGACGTCTTCATCATCGGCTTGATCATTTCGGTGACGGGCTGGGCCTTCGGCGCCCGGGTCCTGCGCGCCCAGACGCTGTCCTTGCGCAACCGGGACTACGTCGACTCGGCCCGGATCGTCGGCGAGAAATGGTGGCGGATCATCGGCACCGAGATCCTGCCCAACCTGACGCCGATAGTCGCGACATCCTTCCTGTTCACGGTGCTGTACGGGGTCGGAACCTACACCGCGCTGGCGTTCCTGGGCCTGGTGAACCCCAACTGGAGCTGGGGCGGCATGCTCTTCTACGCGCAGAACTCCAACGCCGAGATCAGCGGGTACTGGTGGTGGTTCGTGCCGCCTGGCCTGGCGGTAGCACTGCTGGGCACCGCGCTGGTGCTGCTGAACTTCGGCATCGACGAGTTCATCAACCCGCGGTTGCGGGCCGCCGGGCTGACCGGACGGCCGCGGCGCCGCTCGCGGCCGTGGTCCGGCCGGCGGCCGGAGTTCGCCCTGACCGCGGTGATCCGCGAGGGGAGCGAGCAGTGAGGCCGGACGCTGACGGGCACGGCGCCATCCAGGACGCACTGGCAGACCTGAGCGTCCCGGCCGGCCTCGGCGAACCGCTGCTGGAGATCCGTGGGCTGTGTGTCGACTACGGGCAGGGGGACGACGCCGTGCACGCGGTGACCGGAGCCGACCTCTTCCTGCACCGCGGCGAGGTGCTCGGCCTGGCCGGGGAGAGCGGAAGCGGCAAATCGACCCTGGCCATGGCGGCCACCAGGCTGCTGCGCCCGCCCGGCGTCATCACCGGCGGCGACGTCCTGTTCTATCCCGGCAACGGATCGGCCGTCGACCTGCTGGCGGCCGGATTCTCCGGGCTGCGCGTGCTGCGCTGGTCACAGGTGTCACTGGTGCTGCAGAGCGCGATGAACGCCCTCAACCCGGTGCTGTCCATCCGCACCCAGCTCACCGACACCCTCGCCGCTCACCTGCCTGGTTCCTCCCGCCAGACCCGGCGCGAGCGCGCGGTGGAGCTGCTGAGGATGGTCGGCATCAGCGGTGACCGGCTGACCAGCCACCCGCACGAGCTGTCCGGTGGGATGCGACAGCGGGTCATGATCGCCATGGCACTCGCGCTCGAACCGCAACTGGTGATCATGGACGAGCCGACCACGGCGCTCGACGTGGTCACCCAGCGGGAGATCCTCGAAGAGCTCAAGGACCTGCGGGACCGGCTCGGCTTCGCGATCTTGTTCATCACCCACGACCTGTCGTTGCTGATCGAGATAGCCGATTCGGTCGCGGTGATGTACGCGGGCCGGCTGGTCGAACGGGCCCCGGCCGGGGCGCTGTTCCACGCCCCCCGGCACCCGTACACGCTCGGGCTGCTGCACTCGTTCCCACCGCTGCACGGTCCGCGGGTGCCCATGACCGGCATTCCTGGATCCCCGCCGGACCTGCGGAAACTGCCGTCCGGTTGTGTGTTCCACCCGCGCTGCCGGTTCGCCTATGACCGGTGCGCCACCGAGGCTCCACCGCTTGTCTTCACCGGTGCCGGCACGTCCCGGCTGGCCGCGTGCTGGAAGCAGCAGGATGACGGCCCCGTCCCGGTGGAGCTGGCGGCACCCGAGCCCGCCGAGCCGGCCGGCCAGATGACCGAACCGGCCGGCCCGCTGACCGAGGCCGCCGAGCCGTCCGGCCAGCTGACCGAGCCCGCCGGGGCAGCCAGCCGGGTGGGCGATCCGCCCGAACCCGCCCAGCAAGGGAGCACGGCATGACCGCGGCAGCGCTGACCGATCCCGGCGCCACCGAACCCCTGCTGGTGGCGCGCGGCCTCACCAAGCACTTCGCCGTGCACGGCCCGGCGGTCCGCGGCCGCCCGCGCACCCTCATCCGGGTGGCCAGCTCCAGGCCGATGGTGCGCGCCCTCGACAACGTCTCGCTGACGCTGCCGGCCGCCCAGGTGACCGCGGTGGTGGGGGAGAGCGGATCCGGCAAGTCCACCCTTGCCCGGCTGCTGGCCGGGCTCGCCGCGCCCACCTCCGGCGAGTTGCTGCTGCTGGGCCGGCCCGTCCAGCACGGCCAGCGGCGCCGGCGAGACTACGCCAAGACGGTGCAGATGGTCCTGCAGGACCCGTTCGCCTCGCTGAACCCCGTGCACGATGTGCGCTACCACCTGAGCCGCCCGTTCAAGGTGCACCGGCTGGCCGGGGACGGCGCGGACCTGGACGCCAAGATCACCGCGGTACTGGAGCGGGTAGCGCTCACCCCGGCCGATGCCTACCTGCGCAAGTACCCGCATGAGCTGTCCGGTGGACAGCGCCAGCGGGTTGCGATCGCCAGGGCCCTCGCCGTCCAGCCGCGGGTACTGCTGGCCGACGAGCCGGTTTCGATGCTCGACGTGTCCATCCGCCTCGGCGTGCTCAACCTGCTCGGCGGCCTGCGGGACACCGAGCAGCTGGCGATCCTGTACATCACCCACGACATCGCCTCGGCCAGGTACCTGGCCGACAGGATCGTCGTCATGTACGCGGGCCAGGTGGTCGAATCGGGCCCGGCGGTCAAGGTGACCGATGAACCCGCGCACCCGTATACCCAGCTCCTTCTCGGTGCGGCCCCTGATCCGGAGCGGGCGGCACCAGTCACGATACGCGGCCGGGGCGCGCCGCCGAGCGCGGTCACACCCCCGCCGGGATGCCGGTTCCATCCCCGGTGCCCGCACGCCATGGCGATCTGTGCCGAGCAGGCACCGCCGGCCTTCCCGGCCGGATCCGGACATACCAGCTCCTGCTGGCTGCTCGATGGGGCCACCCAGCCGCCCCAGCCAGGCGCTGGCGGCAACCCTGATCCCGGGAGAGGAGAGGTGATGAGCGCCGACAGTGCCTAGTGGCAGTCAGCTCCCTGCGATCCGGCGTACGGCCGGGCGGCGAGACCCGGCCGGCCAGCGCCCCCTCTGCGAAACAGACCCCGACACGGTCACATCACATCAGGCCGGCAAATAGCCGGCCGGGCAACTTGGAGTTTAAGGCAAATGAATCGAAAATCAGCAGGCAGTAGAGGCTCTGCCGCCGGTGTTGCCGCGGCCGCGATCCTCACGGTGGGGATCGCCGCGTGCAGTTCGTCGCCCTCAGCGGGCACGAGCGCACCCACGGGCAAGCCGTTGACGGTTGTGACGACCGAGTTGTCGCCGATGACCGACAACTTCAACCCGTTCAACTCCACTGGTACGGGATACACGATGCACGCGATAGACCTCTACGATCTGCCGCTGTTCGTGTTCGACACCCAGAGGCCGACGCAGGCTCCGATTCCGGAGCTGGGCACCAAGTACGCCTGGTCGAACGGCGGCACGACGCTCACGATCACCACGAGGTCCGGAGTGAAGTGGAGCGACGGGAAGCCGTTCAGCGCGGCCGACGTCGCGTTCACCTTCAACCTGATCAAGAAATACCCGGCGCTGAACGTCCCGGCGACCCCGGTCCCGGTCAGTGCCACCGGCTCCGGGAACACCGCGGTGCTCACGTTCGCCCAGCCAGAGCTGGCCAACCTCTACTTCATCCTTCAGACCCAGATCGTGCCGCAGCACATCTGGTCCTCGGTCAGCAACCCGGTCACCTACACCGACCCGAAACCGGTCGGCACCGGCCCGTATGTGCTGGACAAGTTCAGCCCGCAGGGCTTCACCATGAAGATCAACCCTGACTACTACGCCAAGAGCAGCCTGCACGTGCCGGAAATCGACTTCCCCGCCTACACCAGCAACGCCAACCTGCTGCTCCCCGTCGCCAGCGGCACGATCGACTGGGGCGGCATCTCGATCCCCGGCGTGCAGCAGAATTACCTGTCCAAGAGCCCGCACAACTCCACCTGGACCAGTTCAGCGCCGTACTTCACGGACAACAACGTCGTGGGCCTGTGGTTCAACACCACTAAGGCCCCGCTGAACGACCCGAAGGTGCGCCAGGCCGTCAGCTACGGGATCAACCGGGAGCAGCTTTCGGTAGACGGCGAGTCCAACAACGAGCCACCCGTGACCAGCTCGGCCGGCATGATTCTCCCGGCCGACCAGAGCTACCTGCCGCCGGCGCTGGCCAATGACCTCCCATCGGGCGGCGACGCGGCGAAGGTCGCGCAGATCCTGACCGGCGACGGATACAAGAAGACCGGTGGGTTCTGGGAGAAGAACGGGCAGAAGATCACGTTCTCGATCATGGACCCGGTCAGTTACAGCGACTACTACCTCGACTCGCAGCTCATCACCAAGCAGCTCAACAAGCTGGGTTTCGACGTCTCGGTCGAGGGTGAGCCCGGGCCCAACGGCCCGAACGTGTGGACCAGCAACCTGAACAGCGGCAACTTCACCGCCGCCATCCACTGGGGCGCTCAGGGGCTGACGCCCTACTTCACCTACGACAACTGGATGGACTACCGGCTGTCCGCCCCCATCGGCAAGACCGCGTCGGCGGACTACGGCCGGTTCAACGATCCGGCGGCGCAGACAGCGCTGAACAACTACGCGAGCGCTGCCACCCCGTCGGCCCTGAGCACGGCGATCACCCAGTTGGCGAACATCGAGTCCACCGAGGTCCCGGTGGCGCCGCTGCTGCTTGGCGCCTCGTGGGCCGAATACTCCACCCGCGACTACACGGGCTGGCCGTCAGGTTCCAATCCCTACATGGACCCCGGACCGAACATTCCCGAGGTTCTGTACACGATCACGCAGCTCAAGCCGGCTTCCTGAGGCTGGGCTGACCGTGACGACATCACTTCGCGGATCGTCGCTGCCCGGCCGGGTTTCCGGCCGGGCAGCGGCCCGGATGACACCGCTCGCGCGCATCGCCGCGGCAGGCACGCCATGACCGCCCAGCCGGACAGCGTCACGGCGACGGCGGCCGGTCCGCCGTCTGTCGTGTCGAATTCGGTGATGTTGGGTGGTTTGGTGGCTGGGTTGCCGGTGGCTGAGCGGGTGCGGTTGGTGTCGGGGGCGGATAGCTGGCGGACGTGTGGGTGTCCGGTGGTGGGGTTGCGGGCGATGGTGATGTCGGATGGGCCGGCGGGGGTGCGGGGGATGACGAAGGATGAGCGGCGGCCGTCGGGGTGTTTGCCGTGTCCGTCGGCGTTGGGGGCGACGTGGGATGTGGGGCTGGTTTATGAGGTGGCGGTGGCGCTGGGGGCTGAGGCGCGGGGGAAGGGGGTGGATGTGGTGCTGGCGCCGACGGTGAATGTGATGCGGTCTCCGTTTGGTGGGCGTGGGTTTGAGTTTTTTGGTGAGGATCCGGTGCTGGTGGCGGGGTTGGGTGTGGCGTTTGTGCGGGGGGTGCAGCGGGCGGGGGTGGCTGCGGCGGTGAAGCATTTTGTGGCTAATGATTCGGAGACTGGGCGGTGGACGTATGACGTGCGGGTGGCGGAGGGGGTGTTGCGGGAGGTGTATTTGGTGCCGTTTGAGGCGTGTGTGCGGGAGGGTGGGGCGTGGCTGGTGATGGCGGCGTATAACCGGGTGAATGGGGTGGCGATGACGGAGAATGTGGGGTTGTTGCGGGATGTGCTGAAGAATGAGTGGGGTTTTGATGGGGTGGTGGTCTCGGATTGGCATGCGGCGCGCCGGACCCGGGAGACGGCTGCGGCCACGCTGGATTTGTCGATGCCGGGGCCGGGGGGGCCGTGGGGTGAGTTGCTGGCGCAGGCGGTGGCTGGGGGGGTGGTGAGCCAGGGGCTGGTGGATGACAAGGTGGTCCGGTTGCTGCGGCTGGCCAGCCGGGTCGGCGCCCTGGATGGCGGCGGGAATGGTGAGGCCGTGGGCGGGGCGGCTGGGCTGGACGCCGGGCCGGGCGGGGTGGATGGCGGGCCGGGCGGGCCGGGCGGGGTGGATGGCGGGCCGGGCGGGCCGGGTGGGGTGGTGGG
>DATGGU010000111.1:0-9328 GCA_035308365.1 Streptosporangiaceae bacterium
ACCCGGCTGGAGGAGACCTCGTTGTCCGTGGACGGCGATGAGGTGTGCGCGTCCACCTCGACAGGTGACCTGGAGCCCTATTCCGCGGAGTACGAGGGCTACATGGGCAACTGGGGCAACACGCTGGACCGCTGGTACCACCGGGCGGCGGTCGTGGTATGGCCCTGTGATCAGGCCTTCGCAAACCGCGCCGAAACCTCCCCCGCCTGGGCTCTGGATCAGCTCATCGCAATGGCCTCAGCGGGCGACGTCTCAGGCGCGCGTGCCGCCGCCACGACGCTCGCGCCATTCTGGGACGGTGCCCTGCGCCCCCGGACAGCGGAGGTCAGCGGCAAGGCCGCCGGGCTCCTCGCCAAGGCGCTGCAGGCGGCGGATGCCATGGCGGACCCAGAACCCGCGGCGATGCTGCTGCGCCCGTTCCGTATTGAGAACCTGACTGACCGATACGTGGACTCGTTCAGGAAGATCGTCGGTAGGTACGGTCAGCAGTGGACGGCGGAATTGCTGCGGACGTGGTTCGGCGGGGACCGGCCAGCATGGGTGTACGGCGGCGGGCAGAACCGGTCACAGTGGGTGGCAGACTGGCTGCCCGGCCTGTGCGCAGGGCTGCACGCCACCGGCAGCGCTGGCACCGCCGCCGCGCAGCGGCTCCTTGATCTGACGTGGGCGTGGCTCGGTGAGGACATCAGCACAGGGCTCGCGGCGCCGGCGCCTAGCTACCGCGACACAAAACTCGGCGACCTGGGTAAACCGCTCGCCTCAGTACTGATCGGCGCCGCCTCAGCAGGGGCAGCGAGCACGCGGGACACCGTTTGCGGTTATGTCCGGAAACAGGACAGCGCAATCACCGCGCTGGAGATGTCGGCGCTGCGCGCCGCGGCAGGACTGTCCCGCGACCGCGCACGCGGTAACGCTGGGTTCGGTGACCTGGCCACCGACTGCATGGCACGGCTTCGCGCCCGGCTCGCCCGTCCGCGACGCGTGCCCGGCGACTGGTCGATTGAACTGCCCACGGGCGGCTGCGCATGCGGCCTGTGCGACACCCTGCGAATGTTCCTGAAAGACACGAGCCGGCGCACCTTCGAGTGGCCGCTCGCCAAGCAGCACAGACAGCACGTCCACTCCCGGATCGATGCCGCCGAACTGCCTGTCACCCACGTGACCCGGCGACAGGGCAGGCCCTACACGCTCATCCTGACCAAGACCGAGGCGGTGTTCACCCGCGAACAGGAGAGGCGGGTCACAGACGAAACGGATCTGGAGTGGCTCGCGGCACAGTGGGATCCCGCCACTTGATCGATCTTCCACCAACAGATACGAAATCGAAGTGATATCGGCTGCAAGTGCCGCGATTGCCTGCAGCCGGGGGTCCTGCTGTTGATGGCTATGACGCGATACGCGCGCGGTGGGCTGGCATCAGTCCGCCCGGGCGAGCTTACGGGACTGCTGGGCCGGTGTTGGCTGGCGCGTAATGTTCCACCGGCCTGGGCCCCTTCCGGCGGTCCAGATGATGGCGGTGACGGCGGCGAGGATGACGGTCGCCGCGCCGGAGGCGGTGAGGGTCCAGCCCGCGCCGAGGGCCGCGACGATCGGGCCTCCGGCTGCGGTGCCGAGCGGAGAGGCAAGCATGACGATGGCGCTGCGGGCGGCCAGTATCGCGGGCAGGGCGGCGCTGGTGGCCGAGGACTGGAGCAGGGTGTAGGTCAACGGGATGAACGGGCCGTAGATCAGCCCGCCCAGGGCGAAGCAGGCCAAGGTCACAGGGGCCGGGGCGAGGGCGAACGGCAGCAGGCACGCGCCCCAGCCGACGACGATCAGGAGGGTGACCCGCCGGAGGTTGCGGTTGCGCAGCGTTCCGGTAACCAGCGCCGCAGCCAGCGCGCCGGCGCCGAAAGACGCCCAGTACGCACCGAGAAGCCCGGCGGGGGCGTGCAGGTCGCGTGCGACGTAGACCGGCAGTGCGTCCTCGACCGGGCCATAGAGGAAGAAGAACAGCCAGGTCAGGCTGATCAGGCTCATCAGGCCGAGCCGCCGTAGCTGCGAGAAGCCGGATTCTGCGACGCCGCGGCCGGCCGGCTCGTCCGCGCCCGCAGCGGCCAGGCGGGTCCGCCAGGCTTGGATACCCAGGAACGCGAACGAAGCCGCGTCGAGGCCGAGCAGCGACCCGATGCCCAGCGGCGCCGCGAGCACCCCGGCCAGCGCCGGGCCCGCGATCACCGCCAGCGACGTCTGCGCGCTGTAGAGGGAATTGGCGGCGAGCCGGCCCCGTGGGCCGCCCAGCTGGGACAGCAGGGTGTACTCGCCGGCGTTACCCCAGGCCGACAGGGCCGACGAACCAGCCAGCAGCGCCACGTAGGCGTACGGCGCCAGGGCGCCGACCGCCCACACCAGCGCGATCACGCCTAGGCACCCGGCCCGCAGCCAGGCGCTGGCGAGCACCAGGGCCCGCGCCGGCCGGTGGCGCAGGAGACGGCTCAGCGCCAGCGCACCCACGGCACCGGGCAGGCTGTAGCAGGCCACCGCCAGGCCCACGAAGATCCCGGTGTTCCCGGCCGGGGCGATCAGCACCGCAAGCCAGGCAACGCTCACCATGCTCATCCCATCGCCCAGGGCCGACACACCCAGCCCGGACAGCAGCCGGCGGGCCCGCGCATCCCTGAGCAGGTCCCGGTACGCGGCGGGGATCATGGATGTCCCTCCTTCGAGGAGTGCGGCACGGCCGGCCAGCCGGCCGCGGCAGCTGGAAGCTCAGCTCACCGCTTTCTTCACGAGCGCGCCGATCCGTGCCTCGTCGGCGGCGGTCAGTTCGGTCAGCGCGAAGCTGGTCGGCCACATGGTGCCGTCATCGAGGTTCGCCTTGTCGCTGAAGCCGAGCGTGGCGTACCTCGTCTTGAACTTCTGCGCGCTCTGGAAGAAGCAGACGACGTCGCCGCCCTTGGCATAGGCGGGCATCCCGTACCAGGTTCTCGGCGACAGGCCTGGCGCGGTGGCTTTGATGAGGGCATGGAGCCGCTCAGCCCGGACGCGGTCCGCTTCTGGCATCTCAGCGATCTTCGCCAGCACGTCGCGTTCCCCGTCCGCCTTGCCCGCGCGCGGACTGCGGCGCGCGGCCTTCAGCTCCTGGGCGCGGTCCTTTATCGCCGCCCGCTCCTCGTCGGTGAATCCTCCGGACTTCTTGCCGGCCGGGCTGGTGGCGGCAGAGTTCTGTGTGTCTTTCATTGCGAGTTTCCTTTCGTTTCCTCTGTGGTTGCCGGGCGCTTGCCGCTCCCGTTCAGGCACGGGCCGCCGGGCTCTGGGCCAGCAGCGGCCGGCGCCGTTCCCTGTGCCGGATGTCTATCCCCAGGCCCCCGCGACCTGCCGGGTGGTCACGTTGAGCCGGTTGAACAGGTTGGTCACCGCGATCATAAGAACGATCGCAGCGAGCTGCTTTTCGTCGTAGCACGCGGCGGCGGCCGCCCAGACCTCGTCTGGGACCGGATCCGGGCGGTCGGCCAGCCGGGTGGCCGCCTCGGCCAGCGCCAGCGCGGCCCGTTCGGCATCGGTGAAATACGGCACCTCCCGCCATGCCACCACCGCAGCCAGCCGCTCATCGGTCTCCCCCGCCTTCCGGGCGCTCTTGGCGCCGGAGTCGACGCAGGCGCTGCACCCGTTGACCTGGCTGGCGCGCAGGTGCACCAGCTCCAGCGTGACCGGATCCACGCCCCCGGCGTACACCGCCTTGAACAGCGCCTGGAACGGCTCCATAGCACCCAGCACCAGCGCCGGGTTCTTCATCCGTGCCTGCATGATCGTTCCTCCAGAACTCGGTGGGCAGGACCCAGTGATGCGGTTGATCGCCAGGCGCTGCCTGGCCATCACCATCGAGGCTGCCGCTGAGACGGCCGGCCCGCATCGGGCGCAGGCCTTATTTCCGGGAAGCCGCGACCTTGGGCGGCTAGGGAATTCTTAGGACCGGGCCGTCAGGCACCGTCGGTGAGCCCAGCCCGATGGGCGATGGCCGCCGCCTCCGTGCGGCTGGTGGCATGGAGCTTGGCCAGGATGCTCGACACATGCACGCTGACCGTCTTGGCCGAGATGAACAGCTCGGCCGCGATGTCGCGGTTGCTGCGCCCCGCGGCGAGCAGGCGCAGCACCTCGGCCTCGCGCGCGGTCAGCCCAGCGATCCCGGGAGGCTGCCCGCTGGCCGGCCCGGATGGCAGGCCGAGCCGGGCCCGCCTGGCCAGCGATCCGATCTGCTCGCGCAGCGGGCCGGCGCCGAGCTTGTCCGCCAGCGCCGCGGCGCGGGCCAGCCGCTTGGCCGCATCGTCCCGGTCGCCACGGTCCATCGCGGCCTCAGCGGCGTGCAGCAGGGCGCGGGCCAGGTCGTAAGGCTGACCGAGGTGCTCCCACGCCTGGGCGGCCGCGTCCCAGGCCGGCCGGGGATCGGGATCGGTGCCGGCCACGGCCGCTGCGCCACCCGCCCGGGCGGCCTCGGCGGCGAAGGTCAGCCGGTGCGCCTGCTGGAGCGCCCCGGTGGCAGCCATCTCACCCGCCAGGCCGCGCAGCCGGTCCAGCAGGCGGCGGGCTTGGCCGGCCAGGTCTTGGTCGCGGGCGGCCACCGCGCAGGCGCGGGCACCCGCCGCGAGCAGTGGCCAGGTGTACCGGGGGCTGTCCAGCACGGCGAACCGGTCGAGCGCCTGCCCGGCGACCGCCAGCGCATCCCCTGGGCTGCCCTGCGCCAGGTGCAGCTCGGTCTCGAGCGTGGCCAGCGGCAGATGATAGCGGGCCCGGTACCGGTATCTAGCCAGTGCGCCGCCGCTGGCCGCGGCCGATGCTGCCGCGCCGGGCAGATCACCGCGGCACAGGGCCACCTCAGCGGCCAGCCGCAACAGCTCACCTCGCGTGCCCGGTGCTGGGAACAGCTGCAGGGCATACTCGATCACCTCGGCCGCCTCGTCCCAGCGGCCCAGGGACACCAGCGATTCGGCCAGGTTGCCAGCAAGCCAGGGGCCGTTGCGGCGGGCCAGCCCGTACTCCTGCGCGTCGGCGATCCCCTGCCGGGCCACCCGCACGGCGCGCTCATGCTCCCCCGCGCCCTCCAGGAAGTGCGACTCGTTGTTGACGGCCTCCAGCAGCGCATCATAAGCATGCGCCTTCCCGGCAAGGGTGCGCGCCTGCTCAAGTAGTTCCAGCGGCAAGGCGCCGTAGTCGGCATGCAGGTCTGTCAGCGCGATCAGCGCATACGCTTCGGCTTCGGCATCACCAGAGCGCCGGGACAGTTGCAGCGCCTCCTCAACCGCAGCGCGTGTCTCGGGTCGCCCGGAGGTGCCCAGCCACGTCGCCAGCCAGCTGAGCACCTGAGCACGCATTGCGGCGCCGGGGGCGTCCGCCGGCCCCAGCCGCAGCACCTCGCGCAGGTCATCGATTCCCTCGGCATCGCCAAGGTTCCATCTCATCTCGGCCCGGGCCTTGAGCAGCAGGGCGGCCCGCGCGGGCTCCCCGGCAGGATCGATCTGTTTCAGCGCGGCACTGGCAAACCCGATGCCGCGTTCATCCTCGCCCGCGGCCAGCGCGGCGGCCACCGCGGACTCCAGCACGCTCAGGTGGCTGGTGCCGATGCACTGCGCGGCATCGGGCAGCGCGGGCCACAGCTCGGCGACCCTGGCCAGCAGGTCCAGCTTCTCGGCATGCGCCAGCGACCGCCCGGCGGCGTCCGCGGCCTGCCACGCGCTGGCCAGCGCACGGGGGAAGTCGTGCGCCGCATACCAGTGGTGTGCCTGCTCGATCACCGCGCGGCCCGGCGGGACCAGCGACGGATCCGCGGCCAGCACCTCAGCCAGCCGGGCATGCCACCGGGACTTCTCGCCCGGCAGCACCTGCCCCAGCACCGCCTCCCGGATCAGCGCGTGCCGGAACGCGTACCCATCCGCATCCGGGACCAGCACATTCGCCGACACTGCCAGCCGCACGGCGCCCAGCAGCTCCCAGTCGCCAAGCCTGGTGGCTGCGGCCAGCAAGCCATGCCCGCACCGCTGGCCGGCCACCGCCAGCGCCTCCAGTACCCGCTGCGTCTCGCCAGGCAGGCGCTCCACGTCGGCCAGCACCAGGTCGCGCAGCGACTCCGGCAATCCGGCGCCCGCTCCGTCGCCGCTGCCCAGCAGCGCTTCCAGGAACAACGGGTTGCCCTCGCTGCGGGCGAACACCCGCTCGGCCAGTTCCGGTTCCGGCTCACGGCCCAGCAGGCCGGCCATCAGCTCACGCCCCTCACGGCGGGTCAGCCTGCGCAGGTCCAGCCGTGTCACCCAGGCCAGCCGGTCCAGCTCGGCCAGTACTGGCCGAAGCGGGTGCCCCCGGCGCAGCTCATCGGAGCGGAACGTGACCACGATCAGCACGCCGTGCAGGCCATGCTGGTTTCCGACCAGGAAAGCCAGCAGATCCCGGGTGGACCGGTCGGACCAGTGCGCATCCTCGATGACCAGGACCACTGTGCCGTCCCCGGCCAGCCGCTCCAGCAAGGCGAGTATCTGCTCGAACATTCTCGCCCGCGCCTCGCCCGGATCCCCCCCGGTGCACGGCTCACCCAGCTCGGGCAGCAGCCGGGCCAGTTCCCGCGCGCCCTGCCCCGGCAGCAGGGCGGCCAGCCCGTCGGCACCCAGGTCGCGAACCAGATCCCGCAACACCCCAGTGAACGGCGCGAACGGCAGGCCATCCGCGCTCAGATCCAGGCAAAGCCCGGACAGCACCCGCACCGCACCGGCGGCTCGCGCCCGCGCCCCGAATTCCTCTGCCAGCCGCGACTTGCCCAGCCCGGCCTCACCGCCGATAAGCACGGTCGCCGGCTGGCCCTGCCTGACCCGCTCCCAGGCGGCATCCAGCGCGGCCAGTTCTTCCACCCGGCCCACCAGCACCGGTGCTCCCAGGCTCTGACCCACGGACTACATCATGTCCCCGCACCAGACCAGACGCCAACGCCGCCGGAAAACCGGTCTGCCTTCTCCTGAGAGGTGTGCAGCAACAGGTACTGCGGCTCGGCGCCCGCCCGGGTGAAGACCCACATTTCAAAGGCGTTGGTGAGGAGTTTCATGCGATCTCCACGGTCTTGGTGAGTTCTGAGAACGGCGTTTGAATGGGACAGTTCATCGTCGGCAACATCTGATTCCGGGGGTGGCCCGGTAACAGCCGGCTAAACGCCTTCGGCGGCGGGCTGCCTGTTGTCGCCTGGGGGTAACGCCCGCCCGCGGGCGCGGGCCAGCCAGGCCCAGACGCCGGTGATCACCACCATGCCCGCGGCCGAGATCAGGGTGAACTGGATGCCGATGAGCTGCGCGATGCCTCCCGCCGCGAGCGGCGGCAGGACATTGCCCACAGCCTGTCCCTGCCGCCAGGCCGCCATGGCCGCACCGTGCCGTTCCGCCGGGATGGCGTTGAGCAGCCTTACCCGGCACACCGGGCTGAATACCGCCGTGGCCGCGCCCCAGAGCGTCACACCGCATGCGGCGATGAAAAACCGGTTCGAGATCACATACAGCATCTCGGCGAAGCCGGTCAGCAGCACCGCGGCCACGAGTGCGCCGTGGCGGCCGAGCAGGCCGGGGCGGCGGGACAGCGCCAGGTTGGTGATCAGCCCGCCGGCCGCGAACAGCACCTGAAGGACGATGAAGACCCACATCGGCGAGCGGAGCACGTCCCGGACGTAGAGGATTTCCAGCACGCTGAAGCAGCCATAGGAGACCCAGACAATCAGCGAGATGCCCAGGACCGATCGCGCCGCCGGAATCCGCCGGACCGGCTGCACAGCGCCCGGCTGGCCCGGCTGCGCCGCCGCCGCCGCGGGTCTTTGCCGAGCGCGCGTCCGGACGAGAACCAGCAATGCCGCCGCGTACATGGCCGCGGTCGCACCGAACAAATCCGCCGTTCCGCCGGCCGCCAGGATCCCGGCCGCGGCCAGCGGTCCCAGCACGACCGGGGCGCTGCTCCCGAACGTCAGCCACACGCTGGAGGTGCCGTGGTCGATCTGCTGCGGCAGCCAGGACGGCATGGCGTCAATCGCGGGCCGGATGAGCGCCCCGCTCATCCCGACCAGCACGAGCAGCCCAAGCAGCACGTTCCAGCTGGGCGACAGCGCCAGCCCGAGCGAGGCGGCGACGCCGCAGGCACCGGCCGACGCGGCGACCAGGCGCGGGCCGCGCCCGTCGATGAGCCGTCCTACCAAGGACCCGGACACTGCGGGCGGGGCGCCCCACGCCAGGCCGGCGAGGCCGATCCGGAACGCCCCCACGTGCAGCGTGTAGCTCGCGTAGTCCAGGACCCCGAGCAGCATCGCCCACTGCGCGGTGCCGGCCAGCAACTGACCGGACACCAGCGGCAACAACGTGCTGCGCACGCTCTGGGCACCCGGCGCGGTGGTCCCGGCCGTCGCCGTCATGCGGCCGTGGGGACGTAAAGGCCGTTCGCCTCCAGGTGCCGGATGCGCGCATAGTCGCGCTGCAGCTCCGCCGCGTCGTCCGCCATGAGGTACAGGCCGGCCGGGGCCGAAAGCAGATCCACGGTCCGGCTCACCGCCCGGCCGGGCGACAGGTCGCCGATCACATCGTGCAGCGTCGGCAGGCTGCGCAGCTCCGCCACCGCACCGTCGGTCGCCAGGTGACCGTCATAGGGGGCGATCAGCGCGACCACCCATAGCTGGCGCCGCACCGGATACGGCCGGCCGATGAGCGCGGCCAGCCGCCCCGGATCGGTATAACAGTCGACGGTCAGCGTCAGGTGATTGTGCCCGGTTGCCGCCCGCACGCTGTCCAGCAGGAACGATCCCTGCAGCCGCGCGCCGGTTTCGATCAGCACCGGGCCCGAGCCGGTCAGCATCAGCTCGGAGTGAGCCGGGCCCCAGGCGATGCCCAGCGCGTCCAGCGCCTGCGACACGTACCGGGCGAGAGCCTGCTGCGGCTCACCGCCGGGCATCATCAGCTTCTCCAATCCGTACGCGACGCCATCCCCGACCGGCCGGCGCGTATCCTCCCAGATCTCGGCCACGTAATGCTCGCCATTGACGCTGACCGTGTTGACCATGAACTGCTGCCCGGTCAGCAGCTCCTGGGCGAGCACCACATCGTTGCGGCCACCGAACCGGTGCGCCCGCCGGTACAGGCGGCCGAACGCCGCGCGTGCCTGCGCCGGTGTCGCGCAGTACGTGACGCCGTCCGAGGCTGAACTGCCCGGCGGCTTCACCACGATCGGCCACAGGTTACGCTCGTCCGCCCAGCGCACGATGCTGTCCGGGTCGGCTGCCACGATCGTCTCGGGCGCGCGGACGCCGTGACGGACGAGGGCCTGCGCCATCGCGTGCTTGTCG
>DATGGU010000112.1:0-13369 GCA_035308365.1 Streptosporangiaceae bacterium
CGACAAGCACGCGATGGCGCAGGCCCTCGTCCGTCACGGCGTCCGCGCGCCCGAGACGATCGTGGCAGCCGACCCGGACAGCATCGTGCGCTGGGCGGACGAGCGTAACCTGTGGCCGATCGTGGTGAAGCCGCCGGGCAGCGCCGGTAACGACGGCGTCACGCGCTGCGCGACGGCGGCGCAGGCACGCGCGGCGTTCGCCCGCCTGTACCGGCGGGCGCACCGCTACGGTGGCCGCAACGACGTGGTGCTCGCCCAGGAGCTGCTGACCGGGCAGCAGTTCTTCGTCAACACGGTCAGCGTCAACGGCGGCCACTACGTGGCCGAGATCTGGGAGGACACGCGCCGGCCGGTCCCGGGCGGCGGCGTCGCCTACGACGTGGAGAAGCTGATGATGCCCGGCGGTGAGCCGCAGCAGGCTCTCGCCCGGTACGTGTCGCAGGTGCTGGACGCGCTGGGCATCGCCTGGGGCCCGGCTCACTCCGAGCTGATGCTGACCGGCTCGGGCCCGGTGCTGATCGAAACCGGCGCACGGATGCAGGGAGCACTCCTGCCGGACACCGTGCGGGCGGCGACCTGGCACAATCACGTGACGCTGACCGTCGACTGTTATACCGATCCGGGGCGGCTGGCCGCGCTCATCGGCCGGCCGTATCCGGTGCGGCGCCAGCTATGGTCGGCCGCGCTGATCGCGCCCTATGACGGCCACCTGGCGGACGACGGCACCGTGGCCGAGCTGCGCAGCCTGCCGACGCTGCACGATGTGATCGGCGACCTGTCGCCCGGCCGGCCGGTGAGCCGGACCGTGGATCTGAACACCGCCCCGGCCGGCCTGTATCTCATGGCGGACGACGCGGCGGAGCTGCAGCGCGACTACGCACGCATCCGGCACCTGGAGGCGAACGGCCTTTACGTCCCCACGGCCGCATGACGGCGGCTGGGTCAGGCAACCGTTACCGGCAGCTCGTCGAAGCCGCGCAGGACAAACCGGTCGCGGCGGACCGGCTCGCCTGCCATCGCGATCTTCGGGAACCGGTTCAGCAGCCGGGGGAATGCCACCGCTCCTTCGAGCCTGGCCAGCGCGGCGCCGATGCAGAAATGCGCGCCACCGCCGAAGCTCAGCGAGCCGCCGTCGGTACGCATCGGGTCGAACCGGTCCGGGTCGGCGAACCGGCGGGGATCACGGTTTCCCGCTCCCAGCACAGTGGTCACCTCCGCCCCTGAACGGACTCGCACACCGCCAACCTCCGTGTCGTATCCGATGCGGGTGGTGAGCTGGGCCGGTGAGTCGAAGCGGAGCACTTCCTCGACGAATGCCGAAGGCGGCACCAGCCTGCCGGTGACGGCGGCGCCGGACGGCGGGTCGCGCAGGACGATATGCAAGCCGTTGCCGAGCAGGTTCTTAGTGGTCTCGAAGCCGGCGAAGAGCAGCAGCGTCAGATTGTGCAACAGCTCGGCGCTGGTCAGCTTGCCGCTGCCGGAGTCGCTGACGGCGAGCAGGTCGCTGAGCAGGTCATCACCCGGATCGGCGCGCCGCTTAGCGGCCAGGCTGGTGAAGTAGTCGAGCAGTCCGGTCGCCGCGGCGTTGATCGCGGGCATGGTATGAGTGTCGGTAAGCTCAAAGAAGCCGGTCAGATCCCGGGCCAGCGGGCGGAATCCCTCTCGGTCCGCCTCCGGGATACCGAGCAGCTCGCAGATCACCGTGACCGGCAGCAGGTAGGCGAAGTCATGCATGAATTCGACGGGCGAACCGTCGGCGCCGCGGTCGGCCATGACGTTGAGGAGCTCGTCAACTATCGCGGTGATCGCGGGTTCCAGGCTGGCAATACGCCGGGGGGTGAACGCCCGGGCGATCACGCTTCTGATCCGTGGATGCCGGGGCTCGTTCAGGCTCAAGATCCAGTCCACGCACTGGATGAATACGGGTTCAGCCCGCCAGCCCGGGTAGGTCTCGTCGAACCGGGTGGCGTCAGAGACCCGGAAGCCGGGGTCGCGCAGAACAGAGTTGATCGCGTCGTAGCCAACGACCATTGCCTCGCCTGGGCCGGTCTCCACCGCCTCACCGATCTCGTGCAAGGCCGCATAGAGCGGGTAGGGATCGGCCCTTCCCTCAGGCGAGCTGAGCCTGGCCAGGACATCAGTCACGTCCATATACGCTCCGTACCTCCGGTAAGGCCGCGGCTGCCCGCCCACGGGAGACGGGCTCCACGACGGTCGCCAGCGGCTACCGTTCCGTCATCCGCGCCGCTTCTGTTCGTGCAATAAGTACATCGCGAAGCGTCCTCGGTTGCACATCAGGGAGCGGTCCTACCTGCGGGTCAGGCGAAGGGGATCCATGTTTGCCGCTGGAGGGTGGTGAGGTTGCTGGCCATTGCGCCGACAGCCGATATGGTCCACAGGGTCCGGCCGATGATCAGGGAGCGCTCGATCGGCGCATACCCCGCGTACCGGGTGGCCGGCTGGGTGATGTACCCGGATTCGGTGATACCCGAGCCACTGATCCGCAGCACCAGGGCGCCCGGCTGCGGCCCGCTGGGCGGCTGGGTGGCCGCGCCCTGCGGGACCGGCATTCCCCGGACTGGGATGGCCACCTGGAGTGGGAGCACGATCAGGTGCGCGCTGGGCCAGTACAGGAAGGCATGCGGGTCGAATTCGGCGCTGGATACCACCCCGGGCAGGGTGAAGGTGGCCAGGCGGGCCGGTGCGGCTGGGCCGGCGACGCTGAACAGTGAGACCTGCAGGCCGCCGGGGTGGCCCATCGCATCCGCCTGACGGCCGATCCCGATCAGCCGGGTGGCGGAGAGCGGGTGGAGGTAGGCCGAATAGCCGGTCAGGGCGAGCGAGCCGCGGATGCGTGGCCGGGCCGGGTCGCTCAGGTCCACCGTGTAGAGGGGGTCGGTCTGCCGGAAGGTGACCACATAGCCGACCGGGCCGATGAAGCGGACGGAGTAGATCCGCTCGGTGCGCCCGAGCCCGGCCACACGCCCGGCCAACCGCATGACCGGGCCCCGCACCGACAGCACGGACACGGCCGATGAACTGGCCTGCGCGCCGGGCGGGCGTCCGTCGGCCAGCGCCCAGGAGGTGCCGGTCGTGGTCGCGACCCGCAGGTAACCTCGCCACTGCGACAGTGCGTACTGATCGATCAGGTAGCCGGGCACGCTGCCGGCGGCGGCCAGCCGCGGCGGCCCGGAGCCGGTGACATCGAACCGGTAGATGTCGGTCTGCTGCCCGGCGGCGCTGCCGGACTTCCCGGCAGGGATTGCGGCGCCCGCCGCTGCCGCCTCGGCCAGCCACCGTTCATCACCGGCCACATACAGGCTGGAGCCGGTGCCGTAGACGGTATTACCGTCAGCGGCGATGCTGATGCCATCGCCGGAGCCGAGCGCGCCGGAGCCGAGGTCGAAGGTCAGCACCGTGAGCAGGTTCGCCCCGGAGTAGGTCGCGGGCCGGCTCAGGGCAGCGCAGGCGATGTGCCCCGTGCTGGTCACACCGCCGGCTGTCTCCACATACTGAGGCAGCCAGGCGTCCAGGCCCGACCGGGCGATGACGGCCCGGTTGGCCGCGACCCGCTGCGCGGCGGTTGCGGCATAAGGCTGGGCGGGGAAGATCAGCCGCGGCTGTGAGCCGATCACGACCCGGACGGTCGATCCGGCCTGCCGCGCGTCGATCAGCTCACCCCCGATGGTGTACGACGACAGCACCGAAGGGCGGCCGGCCACATCGACCAGGAGCAGCCGCAAGCCACCGGCGGACGGCCACGAACCACCCGGCCCTGCGAGATCACCCGCCACCGGCCATTCGCTGACCAGCAGCAGGGCATGGTCCCCGTCCAGCAGCAGGTTCACCGGCTGATACCCCAGGCCCGCGCCCATCGAGCGCAGATCCAGGCGCCCGGTCACCGCCCGCGAGGCCGCGTCGATGACCTGCAGAACACCCCCCGCGACGGTGACAATCCGGCGGCCATCGGTCTTGACCAGGTCGGGTTCATCCACCCCGGCCACATAGTCATTCGTGCCCGAATGAACGGGCGCCGCCGATGGTGCGGCCACGGCTGGCGCGGCCGCATCGCCTGCCATGCCCGCCGCCGGTGGCGCCCCGGCCGCCACCGCCGGGTACGCGGTGCCATTCGCCGACGAGACGGGTTCCGGCAGGCCGTAAGGGCCAACGCTGGCCATGGCCGCCTTGCGCAATGCGGCGAGTTCCTCACCGCAGCCATGAAAGGCCGTCAGCGACACCGGACCAGGCCCGGCAGCAGTGTCTTGGCGCGCCGCGCCAACCGTGCAGCCGGAGATCACCAGCAGGCAGCCCGCCACCGCGGCGCCCTTGCAGCCAAACAACCGTGTCATGCCGCTTCGACGGCCCCACCCCTCCGGACGGTTCCCCGAACGCCGTCACAATCTCCCAGCAAGCGCGGCAGTCCCTTCGTCCTGACCCGCGCAATCGGCCGGGCACCGTGCGGATCAGGGAATTCTGCCGCAGTAGCGAGCCGGCCACCGTGCGGGCGTGTCAGCAGTTGCTGGGGGCCGGGGTGCCGGCGAACCGGGCGTGCAGCCAGCTCACGACCTGGGGCTGAGCCTGGACGTGCGTTGCCACATGATCACCGGGATAGGTCGTGAACAGGGTGGTGACCCCCATCGCGCACCACTGGGTGTGCAGCGCCGCTTCCACGCTCCACGGGATGACCTCGTCGGCCAGGCCGTGGTATTGCAGCAGCGGCACCCGCGGCTTGATGGTGCCGAGATCGTTGGCGTTGAGCACGGTCTGCCACCGTGGCTCGTTGATGGGGTTGATCCCGCCGGCGGTGTAGTCCTGGATCCGCTTGCCGGCGTAGGTGGCTAGCGCCTGCTCCTGGCACATGGTGTCGAGCTGGGCCAGCGCGGCCCGGCCGGCCGGGGTGAGGTCGCTGAGCAGCTTCCGCGCGGGGTAGGCGGCGTTGAAGCCGAGCGCGGCGCCGCCGAGGAACGCGAAAAACGCGGTCCCGTTGATGTTCGCCGCAACCGCCTGCAGGTTCGCGGGCGTGCCGCCCATGGCGACCCCGTGCAGCGGCAGCCCCGGCGCATACCCGGGTTGCAGCTGGGCGGCCCAGCCGGCCGCGCCGCCGCCTTGCGAGTAGCCCTCGATGCCCATCGGCGCGGTCGTGCTCAGTCCCCCGCCGGGCAGCAGGGTGGCGGCGCGCAGGGCGTCGAGCACTGCGTACCCCTCCGAAATGCCGACGGAGTAGGTTTCGTCACCGGGTGTGCCCAGCCCGGGGTAGTCGGTGACGGCCACCGCCCACCCCTGCGCGAGCAGGTTGTCCACCGCGAACTGCTCGTCGTAGCTGCCAGTGGTCATCTCCCGCGACGGCGCGCACTGGTCGCCCCAGCCCTGGGTGCCGGACGCGTACGCGACCACCGGGCGGGTGCCCGGGTAGGTAACGGTGGGGATGAGCACGGTGCCGGAGACCGCGGTGCGGGCGCCGGAGACGGTGGTGGACAGGTAGAGGATCTGCCAGGCGCGGGCGCCTGGCGCCGGCGAGGTCACCGGGCGGCACCAGATGATGTCCCCATGCTGACCGGGCGGCAGCGGGTCCGGCGGCACGTAAAACGCGTTGCCTGCCGGGGCCGACGCGCAATTCTTCGCCGTCGCCGGGGGTTCGGCGACCGGGCGGGCCGCGGCCCTGACCGTCGTGGCGGCGGCCTGCTGCGCCGTCGCCAGCATGGGCAAGGCCCCGGCCGGGAGAACGAGAACGGCCAGCAGCAGGAACCGCGCCGGGTGGTGAAGACGCCTGGTCATGGTGGTTCCTCTCTCGCGGCGCGGCGGTGCGCGCGGGCCGGGGCGCCCTCCGGCTGGGCACGCCCGGCTCCCCCTACCCGGCAGTAGCCGGGCAAACACGGGAAGCTGTCCGGTGTCACGCATCTCGGCCTGCCACCCGTGGTGATCTGGCCGGGGGCGTTCGGTCAGCGTTCGGTAGCCGTGTCCAAGGCTGGTTTGACGTCGAGGACGGGAGTCTTGTCCAGTGCCTCCAGTGGCCGCTCGCGTTGCTGTCGTTCGGGGAAAACTGGCACAGCCTGCATCATTCAGACCGACCTGCACACGGCACGGTGTCGACAGGCTCCAGATCGACATCTCCGCCGGAGCGATCAGGATCTTTGAGCGCCTCGGCTGGGCAGCCAACGTGCGCTGGCTTGCTTCAGGCCGGCTCGACGACCGCCGGCGGCGCCCCAGGGGAGACCGGCAAGACCCGGCCGTGGTGCCGGCCGGGCTCGGGCTCTGACACCGCAATGGCAAGCGGGCACCCGGTGCGGTTCGGGCCAGCGGCAGCTATCGCGCCTGGGCATGTCCGGGCAAGGGCTCTCCGCCCGGCGGCCGCTGGGTCTGCCCCGGTCAGGTTGTGGCGAGCCGGGGTGCGGGATTGAGGACCCGCCGTAGGCGGGTTGCGGTTGCGGCGACTGCCGGCGATGAGGTGAGGGGATGGCGGGTGAGGGCAGACAGCAGGGATCGTGCCGCCGTGTCCAGGGCAGTATCGTCGGTGCCGGCGCGGGCGCGGGCCATCGCGCGCAGGGCCGGGGTGAACCGGCGGCTGGGATCGGCATCGTGCCATTCCTCGGCGCAGGCTAGCAGGGCGGCGACCGCCCCGCGTAGTTCACCGGCGTCGGCCGGGACCAGGGGTGGCCCCGTATGCATGTTCGCGGGCCCGGGGTGTGCTCCGGCAGTCCGGCCGGTTGCGGTTGCGCCTGCTTCGCCGTGCCAGGCGGCCTGCCCCCCGGTCACAGCGGCCTCGACAGTGGGGAAGGTTCCAAGGTACCGGTCGAGCCCGGTGATGTTCAGCACTCGGCCGACCTGTGGCGAAACCGCGGCCAGGCGCAGGAAACCGTCCAGCAGCCTGGCGCGGCGCCCGGTGCTGACCAGCACCGCGAGCCCGCTGGCGTCACAAAAGCTCACCTTGGACAAGTCGATGACAAGCCGGCTGGAGCCGGGCCGGAGCAGGCTGAGAAGCTGCTCGCGCAGGACCGGGGCGCTGGCAATGTCCAGTTCGCCGGCCAGTTCGGCGATGGTGATGCCGCCTGCGGTATGGGCGGAAAGGTCCAGGCCGGGATTGACCGTGGTTGCGGAGTTCATGATGGGTCTCCGATCAGATCGAGACGGAACAGGCTGCCTGACGGCTGCCGCGTCCGGAGTACAGGTGCCGTGGCCCGGGTGGGCTCAGTGGCACCCCTTGGTCGGCGGCTGGCTAGCGCCGGTGCCCGCGAGCAGGGCAAGGACTCTCCGGCCGCCGGTTCGGGGCTGGTCCGCTCCGGTCTGGAGGCGGCTGTGCGCCGCCGGTGACGTGGCTCTGCCGCATACCCCGGGCCGCGTGCGACGGCAGCGGCTCACGGCGATGGTCTTCCGGCGAAGCCGCACCTGCTCATGCCTGAAAGAGTACCAGAGTTTCTGGAAAAGAATTACTAGTTATTTGTTACCAACATAAGCTCCCTGCAGGCCCCGGGATCGGCCGCCGGCGGCCGGATGCCCGAGGTCATCGAGGGAAGCGGATGCGATTTTCCCGGCCTGATCATCATCGCCATCCTGCCGGCGCTCACGCTGCGCCGCATCCGGTGGATCGCCGTGCTGTCGGCGCTCACGCTGCGCCGCACGCGGTGGAAGGTGTGGCAGGCTGGTGACATCGGCGGCCGGGCCATGAGTAGCTGCCGCACGACGGAAGACTCTTACAGAGCATTCCGCCGCCTCCGTGGCTGATTATGATTTGCTGTTCGGCTTGCCTTGCCGGCAATCTGCGGCACGGCGCATACGCGGAACACCGGACCGCGAACCGCGGGCTGGATAAACCTGTGACGGCCTGGAAAGCCCAGCTCAGAGGTGCCGGGGATTCGTCCCGGCTGCTACAGGCGCTCGCTGACCCACACCCAACCGCGCGACTCGTCGTGCACGGGCCGCACGACATGGACAGCTGACGAATCGCCTAGCTGGGCAATGACCCGAAGGAGCTGAAGATGCAGGTCGCCGGGCCTGTGCTCGTCATGATGCGTCCTGTGCGCGACCAGCGTCACGACCGTGCTTTCGTGGCCGGCCAGCCGTGCCGTGACGTTGCCGTTGTAGTCGAGCCCGACCGTGGCGATTTCCCGGGCCCGGATGATTTCGGTCCCGTCATCGTTGGTCACCCACACATCTGGCGCGTCCATGCGTGCCTCCTTGCCCCACTATCGCACTGCCGCGCTACTGCGGCACACGGGCGGCCTCCCCGCTCGCCGCCGTGACACCCCGGCCGCTGGGGTGTTGCCCGCCCATGCGGCCGTGTCAGCACGGCGTGCTGTATGGTGGGCACCGCAGGTTATCAAGGCGCTGCCATCGGGGCACGCCGGTCGTACCTCGCCTCGGGCGAGCTGGTTCCCACGGACGTGGTGGCCTTGACACGCGGCCACCCAAGTCCGAAAGAGATTCTTTGACTGCTCTGCTTCATGAGAAACCTCGTGCTGCCCGGCGCCGGAACGGCACATGTACGACTCCCGCGTCTGGCGGGACGTTCGGTTCTCTCGGCGTCCCCGCGCCGTTGGCTGCCGCACTCGCCGGTGGCGGGATCACACAGCCGTTCCCCATCCAGGCCGCCGTACTGCCTGATGCGCTGGCCGGCCGCGACATCCTCGGCCGCGGCCGGACCGGGTCGGGAAAGACGCTCGCCTTCTCCATACCGCTCGCCGCCGGGCTGGCCGGGGGGCACACCATGGCGTGCCGCCCACGCGGCCTGGTGCTGGTGCCAACCCGCGAGCTGGCCAGCCAGGTCCAGGCCGTCCTGAGCCCACTGGCCCGCGCGACCGGCCTGAGCGTCACGGCTGTCTTCGGCGGCGTCTCGCAGCATCCGCAGGTGGCCGCGCTGCGCAGCCGCGCCGACATCGTCGTCGCCTGCCCCGGGCGCCTGGCCGATCTGATCGAGCAAGGCCATTGCCACCTGGGGGACGTCGAGATCAGCGTGCTCGACGAGGCGGACCACATGGCCGATGTCGGGTTCCTTCCCGTCGTCAGACGGCTCCTTGACACCACCCCGCCGCAGGGCCAGCGGATGCTGTTCTCCGCGACCCTCGACAACGACGTCGATGTTCTCGCACGGCGCTATCTGAGCAACCCGGCGCACCATGCCGTGGACCCGGCGGAACCGCCGCCGCGGATCGAGCACCATCTGCTCACGGTCGCGCCGGCCGACCGGGTAGGCGTGATCCGCGCCCTGGCGGGTGGTGACAACCGGTCGCTGATCTTCACCCGGACCAAGCATGGCGCGCAAAAACTTGCCCGCCAGCTCACCGCCGCCGGCGTGCCCGCCACCGAACTGCACGGCAACCTGTCCCAGAACGCCCGGGCGAAGAACCTCGCCTCGTTCTCCTCGGGTGCCGTGCGCCTCCTCGTGGCGACCGACGTCGCCGCCCGCGGCATCCACGTGGACGGCATCGGCCTGGTCATCCACGCGGACTCACCCGCCGGGCACAAGGCCTACCTGCACAGGTCTGGGCGCACCGCCCGGGCCGGCGCGGCCGGCGTTGTGATCACCTTGCAGACCCCGGCGCAGGCCCGCGAGGTCCGCACCCTGCTGAGGCGAGCCAACGTGATCCCGCTGGCCGCCACGGTCAGCCCGGGATCGTCGCTGCTGCGCTCGATCGCCGGGCCGCCCGCCAAGCCGATCGCGTCCGCGCCACCCGCTGTGCACCGCACGGCTGCCGCCCCGGCCACCGGGACCGGCGCTGTCGCGATGTCCGCCGGCTACCGCGGCCGCCGCAAACGCTGACGTCACGTCGTGGGCGCGCCGGGCGTCATTTCCCGCCCGGCGCGCCCCCGGCAGCGCCGCCCGGGAAGACTCCAGGGTGACTGCCAGGAATATGAGGGCCAGCGGACACGCTGGAACCAACGGCTGTTGTCGAAGTTTGCGATCGTGAAGGCGTCCGCAGTTTTGGCAGTGGGCGCCTCGCCGTTTGCCTGGACCTTCGTTCCCGCGGCGGGCAACCCAGCCGATCCGCGTAAACCACGCGGATCGTCGGCTCATCCCTCCAAGGAGACAGCAAATGGCTCAAGGAACCGTGAAGTGGTTCAACCCGGACAAGGGGTTTGGTTTCATCGCCCCCGATGACGGAACCGCGGACGTTTTCGTTCACTACTCTGCGATCGACACAGGTGGCTACCGCTCGCTGGCTGAGAACCAGAAGGTGGAATACACCGTGAACCAGGGCCCGAAGGGCCCGCAGGCCGCCCAGGTCCGGGTACTCTGACCCGCCTCGCGCGGCAGGCCCGCGGCCCTTGGGCGCGGGCCTGCCGCCTCCCGGGCCAAGCGATTACGCCCGAATTCGGCCCCTGAACCAGGTCAGGCAGAAGATTCCTTGCCGCCCGCGCCGTAGACAGGCGGATACTGGTAACAATGAATCCTTACCCCGCCGGTCCCCGGCGCCACCTGGCAACCAGTCCGTTCAGCCCCCCCGATCCCGAGCCGCCCGCCGAGTGCTTCGCGGCAGACGACAAGGTCACCCACGACAAGTACGGCCTCGGCACGGTCACCGGGGTCGAAGAGGGAATCGCTCTGCTCATCGACTTCGGCTCCCATGTGCGGCGCATCCTGATACCGTGCGCCAAGCTGTCCAAGCTCTGAGGCCGAGAGCAGCTAAGCGCCCGCCGGAAGTCCACGATGCCGCGCCCCCGGCCACGGCCAGCGGCGCGAGCCAACGCGTGCCAAGGTAAGTGACAGTCATGTTCCGCAGAGCGCTTGCAGGCGTTCCGGGGCGATCCCGCCACCAGGTCCATTTCCCGCGCTCGACACCTTCGATGAGGCCGGCCCGGGCGAAGACCCGGGTGCGGCATCCAGATGATCCACCCATGGGTTCCGGTCTGCCGGCCCGGCGTGGCTCAGCCAGGTATCGTCCCGCTGCGGAGCCTGACGGTGAAGCCATCGTCGGCATGCCTGAGCGCGACGTCGATGTCAAGCTGGTGCATGGCCCACAGCCCAAGGCCAAGTCGCCGGTCCGAGATGTTGCCTGGAGCGGGGACGAGGCCTGCCAGGTGATCGGCTGGGCCGCGGCCTGTGTCGTGAACGGTGACCACGATGCGGCCCGGGGTGGCCCAGATGCGTACGGTCGCGGGCGGGCGGCCGTGGCGGTGTGCGTTGCTGACTGCTTCGGAGACGCCGATCAGCAGGTCGTCGAGCGCGGTGGCGGGGATGCGGCCGGGGCCGATCCGCGCGAGCGCGTGCCGGGCTTCGGCGGCGGGCCGGTTGACCAGTTCGATCGTGGGCGCGCAGTCTTCGAGCGGATCGGGTACGTACGGGAGGCCGTTGAATACCAAGACGTCTTGGTAGCGGTCGCTGGCCCGGCGGTCTCCGGCCGGCGAGACAATGCGGGGATGCGTGCGTTCGACGATGTCTAGCACCGCCGGGGGCGCGGTCGCGGTGTCGTACAGGCACCGGCCCCATACCGGGAACTCCTGCCAGACGATGTTGACGGCCGATTCGTAGCGGTCCCATCCCTCGAACCGTCCCCCGTTGCCCGGATGGGGCACGTCCCCGGCGATCCGGATCTGCTGGGCGCCCATGGCGACATGAAATTCAAACAGCCGCCGGTAGGTTGCGATCGCCCGGGCCGGGGTTGCGTACAGGCTCTTGCCGCCGATGAATTCCACGGCGGACGGATCGGTGAGCCAGGACCGCACCAGGCGGCTCTTGCGGTCGTCATAACCGATGATGACGGGCTCGCCCGCGGCGATGCCCTCTTCGGCGAACGGCACGATCAGGGCGGCGAACTCGGCATCAGAGCTGTAGAAGCCGGCCTCGTGGAAGTGGCCAACCTGGCCACGCGCCGCGCCAGTCCTCATCACAAAGCCCCCGTGTCCCCAGCGTCCGGGCGGGCAGCCTCCCCCCCAGCAGCGCTGGGGGTGCTGAGCGTCCGCGTCGCGTCTATCGTCTCACCCTCCGTTACTTCGTTGCCGGTGTCCTTCAGCTTCTCACCGGCCTGCTTCAGGGTGGCCTTGTTGTGCGCGCTTGCCGGAATACCCTCTTTCTCCCCGGCGCGGTTACCCGCTACTGGCAGGCATTACGGTCGGCTTCCCCCGACCCCGGTGCCCAAACCAGTTCGCACACCGAATCAGCGACAGCGCCCAGGATCTGGAGTGCCGCGTCCAGCGCGGTCGTGGTCTGCCGGCGCGGTTACCCGCCACCGGCAGGCATTACGGTCGGCTTCCCCCGACCCCGGTGCCCAAAGCAGCCCGCACACCGGGTCAGCGAGAGCGCCCAGGACCTGGGGTCCCGGGTCCAGCGCGGTCGTGGTCAGCCGGGCCTGCCGCGGCAGGGCTGCCCGGGGGCCCTTCGGCCGGCCCAGGTTCGGCGACGTCGCCGGAGGTGGCCAGCACGGCGAGGAACGGGCCGACCCGGAGCCCTTCCTGGGCGGGATGACGGAACGAACTGTCCGGATTCACGGTGTACCTGGTGCGGCGTCCGGTCCGGGTGCGGGTGATGTAGCCCGCGGATTCCAGGTCGGCCACTATGGCCTGCACCGTGCGCTCAGTGAGGCCGGCAGCGGCGCTGATGTCCCGGATCCGGGCACCAGGGTTGCGGGCAATCTCCACCAGTACGTGCCCGTGCCCGGTCAGCAGCGTCCAACTGCCTTCGCGCTCGCTAGGATGACGCATACCCCTGATTATATCCTCACGAGAGATTTCACGCGAGATTTTTCTCATGTTATTATTGACAGGTCTTCGTTGGACGTCGATCCTGGAAGTGTCACAACGGGGCCCGATGCGGGGAGGGATGGCGATGACCACGGCCCCCAGCGGGAAGCCTGCCGCCCCCGGCAACAAGCCGCAGCCCACCTCACCGCCGCCAGCCACGGCCGGGGCAGCGGCATCACCGCAGCAGCCGCGGCTGACCGTGATCACGCTGCCTGGCGAGATCGATGTCAGCAATGACCGCCAGATCCAAGACACGCTGACCAGCGCACTGGACGACGGGACGGCAGTACTGGTCGCCGATGCGAGCAGGACAACCTTCTGCGGGTGCTCGGGGGTGACCGCGCTGCTACTTGCTCATCACCGGGCGGCCGCCGCCGAAGCGCAGCTACGGGTCGTGGTGAGCAGTCCCTCGATGCGGCGGATACTGGAGCTGACCGCCGCCAACCAGGTACTCAACACCTACCCCACCCTGGCCGCGGCGCTCACCGATGCGCAGACACCTCACCAATCATGATCCATCACCCGGGGTGCCACGCGTACATCATGGATCAAGCAGCGCGGGGCTGACCGCACCTCAGCCAGCCGCAACGACGCCGCAATACTGCATGCCACGCAGAACCAGGGCTTCCGCCGGATCGGAATCTCGGCGGAAGCCCTGCTCAGGAGCCTGCGGAGGCTCGGGGATTTGAACCCCGGA
>DATGGU010000113.1:0-10252 GCA_035308365.1 Streptosporangiaceae bacterium
GACGAGCACCCGTGGTTCATCGAGTCGCGCAGCTCGCGCAACAACGACCGCTCCGATTGGTACGTCTGGAGCGACGACGACCAGAGATGGCCAGAAGCCCGCGTCGTGTTCGTCGACGTCGAGACCTCGAATTGGACGTGGGACCCTGTCCGCCAGCAGTTCTTCTGGCACCGCTTCTACTCCCACCAGCCGGACCTGAACTACGACAATCCCGAGGTCGAGTCCGCGATGCTCGGCGTGGTCCGCCATTGGCTCGACCTTGGGCTCGACGGGTTCCGGCTCGACGCGGTGCCGTACCTCTACGAGCGTGACGGAACCAACGGCGAGAACCTTCCCGAGACCCACGAGTTCCTGAAGCGGGTGCGCAAGGAGGTCGACGCGACCCACCCGGGCAAGGTCCTCCTGGCCGAGGCCAACCAGTGGCCCACCGACGTCGTCGACTACTTCGGCGACGGCGACGAGTGCCACATGGCCTTCCAGTTTCCGGTGATGCCGAGGCTGTTCATGGCCATCAGGCGCGAGGACGCCCGCCCCATCGTCGACATCCTCGAGCAGACGCCTCCTATCCCCGCCAATGCGCAGTGGGGGCTGTTCCTGCGCAACCACGACGAGCTGACGCTGGAGATGGTCACCGACGAGGAACGTGACTACATGTGGGCCGAGTACGCGAAGGACCCCCGGATGAAGGCCAACATCGGCATCCGGCGGCGCCTGGCCCCGCTCCTCGAGAACGACCGCAACCAGCTCGAACTGTTCACCGCCCTGCTGCTGTCGCTGCCCGGCTCACCGGTCCTGTACTACGGCGACGAGATCGCCATGGGCGACAACATCTGGCTGGGCGACCGGGACGGGGTCCGCACCCCCATGCAGTGGACGCCCGACCGCAACGGCGGCTTCTCCAAGGCCGACCCGGCCCGGCTCTACCTGCCGCTGATTATGGACCCGATCTATGGGTACCAGGCACTCAATGTTGAGCAGCAGCAGAATGACTCCGCCTCGTTCCTGCACTGGACCAGGCGCATGATGGAGATCCGTAAGCGGCACCCCGTCTTCGGGCTGGGCAGTTATGCGGAGCTGACCTCCTCCAACCCCAGTGTCCTGGCGTTCGTCAGGGAACACTCGTCCGAGCCGGACGGTGCCGGAGTTCGCAACGGAGCGGACCGCATCCTGTGCGTGAACAACCTGTCCAGGTTCCCCCAGCCGGTAGAGCTGGACCTGCGCAGGTTCCGGGACGTCACTCCGGTGGAGTGCATGGGCGGGGTCTCCTTCCCGGCCATCGGCGAGCTCAGCTACCTGCTGACCCTGCCGGGGCACGGCTTCTACTGGTTCCAGCTTCCGCCACCCAGGGATGAGGCTGAGCGCTGAGGTGAGGGTTCTTCAAGACCGGCCAGCGAGGGCAGGTGATTTCCGCCTGCCCGAGTGCGGGTGCGCGTGGCAGGGCGGTAACCGGGGTGGGCTTCTTGAAGAACCCGAACACCGAATGGAGCACAGTGCGTAGTGCACAGAGCCTGGCAACCACGGCCATCGAGCAGAGCATCGCCCGCTGGCTGCCGTCGCAGCGCTGGTTCGCCGGCAAGGGCAAGGAGATCACCGGGCTGACGGTGGCCGCCGAGACCGAGCTGACCGGCGGCGACCCGGCGCTCTGGCACCTGATCGTCGCCGTCACCACGAGCGACGGTCAGCAGAGCGCGACCGACCACTACCAGGTCCTGGCCGGGCTGCGGGCCGAGCTGCCCGACCGGCTGCAGCACGTCAGGATCGGCGAGCTGCCGGACGGGCGGATCGCCTACGACGCGCTGCACGACTACGAGCTGGCCCGGGTGCTGCTGCGCGGCATCGCCGGCCAGCGCGGCTACGGGCCGCTGCGGCTGCGCCACACCGTCGCAGAGCCGTTCCAGAGCGGACCACTGGCCAGCGACGACGTGCAGAGCCTGGTGCTGAAGGGCGAGCAGAGCAACACCAGCCTGGTGTACGGCGAGGAGGCCATCCTCAAGGTGTTCCGCCGGGTCGCCCCCGGCCTCAACCCCGACCTGGAGGTGCCTGCCGCGCTGGCCGGGCTCGGCTCGAAGCACGTGGCAAAGCCGCTGGGCTGGATGGAGACCGGGGACGCCACCGGCGGGCCGGACGACGTCACCATCCTGGCGATCCTGGCGGAGTACCTGCGGGCGGCCAACGACGGCTGGTCGATGGCCGCGACCAGCGTCCGTGACCTGTATGCGGTGCAGGACGAGGGCCTGGTCACCGGCGCGGCCGAGGCCGGCGGGGACTTCGAGGGCGAAGCTCGCCGGCTCGGCGCGGCAACGGCCGAGGTGCACGCCGGGCTGGCCGCGGCGTTCGGCAGCGAGGAACTGCCGCCAGGTGCGGCCGCCGACCTGGCCGCGCCGATGCGGCACCGGTTCGAGGAAGCGATGGCCGCCGTGCCCGCGATACGTGAGCATGCCGACCTGATCGGCGCCGTCTATGACCGGCTGGCCACGCTCACCGAGCCCATCCGGGTGCAGCGGATCCACGGCGACTACCACCTGGGTCAGGTGATGCGGACCCAGAGCGGCTGGTTCGTGCTGGACTTCGAGGGCGAGCCGGCCGTCCCGCTGGCCACCCGGCGGGGCCGCACCTCGCCGCTGCGCGACGTGGCCGGGATGCTCCGGTCATTCGACTACGCGGCCCGCCACCAGTTGCTCGGCCATCCCGCCAGGGACGCACTCGAACTGGTGGCCAGGGACTGGGTGCGGCGCAACGCCGGCGCCTTCTGCGCCGGCTACGCCGAAGCTTCCCTTGCCGGGAAGGCACCCTACGGTGAAGCTGGAGGCATCGACCCCCGGCAGCAGGCCGTGCTGCTGCGCGCGTTCGAGTTCGACAAGGCCGTGTACGAGGTCATGTACGAGGCCAGGAACCGGCCGTCCTGGCTGCCGATCCCGCTCGACTCGCTGACGGCCGCCTCCCCGGCCAGCCAGGATGAGGACGCCTGATGACCAGTCACCTGACCACCGGGGTGAGCACCGGCGAGCTGGACCGGGTGCTCGCCGGACTGCACCACGACCCGCACTCGGTGCTCGGCGCCCACCCGGGCGGCGACGGGATCACCGTGCGGACGCTGCGCCCGATGGCGCGCACCGTGGCCGTGCTGCTGCCGGACGGGCGCCAGTTTCCTATGGAGCACATACACGGCGGGGTGTTCGCGGCGCTGCTGCCCGCTGATGTGACCGGCGTGCCAGGACGGGTGCCCGACTACCGGCTCGCGGTGACCTATCCGGGTGGGGACGGCACCGCCCCGCAGATCAGCGACGATCCGTACCGGCACCAGCCCACGGTGGGCGAGGTCGACCTGCACCTGATCGGCGAGGGCAGGCACGAGGAATTGTGGCGGGTCCTCGGCGCACATCCGAGAGAGTTCGGGGCTGCCACGGACCTCCCGCCGGCTCCGTTCAATAATATTTTTGAAAAAATATCGGGCACATCGTTCGCCGTATGGGCGCCCAATGCCCGTGGTGTGCGGGTCATCGGGGATTTCAATCACTGGGACGGACGGGGACACCCCATGCGTTCGCTCGGCGGGTCGGGCGTGTGGGAGCTGTTCGTGCCCGGCGTCGGCGAGGGGGCCAGGTACAAGTACGAGATCTGCGGGCCGGACGGGCACTGGAAGGCCAAGGCCGACCCGATGGCCGCGCTGGCCGAGACGCCGCCGGCCACCGCGTCGGTGGTCACCGCCAGCCGCCACGAATGGGCGGACGGCGAGTGGATGGCGGCGCGGGCGCGGCACAACCCGCTGACCTCGCCGATGAGCGTGTACGAGGTGCACATCGGGTCCTGGCGGCCCGGGCTGTCCTACCGCCAGCTTGCCGACCAGCTCACCTCGTATGTGACCGAACTCGGGTTCACCCATGTGGAGTTCCTGCCGGTCGCGGAGCACCCGTTCGGCGGCTCCTGGGGCTACCAGGTGACCTCGTACTACGCGCCGTCGTCCCGGTTCGGCTCGCCGGATGACTTCCGGTACCTGATCGACCGGCTGCACCAGGCCGGGATCGGCGTGCTGGTGGACTGGGTGCCCGCGCACTTCCCGCGCGACGACTGGGCGCTGGCCAGGTTCGACGGCACGCCGCTGTACGAGCATCCGGATCCGCGGCGCGGCGCGCATCCCGACTGGGGCACGCTGATCTTCAACTACGGCCGCAATGAGGTGCGCAACTTCCTGGTCGCCAACGCCATCTACTGGCTGGAAGAATTCCACGTCGACGGCCTGCGGGTGGATGCCGTCGCGTCCATGCTCTACCTGGACTACTCACGCAAGCCCGGCGAGTGGGCGCCGAACGCGTTCGGCGGTAACGAGAACCTGGAGGCCGTCTCGTTCCTCCAGGAGGTCAACACGGTCTGCTACCGCCGTATGCCGGGCATCACCATGGTCGCCGAGGAGTCCACCGCCTGGCCCGGGGTGAGCAGGCCGGTGCACCTGGGCGGGCTCGGGTTCGGCCTGAAGTGGAACATGGGCTGGATGCACGACACCCTGTCCTACCTGTCCAGGGACCCGGTCTTCCGGCACTACCACCACAACGAGCTGACCTTCTCGCTGGTCTACGCGTTCAGCGAGAACTTCGTGCTGCCGCTGTCGCACGACGAGGTGGTGCACGGCAAGGGCTCGCTGCTGGGCAAGATGCCGGGGGACGACTGGCGGCGGTTCGCCGGGCTGCGCTCGCTGCTTGCCTACATGTGGGCGCATCCCGGGAAACAGCTTCTGTTCATGGGGTCGGAGTTCGGCCAGGGCGGCGAGTGGTCGGCCGACCGCGGCCTGGACTGGTGGGTGCTCGACGACGACTACCACTCCGGGGTGCAGCGGCTGGTCCGGGAGATGAACGCGCTTTACTCACGGACGCCGGCGCTGTGGGAACTGGACAGCTCGCCGGAGGGTTTCTCCTGGATCGACGCCAACGACGCCGCCGGGAACACCGTGTCGTTCCTGCGGCTGTCCGGCTCTGGTGACGTGATCGCGTGCGTGGCCAATTTCTCCGGCGAACCGCACCACGGGTACCGGATCGGGCTGCCGTCCGCCGGGCTGTGGCAGGAGGTGCTCAACACCGACGCCGGGATCTACGGCGGCAGCGGCGTGACCAACCACGACCCGGTCGAGGCGGTGGCCGAGCCGTGGCACGGCCGCCCCTACTCGGCCACGATCACCGTGCCCCCGATGGGCGTGGTGTGGTTCGCCCCCGAGCCTGGTTCCGCCAGAAGCTAACGGCCGCCGGGCCGGCAAGGCGGGCGTCAGGCCCGCTCCGCCACCAGGCAGCACCCGACGAAGGCGCCGCTGTCCCTGGTGATCAGTTTCGTCTGCCCATCGGCGCGGACGGCCCGGGTGTAAAGGCCGCCGTGGACGCTGCCGGTCCCGCCGGTGGCGCTGGCGGCGGTGAACGCGCCCCACAGCACGATCCACGGGACAGGCTGGCCGTCATCACCGGGGAAGAGCTCGGGGACCGGGCGGATCCCACGCTGGACCACATGGTCCCCCGCCGCGGCCGCCGCCAGCACCCGGTCACGCCATAGCCGCGGGGTCGTGTCCGGGTGCCAGCCCAGCAGCACGCCGAGGCCGGCGTGCAGCATGGCCGGCTTGAGTACCAGGTCGGCCTGGTGCTCGATGACGTACCGCACCAGGTCCCCGCTGGCACCGTCAGGGAGAATTGTGTCTTCCGGACGGATCAGGCGCGTCCACGGCACGATCGCCGCGATGCTGGCGCGCTCGGCGGCGCTGAACAGGTGGCCGTTGCGGTCGCCGGAGACCATCGCCAGCGCGGCCTTGCTGCCGAGCATCTCCGACGCCAGCGGCGTGAACAGCACCACGTCGCCCCGTTCGGCGGCGTCGAGCAGCGGGGTCATCAGGGCGGACGCGCCCGGCTTGCGAAGCTCCGCGGTGGCGAACATCCGGTAGATGACATCGACGCGGCGGCCGTCCAGCCAGACCCCGCCGCAGCGGACGGACAGCTCGCCGACGTGGCACGGGTGGGCGTCCAGCCCGAGCCCGCGCCAGCGCTGCGTGACGTGGCGCATGTAGGTGTCCATGTGCAGGCCCGGCCAGTTGGCCAGCGCGACCACCGGGAAGGAGCCACGCTCCAGACCGGTCTCGGTGAAGATCGTGTCGATCATCCCGCTCGTGGTGTCGGTGAACCCCAGCCCGTTCTCGGCGGCAAAGGCGGCCAGGACGGGATGCTGGAGCAGCGCCCGGCAGATGTCGGGATTGTCCAGGCCCCCGACCGCGCTGCCCATGTTGAACTCGAGCACCTGGAAGCCGGTCGTGCCGCGATACATGTCGACCCTGGTGAGCTGGCTGGCGGCGATGCCCCGGCCCAGGCGCGCCCGGACCTCACGCTCAATGGCTTCCCGCTGGTAGCCGGTCATCCCCATGGCAGAGGCGAACGCCCCGACATCACCGCCGAACAGCCGGCCGGGCAGGCTGACCAGCGCGCCGCGCAGGTTCTCCAGGTCCGCGTGCAGCCTGGCTCGTTCCCCATGGTCGAGGAATACCGGCCTGGACAGGTACCGGCCGTGGTAGAGACCGTTGAGCAGTTCGGACTGAGGCAGTGAGCCGATCAGCTCGCTGCCCGGGATCCCGCGGACGCGTTCGAGATAGCGCGACGTCAGCGTGTCCAGCATTGCCGCCGCACCTCCGGGGTCATTGTTTCAGCGCAGGTAAGAGGCGCCGTTGAGGTCAATGATCGTACCGCTGGCCCATTCCGCGAGCGGCGAGGCCAGGTAGAGCACGGCGGCTGCGATCTCGTCCGGCGTGGCGACCCGGTTGAACGGGCTCTGCCCCCGGATCGCATCGCCCTTCGGCGAGGCCAGTTCCTCGGTGGTCATGTCCGTCTCCACGTACCCGGGTGCCACCGAACCGACCGCGATGCCGTGCGGCGCGAGAGCGCGCGCCATCGACTGCCCGAACGCGTTCAGCCCGGCCTTGCTGGCCCCATAGGCCGGATGCCGGGGCTCGCCCCGGTAGGCCCCCCTGGACGTCACGTTGATGATCCGGCCGCCGCCGCGCGGGATCATGTGCCGCACCGCGCACCAGGTGGCGTTCGCCGCCCCGGTCAGGTTGACGCCGAGGGTGTCCCGCCAGGCCTCCTGCCACTCCTCGTAGGAAACGTCGGTGATCGGGTGCAGGGTATAGATCCCGGCGTTGTTCACCAGCACGTCAAGCCCGCCGAGACGGTCCGCCGCCTCGTCGACCATCCGGCGGACCTCGCCGGGGTCGGTCAGGTCGGCCCGCACGACGGTGTGCCCGCCGCCGGGCAGCTTTTCGCGCACCCCCTCGGCGGCCGCCGAATCGGCCCGGTAGTGGATGGCGACCCGGTCACCCTGAGCCGCGAACGCCTGGGCGATGGCCGCCCCGATTCCCCGGGAGGCCCCGGTCACCAAGATCGCGCGTCCCGTCACCGGGCCCACTTTAGCCAGGCGTCAGAACCCGAGCGCGAACGGGTTGACCGTGAGCGCCGCCATGACGTACCAAGCCGTGGCGCCGGTGTGCAGCGACGGGAAGTAGTAGTCGCCGTCGCAGTCGCTGAGCTTGGCAGACGCCGCGATGATGCCCAGCCCGTCGTTGTTGGGCCCGTTGTTCTGCGCGTACTGGATGCCGGACAGATACGTGGCCGCCTGGGCCGCGTCGCCCGGTGCGCCGCGCAGCTCCAGCGCGTCGGCCAGGTGTGCGGTCCCCTCGAACACACCGCGTTCCTGGCGTTCCTGCAGAAGCTCACCCCGCTGAACCCGCCCGCCGAGACCGCCAGGTTGCTGACGTCCCAGGTCACCGAGGCGGCGTAGGCAGAATCGTGCAGCACCAGGTAGGACCAGCTGTTGACGTCCTCGCTTCCGGTCAGTCATCCAGGCCGGCGCCGCTGGTCAGTCATCCACGCTCGCGATGAACAGCCGCGACCCGGGCGGCGCGATCTTCGCGTAGTCGGCGGTAACAGCCTTCCCCTGCTCCGACCCGAGCCCGGCGTTGAGCGCGTCCTGGCCGTCGAAGTAGAGCTCGGCGATCCGGTAGTAGGTCTTCTCCCCGCCGTCGGCGGCGGCGAAGATCCGCCCGGACTCGGCCCGCTCCAGACCGGGAATCTCCCGCACCATCGGCATGTGAACGCCGAGGTACTGCTGATCGAAGGCCTCAGGGTCTTCTGGCTGCGTGTACAGGACCACCACTTTGATCGTCATGTCAGCGAAATTACCGCCCGGTCATGGCCCAGGCCACCCCGAGGGGTGGCCTGGAGGGTTCTGAACAAGTCTCGTGCGTTATGCGAAGGTGAAGCTGGCCTTGGACGTGGCCAGCACGGCGCCGGACGAGTCCAGCACCTTGTCGACGACGTTGTAACTGCCGCAGCAGGCGTAGGGCTTGGACCGGGTCTTGGTGACGGTCTGGCCGGCCGTCAGGGTCAGCGTCCACGACTTCGTCCCGAACGTGTCCGGGGCGAATGGGCCGCTGATGGTCTGGGTGAGCTTCACCGTCTCGGTGGCCGAGGAGCAGTTCGTCACCGTGCTCTTGATGGTTTCGGGGATCATGGCGGTGTTGAGCCCGGGCTTGGCTGTCACTTTGACCGTGGCACACTCCGCCGCCGGGCCGTGGCTGCCGGCGGCCTGCACGGCGCCCGCGGCTCCGGCCGGCGCCGCAGCGACGACGGCTACTAAAGCGGCTCTCGTGACAAACGTTCTGATCCGCATGAGCGTCATCCTCTCGTAACCGCTGAGATAGTAATGGCAGGTTAATTCCGTGTGGCCGGAGGTGTCTATCGGGATAATTCAACGGCTGTGGGAACAGAGTTCAACGGGCGCGGGAACAAAATGCTCACCACCGCCCCATCGGACCGGAATGTCCAGCTCAGGTCACCGGAACGATCCTGGCCCTGACCAGCCGCCCGTCTTCGATCCGCAGTACACCGAGCGTCCCGGCGGGCTGCCGGCGCCGGTCCGTCGGCGACCCGGGATTGAACGCTCGCAGCCCGTCTTCCATTTCGTCAAATGGTATGTGTGAATGGCCGAATACCACGAGATCGGCGTCGGGAAACATCCGCCTCATCCGGCGCATCCGCCCGGCCGTCTGCCCGCTGTCGTGCACCATCGCCACGCGCAGCCCGCCAAGATCGAGCTCCGCGACATCCGGCGCACCCCAGGCGGCCACGTCCGCCCCGTCGTTGTTCCCGCGCACCGCGTACACCGGCGCATACCCGGCAAGCTCGTCCAGGACCTCGGCCGTGCACACGTCCCCCGCGTGCAGGATCACATCCGCCCGCCGCAGGTACGAGGCCACCCTGAGCGGGCACGACTTCCACCGGCGCGGCGCATGCGTATCGGCAAGGACGACAACCCTCACCCCGCCATCCTCCCGGACCGGGCCAGCGGAATGACCGCCACGGCGAGACGAACGCCCGGTCAAACCCGGCGGGCCGGTGCAGCCGAACGCTACGATCTTCGCCATGCTGCCGGACGCGCTGCCCTGCCCGGGCTCAGGCCCGGCTGGGACAGGCCGGTGAAGGCCAAAGCGCCGGGTGGTCCCGGGAAGCTTCTGGAACCCTGGTTCGCGCCGTTAGCGCTGGTCAACGGATCTGCGGTCGGGCTCACCCCGATCCTGCTGCCGCTGGTGGCGGCGAAGCAGGGTGCCGGGCACGTCGGCCTGGTCATGGGGACGTTCAACCTCGGGGCGTTCGCGGCTCCGGTCACCGGCGGGGTGGCCGACGCGCTGCACGCACACCGGCTGCTTGCGACGCTGTGCGCGGCCCTGTCCGCCGTCAGCCTGTGGCTGTTCCCGTTCGCGAACTCGCCGCTGCAGTTGCTGCTCGCCCTGGTGAACGGGGCGGGCTTCGCCGGCGCGGTCACGATCGCCAACCTGATGATCGTGGAACGGCGGCCGGAACCGGAGTGGAACCAGCGGCTCGGCTGGCTGGAGACGGCGCTGAGCGTCGGGCAGGGCGGCGCGCTGATCCTGGCGGCCTGGCTGAGCGGGCTGGGCGAGCGGGCCGGCCTTGGCATCGCCGCGCTGATCCCCGCCGCCGCCGTCCCGCTGTGCATCGCGCTGCTCCCCCGCTCGCCGACGCGCCCACAGCCCGCCGCGACAGCAGACCAGACCGAACCGCACGCGGCAACGGCAGACCAGCGGGGGCCAGCCCCGGCGGCAGACCAGACCGAACCACACGCCGCGACGGCAGACCAGACCGAACCGCACGCCGCGACAGCAGACCAGACCGGACCGGACGCGGGTCTCGCCCAGGCAGTCCCGGCCGCCCAGCGTGCC
>DATGGU010000114.1:0-32901 GCA_035308365.1 Streptosporangiaceae bacterium
GGCCGGCAGCCCGGGGTCCCAGTCGAAGACCACCGCATCGTCGAAGTCGCCGATCAGCACCTCGGCGCCGGCCTGGGCGCCCAGCTCGGCAAGCTTGTCCTCGACGCCGAGACGGGCCAGCCGGTCGGCCAGGTAGCCGACCGCCTCGTCGTTGCTGAAGTCGGTCTGCAGTACCCAGCGGCGTGGCCTGTCGCCGCGGATCAGGAAGCTGTTGTCCCCCGTCCGCACCACCTCGAAGCCCGCGTCGTCGGCGGCTGCCGGGCGGAGGATTTGGCGGGACGGCTCGGCCTCGGGAGCTGCTGCCCGTGCGGTCTCGACCAGGCTGGCCATGGCGAAGGACAGCTCGCGCAGTCCCTCGTGCGTGGCCGCCGAGGTCTGGCAGACCGTGAGGCCCCTGACGGTCAGCATCTCCTCGACGTACTCGGCCAGTTCTCTCGCCGCCGGGACGTCGATCTTGTTCAGCGCCACGATCCGTGGCCGGCCGGCCAGCGAGGCGCCCGTCAGCTCCTGGTAGGCGAGCAACTCGGCCTCGATGACCGCCATGTCCGTCAGCGGGTCACGGCCGGGCTCGTCCGTGGCGCAGTCCAGCACGTGCACCAAAGCCGAGCAGCGCTCCACGTGCCGAAGGAAGTCCAGCCCGAGCCCGCGGCCCTGGCTCGCCCCGGGGATGAGGCCGGGAACGTCGGCGGCGACGAACTGGGTATCGCCGGCTTCGATCACGCCGAGATGCGGAATGAGGGTGGTGAACGGGTAGTTGGCGACCTTCGGCCTGGCGGCGGACATCGCGGCGATGAGCGAGGACTTGCCCGCGTTCGGGAAACCGATCAGGCCGACATCCGCCACGGTCTTCAGTTCGAGCACCAGATCCCGGCGCTCGCCCGGCTCACCCTTGAGCGCGAAACCCGGCGCCTTGCGCCGTGGGGATGCCAGGGCAGCGTTGCCAAGCCCGCCGCGGCCACCGCGGGCGGCGACGAACCGGGTACCGGCACCGACCAGGTCGGCGAGCAGTTCGCCGTCCGCCGTCTTGACCACGGTGCCGTCGGGTACCTGCAGGACCAGGTCGGTGCCCTGCGCCCCGTTCCTGTTGGAGCCCGCTCCCTGCTTGCCGTTACCCGCGCGGCGTACCGGCCTGCGATGGAAGTCGAGCAGGGTGGAGGCGCCGCGGCCGACTTCCAGGATCACGTCGCCGCCGCGGCCACCGTTTCCGCCGTCAGGCCCGCCGAGCGGCTTGAACTTCTCCCGATGGATGGAGGCGCACCCGTTGCCTCCGTTACCTGCCTCGGCACGCAAGGTGGCCTGGTCGGCGAACTCGGCCATGGCGCACCTTTGCTTCTTTCTGCCAGTGCTTCCCTCTGCCAGTGCTTTTGTCTGCCAGACAGGTAAGGCGGAACGCATCCGCCTCGGAACGAGGGCGGGTTACTCGGCCGTCTCGGCCGTCTCGGCCGCGTCAAGGACGTTGACGCAGCGCCGCCCGCGCCGGGTACCGAACTCGACCGTCCCGCTCACCAGCGCGAACAGTGTGTCGTCGTCACCGCGTCCGACACCGGCGCCGGGGTGGAAGTGCGTGCCCCGCTGCCGGACGATGATCTCGCCCGCATTCACCCGCTGGCCGCCGAACCGCTTGACGCCGAGCCGCTGGGCCGCCGAGTCACGGCCGTTCCTGCTGGACGACGCACCCTTCTTGTGTGCCATCTCAGCTCTCCTTCGCGCTCTCGGCCTTGGCCTTGCTCTTGCTCCTGGTGCCCGTAGCGGCGCCGCCCTTGCTGATACTGGTGATCTTCACCTGCGTGTAGCGCTGACGGTGCCCGAGCCGGCGCCGGTAACCGGTCTTGTTCTTGTAGCGGATCATGTTGATCTTCGGTCCGCTGGCGTCGCCGACAATCTCTGCGGCGACCTGATACCCGCCGAGTTCTTCCGGGTCACTCACCACGTTGCCGCCGTCGACGACGAGCAGGGCGGGCAGCGTGAGGGTGGAGCCAACCTCACCGGTAAGGCGGTCCACGGTGAGGACGTCATCCACCGACGCCTTCTCCTGCCTGCCGCCGCAGCGCACGATCGCGTACACCGAAACTCTCTTTCCGTCATGTGCGGACCCGCCGCGATTCTCACGACAGCGGACGGGCGTCGCTTGCCTGCTCAGGCACAGCCGCCGCCCAGGTCATCCCTGCATGCAGGGATCGCACGCCCCGGGCGCGCCGAACTCACAGGCTACCAGATTCTGGCGCTACCAGACTCCCGGCCACCCAGCAGGCCCACCCGGCGGTCCCGCCCAGCGGGCAAGGCCCCGGCGATCGAGGACCGCCGGGCCAGCACTCATGAACCCGGGATCGACTCAGGTGGGATGCTCCGTAGGAAGCGTGGTGTACCCGCGCTCACCTGGGGTCACCCAGCTCATCACGCCAGGGCGGAGCTGTTTCAGCGTCCAGCCCTGAGACTGTTTCAGCCGGTGATGGAATCTACACAAAGGCGACAAATTACACTCACACGTCAGCCCATCCTGATCGTGTGGAATCGTGTGGTCCTCATCGCAGGTGGCCGCCTGTCTGCGGCAACCGGGGAACGAACAGCGGCCGGTGCGGACCCGAACGAGATGGGTTAGCCGTGGGCTGGGCCGGTATCCGGGCTCGGCATTGTGATGGTCGCATTCGTCCCGGGCGATTGGTTCGGTAGACAGTACGAACGTCCAGCGCTCAGCGGGACCCGGCGAGCGTCGCGGGGCACATCCGTGAGCTAGCGCCCGGCCGTGGGTGTCGGTGATGGTCAGATGCCAGCGCGTGGCGAGCTGACCAGCGGAAGCCTGGACCAGTTGCCGGGCGGTGACGGCATCCAGTGGCCCGTACTTTCCGGCTTCACCGGGCGACTGTGACCAGCCCAGCAATGTGGCCAGTGGCACCGTCAAATTCACCGAAGCGGCCAGGGGCGGCAATCCTGCGGGAGCCCCGGGCCGGGACGCGCCGTCAGTCGCGCCCGGGCTCATGCCGGCAGGTGCCTGCCGTTCACCAGCCTCGTGCTCTGCGTCACCGGCAACACCTGGACTGCCGGTCCACGAACGCCCGGAGCCCGGGGTGACGCTGGAATCAGCCGCCGCACGACCAGAACCAGGCCTGGTACCGGGGCCAGCACCCCCAGCACCGGGCGCACTCCCAGCACGGCCAGCACCCGGGCCCGACGAGCCACGACCACGGCCAGCACCCGGACCAGACGAGGCACGACCACGGCCAGGACCGGGGCCAGCACCCGGACCCGACGAGCCACGACCACGGCCCGCACCGGGGCCACGCTCATCGTGACCACGGCCAGGACCAGAACCAGCACGGCCGCCCTCGGCAGCCGTGTACCGGGAGTTCTCACCTGACCCGGGATCACCCAGCGGCTCAGCATCGCTGAACGCAGGCGGGAGCAGGTCAGAAGGTGGGGCGGTGACGTCTTGACCAAGCAGGAGCGCAAGGTAGATACGTGCGCGGAGCATGTCCATCCCGGCGATGGCGCCCTGCCGCTTCCAGTGCTTGGCGATGTGGCAGAGTCGCTGATCGGCGGCCAGCACCTCGGCGGGCGGCAGGCAGCGTCCGCTCAGCGCGCCGGTCCCGGCGGTGTCGATCCAGTACTCGACCCGCGCCGACTTCTGGGCCGTCTTGCGGCTGCGCAGCGCTGCCTCAGGGTCCACCGCGAACACCGCCCGGGCGATAGCCGCGCGCAATTGACCGGTGGTCTTGGCAGGCGCTGACGGCAGCACGGCGGCCTCTACCGCAGCGGCATGTTCCTTGGTCAGGCCGGCGAGCCCATCGAGGATCACCTTGACCCTGGGCAGGTCGAGCTGGCCTGATTCCAGGGCGGCAGCGATCGCGGGCCGGTCGGCCAGACCGAGGGCCAACTCCACCTCGTGCTGGGCGGCAACGCTGGTCAGAGTCAGCGCCACCGCGATCTCATCGGAGGCGAACTCGCTCACCGGCTCCGGCCCGCGTCTGGCCGGACGACGGCGGGCCAGCTCGGCCGCAGCGGCGAGTTCCCGTGCCTGTGCCCATGAGGTCTGACGTCGCCAGGCTCGCAGGACGCCGATCAGCTCGTCGTCGGTAAGAGTGCTCAGGCTGGCATGCGCGTCGTCGCTGAACCCGGCCAGCGCCACACCCGGAGCCAGCACATCCAGCACGCCGCCTTCGGCGAACCCGGCTCCCCGGCCCACCCCATCCCGGGAGAACGAGCTGACCGGCCAGCCCCCGGCTGGCTCGGCAGGGACATCATCCGCCAGTTCGTCCAGCTCGGCCAGGCAGAGGCCAGCCAGCTCAGCGGGCCGGTCGAAGTCCGGATCCGGCCATGCCAGCTGCCAGTCCTCCGGAGGAACCTCGTCACCGAACGGGTCATCACCCGGATGCGCAGCCAGCGGGACCGCATCGGGACCGTCCCGGTCGCTGGGTTGCGGCAGCATACGCACGGGTGTTCACCTCCATCGGGCCATCGCCGGAAGTCTCGAACACCGTAGCGCCCAGGTACGACAAAACCCGGCGCCCCACCGCTGACCTGCGGCCGGGCCTGAAACGCGCCAGGACTAACCGGCGGCGGGCATCCCGGAAGCCGCGGAGGCGGAGGCGGGAGCAGAGGCGGGGGCAGAGGCAGCGGCAGCGGGCGAAGGCTCCTGGTCGTGCCTGGACTCTGGCTGGCCGTTCGGCTCAGCACCGCCCGCCGGCAGCGGGTCAGCATTCGCCGAGCCAGAGCCCGCCGCCGGAAGGGCAGGGTCTGTTGCCGCAAGCCCAGAGCCCGTCGCCGCAAGCCCAGAGTCAGCCGCCCCAAGGCCAGAATCAGCCGCCGCCGGACGGGCAGAGTCCGCCGCCGGACGGGCAGAGTCCGCCGCCGCAAGGCCAGAGCCGACCGCCGGACGGGCAGGGTCCGCTGCCGGACGGGCAGGGTCCGCGTCCGTGGAGGCATCGGCGGCCGCGCTGCCGTTGCCAGGCGCCGTGGCGGCCGGCTTCCTGCGCCTGCGGCGGCTCGACGTGGCTGGCTTGTCCTCGGTGGCACCGGAACTCTTCGCCGTGCCGTCCCCCTCGTGCCCGGCTCGTTCGTCCCGGCGCTGGCGCTGGGCGGCGGTGGACGGGTCGAGCTCGTCGGGTTCCAGCGACACGATCAGGCCCCGGCCGTTGCAGCAGTCGCAGGGGACCGAGAACGCCTCGAGCAGCCCCGAGCCGACCCGCTTGCGGGTCATCTGCACCAGCCCGAGCGAGGTGACCTCGGCGACCTGGTGCTTGGTCCGGTCCCTGGCCAGGCATTCCAGCAGCCGCCGCAGCACAAGATCCCGGTTGCTCTCCAGCACCATGTCGATGAAGTCGATGACGATGATGCCGCCGATGTCCCGCAGCCGGAGCTGGCGGACGATCTCCTCGGCCGCCTCGAGGTTGTTGCGGGTGACGGTCTCCTCCAGGTTGCCGCCCTGGCCGGTGAACTTCCCGGTGTTCACGTCGATGACGGTCATCGCCTCGGTCTTGTCGATGACCAGCGAACCGCCGCTGGGCAGCCAGACCTTACGGTCCATCGCCTTGGCGAGCTGCTCGTCGATGCGGTGACCGGCGAACACGTCCCGGTCTTCACTCCAGCGGGTGAGCCGGTCGATCAGGTGCGGCGCCACATAGCGCACGTACTCATCGACCATGTCCCAGCCGGCCTCGCCGGAGACCACCAGGCGGCTGAAGTCCTCGTTGAAGATGTCCCTGATCACCCGGATGGTCAGGTCGGGCTCGCTGTACAGCAGCGAGGGCGGGCTGGCCGACTTCGCCTTCTGCTCGATGCTGCCCCACTGGGCGGACAGCCGCGCGACGTCGTGCGAGAGCTCCTCCTCGGTGGCGCCCTCGGCCGCGGTCCGCACGATCACCCCGGCGTCCTCGGGCATGACCTTCTTGAGGATCTGCTTGAGCCTGCTCCGCTCGGTGTCGGGCAGCTTGCGGCTGATCCCCATCATGGACGCGCCCGGCACATACACCAGGTACCGGCCCGGCAGGCTCACCTGACTGGTCAGCCGCGCGCCCTTGTGCCCGACCGGGTCCTTGGTGACCTGGACGAGGACCGACTGCCCCGACTTGAGCGCGGACTCGATCCGCCGGGTCTGGCCCTCCAGGCCGCTGGCGTCGAAGTTGACCTCGCCGGCGTAGAGCACGGCGTTGCGGCCCTTGCCGATGTCCACGAACGCCGCCTCCATCGACGGCAGCACGTTCTGCACCTTGCCCAGGTAGACGTTGCCGACGAAGGACTGGTGGCTGGTCTTGTCCACGTAGTGCTCGACCAGGACGTCGTCTTCCAGGACGGCGATCTGGGTGTGCTCACCCCGCTGCCGGACGACCATGACGCGGTCGACGGCTTCCCGCCGGGCGAGGAACTCGGACTCGGTGATGATCGGCGGGCGCCGCCTGCCCAAGTCGCGCCCTTCGCGCCTGCGCTGCTTCTTGGCCTCCAGCCTGGTCGAACCCTTGAGGCCCTGCACCTCGTCCCTGACCTTGGGCCTGGCCGCCCGCGGCTCACGCACATGGACGACGGTCTCCGGCGGGTCGTCGGGCGCCGGCTGGTCGACGTCGGCCGATCCGCCGCGCCGCCGCCTGCGCCGCCTGCGGCGGGCGGGCGTCTCGGCCGAGTCGGCGTCGTCCTCGGCCGCGGCGCCGGCCTCCTGGCTGTCGCCGGCCGCCTCGTCGGCGGTATCGCCGGCCGAGGTGGCATGATCCTCGCCGTCGGCCGCCGCGTCGTCCGGCTCGTCGCCGTTCTCCCCGGCCTTGCCCTTGGACCGGCCGCGGCCACCACGGCGGCGGCGGGGCTTACCGGCGTCTTCGTCGGACGGCCCACCGTTCCCGCCGGAACCGTCGTCGTCGGCAGCGGCAGCCGCCGCATCGTCCGCACCGGATCTGGCCGTATCGGGCTTGCGCGCCGTTGTGGTCACTTCCGGCGGCTGGAAGATCAACTGCGGTGCCAGGAAGGAAGGCTGCGCGACCGGCACAGGCGTTTCGGGTGCGCTGAAACCGGCCTGCGCGACCGGCGGCACCGCGGGAGCGGTTGGCGGCGGCGCCAGGGCACTCTCTGACGGCGGCCCGGCCGCCCTGGTGGCTCTGGCCCGGCGCGTTCTGGTGGCCTTCACCGGGGCCTGGCCATCGGCCTCCCCGGCGGCAGCCGCGTCAGCTTCTGATTGCGCAGCTACTGGCTGAGCAGCTACTGGCTGAGCAGTTCCGGCGCCCGGCTGCTCACGTGGTTCGCTCTTTTCGTTGTTCAGCTCGGCTTCGAGCATTCGGGCATTCTCCCGTCAGGTTCCCGGGCGCGTGTCCCAGAGGGACCATCGCGCCACGCGGGAACGCGTCATGCGCGCTGCGCGGGGCGACGCCGGCCAATCGGCGGCTGTCGCGCCGGAGCGCATCTGGTGTCTTTGTTCTCATGCCTCGCACCCCCGGTCCAGCGGACCCTGCGCCAGCCTGGTTACCAGCGGCGGCGCCGAAGGCACGAGTCCGGCCACACTGTCCAGCGCGGCCAGAATGTCGTCGGGTCGCACGGCAGGCGTTGTGTGCCGAACAACCATTCGAAGTATCCCACAATCGTCACCGGGTGTCCCGTCGGCACGCCGGTCAAGTTCCATGCTGATCACGGCGGCGCGGGCATCCATCCGCCGCGGGCCGTTCTTGGTGAGCCGCTCGACCTCCACCCGGCTGGCGGCGAGGAACTCACCCACTGCTGTCTGGGCCACGTCGTGAGGAACGCCGGGAAGGGTCACCTGCCACTGCGACGCCTCCAGGCGTGCGAAGGGCGGTTCGGTTCCCCGCTCCGTGACCTCAATCACATCAATCCCGTCCGGCAGGGCCGCGTCCAGCCCGGCGCGCACGGCCTCCGGTGCGCACGGGCTGGTAAGCGCCAACTCCAAGTACTCGGCCTCGCTAGCCATCCCGGTCGCCGCGGCCCCCGCATAGGAAATCTTCGGGTGCGGCGTGAAACCGGCGGAGTAAGCGATCGGCAACCCTGCCTTACGCACTCCCCGCTCCACGGCGCGGGCGATGTCCCGGTGGCTGGCGAAACGCATCCGGTCATGTTTAGCGTACCTGACCCGCAGGTGCTGCACGGATTCAGCCACGGCCGGCCCCCGGGGAAACGGCCGGAGAAGCAGCGGTGGCGACCAGCGGCAAGGTGGTCCGTCCGCCGGGCATGCCCATCGGGCCGGTCTGGATTTCGGTCCCCATCGCCGGGCACACGCCACATTCGTAACACGGCGTCCAGCGGCAGTCTTCCACCTCGGCCGCGCCGTCCGCCGCCACCGCGTCCTGCCAGTCCTGCCACAGCCAGTCTCGGTCGAGCCCGGCGTCCAGGTGATCCCAGGGCAGGATCTCCTCGTAACCCCGCTCCCTGGTGGTGTACCAGTCCAGGTCGACGGGTGTCCCGGCCAGTGCGGCCGAAGCGGCCCGGGTCCACCGGCCGAATGAGAAGTGCTCACTCCACCCGTCGAACCGGCCGCCGTCCTCCCACACCGCCCTGATCACCTTGGCCACCCGGCGGTCACCGCGGGACAGCAGCCCCTCGATGATGGACGGCTGGCCGTCGTGGTACCGGAAGCCGATGGAGCGGCCGAAGCCCGGGATGGACCGCAGCGCGCCGCCCAGCGCGCGCAGCCGTGCGTCCACGGTCTGTGCCGGGCACTGCGCCGCCCACTGGAACGGCGTGTGGGGCTTGGGCACGAAGCCGCCGATGGACACGGTCGCCCGGATGTCGCGCCGCCCGGTCGCCTCCCGGCCGGCCTGGATGACCCGCCGGGCCACCCCGGCGATGGCCATCACGTCCTCGTCGGTCTCGGTTGGCAGGCCGCACATGAAGTACAGCTTCACCTGCCGCCAGCCGCTGGCATAGGCGGTGGTGACGGTGCGGATCAGGTCTTCCTCGGTGACCATCTTGTTGATCACCTTGCGAATCCGGTCCGACCCGCCCTCCGGCGCGAAGGTGAGCCCGGACCGGCGGCCGCCGCGGGTCAGTTCGTCGGCCAGCGTCACATTGAACGAGTCCACCCGGGTGGACGGCAGCGACAGGCCGGTCTTCGTCCCCTCGTACTGGTCGGCCAGGCCCCGCGCCACCTCGTGGATCTCGCTGTGGTCCGAGCTGGACAGCGACAGCAGCCCGACCTCGCTGAAACCGGTCGCGGCCAGCCCGGTCTCCACCATGCCGGTGATCGTGGCCTTGCTCCGCTCCCGGACCGGCCGGGTGATCATGCCGGCCTGGCAGAACCGGCAGCCCCTGGTGCAGCCGCGGAAGATCTCGACGCTGTACCGCTCGTGCACGGTCTCGGCCACCGGGACCAGCGGCTTGCTCGGGTAGGGCCAGTCGTCCAGGTCCATCAGCGTGTGCTTGGCCACCGACCCGGGCACGCCGGGACGGTTGGGCCGCACGCTGCCGATCCGCCCGTCGGCCAGGTAGGTCACGTCGTAGAACCGCGGCACGTACACGCCACCGTCGATGGCCAGCCGCAGCAGCAGGCCGTCCCTGCCGCCGGGCCGTCCGGCCGCCTTCCACTCCCGCACCAGCGACGTGATGGTCAGCACCGCCTGCTCGCCGTCGCCGAGCACCGCCCCGTCGATGAACTCGGCGATCGGCTCGGGGTTGAACGCGGCGTGCCCGCCGGCCAGCACCACCGGATGGCTGTCATCCCGGTCCGCCGCGGACAGCGGGATGCCGGACAGGTCGAGCGCGGTCAGCAGGTTGGTGTATCCCAGTTCGGTGGCGAAGCTCACCCCCAGCAGGTCAAACTCACCGACCGGCCGGTGACCGTCCAGGGTGAACTGCGGGATCCCGTGCTCGCGCATGAGCGCCTCGAGATCCGGCCAGACGCTGTAGGTCCGTTCGGCGAGCACACCGTCGCAGCCGTTCAGCACCTCGTAGAGGATCTGCAGGCCCTGGTTGGGCAGGCCCACCTCATAGGCGTCCGGATACATCAAACACCAGCGCACCTGCGCTGATTCCCAGTCCTTCAGGACCGAGTTCAGCTCACCACCGACGTACTGAACCGGCTTGCGCACCCGCGGGAGCAGCGCCTCAAGGCGCGCGTAGACCGATTCCACCATAACTACAACCCTATAGACCCTGGACGGCTGCTCAGCCGATGCCTCACGCTACCCGGCGGCCGGTCCAGATGGCGTCCAGACCGGTGCGCTTGCGGTGTACGGACTGCAGGATGCCGATCGCGATCAAGTCGGCGAACGCCGCCGAACCGCCGTAGGAGATGAATGGCAGCGGCAGCCCGGTGATGGGCATGATGCCGATGGTCATACCGACGTTCACGAACGACTGGAAGGCGAACCAGATCGCTATCCCCGTGGCGACCAGCATGCCGAACTGGTCTTCGGCCCCAGCCGCGATGCGCAGCGCCCGCGTGATCACGATTCCGAGCAGCACGACGATCGTGATAGAGCCGACGAAACCGAGTTCCTCACCGGCGACGGTGAAGATGAAGTCGGTCGACTGCGAGGGGACGTAACCGCCCGAGATCAGCGAGCCGTGGAACAGCCCATGGCCGTACATTCCGCCCGACCCCACCGCGATCTTGGCTTGCTGCGCGTTGTAGCCGGAGGTGGAGAGGTTGGCCGACGGGTCGGTGAACGAGGTGAACCGCTGAAGCTGATAGGACTTCAGCACGTGCAGCTTGATCGCGCCGAACACTGCGGCCGCACCGGCCACCGCCAGAACGGCCAGCCAGCGCAGCCGCAGCCCGGAGACCGCGATCATGCCGGCCAGCACGACCAGCAGGACCAGGGCCACGCCGAGCGCCGGCTCCTTGATCACGAGCCCGGCCAGCGGCGCCGCGCACAGCACGGTGAGCGCGACCTCCCGGAGCCTGGGCCGTTTGCCGCCATCGCCGAGCCGGCTCAGGAACAGGGCGCAGATCAGCACGAGGCCGAGCTTGGCGAACTCCGACGGCTCGATCTGGAAGCCGCCGGGCAGGTTGATCCAGGCACGCGCACCGTTCACCGAGTTGCCGACCGCGAGCACAGCGAGCAGGGCGAGCAGCGTCGCGCCGTAAACCAGCGGAGTCCAGGCCCGGATCCGCCGGATGTCCATCGCCGCCACGACCAGCATCAGCACCAGGCCGATGCCGAACCAGACCACGTCCTTGTACAGGTATTCGCGCGGGCTGGCGCCGATCTGGATCTGCTGCGGCTGGGTGGCCGACCAGACGAGCAGGGTGCCCAGCACACACAGTGCCAGGACGACGACGACAAGAATCCAGTCAAGGTTTTTAAGAAGAGATTTACTTCCTGACGGAATGGGCCAGCGTGATCGCAGGCGCCCAGCGCCGGTGCTGCCAAAGTTTCCAAGCCTGGGCACACCGCGCACGCCCAGCGGGCCGCGGCCACCCGGTGCGAGCCGGTAGTTCTCCCGCAGGCTCATCGGGTTCTCCGGGTGCTCGCCGCCGGGGCCGGCGGAGGCACGATCGCGCCCGACGAGGAGATCGTGGGCAGCGAAACCGGAACCTGCCCGGATGGGAGTGCCGCTTTCTGCCCTTCCAGGCCGTAGATGTCATCCCAGATCTTCCTGATCGCCGGGGCGGACGTGTCGGCGCCGTACCCCGCACCGGGAATCATCATCACGATGACGTACTTGGGGTGGTTACACGGCGCGAACGATGCGAACACCGACGACGCCTGCTTGCCGAAGACCTGGGCGGTACCGGTCTTGCCCGCCACGCACACCTTGTTCAGCGGGAAGCCGCTGAACGCGCCGGCCGCGGTTCCCGCGGTCACCACGCCGCGCAGCGCGTTCCTTATGTAGGCGAGGGTGGACTTGGCGACCGGCAGGTGGCGGATCACCGGTGGGTTGATCCGCTGGACGACCTTGCCGTCCGGGCTGATCAGCGCCTCGCCGATGCGCGGGCTGTACAGGGTGCCGCCGTTGGCCAGTGCCGCGTAGGCGTCGGCGAGCTGCAGCGGCGTGACGGTCACGTAGCCCTGGCCGATCGCGGCGATCGCGGCCTGGCCCGGATACCAGACCCAGCCATCCAGGCAGTCCTGGTATTCGATCCGCTGGACGTAGGAGCCGTACTGCCTACCGTACTTGCACCAGTTCTGACCGGTATGGGCATTGTCCTTCCAGAGCCAGTACAGCCACTGCCTGGTCGGCACGCTGCCGGCGCTCTGCTCGGGCACATCGATCCCGGGCGTGTGCCCGAATCCCCAGGCCAGCTCCATCTTGACCATCGGCTGGACCGGGGCATGGGGATTGCGGATGTTGTTGATCGAGGGATGGTCCTTCAGCCACATGTCGTAGCCGAGCTGGTAGTAGACGGTGTCGCAGGACTGGATCAGCGCCTCCTGGAACGACATGGCGCCGGCGTTCGGGTTGCCGTCGTTGATGAGCCGCTGACCGCCGATATCCACTGACGCGGGGCAGTTATAGCTGCCGTAGAGGCTGAACCCGTTCGCGACGGCCGCCGCCGTCGTGGTGACCTTCCAGGTCGAGCCGGGTGCGTACTCCCCCTGGGTGGCCCGGTTCAGGATCGGCTCCCCGTGCCGGGTGCCGAACAGGTAGCCGAACTCCTTGTTGGAGATGCCACCGGTCCACACGCTGGGGTCGTAGGACGGGTAGCTGGCCATCGCGACCACCCGGCCGGTGGTGGTCAGCACCACCGCGGCGCCGGAGGTGGCGCCCCGGTCCCCCTGGCCGTAGGCCTTGTGGATGGCACCGGCCAGGATGTTCTGCACGTCCGCCTGCAGCGGCGCGTTGATGCTGGTGACCAGGTCATCGCCGGGCTTGGCCGGGGTCTGGCTGACCGTGCCGGTGACCACACCCTGGGCGTTGACCGCGACCTTCTGGATCCCGGGGGTGCCGCGCAACTGAGCGTCGTACTGCTGCTCGAGCCCGGCCTGGCCGATCAGGTCCACGCCGGAGAAGCCGGTCACGGTCAGGTGGTCCTGCTTGACCTCCTGCGCGGTGATGGGCTGCAGGTAGCCGAGCACCTGAGCCGGGTTCGCACCGTCCGGCGCCGGATAGTTCGTCACCGGCTGAACCTGCGCGGTGATGTCCGGGTACAGGCCCGGGTCCTCCATGATCTGCAACGCCACCCGGTCGGGGACCTGCTCGTCCACCGGGACCGGCTGATAGGGCGACCCCGGCCAGCACGGCGGCTTGATCCCTGCCGTGCAGGTGCGCACCTTGTCAGCCAGCAGCGTGGGGCTCATCCGCAGCAGCTTCGCCAGCCTGTCCAGCACCGCTTTCTCGTCGGTGCGCTGAGCGAGCCGCGCGATGTTCACCGAGACCACCAGCGCGGTACGGTTGTTCACCAGGGGCTGGCCGGTGTCGTCGAGGATCTCGCCGCGGACCGAGGGCACGACCACCGACTGGGTCTCGTCCTGCGCGGCCAGGGCGGTGTAGGTGCCGGTGTTCATCACCTGCACGTACCACAGTCGAGCGCCGAGCGAGATGAGCAGCGCGGCCACCGCCACGTGCACCACCCACAGACGGCGCCGCGACGACGCGATCATCGCCAGCCTCCGTTCCGCTTGAACTTGATCCGGCTGCCGCCGCGCCCGGTGGCCCGGCGCAGCGCCCGGAACCTGCGCGGCCCGCCGAAGGTGCCCCGCCGGGGCCCGCCGGGGCCGAACGTGCCCTTGGTCGACGAGCCGCCGCTGAAGGTCCCCCGCCGCGGCGATCCGGCCGGCGCCTGGCGCTGGTGCTGGGGCGAGGCGGTGAATGTGCCGCGCCGGGGCGTGGCGGCGCCGGCCATGCCTTTCCGGCCGGAGAGCCACCCCGCGGCGCCTATCCGGCCGGAGGTCCACCCGGTGGCGGCCTTGCGCTGGGAGTTCGCGCTGAATGTGCCGCGGCGCGGGGCGGCGGTGCCGACGTGACCGGAGCCACCCGCACCGCGGAACCCCCAGGCGGGTTTGCGGCCGAACCTGACCGTTGAAGCGGCTCCTGGCCTGCTGCCCCGGCCGAACAGCTTGGGCAGCGGCCGGGTTCCCGGCAGCCCGCCGGCGGCAGAGCCCGCACCACCGGCGGACCCGCCGAAGAGGCCGCCGGGCAGCCTGCCGCCGACGATCCCGTCACGCCGGCGCCCGGAGCCGAACCGCAGCTTGGCAAGGCTCTTACTCTGCTGGCCGGCTCCCGGCGGGCTGGCCGGGAGACTGCTGTTCTTGCCGCCCAGGTGCAGCTTGATCGTGGCCGGCCTGCTGCGGGCCAGCTCGGCGCTGGCCGCCAGCCAGCCACCGCCGCCGATCCAGCCGTCCCGCTGCCTGTTCGCGGCGGCTCGTATCCGCGGCGTGCGGCCGCCCTGCAGCGCGGGCGCGGTACCGGGGACGGCCAGCGGGCTCGCGCTGGCCGCCGCCTGCGGGCCGCTGGGGACCACCCCGGCGATCCTGGCCGCCAGCCGGCTGGCCAGTGCCACGGCATACAGGACGAACGGGCTGAGCAGCACGTCGTAGGCTACCGACAGCGGCAGCACATGCCGCACCGACTGCCCGGTGACGTCTGGGTTGCCGAGGAAAACACCGGCCACCGCGTAGAGAGCGGCGCCACCCCCCGCGCCGAGTGCCGAGGCGGCCAGCGGCAGCAGCACCGAGTTCTCCAGGTCGGCGGCGACCAGGCCGCAGAAGTAGCCGACCAGGCAGAACACCAGCGCGTACACGCCAATCAGATGGTTGGACGGCGGCGCGACGTCAAGGGCCAGGCCCGCGCAGAAGCCGGTGATCAAGCCCGGAGTGGGACCGCTGCTGAGCGCGAGCGCGACGACAACCAGCAGCAGCAGGTCCGGGGACACGCCACCCGGTAGCGGCAACTGGTCGAGCAGGGTGAGCTGGAGCAGGAGCGCGACGACTACCAGCACGGCTGACAGCAGCACACGACGCATGTCAGCCCCCCGAGTGGGGCGCCGGCGTGCCCGTTCCCGTGCCCGGGCTCTGCCCGGCGGGCACCGTGACCGTGACCGTGGGCGCCGGCGTCGCCTGGGGACGCGGCGGCAGCACCGAGTTCCCCGGGTCGGTGCGCGGCGGGACGACGACCACGCCGACCACACCGAGCGAGGTGAAGTCGACGAACGGACGGACCAGCGCCATCGTGGTCAGCGAGTTCGGCGATCCCTCCAGCTTGACGATCGTCCCGACCGGAACCCCGGGCACGTAAGGGCTGTCGCCCACCGAGGCGTAGGTGACGATCTGCTGGCCCACCTGAAGGCTGGCGTTGGCGGCCAGCAGGGTGAGCTGCAGCGTGCCCGAGCCGGACAGGCCCTTGCCCGGGCCGGTGACCTCACCGATCTGGCCGTTGCTGGCCATCCGCACACCCACGTGCGAGGACCCGTCGATGAGGAGCACGACCGTGCAGGTGTCCGGGCCCACGCTGGCCACCCGGCCGACGAGCCCGTCGCCGTTCAGCACGGTCTCGTTGGGGGTGATGCCGTCCTTGCTGCCCACGTCCAGCGTGACCGTGCTCTCGTAGCCGGGCGACACGGCCACCACGTTGGCCGCCTTGATCGTGTAGCCGCCGCGCCCAGCTAGCTGCAGCAGCCGGCTGAGCTGCGCCGAATCGGCCTTGTCGAGCTGTGCCTGGCTGAGCTCTGCCCGTAGTTCGGCGTTCTGCCGCTCCAGGGCGGAGATCTTCGCGTTGGCCGATGGGGCGCCCTTGACCCCGTCGACGAGCTGGGCGGCCGGCCGGAAGATGTCTCCGGCCAGGTTCTCCACCGGCCCGAACACCGTATTGCCGAAGCCGCTGAGCGCCCGCAGTGGGGCCGCGTTGCTGTCCCGGTAGTCCAGCGTGATCAGCGCGAGTGCGGCGATCAGGAACACGCTCAGGACCAGGCGCGTCCGCCGGGTGTCATGCAACGTGATCTCCTAGCCGCGCTGTGTCGCCGTTGAACTCCGCATTGTTCAGATGGACTTACCACGATGACCGCCGCTCAACCGGCCCGGACACTCGCGTGCCGGATTCGGGCAACGCTCGTGGGGTCGCCTCCCTGCCTCTACCCTGCCACTGCCGGCCTGCCACTGCTGGCCTGCCTCTGTTGGCAGGCAAACGGGCAGTCAGCAGGGTTAGCGTCTGGATTCTGGCACGAGCACCTGGCGCAGCGTCTCGAAGTCTTCGACGCATTTTCCGGTGCCGAGCACGACGGAATCGAGGGGGTTGTCCGCCAGGTGGATGGGCATCCCGGTTTCCTCCCGGATCCGCTCATCCAGGCCGCGCAGCAGGGCACCGCCGCCGGTCAGCGCGATGCCCCGGTCCATGACATCGCCGGCCAGCTCGGGCGGGCACTTGTCCAGCGTGGTCTTGACCGCGTCGACGATCAGGTTGACCGGTTCCTCGATCGCCCTGCGGATCTCTTCGGCCGAGATCACGATCGTCTTGGGCAAGCCGCTGACCAGGTCCCGGCCGCGGATCTCCGCGTGCGGCTCGTCCGCCGTGGGGTAAGCGGAACCCAGTGCCATCTTGATCTCCTCGGCGGTGCGCTCGCCAAGCATGAGCGAGTACTCCTTCTTGCCGAAGGTGATGATGGCCTGGTCGAGCTCGTCGCCGCCGACCCGGATGGACTGTGAGGTCACGATGCCGCCCAGCGAGATCACGGCCACCTCGGTCGTGCCGCCGCCGATGTCCACCACCATGTTGCCGGTGGGCTCGTTGATCGGCAGGCCGGCCCCGATGGCGGCGGCCATCGGCTCTTCGATGATGTAGACGCGCCGGGCGCCGGCCTGGTGACCGGCCTCCTTGACCGCGCTCTGCTCCACCCCGGTGATCCCGCTGGGCACGGCGACCACGATCCGCGGCTTGGCCATGTGCCTGCGTTTGTGCACCTTCTGGATGAAGTAGCGCAGCATCCGCTCGGTGACGTCGAAGTCGGCGATCACGCCGTCCTTGAGCGGCCGGATCGCCACGATGTTGCCGGGTGTCCGGCCGATCATCCGTTTGGCTTCCACGCCGACCGCGACGATCTGCCCGTTGTTCGTGTTGAGCGCGACCACCGAGGGTTCGTTGAGCACGATCCCGCGTCCGCGCACGTAAACCAGGGTGTTCGCGGTGCCGAGATCGACCGCCATGTCACGGCCGAGGAACGCAAGCGCGTTGCTCATAACGAACGAGACCTTCCTCCGGTGGTCGGTATGTGGGGTTATCTGTACGCGCCGACCGGCGGTTAAACGAGCTCAGGGAAAAAGATCTTGATTTCTCGTTCGGCCGATTCCGGCGAGTCCGAGCCATGCACGACGTTCTCAGTAACCTGCAACGCGTGATCCCCCCGGATGGTGCCCGGCGCGGCGGCCAGCGGGTTGGTGGCGCCGGCCAGCGAGCGGAACGCCTCGACCACGCCCGGTCCCTCGGCGACCAGGGCGACCAGCGGACCCGAGGTGATGAACTCGATGAGCGGGCCGAAGAACGGCTTGCCCACGTGCTCGCCGTAGTGCACCTCGGCGACCGCACGGTCCAGCGTACGCAGATCCATGGCGACGATCCGCAGGCCCCGGTCCTCGATCCTGGATATCACGGTCCCGATGAGGCCGCGGCGGACGCCGTCTGGCTTGATCAGGATCAGGGTGCGGTCAGCCAACGGGGTTCCTCCAGGAGCGTGGTGAGCAGCTAGCGGCTGGGCTCGGCAGGCGGGCCGGAAAGCATCCAGCGCGCCAAAGCTTACCCGCGCCCGGCCACCTCTTCCTGGTCTCGGCGCGCCCGGCCGAGAAGGAAAACTCCACCAGCCGTGGCCAGCGCCGCCGCCGCGGCGGCGCCCTCCCACCAGCTCACCGCCCTGGCCAGCGAGCTCACCAGCCGGATCTGGATGGCGCCCGCCACCAGGTAACCGGTGAGTGAACCGGCGAGGGCGAGGGACAGCCCAGACATGGCCCCCGCCGCGGTCGCCTCGGCGATGCCGGCGCTGAGTGCCATCGTGACCCCGCCGCCGAGCAGCGCATAGGCCGCGACCGCGGCCAGCTCTGCCTGGTTCGCGCGGCCGCCGGCCGGGGCCACGATCAGGCCGGCGGCGGCGCAGGCCAGGCCGGCCAGGACACAGCGCAGCGCGGCGTTGCCGCTCGTACCCGCCGTGAACTGCTTCCTGGTGCTCTTGTGCCGAGCGGCATGGGAACCCGGCCGCCCGCTCCTGGCGGCGCCACCCCGGCGCTGGCCGTCACGGCGGGCGATGCCAGTGCCCGCGGCTGCCGCGGCGGCGGCCGCCACCAGCGGCAAGGCCAGCGGCCGCGGTCCGGCGATCGCATCGGCCGTAGGCGCGAGAATGAACCCGGCGCACGCGCCGGTCAGCGGGAAACACAGCCGGCCGCGCACTCCCCCGGTCACCGCGTCGGCCGATGTCACCAGGGCGAGCCCGGCCAGGATGAACACCGCGACCCCGGCCGCGGCGGTCACCGACGCGGGGCTCTGGCCGCAGACGCCCAGATCCAGGGCGCCGAGCCCGGCCAGCGGCACGGCCATCAGGGCGAGCTGGGTCCGCTCGGCGGGGGTGACCGCCGAGCGCGGCTGTGGCCCCGAGCCGCCGGTCACCGCGATATACACGGCGGTGGCGGCGAGCGCGACCGCGGTCAGCCAGGGGAACGGCTGCAACGCAGCGCGCCAGCCGCCGCCGGCCAGCCGGCCATGCATCAGCGGCACCGAGCCAACCAGGCTGATCACCGCGACCGCCACCCACCAGCGCGACAGCGGCCTGCGCCACCGGGGCGAGCGCTCCCAGCCGAGGGCCAGCGAGGCGGGCAGCGCCGTTCCCGCGCCGAGTCCGTGCAAGGCCCGGTCCAGGGCAATGCCCAGCACCGAGTGCACCGAGTTGCCCAGCAGGTCGGCCGCGCCGATCACAATCAGGCCCGCCAGCAGCGTTGGCCAGGCCCGGTGCCGCCGGGCCAGCACGGCCGCCACCGGCGCCGCACAGGCCATCACCGGCAGGGCGAGCCCGGCGGCCCGGACCAGCTCGGCCGGGCCGGCCTGCCCCGCCAGCCGGGCGATGACGGCGGCCGGCAACCCCAGCCCCAGCATGTTGGGCAGTTGCAGCAGGCTGAGCGGGACGACGCTGGCCACGATGAGCATCCCCGCCCCGGCCGCCAACGGCTCACCACGTTCCTGTGCCACGCCGGGAGCCGCGTCCGCCCCGGCCAGCGCAGCCGTGCGGGAACCAGACACCGGTGCTGCCGGTGCGGATTGCCTGGGTTCAGATGTCGAGCCAACAGACGCAGCTCGCTCAGCGGGCGCTACCTGCCCGCACGCTACCTGCCCGAACGCGGCCTGCCCTGACGCGGCCTGCCCTGGCGCGGCTCCTGGTGTGGTCCATCGCCCGATGCTCAGCGGCCCTTCGTCAACTGGAACGTCCGGGCTGCCTGAAGCATCACCAATATCACGAACAGTGCCGATATGATTACGAACTGTGCCCGCTCTCATCTGTGCGCCATCTGAGGCCCGGGGACGGCCAATCACGGAGTGTTCTCCTCTGATTACTCAGGGCAATACGAGGAGACTATCGCGGCTGTGTACGCTCCGCACTGCGCCCGAGACAGATTGCTATCACCCACAGCACGGTGAAGATCGCGCCAAGGGCGTACATGACCGGCACGACCGCCCCGGAAACGATCATCAGTAGTTGCAGGATGCTGCCGGTGACCAGGGCAAACCGCAGACCGGCCGGCCCGGCCGAGCGAATGGAGATCGCCACCGCGACCAGCACGGCCGCGCCGGCGAGCGCGCCTCCGGCCGGCCCGGCCGAGCCTGCGGCCACGTGACCGATCTTGATGGCGACCGGAATGGCCAGGCCGATGATGATCGCCTCGAAGATCAGCACGGTGGCGCACAGACGCCTCATCCCGGGTCAGATCCTTCCGGGCCCGGCGGCCGGCCAGCGGGAACCAGCAGCGCCCTGGCATCACCAGCGGTGATCACCGAACCGGTGATGAGCACGCCGGCGGCGCCCGGCACCACGCTGCCGGAGACCTCGTCGGCCGCGCTGACCTCGTCGGCGAGCGTGACGGCCAGCTCGATCGCCTCGTCCAGCCGGGCGGCCCGATGCACCCGGTCCGCCCCGAACGCCGCTTCGGCCAGGTCGGCGAGCTTGGCCACCTCTATGGACCGGTCCGAGGAATTCCGGCTGACCACCAGGCTGTCGGCGACCGGCTCGAGCTCGTCCAGGATTCCCGGCACGTCCTTGTCCCCGCTCACCGCCAGCACGCAGATCAGCCTGGTGAAGGCGAACGCCTCGGTGATCGCCTCCATGGTGGCCGCCATCCCGGCCGGATTGTGCGCCGCGTCCACGATCGTCACCGGGCTGCGCCTGACCACTTCGAGGCGGCCGGGCGAGCGCACGGAGGCGAACGCCTCACGGACCCAGCCCTCGTCCAGCGGCCTGGGCTGATCGCCAGGCCCACAGTCGCCGTCCACCCCGGCGAAAGCTTCGACGGCGGCCAGCGCACATGCCGCGTTGCCCGCCTGGTGCCCGCCGAACAGCGGCAGGAACACCTCGTGATAGTCGCCACGCAGGCCGCGCAACTCCAGCCGCTGGCCGCCCACGGCCAGGTCGCGGTCGAGCACGCCGAACTCGATGCCCTCGCGGGCGACGGTGGCACCCACCTCGGCGGCCCGGCGCAGCAGCACCTCGGCGGCGGCCACCGGCTGCTGGGCGAGCACCGCCACCGCCCCCGGCTTGATGATGCCGCTCTTGTCGCCCGCGATCGCCTCGACCGTGCTGCCGAGGTAGCGGGTGTGATCAATGGAGACCGGGGTGATCACGGCGACGGTCCCGTCGGCGATGTTGGTGCAGTCCCAGGTGCCACCGATCCCGACCTCGACGACGGCCACGTCCACCGGGGCGTCGGCGAACGCGGCGAACGCCATCCCGGTCAGCACCTCGAAGAACGACAGCCGGGCCTCGTGCCGCCCGTCCACGATCGCCAGGTACGGCAGCAGTTCCTGGTAGAGCTCGACGAACCGCCGCGCGCCGAGCGGCTCGCCGTCCAGGCTGATCCGCTCGCGCATGCTGGTCAGATGCGGGCTGGTGAACAGCCCCGTACGCAGGCCCCGGGCGCGCAGCAGCGAGTCGATCATCCGCGCCGTCGACGTCTTGCCGTTGGTCCCGGTGATGTGGATGACCGGGCAGGCCCGCTGCGGGTCGCCGAGCAGGCTGGCCAGGTCGGCGATCCTGTCCAGGGTGGGGTCGATGGAGTGCTCGGGTCTGCGCGCCGCGATGTCCCGCTCCACCTCGGCCAGGGCAGCCCGGTACTGCGCGTCTGCGGGGTTGCCGGTCACCCTGGCAGCCTACCCGCTCGGTGATCACGCGAGGTTGCCCGGCAACCGGCGGGTGCCCGCCGGAGAGCTAACCCGACACGGTCATGACCCGGAAGGCGATGGGCTCGGCGAACACCACGTTCGGGCCGTCCATCGCTATCCCGTCGGGCTGGTCGATCTCGGCGCTGACGGCCGGGCCGCCCTCGCCGGTGGATCCGGCCGTGCCGTTACCGGCGATCGTGTAGATGTCCCCGGCGGTCATGGCCACCCCGTAGAACGTGCCGGCCGTGGCGGCCACCACCCGGACCCGGTTGCCGATGGTGTCGGAGATCACCACGTTCCCGCTGCTGTCGACCGCCATGTCCTCCGGCCCGTTCAGCTCGGCCGCGGTCGCCGGGCCACCGTCACCGGAGTACCCGCCCGTGCCGTTGCCCGCCACGGTATAGATGTGCCCGGCCTTCATGGCCTGCCCGTAGAACGTGCCGGCCGCGGCGGCCACCACGCGGACCCGGTTGGACCAGGTGTCAGCGATCAGGATGTTCCCCGCTGCGTCCACGGCCGCACCCTCGGGCTCGTAGAGCGGTTCCCTGGTGGCCACCCCGCCGTCGCCGGAGTAGTTGCAGGTGCCATTGCCTGCCACGGTGTAGCGGTCACCCGCGGTCATCGCCTGGCCGTAGAACGTGCCCGACGACGTCGCCACGACGTAGATCCGGCAGGCGGTCCTGTCGTCGATCACCAGGTTCCCCACCGAGTCCACGGCCACCGTCTGCGGGTACTTCAGCCGCGAGCCGACCGCGGGAATGCCGTTACCCGGCCTGCTGCCACCGCCCGCGACCGTGTAGATGCTCCCGGCCGTCATGGCCTGGCCGTAGAACGTGCCGGTGGACGCCGCCACCACGCGGATCCGGTGGTTCAGCGTGTCGGCGATCACCACGTTGCCATCGTGGTCCACCGCCACCCCCCAGGGCTCCTTCAGCGCGGCGTTCGCGGCGGGCCCGCCATCGCCGGCGAAGGCGAACTTCCCGTCCCCGGCGAGTTCGTAGATGTCGCCGGCCGTCATGGCCCGCCCGTAGAACGTGCCCGTTGACGCCGCCACCACCCGGATCCGGCTGTTGAGGGTGTCGGCGACTATCTCGTTGCCGGCGCCGTCCGCGGCCACGTCCTCGGGGTAGTGGATCACGGCCGCCGTAGCTGGACCGCCGTCACCGGAGAAGTAGGAGCTGCTGACGCCGGCCACGGCATAGGTGTTCCCCGCGGCCATCGGCTGCCCGTAGAACCTCCCGCTGCTGACGGCGTACGCCGCCACATAGCTGCCGTCGGCGAACACCAGGTTCCCCGAGCCGTCCAGCGTGACCGAGCTTGGGGAGAACCAGCGGCCGGGCTGGGACCCGCCCCCGCGCCGCAGGACGGGGAAGGCGTGCACCTGGTAGATGTCCCCGGCGGTCATCGGCTGCCCGTAGAACGTGCCGTCGGAGTTCGCCACGACGAACACCCCGGCGCCCGGCCGGAGATCGGCGGTCAGCAGCACGTTCCCCGCCTTGTCGACGGTCACGCCCGACGCGCGGTCAATCCCGCTCTGGGTTGCCGGGCCACCCGGCACCGGCGTGGTGCTGCCGTTGCCAGCGATCGTGTAGATGTCCCCGGCGGTCATCGGCTGCCCGTAGAACGTGCCGGTGGTCTCCGCGACCACGCGGATCCGGTTGTTGAAGGTGTCGGCGATCAGCACGTTCCCCGCGCTGTCCACGGACACCGCGTCCGGGTAGGAGAGCTCGGCCGAGACCGCCGGGCCGCCGTCACCGGAGAATCCGCTGTCGCCGTTGCCCGCGAGCTGGTAGATGAACCCGGCCTTCATGCGCTGGCCGTAGAACGTGCCGCCCCGGTTCGCCACCACCCGGATCTGCTGGTTGCAGGAGTCGGCGATGATCGCGTTCCCCGCGTGATCCAGCGCCACCGAAGGACAGTGCAACTCCGCGGTGGTGGCCGGGATGCCGTTGCCGTTGAACCCGGCCCAGAAGGTGCCCGTGATCGTGTAGATGTGCCCGGCGGTCATGGTCACGTGGTAGAAGGTGCCGGTCCTGGCCGCGGCCACCCGGACCCGGTTGTTGAGCGAATCAGCGATCACCAGGTTCCCGCTCGGGGCGACCGCCACGGCGCCGGCGCCGAGCCCGGCGTCGGTGGCCAGGCCGCCGTCGTTGAGCGCGGCGTTCCCGGCGTCGCTCGCGCCCACCGGGGTTGTCAGCCTGCCGCCCGAGCCCAGTTCCTGCACGTATCCGTCGGCGATGTACAGGTCCCCGTGACCGTAGGCCACACCGGTGGGGCCGATGGCGATCTTGGTGGCCGGGCCGGGGCCGCCAGGTCCGCCCGCTGCCGTCGACAGCGTCCCGGCGGCGGTTTGAGGCGCGTGATGCCCGGCCATGGCGGCCGGCGCCGGGCCTGCCGGGATCAGCGCGGCCAGCGCCGCCGCGGCGACGCCCAGCATGGCCAGCCAGCGACTGGTTGCAGCCCGAGATGGAACACGATTACTTGGAGGCATGAACCACAATGTAACGGAAATTCCGGCCATGTGTAAGGCTCGACCCGACCACCCGTCCTACCCCGGCGGAAGGGCAGCGAGCCTCGCGTTGAGGGCAGCGATCTCGGCCTCGGCGGCGGCCAGCCGCTGCCGGGTCTTCTCGATCACGGCGGCCGGCGCCTTCGCGGTGAAGCCGGCGTTCGCCAGCTTGCGCCGCGTGCGGTCCACTTCTTCGGCGGCCACCGCGAGATCCTTTTCCAGGCGGCGGCGCTCGGCTCCGACGTCCACCGCCCCGGCCGTGTCGATTTCGACGGTCACCCCTTCGGCCTGGACCGAGGCGGTAGGCGCGAACGCCTCCGAAACGTCGGTGAGCCGCAGCAGTGCCCGGATGCTCGCCTCGTGCGCGGCCAGCGCGGTCCCTTCGATGCCGGTCAGCCGGGCGGCCACCCGCTGGCCGGGATGCAGCCCCTGATCAGACCGGAACCGGCGCACCTGGGTCACCAGCCGCATCAGCGCCCCGATCTCCGCCTCCGCGGCAGGGTCGCTGGCAGAGCCGGGAGCCGACGGCCACGCGGCCACCATGACCGACTCGCCGCCGGTGAGCGCGGTCCACAGCTCATCGGTGACGAACGGCATCACCGGGTGCAGCAAGCGCAGCAGCCGGTCGAGCACGTAGCCGAGCACGGCCCGCGTTCGCCCGGCCGCCCCGGAGCCGGGGCCGGTCAGCGCGACCTTGGCCAGTTCCAGGTACCAGTCGCAGTACTCGTCCCAGGCGAAGTGGTAGAGCACCTCGCTGAGCTTGCCGAACTCGTACTGCTCGAACAGCGCGTCCACCTCGGCGGTGACCGAGGCGAGCCGGGACAGGATCCAGCGGTCGGGCACGGACAGCGTCTGGGAGGCAGGCAGCGCGTCCGGGACATACGCCCCGTTCATCAGGGAGAACCTGGCCGCGTTCCACAGCTTGTTGCAGAAGTTTCTGGCGCCGGCCGCCCATTCTTCGCTGACCGCGACGTCGCTGCCCGGATTGGCGCCGCGGGCGAAGGTGAACCGCACCGCGTCGGCGCCGAACCGGTCAATCCAGTCCAGCGGGTCCACGGTATTGCCACGCGACTTGGAGATTTTCTTGCCCCGCGCATCGCGTACCAGGCCGTGCAGCACCACCGTACGGAAGGGGACGGCGTCCGCCGGGTCCTGAACGCGCATTGCGTACAGGCTCAGCATCATCATCCGGGCGACCCAGAAGAACAGGATGTCGTAGCCGGTGACCAGCACGCTGGTGGGATAGAAATCCCGGAGGTCCTGTGTGTCGTCGGGCCAGCCCAGGGTGGAGAACGCCCACAGGCCAGAGGAAAACCAGGTGTCGAGCACATCGCTGTCCTGGCGCCAGCCCTCACCCGACGGCGGCTGCTCGCCGGGCTGGGGGCACACGACCTCGCCGTCCGGCCCGTAGAAGACCGGGATCCGGTGTCCCCACCAGAGCTGGCGGCTGATGCACCAGTCGTGCATGTCATCGACCCAGTCGAAGTACCTGGCGGCCATCTCGGCCGGATGCAGCTTGACCCGGCCGTCACGCACGGCGTCGCCGGCCGCCTTGGCCAGGGGCGCGACCTTGACGAACCACTGCAGCGACAGGCGCGGCTCCACCGTGGTGCCGCACCGGCCGCAGTGCCCGACCGCGTGCAGGTACGGGCGGCGCTCGGCAACCACCCTGCCCTGCTCCCGCAGCGCGGCGAGCACCGCCGGGCGCGCCTCGAACCTGTCCAGGCCCTGGAACGGACCGGGTGCCGTGATCACGCCGCGCTCGTCCATGACGGCGATGGCGGGCAGGTCGTGACGGCGGCTGATCTCGAAGTCGTTGGGATCGTGGGCGGGGGTCACCTTCACCGCGCCGGTGCCGAACTCCGGGTCCACGTGCGGGTCGGCGACCACCGGGATGCGCCGGCCGGTCAGCGGCAGCCCGACCGTGCGGCCGGCCATCCGCGCGTACCTGGCGTCGTCCGGGTGTACGGCCACGGCCGTGTCGCCGAGCATCGTCTCGGCCCGGGTGGTCGCGACCACGATCGAGTCCTCGCCGTCGCCGTACCGGATCGAGACCAGCTCGCCCTCTTCGTCGGCGTGGTCCACTTCGATGTCGGAAAGCGCGGTGAGGCAGCGCGGACACCAGTTGATGATCCGCTCGGCCCGGTAGATGAGCCCGTCGTCATACAGCTTCTTGAACATCGTGTGGACGGCCCGGGACAGGCCCTCGTCCATGGTGAACCGCTCGCGGGTCCAGTCCACGCTGTCGCCCAGCCGCCGCATCTGGCCCAGGATCGCGCCGCCCGAGCTGGCCTTCCACTCCCAGACCCGCTCGACGAACTTCTCCCGGCCCAGGTCGTGCCGGCTCAGTCCCTCCTTGGCCAGCTCGCGCTCGACCACGTTCTGGGTCGCGATGCCGGCGTGGTCCATGCCGGGCAGCCACAGCGTGCGGTACCCCTGCATCCGGCGCCGCCTGATCAGTGCGTCGATGATCGTGTGCTCCAGTGCGTGGCCGATGTGCAGCGAACCGGTCACGTTGGGCGGCGGAATCACGATCGCGTAGGCCGGCCCGCTGTCGCCAGGGGTGAACAGCCCGGCGTTCGCCCACCCCTCGTACCTGCGCGTCTCTACATCGGCCGGCGCATACTGCGGGGCAAGCTGGCTACGGTCAGTCGTCATGGAAGGATCAGCGGTCACGACAGGTGAGTCTACGGATTGCGAGGAGTGGTTATGCCGACTTCTCGCGAGGGGTGCGGCGGGATACGTCCCGGGGTACCAGGGTGGGGTTGACGTGTTCGAGCACGGCTTCCCTGGTGATCACGACGCGCTCGACGTCCTTGCGGCTCGGCACCTCGTACATCACCGACATCAGCACCTCTTCGAGGATGGCCCGCAGCCCGCGGGCGCCGGTGCCGCGCAGGTTCGCCTGGTCGGCCACGGCTTCCAGGGCGTCGTCGGTGAACTCCAGATCCACGTTGTCGAGTTCGAACAGCCGCCGGTACTGCCGGACCAGAGCGTTGCGCGGCTCGGTCAGGATCCGGATGAGGGCGTCCCGGTCCAGGTTGTGCACGCTGGTGATCACCGGCAGGCGGCCGACGAACTCCGGGATCATGCCGAACTTGAGCAGATCCTCGGGCATGATCTCAGCGAACGGGTCGGATGTGGTGGTCTCGTTGCGGACCCGGATCACCGCGCTGAACCCGATGCTGTTCCGGCCGACCCGCTGCTCGATGATCTTCTCCAGCCCGGCGAACGCGCCGCCGCAGATGAACAGCACGTTCGTCGTGTCGATCTGGATGAACTCCTGGTGCGGGTGCTTGCGGCCGCCCTGCGGCGGCACGCTCGCGGTGGTGCCCTCCAGGATCTTCAGTAGTGCCTGCTGCACGCCCTCGCCGGACACGTCCCGGGTGATCGAGGGGTTCTCGCTCTTGCGGGCTATCTTGTCGATCTCGTCGATGTAGATGATGCCCGTCTCGGCCTTCTTGACGTCGTAGTCAGCCGCCTGGATGAGCTTGAGCAGGATGTTCTCGACGTCTTCGCCGACGTAACCGGCTTCGGTCAGCGCGGTCGCGTCGGCGATGGCGAACGGGACGTTGAGCAGCCGGGCGAGGGTCTGGGCGAGCAGCGTCTTGCCTGACCCGGTCGGGCCGAGCAGCAGAATGTTGGACTTGGCGAGCTCGACACCTTCCTCGCCGGGCCGTTCGCCCCCGGACTGGATCCGTTTGTAGTGGTTGTAAACCGCGACGGACAGTGCCTTCTTCGCCTTGTCCTGGCCGATCACGTAGGCGTCGAGGAACTCGTAGATCTCGCGGGGCTTGGGCAGAGTGTCCCACTTCAGCTCGGACGGCTCGGCCAGCTCCTCCTCGATGATCTCGTTGCACAGGTCGATGCACTCGTCGCAGATGTACACGCCAGGGCCGGCGATGAGCTTCTTGACCTGCTTCTGGCTCTTACCGCAGAACGAGCACTTCAGCAGATCGCCACCGTCGCCGATGCGTGCCACCCACTTACTCCTTTACACGGGGGACGAGCCGAAACCTCCCGGTTAGGACGACCCTACCTCGGAGCGACGCTTAAGGGTCGTGAGAACATCATCCACGATTCCGTACTCTTTTGCCTCGTGCGGATCGAAGAACCTGTCCCGCTCGATGTCACGCCGCACTTGCTCCGGATCCCTGCCGGTGTGTCGCGCGATGACGTTCTCCATCGCCGTCCTCATCCGGAGGATCTCCCTGGCCTGGATTTCCAGGTCACTGGACTGACCATACCCGCTCTCCAGGGCCGGCTGGTGCAGCATGATCCGGGCGTTCGGCAGCGCGGCGCGCTTGCCCTTGGTGCCGGACGCGAGCAGCACCGCCGCGGCCGAGGCCGCCTGGCCGATGCAGAACGTCTGGATCGGCGGCTGGATGAACTGCATCGTGTCGTAGATCGCCATCATCGACGTCATCGAGCCGCCGGGCGAGTTGATGTAGATCAGGATGTCCCGGTCCGGGTCGATCGCCTCGAGGGTGAGCAACTGGGCCATCACGTCGTTGGCCGAGGCGTCGTCGATCTGCACGCCGAGGAAGATGATCCGCTCCTCGAAGAGCTTGTTGTACGGGTTCATCTCCTTGATGCCGTACGACGTCCGCTCCACGAACGAGGGCAGCACGTACCTTGCCTGCGGGTCATGGGCAAGCTGATCGGCACGCTGAAGCGCGCGGGCTGCCGGGGTGGCGTACCTGGTCATGAGACCGGTCCTTCCGATGGAACTTCGGTGGCGCTGCGGATCACGTGGTCGACGAACCCGTAGTCCTTGGCTTCCTCCGCAGTGAACCAGCGGTCGCGGTCGGAGTCGGTCTCGATCTGCTCGAGCGACTGACCGGTGTGCATGGCGATCCGCTCTGCCAGCGTCCTCTTGATATAGAGCATCTGCTCGGCCTGGATGGTGATGTCAGAGGCCGTGCCGCCGATGCCGCCAGAGGGCTGGTGCATGAGAACCTGCGCGTGCGGCAGGGCGTAGCGCTTGCCCGGGGTGCCGGCACAGAGCAGGAACTGGCCCATGGAAGCGGCCATGCCCATCGCGTAGGTGGCGATGTCGTTCGGTACGTACTGCATTATGTCGTAGATGGCCAGGCCCGCGTAGACCGAGCCGCCAGGCGAGTTGATGTAGATGCTGATGTCGCGCTTGGAATCCTCGGCGGCGAGCAGCACAAGCTCCGCGCAGATCCGGTTGGCGAGATCCTCGTCCACCTGCTGGCCGAGGAAGATGATGCGGTGGTAGAGCAGCCGCTGGAACATCTGGTCGCCGAACGGCATGATCGGGGCCTCGGCTATCCGGGCCGCCGCCAGCTTGGAAGTCACTCCGGGCTCACTTTCGGGTACCTGCGGTCGGTGTCGTTGTCAGTGACGATGTCGTTGTCAGTGACGATAACGCGCGGCCATCGCCGGTTCGTCCAGCGATGAGCCCTGTTCGCTGTCGGCCTATTCCTGCGGCTCGGCGTCGTCTTCCTCTGACTCGGCGTCACCGGCCGAGGCAGCGGCCGGTGGCTCGATGACCACCTCGCGTCCGTCCTCGTCCTTGATCTTGGCCCGCTGGGCGATGATCTCCAGGGCCTTGGTGCGCAGCACATCCGAGGCGACCGATCCGAGCTGGCCGTTGTCGGCGAGCTGCCTGGCCAGCCGCTCGGGGTCCACCCGCATCCGCTGGGCCTGCTCGGCGACGTAAGCGCTCATCTCGGCGGAGTCGACCTCCAGTTCCTCCTGCAGGGCAAGCTGATCGAGGACGAAGCCGGTCTTCACCCCCTGCCGCGCCTCGCGCTCCAGGTCGCTGTCCAGGTCGTCGGCCGACCGGCCGACCGACTCCAGGTAGTCGTCCAGGCTGGAACCCATCCGCTCGAGCTGGTCGATCATGGAGTTACGGCGCCGCTCCACCTCGCTGGCCACGAAGCTGTCGGGCAGCGGAATGTCGATCTTGTCCAGCAGGGCGTCCAGCGCCCGCTCCCTGGCCTGCCCGGCCTGCTGTATCTTGCGCACGTTCTCCAGTTGCGACCTGGTCCCGGCGCGCAGTTCGCCGAGCGTGTCGAACTCGCTCGCCGCCTGGGCGAAGTCGTCGTCGAGCTCGGGCAGGTCCTTGACCTTGACGCTGTGCACGGTGACAGTGACCTGCGCCCGCTCCCCCGCGTGCTCGCCGCCGGGAAGCTCGGTGGTGAACACCTTCGAGTCGCCTGCCGTCACGCCCTGCAGCGCCTCGTCGAGCCCGTCCAGCAGGGTGCCGGTGCCGATCTCGTAGGACAGCCCGCTGGCCTGCGCGTCCTCCACGGACTTGCCGTCGGCCGTGGCAGAAAGGTCGATGGAGACGAAGTCCCCATCCTTGGCCGGCCGGTCCACGCCCTTGAGCGAGGCGAACCGCTCCCGCAGCCCGCTCAGGTACTCCTCGACGTCGTCCGGGGTCACCACGGCCTTGTCCACCGTGACCTGCAGCCCGTCGAGATCGGGCACCTCGAACTTGGGCCGGACGTCTACCTCGGCGGTGAACGCGAGCTCCTTGCCGTCGTCGATCTTGGTAATCTCGACCTCCGGCTGGCCCAGGGCGCGCACGTCACCCTCTTCGAGCGCCTTGCCATACAGTCCCGGCAGGGCATCCTGCACGGCCTGCTCGAGCACCACGCCACGGCCGAACCGCTGATCGATGATCCTCGGCGGCACCCTGCCCGGCCGGAAGCCGGGCACCCGGACCTGCCTCGCGACCTCGCGGTACGCCTTGTCGAGGCTAGGCTTGAGTTCCTCGAAAGGAACCTCGATCGTGAGCTTGACCCGGGTCGGTCCCAGCTCCTCGACGTCGGTCTTCACGTCGTCGTCACTCCCTGGCTCCCCGCTCAGGCGGCCGCTTTGCCATCCGGGGGCATGACTGATCACTCACGGCTACGGCGGCCAAGTCTAGGGCAGCCGGCGACTACACCCGTCGGGGTAGCCGGATTCAGCTTGAACCCTACCCTGGCCCGCTACGTTAGATCAAAGCTCGGCTCGCTAGAGCCATAACCGCGAAGCCGTTCGGAGCGATCATGCTCTGAGCGGCTTCTTTGCCCCGGTCTGCCACATGCGGACCGGGGTCTACTCATCTATCTACAGCTCCTCAGTGTCATGCGGCTGCACGTGTCATCTCTACCTGAGATGGCCAGCCGCTCGCACCTAGGAGGTGTAACCAGCATGCCGGAGCCCAAGGAGAACGGTACTCAAAGGACTATCGCCGTACGGGTATCACCCGACTTTCATGCCCAACTGAGCATGGTCGCCCAAGTCGATGACATGCCCCTCACCGATCTCATGATGAGGGCGTTGGAGAACCATGTAGCTGCCCGTCGGGACGCCGACGACTTCAAGGCTAAGGTCCAGCAAGCCCTTGAGGCGGCGGAGGCTCAGATGGCCAGGACCAGGGCCATGCTCCTGGGAACTTTGCCTGATGCGGGATCTTCCTCAAACGAGCCTGACGACGGTGCATCAACGACCGGGCGAGGTCGGCGTAAGGGCTCCTCTGGCTAAACCAGAGTAGCCCAACAAAGCGGAAGGCGGCCTGACCGCCGCCTTCCGCCCCATTCTGCATTTATATGATCATTCACAATCTGTGGGCCTATCCTGAAACTTCAATTATTGAGATCTCGGGGTAGGCCCGGTGCCCGCGTAATGGAGCGAGCACCGGGTATGGAGGCTGTGTGAAGGAGCCCAGGTAGCCCAGGCTTACCGTCACAGGACCTGCTGATCAGCTACTGGCGGCCGGAACCACCGCAGTCGGGGCAAGTTGCTTGCCCAGTCCCGTTGCAGGCGTAGCAGTCCTGTTTGCCGTTTTTCCCTGAACCTCCGCAGAACGGACAGGTTCTCGTTCCGCTTCCACCGCAGTAGGGACAGTTTCTTGCCACCACTGGCAGCAGTAGGCGGCCGATCGCCTGCCTAGTTGTAGCGCCAAGAACCGTGGGCTCTAGAACAGTTGTAGCCATTGGTAACCTTCCTTTTTCGATCGGTTACCTCTGGCCAGAACCACCGCAGTCGGGGCAGTTCACCGTGCCGCCGTTACACATGCTGCAACCGCGGCCGTTGCAGAAGGGACAGGTACGGGTCCCGGAGCCTCCGCATTGCGGGCAGGTTCCCTTGCACACCGGGACGGGCAGCGTAACTCCGCCGAAGGGGGCTGTACCCACCTGGAGAACCGGAAGACCTCCAGGGAAACCGCCCACCTGCGTTGGAATTAAGCTGGGCTGAGCACGAAGCGTCATTTCTGACAGCTCCTTCCTGACTAAATCCTGCGAGCTTTTCCCGCAGAATCAGCCAGGTATTATGAATTAATTGACACAAAAGTCAATAGCGGTTACGAATTAAGGTAAACTAAGCCCCAGTTCCTCCGACAGTTTTTGCTACCTAAACTGAGGGCCATGTGTTTGAAACAGAAGCTAACATTTAGACAGGTAATTCAGTACCGCCGGAGAGTACTGGCAGACGCCGACCAGTATGGTGCTACCAAGACAGCCAGGCGCTACGGAATCCACCGTGACACCATCTACGCCTGGCGGCAGGAACTAGCCCCGCGCAAACCCGGACCAGCGGCCGGCGTATCCCGGCAAACAGATGAGGAGATGGAAATGCTCATCTTGCAGCTAAAGCTAGCGACCGGGCACGGTCCTAAACGTCTGGTTCACGAACTAGCCGACCTTGGGGTAATTGTGGGCGAAAAGGCCATCCGGGGAGTACTAGAACGGGCGGACTTGGTTGCCCACCAGCGCCGACCACGCAAGAAGCCAATCCAGGTGTTTTACGCACCTTACCCCGGTTACCGGTTGCAGGTTGACACCAAGGCCGTGGACGACGGCGGGGACAAACGCTCGACTAACCGGTACCAATTTACCGCTATTGATATAGCTACCAAGATCCGGTACCTAGCAGTGTATGATTCACTATCTAACTACCACTCCATCTGCTTCCTGAAAGAGGCTCTGGCCTTCTACGACAGCATTGGCATTCAGGTTGAGTGCGTCCAGACAGACAACCACTCCACCTTTACCAACCTCTACCTGGGCGGCAACAAGAAGGCTGACCATGCTTTGCAGCGAGTTCACCCTGTCACGCAATTTCTGCTCGACCGGGGCATTGAACACAAGCTATCCAGACCCGGTACACCGCAACACAACGGATTTGTGGAGCGCAGCCACCGGACGGATGAGGAAGATTTCTACCAA
>DATGGU010000115.1:0-11751 GCA_035308365.1 Streptosporangiaceae bacterium
GTCACCGCGGCCGGGCTGTCCGAGCAAGCCGAAGAAGCCCGCCGCCGCACCGTCGGCGAGGGCCGCCACGAAGCCGCGGCCAAGATAGCCGAGGCGATCGCGGAAAGCCCGGAAGCAGAAGGAAGCGTGATCGCATGACCAGCCCCCACCACGGGGCGCCATCCGCGACGGCGAGGGAGCCACGATGAGCGTCACCGAGCTTGAGTTCCAGGCACAGTCCGCCGCGGGGCCGGTTCAGGCGATCGAAGGTCGCAGCCAGTGGCGGCTCACCTGGCGCCGGCTGCTGCACGACCGGATGGCCATCGCCTCCGGAATCGTCATCGTGATCGTGGTAGGGCTCGCCCTCGCGGCCCCGCTGTTCGCCAGGCTCACCGGGCATGGCCCCAACCAGCTCTTCCCCAACACCGGCCTGTCCGTCAACGGGATCCCGGTCGGGCCGGGCCACAACTTCTGGCTCGGCACCGACGAGCAGGGCCGCGACCTGTTCGTGCGGATCCTCTATGGGGCGCGGATCTCGCTGTTCGTCGGTGTGGTCACCACCGCGATAGCCACCGTGGCCGGGGTGGGGATAGGCCTCGTCGCCGGGTACTTCGGCGGCTGGATCGACACGGTGCTGGCCAGGTTCATCGACGCCGTGCTCGCATTCCCCTACGTCGTGCTCGCGCTCGCCCTGGCCGTCGTGCTCGGGCCCAGCCTGCCGGTGGTGGTCGGGGTGATCGCGTTCTTCTCCTGGGCCGGCATCTCCCGGATCGTCCGGGGCCAGACGCTGTCCATCAAGGAGAGGGAGTACGTCGAGTCGGCCCGGTCGATCGGGGCGAGCCCGTGGCGGATCATGGTCATCGACATCCTGCCGAACCTGCTCGCGCCGGTGCTCGTGCTGGCCACGCTGTCCATCCCGACCGCGATCGTGTTCGAGGCCACCCTGTCCTACCTCGGCCTGGGAATCCAGCCACCGACCGCGAGCTGGGGCAACATACTCGCCGGGGCGCAGAACTACTACAACGTCGCCTGGTGGTACCTGATCTTCCCCGCGCTCGCGCTGCTGATCACCACGCTCGCGTTCAACCTGCTCGGCGACGGCATCAGGGACGCCATGGACCCGCGCACCGAGCGGCTGTTCGCCGCCGACACCGCGCGCCGCAGGCTCCGCCGCAGCAAACCGGCCAAGGCCGGCGGCGCTGGCACCGCCGACGTCGCGGGAGCGTGAGCAGCCATGGCATTCGGCCGCTTCCTCATCCGCCGCCTGCTGAGCGGGATCGTCGTCCTGTGGGTGGTCAGCCTCGCCGCGTTCCTGCTGTTCTTCGCCCGGCCACACAACACGGTCGCCCGTGAGCTGGCCGGCCGGGCAGCCACCCCGCAGACGCTGCAGCTCGTCAACAAGGAGCTCGGCCTCAACGATCCGATCACCGTGCAGTACGGGCATTTCCTCGACCGGCTCGTGCACGGCGACCTGGGATACTCCTTCCTTGACGGCGAGTCGGTGAACACGATCATCGCCCAGGACCTGCCGCGGACCGCCTCGCTGGTCGCTGGCGCCATGGTGCTCTGGCTGGTCGTCGGCCTCGGCGTCGGCATCCTCAGCGCAACCAGGGCCCGCAGCCTGTTCGACCGGCTGGCCACCATCGGTGTGCTCGGGGGCATCTCCATGCCCACGTTCGTGCTCGGCCAGCTCCTGCTGATCGGCGTCTTCCTCCAGCTCAACCGGCACGGTTTCACCTGGGTACAGAACGGCTACGAGGGCCCGTCGCAGAGCATCATCGGCTGGGCCGGGCACATGATCCTGCCCTGGATCACGCTGGCCACCGTGTCCGCCGCCGTCTACTCCCGGCTGTCCCGCGGCTCGCTGCTCGACACGCTCGGCGAGGACTACATCCGCACGGCCAGATCCAAGGGCCTGTCGGAGCGCCGGGTCGTCTTCAAGCACGCGGTCCGCGCCGCCCTCACCCCGGTCGTCTCCCAGCTCGGCATCGACGTCGGCACCCTGCTCGGCGGCGTGGTCGTCACCGAGAGCGTGTTCAGCATCGGCGGCATCGGCCAGGACTCGGTGCAGGCGATCGTCCAGGGCAACCTCCCAGTGATCATCGGCTTCGTCCTGCTCGCCGCCCTGTTCGTGGTCGTCGCGAACCTCATCGTCGACATCGTCTACTCCCTGCTGGATCCGAGGGTGCGCCTGGTCTGACCGCGACGTGCCTTCCCAGCATCGGCCCGATCAGACCTCGAACCACGTCTTCGTACCCGCGCCCCAGATCACGGCGTCCCATTTGGTGGCCAGTGCTGCCACCAGTTGCAGCCCGTATCCGTCCTCGCTGTCCCCATCCACGTCGTTGCGCAGATGTGGGTGGCTGGTCACGCAGCCTTGGTCGATGACCTCGACACGTGCCGCGTGACCAACGTCGAGGACAGCCAGCGTGAACATGCCGCCATGCTCCCCGCTGCGTGTGTGCTGGATGGTATTGGTGATCATCTCGGTGGTCATGAGACGAATGTCGTCGACGGCCGGATGACTGGTCAGAAGGCTCCCAACCAGTGCCCGTAGCGCCGGTACTACTTCTGGCCGCCCTGGAACCACAGCCACAGCCATGATGTGACCGTCCGCATTCACACGATCGATGTGGGCAAGCACTCCACCTATCGATGAGGCATCCATCCGGACACGGTGCGGCCTCACGCGGCCTCACTCGCCACTTGCGAGACGTCGATACCGGCTGCGATGACGAAGCCGGGAGCGAGAGGAATATGGGGGTCCCCAAGGGCGCGTAGAAACCGCCGGTCGCCCGAGAAACCCGTACGAGCATGCAGCCAGCGATGATTGTCCACCAAGTAGCCCTGGCCCGTGGTGAGTGTGAGGCGGTGCTGGTGACGACTGATCGCATCTCTGAGGTACGGGACATACGGCGCGACTACCGGACTCCAGTGGGCGAGGTCGTCTTGGCGTAGGCGAATGCTGAGACGCCCGCCTGGGTGCACGGTGAACACCTGCGTTGCATGGCCATTGCCGGCGCCGAAGTAGGCCGTTCGTGGCTGCGACAACTTCACAGCGGCTTCCTGGGATTGTACGGAGAGGTCCGCGTGCAGTCGCTGCCCATCGATCAAGAGGCATTCGCCTCCTCTGTCCGCTGGACGCTCGCAGACCAGCATCATCAGGCGTGGCGGCTCGGGCAGGCTGCTGCCATCGGTATGCGGAAGCAGTTCTCCCCGGCCCAAACCTGAGTAGCCGGTGAGATCACGCAAACGTGGGATGTCGCGGATTGTGGTCAAGCCATCGGGATCGCTGTCTCTGTGAGCTGTCATCGCCATGACACTCGAAGCGAAGGCAATAATCTCGTTACGCCTGGCCAAGCCACCGAAGGTAACCAGTCCGGCGTCGCGAAGCCGCTGAACAACTGTGGCCTCCGCCGCCGGCTCAGCGAGGTCAACGTAATACTCCGTGAACAGCCCTGCAGATTGATCGGCGGCTCGGCACATCTCGGACTCCTTTCCGGGACAGGTGTGTCCACTGTCGGGTGCCGCGCGTCTCCGGTAAAGCGACAGATTGTCGATCGGGACTATTCACCCATCCTGGGGAGATACGGGGTGCCCGCTGCTACGTTGAAATTCTGGGGAGTATCCGCAGCCGGACAAGGACTCGTATGACTCGCGAACCGCCCACCTGGCCCGTATCCGTGAAAGGTGTCGCCCTGGATACCCGTCTCCGGGTGGTGCTGCTGAAGAACGAGCGACAGGAGTGGGAGCTTCCCGGCGGACGGTTGGAGATCGGTGACAGCACAGCCGGGATCCCTGGAGACGACAGCCCCGAGCACGCACTCGAACGCGAGATCCTGGAAGAGACCGGCTGGGCAGTCAGAGCAGGTCCGCTCATCCCCAGCGGGACCTGGATCTACGAGCCCATCCCAGGCAGGCGCGTCCTGATCATCACCTACGGCTGCACCCTGCTGACCCCCCGACGCACACCGGTCGTCAGTCATGAGCACAAACAGATCGGCCTGTTCTCCGCTGGCGAAGTAGATGGGTTGACCATGCCACAGGGCTACAAGCAGTCCATTGCCGCCTGGTTCCGGCGAGTGTAACCATGACCAGAGACCCAGCCGACAACAATGAAGCCGGGAATGCCCTCTCCACGAAGCCGTCGGTTCGGCGTGTGGACTGGCATTGGGCAACTCCGCGGGCTCAAGTCATTCTCACTGCCGGAGACCTGGGTTCCATTCTTCGGTTCTACCGAACGATCAATGGTCTGAATCAGACCCAGCTCGGCAGCATTCTCGGCTACGACAAGACATACATCTCCGCTCTTGAAGTTGGCAGGCGGACGCTCGATGACGTAGGCTCCCGCCGTCGCGTGTGCGACCTTCTGCGGCTCCCACCCCACGTCCTGGGAATCACCGACCCAGCCGACAGCGATCACCGCGCGATGCTTCAGTTCGGCGAATCCACTATCCGCCTCGCCGAAATCGCCCGCCAGTCTGGCCACGCCTCCGAAGCAGTAGCCGAATTGTGGCCACTGGCCGCCCGGCTAGAAGCGCGTGTTGCTGACGGGCATGTGGAACGAGACGTGCTCCGCCTGCTTGCACGGACCCGGATCGGCTTGGGTGTCGCGCTGGGCAATGTGCTCCCCGAGGAACAGCTGAGCACCGCCGCTCATTGGACCGCGAAAGGTCTCGAACTGGCGAGGCATCTCAGCGATCCCGCGTTCAATTCCTATGCGCTGCGCATGCACGGCAACGAGCTTCGGAAGGCCAGCTTGCGCGGCGCTGCGGTCAGCCGCCTGAGCCAGGCCGCCGACATGGCCCGGGACTGTGCAGCCCGCGCAGCTACTCTTCCGCTCTTGGCGCGAGCAGCAGGTTCCATGGGGGATGCCGAACTGTTTGACCGAACGATGCTGGAGTGCCATGCGCTGCTTGACCGGGTAGAACACACCAGCTTGGTGAACCCCTTCGCACTGCACGAGATTCAGTTGCGTGGCCTCGTTGCCACCAACCGCGCGGATTTGGCAGTACGGCTGGCCGGAAACGCTCCCACGGCCACAACGGTCGTGGCGCCTCAATGGCGTGTCATCGAGCTGATCACTGTCGCACACGTACAACTGCTGGCTAACGACCTCGGCGCGGCAAGGGAGTCTCTGGGCGCGGCAATTAGCGAAGCCGTTCTTCAGCGCCTCCCGCATCAGCTTCAGCGGGTCGTCAGGGTGGCAGGTGAGGTTGTTCCTGACATCCGCGTGGCGGCATCCCAGGCCGTGCAGCGGCTGCGCGACGAGATGTCTGCGTGAGGACGAGATTCACCCGGTGTTCTAGCCGGGCATTGTTTCGGTGAGGGTTTTGCGGATCGCGGCGGCGGTTGCGTCGGCCAGCCGGGCTCGTAGTGCGGCCTGGCCGGGCCGGCTGGTCCGGACCTCGACGACCCGTAGCCCCGGGGCATCGCCGCGCACCGCGCCCGGCAGGTCACCGGCCCGCTCCAGCAGCCGGTAGGGTACCCCGGCGGCACTGGCGAGGCGCTCGATGCTGGCTCCGTGCGGGGTGCCGAACACGCGCTCGAACGGACCCTGGAACGACGCCGGTTCGAGCATGGAGAAGATCCCGCCGCCGTCGTTGTTCACGACTACCAGGCACAGGTCCGGCCGGGCCTCGTCAGGGCCGAGGAACAGCCCGGGGGCGTCGTGCAGGAACGCCAGGTCGCCAAGGAGTGCGCAGGCCGGGCCGCCGTGCGCCAGCGCCGCGCCGATGGCCGAGGAGGTCAGGCCGTCGATCCCGCTCGCGCCCCGGCTGGCCAGCACCCGCAGGCCATCGCGCGGCGCCATGTGCTGGTCCAGGTCCCTGATCGGCAGGCTGGAGGCCGCCCACAACAATGATCCGTCCGGCAGCGCCGCCGCCAGGTCCCTGGCCAGCTGTGGCTCGCTGAGCGTGCCGGTGGCGGCCAGGATGTCGCCGGCCGCGATGATCGCAGCCTGGTCTGCCCGTTGCCAGGATTCTAGCCATTTGGCTTCATTACGGAGGGGGCCGGTCAGGTGCACACCGCCGGCCACGTCGGTGGCTGTCCTGGCGGGGTCGGCCCACCGGCCCGGCCCCTGGGCTATCACAATATGACGGCGGGCGCCAGCGCGCAGGAAGGCTAGCTGCCCGCGGGACAGCCCGGGCCGCCCGGCCGACACGATGATCTCGGGCTGGTGAGCGGCGGTGAACTCCGGCACGTTCAGCAGGCAGGAGTAGGAGCGTAGCGCGTTCGGCCCGCGCCTTGCCCCGGAGGACGGCTCGGCCAGTACCGGCCAGCCTGCCTGCTCCGCGAGCCGCAGCAGCGAGTCTGTGTCGTGGTCTCCGTCCCCGCAGATCACCACGCCGCGCTCGGCCGGGTCCAGGCCGATGGTCCGGGCCGCTCCGGGCCCGGCGGCGGCGACGGTCCACGGCGTCCCGCCCGGGCGGCCATCAAGCGGCTCGGGCCACGGCGGAAGGTTACCGGGATCGGGCACGAGCGGGTCGCGCAGCGGCAGGTTCACCTGGACCGGGCCGGGGAACCCGGCGGCGTCCCCGGCGGCTTGCGCCCAGGCGCGGCAGGTTAGCGACCGCCAGTAGGCGTTCGTTCCCATCCTGGCCTCGGGCACCCCGGCGTCGCAGAACCACCGTACCGAGTCCCCGTACAGCCTGAGCTGGTCGATAGTCTGGTTCGACCCGGTTCCGCGCAGCTCGGGCGGCCGGTCCGCGGTGAGCAGCAGCAGCGGCACGCCGGACTCGTCGGCCTCGATCACCGCCGGGTGGAAGTTCGCGGCCGCCGTGCCCGACGTGCAGACTACCGCGACCGGCCGGCGGCTGGCCTTGGCCAGGCCGAGCGCCAGGAAGGCGGCCGAACGCTCGTCGATGCGCACATGCAGCCGCAGATCCCCGGCGGCCGACCGGGCCCATAGCGCCATGGCCAGCGGCGCGCTGCGCGATCCTGGGGCGAGCACGGCCTCGCGCAGGCCGCACCGGATCAGCTCATCGGCGACCACCGTGGCAAACGCGGTCGAGGGGTTCACAGGTGTGCCGCCGCGGCGGCCGCGCGTTCCCGCCACGGACCCGGGTCGATCTCCCAGCGGGCCAGCTCCGCGGGGTCCACCGCTGGCCGGCGGACCGGAAGTGCGCCGTCGGCAGCGGTCAGCGGGGCGGCCGTGACGTCGCCGGTCAGCAGGCTCATGGTGGCCAGGCCACAGTCGTAGGGCAGGTCCGGCAGGGCGGCGGCGAGCGCGACTCCGGCGGCCAGGCCGGCCGAGCTCTCCACGGCGCTGGACACGACCACCGGCAGGCCGCACGCCTCGGCCACCCGCAGGGCGGCCCGCACCCCGCCGAGCGGGGCCGCCTTGAGGACGACGATGTCGGCCGCGCCCGCGGCCCTCACCCGCAACGGGTCCTCGGCGCGGCGGACCGATTCATCGGCGGCCAGGGGGACGCTGACCTCGCGGCGCAACTGCGCCATCTCCTCCAGGGTCGCGCACGGCTGCTCGGCGTACTCCAGGCCGAACGGTTCGAGCCGGCGCAGCATGCGCCGGGCGTGGCCGGCGTCCCAGGCGCCATTGGCGTCCACCCGGATCCGGCCGGACGGGCCGAGCGCATCCCGTACAGCTTCCACCCGGGCAATGTCGTCGGCATCCTGCTGCCCGTGCTGGGCCACCTTGACCTTGGCCGTGCGGCAGCCTGAGCGTGCCACCAGGTGGTGCGCCTGCTGCGGGCCGACCGCCGGCACGGTGACGTTGACCGGTACCCGGTCGCGGACCGGCTCCGGCCATCCGGTCACCGCCGCTTCCAGGGCGCAGGCCAGCCAGCGGGCGCACTCCCGGGGGCCGTACTCGGCGAACGGGGAGAACTCGCCCCAGCCCACCGGGCCCCGGATGAGCGCGCCCTCGCGCACGGTGATGCCGCGGAACCGCGTCCGCATCGGGATCGCGAACGCGCGGAGGCCGCCGAGCAGGCCGCCAATGGGACTCGCCAGATGCCCGGTCACGGACGGCGCGGGAACCTCGCGAAGTCGGGCCGGCGCTTCTCCCGGAACGCGTCACGTCCCTCCTGCGCCTCTTCGCTCATGTAGTAAAGCAGCGTGGCGTCGCCGGCGAACTGCTGCATCCCGGCCGCCCCGTCGGTCACCGCGTTCAGCGCGCCCTTGAGCATGCGCAGCGCGAGCGGCGACTTCGCCAGCAGCTCACGGGCCCAGGTCACGGTCTCTTTCTCCAGGTCGGCCAGGGGTACCACGGTGTTCACCAGTCCCATGTCCAGTGCCTCCTGGGCGGTGTACTGGCGGCACAGGTACCAGATCTCGCGAGCCTTCTTCAGCCCAACGGTGGCCGCGAGCAGCCACGAGCCGTAGCCACCGTCGAACGAGCCGACCTTGGGGCCGCTCTGGCCGAAGATCGCGTTGTCGGCGGCGATGGTCAGGTCGCAGCAGACGTGCAGCACGTGCCCACCGCCGACCGCGTACCCGGCGACCATGGCGATCACCGGCTTGGGGGTGCGCCGGATCTGGACCTGCAGGTCGAGCACGTTGAGCCGGCCGACGCCCTGGGAGTCGAGGTAGCCATCGTCGCCGCGGATCTTCTGGTCACCGCCGGAGCAGAACGCGTCGGTCCCGGCCCCGGTCAAGATGATGACGCCGGTATCCGGGTCGTCCCGGGCGATGCTGAACGCGCTGGACAGCTCGAACAAGGTGGTGGGCCGGAACGCGTTGCGCACCTCGGGCCGGTTGATGGTGATCTTGGCGATGCCCTCACCGGTCTCGTAGATGATGTCGGTGTACTCCTGGCCCGGTGCCGGCCCCGAACGCTGCCAGTCAACCACTGCCATACCCTCCCTGGTCGCGACCATGGATTAGCCGTTTAACCTTACGTCGGTGAGTCGACGGCCTTTGCACGCGGTCTTGATGCCAGCCGGTGAACTGCTGCGCCCGCTGGCCGCCGCGCTGGATGGCAGCGGCCCGGCGGTGGCGCCGCTCGATCCCGCGCTTCCCCAGGCCAGGCTGCGGCTGTTGCTCGATGAGCTGGCCCCGGACGCCATCCAGACCGTGGCCGGGGTTACCCGGGAGGGTCTGGCCGGAGGGCCGCCGCCGGGAATCGGTGAAGACACGGCCGTGGTCATCGTCACATCGGGCTCTACCGGCCGGCCCAAGGGAGTGGAACTGAGCGCGGACGCCCTGCTGCACTCCGCGCGGGCCAGCCTGGACCGGATCGGCGCCGTCCCCGGTGGCCGCTGGTTGTGCTGCCTGCCGGTCAGCCACGTGGCCGGTATCCAGGTACTGGTCCGGTCGCTGCTGGCGGGCACGGAACCGGTGGTCTGTGACCGGCTCACCCCCGAGGTCGTCGCGACCTGCGGCTGCGACTACGTGTCCCTGGTCCCGACCCAGTTGCGCCGGCTCGTCGGCGACGGGGCCAGCCTGGCACCGTTCGTCAAAATATTGCTGGGTGGAGCGGGTGCGCCAGCCCGGCTGCTGGCGGCGGCGGCCGCGGCGGGCGGCAGCGTCGTCACGACGTACGGGATGACGGAGACCAGCGGCGGCTGCGTGTATGACGGAAAACCGCTGGATGGCGTGCGCGTCGGGATCGGGCCCGGCGGCCTGATCCGGATTGCCGGGCCGGTGCTGTTCTCCGGCTACCGGTTGCAGCCCGGGCGTACCGGCGACGGCTGGTTCACCACGGCGGACCTGGGCTCGATCGGGCCGTCGGGGCTGCTGACCGTGCGGGGCCGGGCGGACGACGTGATCAACACCGGCGGGGAGAAGGTGGTCGGGGCCGAGGTCGCGGCGGCCCTGGAGACCTTCCCGGCGGTGCGGGAGGCGGTCGTGGTGGGGCGGCCGGATGCGGAATGGGGGGAACGGGTGACCGCAGTGGTCGTGCCAGCTAATCCAGACATGCCGCCTGAGCTGGGGATACTTCGGGAACACGTGCGCCGGACGCTCCCGGCGAGTGCCGCACCTCGCGAACTCGTCCTCATGGATGAGCTGCCGCTGCTACCGTCAGGAAAGCCGGATCTGCGCGCGCTGCGACACCCGATCAGCAAACGACGGCCAGACCGGGAACAATAGGCGGCGCAAAGCGTTACCAATATATGCCCGCACTTCGCGTCCGCCAAGGGCGCGCCGCGGGCCGGATGTAGCAGGCCCAGACGTAGCAAGTATGGACCTGACAAACACGCCGGGCTGGCGCGGGAGGCAGCGCATGTCCCCGCTTCCCCCAGGAGGAGGTGTCTCATGTCGCGGACCGCGACCGCCGCGTCGTCCGTTCGGGATGACGAGGCGACGGTGACCCGCGTGGACCAGCTTGTCCAGCGCGGACGCGGTCAGGGCCACTTGTCGCTGCCCGAGCTTCGCAGCGCGTTCGAGGAAGCCGGCATCTCCGCAGCGGAGGGCCGCTCGATCCTGCGTGAGCTGGCTGAGGCAGGCGTCCGGCTCGGCAACGAGAAGTCCACGCCGAGCGAGCCGGTGGCTGAGACCGTAGGCACCGACAGTGACGAGTTCGCCGATCTGGCAGAGGCCGCCGTGGAGGCCGAGACCGAGGCGCTGAGCGCGGACCCGGGCTCCAGCGCCATCGAGGCGGACCTCGACGACCAGACACCCGCCATGGGCGACTCGGTCCACACGTACCTCAAGTCGATCGGCCGGACCAGCCTGCTCACCGCCGAGCAGGAGGTGGACCTGGCCAAGCGGATCGAGGCCGGGCTGTACGCCGAGCACAAGCTGGAGAACGAGCCGGACCTGGACGACGCCTACCGCCAGGATCTGGAAGAGGTCGCCGAGGACGGCCGGCGAGCCAAGGCGCACATGCTCGAGGCCAACCTGCGGCTGGTGGTCTCGGTCGCCAAGAAGTACAGCGACCGCGGGCTCACCCTGCTGGACGTCGTCCAGGAGGGGAACCTCGGCCTGATCAGGGCGGTCGAGAAGTTCGACTACACCAAGGGCTACAAGTTCTCCACCTACGCCATGTGGTGGATCCGGCAGGCGATCCAGCGCGGTTTCGCCGACTCGGCCCGGACCATCCGGCTGCCGGTGCACGTCCTTGAGATGCTCAGCAAGCTCAGCCGGGTGGAGCGGGACATGCACCAGCGGCTCGGCCGGGAGCCGACGCCGGAGGAACTGGCGGTCGAGCTCGACCGCACCCCGGACCAGATCGAGGAACTGCTGCGCACCAGCAGGCAGCCGATCAGCCTGGACTCCACGATCGGCGAGGACGGCGAGACCAGCATCGGTGACCTGATCGAGGACATCGACGCCCCCGAGGCGTCCGAACTGGTGGACCGCCAGCTCATGGCCAGCCAGCTCAGGAACGCTCTCGGCTGCCTCACCCCGCGCGAGGCGACGATCATGTCGATGCGGTTCGGGCTGTACGACGGCAACCCGCACACGCTGGACGAGATCGGCCGCGCGCTGGGCTTGACCAGGGAGCGGATCAGGCAACTGGAGAAGCAGTCCCTGTCCAAGCTGCGCCACCCCAGCCGCGCCCAGCCCTTGCTAGATTTCGCTAGCTGACGGGGGGCGAGGCGGCCAATGCTGCTCGCCGTCCTTCGGCCAGCTTCGCCGCAGCCCGCAGTATCTGCCCGGGGGGCCGAGCCCCCCGGACCCCCACGAGCGGGGCTGGGGCTGTCACGAGCGGGGCTGGGGCTGTTTTGCCACCTGCGGTGGGACAACCTCCCGGAACCCCCGGAGCGAAGCTCCGCCCTCGCAAACCCCGACCCTCGCGTTCGTTTCACCTGGACCGCCGTCGCGCGCCGGGCCCGGCCTCCCGCCGGGCTGGGGCGCGGCGGCTTTGTT
>DATGGU010000116.1:0-3752 GCA_035308365.1 Streptosporangiaceae bacterium
CATGCAGATGAGCAGGACCTGACGCGTTACGCGCGAGCCACCGTCACCAGGGTCACGATGAGCACGTATCCGCAGTAGGCAGCGATCGCTAAGTAGAGGACGGACGTTGCGCGCTGCCAGGTCACTCTGAGGTTGTAACGGTGCATACCGTCATATTTGCCGTTGGAGCGTCCATCCGGGCACCTAGAGTGAACGGAGTTTCAGGCAGATCACGGTGCACATCTCGGCAACGCCGAACGCTGGATCCCGCGCCATGCCGCAGAAGGGACGGGTGGTACCTCGGGTGGTGCACCGGTTGCCGTGTGCTTTGAACGGCTGTCTGGGACGACGGGAGAGTTCGGCAGGCTTCAGGCGCTGCAGCGCGAGGTCCAGGCGGAGATCGGCTAGGGCCGGGCCGCCGGCCGGCTGGGCCCGTGACGAGGTTCATCATCGTGTCACTGACGTCACCAACCTGTTCCGCTGAGACGTACGCCCAGGGTGTTTCGTATTTCGCGGGTACGTGCGCGCAGCACCGGTATGCTTCTGCTACGGCAAACCGGATGAGAGCGAGAAAGTCCAGGGTCAGAAGGTTAATTCTCGGGGCGGTAGCTCAGCCGGTTAGAGCAGCGGACTCATAATCCGCCGGTCCTGGGTTCGAGTCCCAGCCGCCCCACCGAGAGGTATTCACACCTCACCAGTGTCCATGTTCACATTTGGCACTGACATTGCTGTGTCTGCGCTGAAGTGATCTTGTGCGTGGCTGGCGGGGCGTTGCTGTGGGGTCGCTGCGGGCGGTTGTGGCCGTGTGGGACTGTGGGCTGGGTGTGGGGTGTGTTCGGCTGACGGGCCGGGGGCGGGGATCTTGCTGCTTGGTTACGGCGGTGCCGTGGACTGCGCCGCGGGCGTGGTGCGGCGTTTGCTGCGGGCCGGCGGGAGGCCAGCGGCGGCGCGGCGGGTGTTGCTGGCCTGGCGGGCGTCGAATGCGTGCAGGATGCGCTGGTTGCGGGCGGCGAGGGCGCAGGCGAGCCAGAGCATGAGCGGGGTCAGGCCGAGAAGGCGGCACCAGCCGCGGGCGATGCTGGTGGTGGCGGTGTCCTTGATGGTGGCGAAGGCGCGCTCGGCGCTGGTGCGCCGGGCGTAGGAACGCTGCCAGGCCGCTGAGGGGTAGTCGTGTTTCTGCCGGGTCTTGGCGTTCACCTCGGGCGAGACGGTGACGGTCTGCTGGGTGCAGCAGGCTGGCGGGTGCTCGGGCGGGGCCAGGATCTCTGGCCGGGAGCGGTCCAGTTTCATCGATTCGGGGCGGAGCGGGCAGCGGATTTTGCCGGCGGTGGCGGGGCAGGTGATGCGGTGGTAGCCGTCGGCGTCGTCGGCGGTGTGCCGGCCGAGCTTGTGCCGGGTCAGCTCGGCGGTTTGCCGGTCATGCGCGGCGACGTCCTCGGCGGGGGCGCCGGGCGGGAGCGGGCCGAGTTCCAGTAATGGCTTGGGGGTGGCGGGGCAGTACAGGCATCCGTTGGCGATGATGGCGCCTTTGTGGGTGCCGCGAGTGCCGCGGTCGTGCGGATGCAGGTCCTGGACCAGCTGGGCGCCGGCGCGCCGGAGCGGGATGGCCCAGGCCGCGGCGTCGCGGTGGGCGTAGCCGGAGTCGGCGATGATGTCGCCGAGCGGGATGCCATCGGCGGGCATTTTCTCCAGGACGGGGACCACGGCGCGGACGGGGTCGTGGGCGCAGCCGGTGACCGTCATGCGCCGGGTGAGCTCGGGCACGGTCGTGCCGTTCTCCTCGCGTGTCATGACCGCGGCCGACAGGTAGTAGCCGAAGAACATCTCTCCTTTGGGCCCGGGCAGGTTTGAGTTGCGGTGGCCCCAGGACGCCTCGGGGTCGGCGCACTGCGTGCTGCCGTGGCGGGGTGGCCGGGACCAGGACTCTACGTCGGTCCAGTCACCTGCCAGCGCGGTGCTGGCATCCTTCAGCGCTGGCGGGATGCTGGCCTCCAGTAGCTGGTCGCACGCTGACTGCAGGTCCTCAGAGGGCGTGCCGTCGGGTTGCTGCTTGCCGAGCGCCCGGGTGATGAGGCGGGCGGTGTGCTCGGTCTGCCGGTAGGTGAGCTGGTGCGGTCCGGTCTTCCAGGTCACGGTGACGCCGAGCCGTTGCTGGTCAGTCCCGGGGAGGCTGACCAGCGCCTGGCGCACCTTGGTCAGGTGCGCGGGCCGGCCGTCAGCCACGGTCAAGATCATGCCCAGCAGCAAGGTCCGGGTGCTCAGCTGACGGCCGCGGACAGCGCGCGGCAGCAGGTCCTCGATGGCCGGCGCGATGCCGGAAGTGTCGATGATGTCCTCGGCCGCCGCGAGCGGGATGCTCACCGCGGGCCGCCTGCCCGCAGGCCCCCGAGCAGGGCGACGGCCTCGGCTTCCCCGCCGGGGTCTAGGCCGGCGGCGATGTCGCCCAGCCGCTGGCAGCAGCTGATCCCGGCGGCGTGCAAGAACACCGGCAGGCCGGTCATCTGCGCACAGTCGGCCAGCCAGGTCGCCCGCAGCCTGCTGGTGTCCAGGGCCGGCAGCCCGGCCCCGCGCGCCAGCGACCGGGTCAGCGGGTTGCTGATATTGCGCCGGCCCGGGTCAGTGCCGCCGGTGAGCAGCCGCCCGGCGGCGAAGGCCGCTGATGCCAGCAACGCGTCGTGGTAGCGGGCCAGCACCGGCACGGTCCGGGGCGCGCGGCCGCCCCGGACGGTCACCACGACGCCGCCGGACCGGCAGGCGACGTCGGTGCCGCGCACAGCACGCAGGTCGGCGCGGATCAGCCCGGCCCCGGCTCCCAGGCACACCAGCGCGGCGGCACGCGCCCGCCGCGCCGCGGTCGGCTGGGCGGCGGCCAGCGCCAGGAAGCCGCTGACCTCCGCCGGCGTGTACGGCTCCTTGGCGCGCTCGCGGGGCAGCGGCGCGTCCGCCGGGTCCAGGTGCGGCACCACGGCGCGGGCCAAGAACCGCAAGTTGGTGCGCAGCGTCCGGCGAGCCGGGCCCGACAGGCCCGGGGCGTGCGCGGTGAACCGCCCGGTCACCGACGGGTGCAACAGCACCTGCGGCGCCGGCTCCATCCCCAGCCCGATCGCCCAGCCGGCCAGCTTCCCGGCCGCCCACAGCAGATTCTTGGCCCGGTCCCGCCCGGCCGGCCCGGCCGCAGCCACGACCTGCCGGGCGAACGCCGCCGCCTGCGGCGGCGCCGACGACGGCTGCCAGGCCGTGATGTAGCCTGGCGCACCGCCCATCCCGCCCTCCCTTGTCCACAGTAAAATACTGCGGACGGGCGCGGAAACCTGGAATCTGAGACGGTGTGTCGCATGGAACCAGCCGCGGCCCGGCAGGCCGCCCTGGATCAGGCCGCCGCGGCGCTCGCCGCCACGGCCGGGCCGGCCCTGCCCGGCACCCTGACCATCCGCTCCTACGCCTGCGGCAAGCGCCGCTGCCGCTGCCACGCAGACCCGCCCGTCCTGCACGGCCCCTACGCCGAATGGACCCGCAAGATCAGCGGCAAGACCGTCACCCGCCGCCTCACCGCAGAGCAGCTCGCCGCCTGGCAGCCCCTGTTCGACAACGCCCGCAAGATGCGCAGCCTGCTCGCCGAACTCCAGGAACTCACCCTCCAGGCCATCGGCGCCGACGACCCCGGCAACACCTGACAAGCTACGCAAAACCCCGTGGACACAGCCCGCCAAACCCGTGGACAGCCCTCCGGTCAGGGCCCATCCCCGCAGGTCACGGGCAAATGTGAAGACCTG
>DATGGU010000117.1:0-8158 GCA_035308365.1 Streptosporangiaceae bacterium
GGACCTGCGCGGAGCTGACGTCGAGCGGCCCTGGGCGCGACCGCAGCCCTGGTCCGGCTGGCACGCCGCCTCCGGCCTCCCCAAACCCGAAGAGTTGTGCGCTGTGCCCGGTTCCACCTACCGGCTGACCGGGACGACCGAACTGCTGCGTGAGCTCGCTGGATGGCTGCCGCACGAGGGCATCGGGCTGCGCCGTGGCGAGGGGTTCGGTTGCGTCGAGGTTGTGACCACTGCTTGGCGCCCGGCTCTTGCCGCCGCTCCCGGCCGACCGACGATGCGTGCAGTCACCCCTGCCGAAAAGCTCTTCACCATGGTGATGGACCTGGGTCTCCGCGAGGAGCAGCATCGGTGGGTCGCCGGCGCGCTTCGTGATCTTCAGCTTGACCGAGAACGCGGCGGCCGCGGCCGACCAGGAGACGGCCTGGCCGATGGGGACCTTGCCGATGATCTTCTCTCCCGGCCGGCCGCTCGAGACTTCAGTGGCCGACAGCGCGACCGACTACGCGAGCTGTTCGGCGGAACCGATCCGCGCGTGCTTCGCGACGTGCTCACGCTGCTGCTCGCCCGGTCGTCCTCGGGAGGTGACTGATGATCATCACGCTCGTGACCGCGACGATCGAGGTGGAACCCGGCTGGGCCGTCGGTGCGGTCACTCACTCTGATCCCACGGTCGACCGGGACATCCTGCTCGATGCGGCCGAAAGACCCTGGGTGCCGGGCTCGGCCCTGGCCGGATCCCTGCGAGCGCACCTGCGGGCGGCGCGGCCGCCGGCCGATGAGCGGCTCATGGGCAGTCCGCCCGCGCACAACAAGGCCGAGGCGGATAGGAGCATCGCGTCGCCGCTGTGGATCGTGGGATGTGCTTTCGACCCAGGCGATGCTGCCGACGGCGATACGGTGGACGCTCTGGAGATCGCCGGACAGACCGCGATCCACCGTGAACGCGGAGCCGCGACCGAGAAATCGCTGCGGATCAGCCGCCTCGCCGCCAGCGGCGGATGTTTGACCGTCTACCTGCGGCACGACGCGGCCAACGGGCAGCCGCTCAGCGACGCCGATCTGAAGCTGATCAGCACCTGGCGGCCCGCGATCGGCCGTGACCGGACCAAAGGCAGCGGCCGGGCCACACTGGTCCACCTGAAGAGCGGCATTATCGACCCGGCTACGTCGGCAGGTGCGAGGATCTGGCTGACTCAGGACGGTCCCGAACTGTTCACGGCCGTCGCCACGCGGGAGCTGATCTGCAGTGCGGAAGATCACCCATGGCTGGAAGCACGATTCGACATTACGGACGGCCTGCTGATCGGGGACGGCCTGCCCAAGCTGACTTCACCCAAGGCAGCCCGACGGGACCAGACTTCGGCTGAGGACGGCCGCCGGCCGCCGGTAGCGCGGTCCCGGCAGCGCACGGGCCGACCGCTCATCCCCGGGTCAGCCTGGAAGGGGATTATCCGATCCAGGACAGAGTTCATCATCCGCTCCCGCTACGGCGAGGAAGCCGCATGCCAGCAACAGACTGACTGCTGCACATGCGTCACCTGTGAGGTGTTCGGCCACCAGGGCCAGCGTGGGTTGCTGGCGTTCCGCGACTCCTACATTGAGCAAGCCCGCGTCGAACCCGAACGAACGCATGTCGGAATCGACCGGGTGACCGGCGGGTCAAGAGACGCCCTGCTGTTCCAGACCCAGCCTGTGGCCGCCGGGCAGGTGGTCCTGCGGATCGATCAGCTCGGCGACGTCCAGCCGTGGGTCCGCGCCACAATCTGGCACGTACTGCGCGACATCCACGACGGCCTGATCGGCGTCGGATCGCGCACCACCAGAGGCCTTGGCACACTCCGGCTCGCCGACCCGCCCAGCTCTCTGGAACCGGTCGTCATCCCGTCGCTCGAAAGCGCGGCGGAACGAGAGGTGACAACGTGACCAGAACTCAGCAGGTGACCCCGTCGACTTTGCCGACCACAGATGGCACTGGCGAGCTGATCGGCTACGGCCGGGTGAGCTGGCACCAGCTCGCCGTCATGCTCACCGGATCTCATGCAGCCTGGGCCGACTACAACGGATTCCACGTCGGCCCACCTCCAGATGGCCCTCCGCCCTACACCCACCTATGGGCATGGACGGCGGGATGGCTGGCCCGCGCCCGCCTCGACGGTGACACGGCGATCGTCAGCGTCCTCGCGCTCACTGGCGAACCGCAGTCCGCCCCGCCCGTCCAGCTTCGCGAAGCAGTGCCCTTCCAGCGCACCCAAGCCAAGACCTGGCCAGCCGACGAGAAACGAGTGGGGGAGCAGGCAGAAGAGGTAGCCAGCCGCACTGTAGACGTCTACCTGATCCCTGGCCAACGCCCGATCACATTCGTCGCCGTGGCAGACAACGGAATATAGGGTGGTTGGCGATCATGAAGAAGGGTTACCACCTGCGCAACCCTGCGACCAGCGCAATAAGGGTGTCCTTGGTGGTGGGGCTGCGATTGCTGTCGTAGGCGCTGAACAGCTCGTCGGCTTGCGCGGCGGGAGCGCGGGAGCACCGGTAGGGCATGTCCTGGTCTTCGGGATCAGCCCGGGTAGGGGACATAGAGCCGGTGGTCGCCGGTCGCTTTGCGAACCACCTCTCTGTCTCAGGTCCGGCGTTTGCGGAGTGCCAATAATCCGAAAGGACGCACTTGCATATTAATTCCTCTTCGGTGAACTGATTCCGTTACTGTGCTAGCGTATTGAACTGTCGCCCAGGGGGAATGGGCTGGGAGGGTAGTAATGGATGACCTCGCACTCGCCGCGGCGAGTGCATTGATGACGGCCGTGGCTACCGATGCGTGGAGCGAGGTCCGGGCCGGGGTGGTGAACCTTTGGCGGCGCGTTCATCCGGAGCGGGTACCGGCAATCGAATCCGAGCTGGTAGATGTGCGCAACGAGATCGTCATCTCCCGGCAGGCCGGTGACGCCGAGGTCGAGAAGGAGCTGGCGGCCGACTGGCGGCGCAAGTTCCAGCGCCTGACGCAGGCTCACCCGGAGCTGGTTCCAGAGCTACGGCTGCTCGCGGAGGAGTGGATCAGGCTCGCCCCGGCCGGTCAGGATCGTTCCGTGGTAGCGAATGTCGAGCAGACAGCGATCGCCACGGGCCGCGGTACCGTCTACCAGGCTGGCCGGGACCAGCGCATATCAGGCGCATGAGCACCGGCGACCTGAGGCCTCAGGACGGCCGCGAACCACGGCTCACCCAGCGGGGCATGGCGACTCATGGCGGCCGGGTCATGCAGGCGGGGAGAAACCAGTACATCGTCAACCTTGGGAACGCCGCCTGGGTGACCGTACCCGTTGTGCTGGCTGTTGCCGTCGTCCTCGTTCTGTACTTAACGATTGGCCATCCGGCGCGCGCGTCAGGATCGCCATCGCCGGGGACCGCGACCTCGCGAACAGGACAGCCGCCACTGACGATCGCCCTAGCCTATGACCAGCATGACGTGGATAACGGCATGGGTTCCTGTATGAACTGGCTCTTCGACCGCCCGCTGCACGCTATCCCGGTGCCTGACAGCCCGCCCGACGAAACATGGGCGCGCCGATACGGCGGCGTGGACGTGGGAGTGACGAACTTCAAGCTGGACGTCCAGGGAGTGACGACAACTGCCGTCCAGCTCCTCGACTTCCGGGTGGTTGACGTCGAGCGAGGGTCCGTCCCTGCCGGCACCGACGTCATCAGTTCAGACGGATGTGGCCCGGCACCCGAGGCGGGGTTCGAGATTTTTCTCGGGCGCAATCCACCGCTCATCACCCCGGTTGCCGGGCTGGATAACGGGGCAGCCAAGAAGATCCCCTTCCCCTTCAGGGTGTCCAGCACGGATATCCAGCAATTCCAGGTCCAGGCCCTTGACACCCTCCAGGGACCGAATCCCTGCGGCTGTGATATCAAGTGGCGGCTTGCCCTCGACTGGAGTTACGAGGGGAAGACGGGCACCACGGTCATTGACGACCACGGCAAGCCGTTTCAGACGGTCTTTCCGGCACTGAACTCCGGTGGGAATTCGTGGTTCCCTTCCAGCGGTGGCTGGAGGCGGTTCGGATGACGAGCAGTTCCACCGGGCGTATTCCAGGCGACCCGGCAACGGTCAGGCGCTCGACGGCCGCGCGGCGCGTGTCCAGGATCATCGGGCTGACGCTCGCCGCGATCGCCGCCGCCGTCATGTACGTCACGCTCTTCCGGACGTCGGCATCGCCCGCCCGGACCCCGGCATCGCCAAGTCGCCCAAGCGCGAACCGGCGGGCCGCGAGCCACACCGCCATCGCCCTGCACCAGCGGGCTGAATTCGCGGCAGGCAGCGGCACGCTCGATCCCATCCAGTTCGATCCCATCCGGTTCGATCCCCGTGGGACGATCGTCGTGGCGATGACCGGTAGCAGCCAGATCAGCGCGTGGTCCACGAGCAATGGACAGCAACTCACTGGTTTCGCGGCCATGCCTGGCGGCACTTCGGCGAGTTCCAGCTCTCTCAGTTCGCCGGCGTTCAGCCCGGACGGAAAGGAATTTTCCGTCATCAACGCCGGCTACGGCGGCGGGGTCGCTGACGTCTGGAACATGGCCACAGGGCAGGCCACCCCCGTGCCGCTGCCCCTCGTCTCCTCGAGCTATACAGCCAACTACGCGGTTCCCGGGCCGGATGGGCTGATCGCCGACTCGTACGGGAACGGCACGCTGGGTCTGGTGGCCACGGCGACCGGACAGCCCGAGGTCATGCTCCCGCTCAACCGGGGCGCGGGCATCGGGTACCAGATAAGCGAGCCGGTGTTCAGTCCGGACGGCCAGACCGTCGCGGTCAGCGATGACCTTGGCATGCTCCACCTGCTGAACGTGCCCGCCAAACGCCTGATCGCGGCCCTCAGGGTCGAGAAGATTTACAACGTCGCGAGTCCGAACGGCATGTCCAGCCTGGACGTCGACTCCATCGTCTTCAGTCCGGACAGCACGCGCGTCGCCTGCGGGACCGAAAGCGGAATCGTCCGCGTATGGGACGTGGCCTCCGGTCAGAATGTGTCCACGTTCAGCGTGAACGGCAGCGCTCCCGGCGACACGGACGCTCGCCCGGTGAAGACGCTGGTCTTCAGCCCGGATGGGAAGCTGCTGGTCACCGCCGACAACGCGGACAGCACGCTCGCCGTCTGGGACGTGGCCTCCGGTCGCGAGGTCGCCACGGTGAACGCGGGCGGCGGGAAGGTCGCGTCCGCCGCGTTTACGACGAATGGGACCCTGATCGTAGCGACCGTCGGCGACAGCGCCTCGGGTGCCACGATCGGCCTCTGGGTCACCGGGTCGAAGCTCGGCAGCTAACCAACCTGAATTTGTAGTGTTCATGTGCTTAGGGCTTATCTGTAAATTAGGTCGTCTTGTGTGTGTTGATGATCTAATTCTGTGGTGGGGCTTCGGACCATGGCCGCCGAGGAGCGGGAGCGGCTGGAGAGCGCGCTGACGCGCCGGTGGCTTGACCTGCGTGATCATCTGGATGAGCGGTCGCGCAGGCTGTGGCTGGCGGCTGAGGCACGGTCGCTGGGCTATGGCGGCATCGCGTTCGTGGCAGCGGTGACCAAGGTGGCCAAGGACACGATCTGTGATGGGGTCAGGGAGCTGGCCGGGCAGGCTGCGCCGCCAGGGCGGGTGCGCCGGGCCGGGGCGGGCCGCAAGCGCGCTGAGGAGGTGGATCCGGGGCTGCCGGCGGCGCTGGATGCGCTGGTGGAGCCGGTGACCCGCGGTGACCCGGAATCGCCGCTGCGGTGGACGGCCAAGTCGCTGAACACGCTGGCCGCGGAGCTGACCGCGCAGGGGCACCCGGTTTCTGATGACACGGTCCGGCGGCTGCTGATGGAGCAGGGGTTCAGCTTGCAGGCCAATGCCAAGACGCTGGAAGGCAGCCGGCACGCTGACCGTGACGCCCAGTTCCACCACATCAATGCGGCGGTCAAGGCCGCCCTGGCCGCGGGTGAGCCGGTGATTAGCGTGGACACCAAGAAGAAAGAACTCGTCGGGCGGTATAAGAACGGTGGCCGTGAATACCGGCCCTGCGGTGACCCCGAGCAGGTCAACGTGCACGACTTCATCGACAAAAAGCTCGGCAAAGCTGTCCCGTACGGGGTCTATGACGTCGGCGCGAACACCGGATGGGTCAGCGTCGGCGTTGATCACGACACCGCGGCGTTCGCCGTCAACTCCATCCGCACCTGGTGGAACACCATCGGCAAGGACTCCTACCCCGGCGCGGCCCGGCTGCTGATCACTGCGGACTGCGGCGGGTCCAACGGCAACCGGGTCCGGCTCTGGAAGACCGAACTGGCCGCCCTGACCGCCGAGACGGGCCTGGTCATCCAGGTGTGCCACCATCCGCCGGGGACGTCGAAATGGAACCGGATCGAGCACAAGCTGTTCAGCTTCATCTCGATGAACTGGCGCGGACGGCCGCTGACCAGCTACGAGGTCATCATCAACACCATCGGGGCGACCACCACCCGCACCGGCCTGACGGTCAAGGCCCAGCTCGACGAGGCCACCTACCCCAAGGGCGTGAAGATCACCAACCGGCAGATGCGGGAACTGGAGAAGACCCGGCTCACCCGCAACCCCTGGCACGGCGAATGGAACTACAGTCTCCACCCGCCTACCACACCCGGTGATCATCACGTGCCAACCGAAGACCTTGATTCAAGCTGAGCCCTTAGTAGCCAACTGGCTGACGGTCATGGTCACGCGGCAACCTCCTGGGTAAGGGCGGGGATGTAGTTGGGTGAGAGTGGACGGTGGTAGCGGTGAAAGGAGTGTGGTTGCAGGCGGTAGCCCGGCCTCTGGGATGACTGGCTGGCCGGTGCAGCGTGCTCAATAAGCCCGATCTGTTCCAGCCGAACGGTCATGGCACGAGTTGACACGTCGAACAGCCGGGCCAGTTCGCTCGGGCGCTGGATACCGCCGTAGAACGCGGCCCGCAGCCACCTCTTGGGCATGAGGACGCAACCGGCAAAGTATTCGGCGATGTACTCCACTGGAGTCAGCCCGTAGATAGACCGGGGCAGTCTGCCGCCGAGCCCGGGGTGACCATGATCAACGATGTGCTTGTACTCATGAATGACGGTGAACCGCTGCCGGGTGGCGGGCTCGTCAGGGTTGAGCGTGATGACCCAGGCCCGGCGGTGTGCGTCCCAATCGCTCAGGCCGGAGGCGGCGTGCCGGGGCAGGTCCGGATCGTAGTCAATAAGAACCCTTGGCAGGCTGGTGACGATCTCCTGCGGCACCGGAGCGCCTACGACGTGCTGCAAATGCAGCAGTCGGTTCGCTTGCAGTTCAGCCAGCCGAAGGGCTTCGCTCAGTAGCAGTCGCCGGGGCGGCAGCAGGGCTCGGAGGGTTCCCAGTACGCTGCTCTTTTCGGTGAGGGTGTTTGTGGTGTCGTGTTCGTGCATGGCTCCCTCCTTTCATTTATGGGGATTTAGGGTTGCTCGTCTTCGTGGTCCACTGGTCCTGAGCGTCCGTGCTTTTCGGCCAATTTCTCGGCGTAACGCTCCAGGTCAGTGATGGCCTGCTCATCCAGTTGCCGGTACTTGGCGCGCAGGTACGGCTTGAGCGTGGGCAGTTCCCCGGCGGGCAGCCAGCCCGCCACGGTGAACAGGTCGCTCACGGGAATGTCCAGGGCAGCAGCCAAGGCCTTGAGGGTGTCGGGTTGCGGAGTGAGGATGTCACCGCGCTCCAGCGAAACGATTGAAGACACGTTTACCCTGCGGGAACGAGCGGCCAGCCTGTACCAGATGCAGCCGGAGACCTTCCGTAAGGAACCGGAGCAACTGCACATCGGCCAGGTAGCCGAACAGGTACTGAAGCTCTGCCATGAGCAGCGCTTGAGAGCCGAGCGGGTCAAGCTGGAACGCCGTCACCCGGCTGACTCCCGATTGGCTATCCAGTGGTTGGACCGCTTTGAGGCCTACTACCGGCTGTGGACGCCGATCTCACGGCTGGGTGATGACCTGCTGGCAGCCATCACCACCAGGCGAGAACCGGAAACCGAGCATCCGCCGTGGGACCCGGAAGGCGAGGAACCACGAGATGAAGACTGGAAAGGCCAGGAAGACCAGGCCAAAGGATATGTCCGTGGTGCGCTGTATGCCTACGCCTGGTACCAGCTGGAGCT
>DATGGU010000118.1:0-29772 GCA_035308365.1 Streptosporangiaceae bacterium
GGCCTTGCTGCTGCCGGTGCTGGCCGCCCTGCTCACGCTGGCCGGGATCTGGCAGTGGACCAACCTGCGAGGCGTACCGGAGGCCGTCCGGCTGAGCACCGAAGTAGCTGGAACCCTGCTGCCCGTAGCCGGGAGTTTGCCCGGAGCCGTGGCCGGGTGCCTCCTGCTGTGATTCGCCCTCGGGGTCATCCGATGTGTCGCGAAGATCGTCAGGTGGAGGATTCCAACCGCTCATCTGTGCCTGCACCCCATTTCAGGATGGTTCCATCGCGGCTCGTCGCCCTGCATCCAAGCGTGGACGCTGCGGGCGGGCCGGCCAGAGCCGGTGTCCGCACGGTAGTTCTGGCCTCTGCCCCCGGTCGTGCATATACGCGGTCCGTTCTGGCTGAGGTCCGCAGGACTCTCATGGCGTTTCCGCTGGATCACTCGGCGGCCGAGCGTGACGCATCGCAATCGTCTGTGCAAGCACTGCCTTCGTCAGGACATGTCTCGCGACACGGCCCCAATGGTACAAAAATAAGAACGAGCCGACACGAGAGCCAGCCCTAGCAGCCAGAACTTCTGTCCATAACGATTACATTCCGTAGTGTGACCGTGACATACCCGCACCACCAGCGGGAAATCCGATCGGTCGAAGATCGCCAAGGGGATTTCGGCTGGCTGGCTCCGGCTTTCGCCTGCGCGGCCGGGGGTGGGCGTTACAAGGCCCCACCGGAGAGGGGTTCGTTCGGGGCTGTGCTTGGGGCGAATTAGAGCAGGTGTGCCATACTCTGGCCAGACATCAGACCTGTCGGAATTGGGGAACGCGGCATGGCCGCACGGACAGGGGTCGGCTAGCGAGGGGCGACGGAGGCTGGCAGTGGCGGTCACCGACGAAGCGATCGAGAAGATCAAATCAATGATTGTCTCCGGTGCTCTGCGCGCCGGGGACAGGCTGCCGAGGGAGGCAGATCTCGCCGCCGAGCTCGGCCTGTCCCGCAGCTCACTTCGGGAGGCGGTGCGGGCGCTCGCCCTGGTCAACATCCTCGACGTGCGCCAGGGCGATGGCACCTACGTCACCAGTTTGCAGGCGCCGCTACTGCTGGAGGCGCTCAGCTTCATCGTCGACTTCCATCGCGATGCGACCGTGCTGGAGTTCCTACGCGTGCGCCGCATCCTGGAGCCCGCCGCCACGGCCATGGCGGCCGAGCGGATCACAGCCCGGGAGAGCCAGGAACTGCGGGATCTGCTGGACAGCCTCGGCCCCGAGCCGGAGATCGAGGATCTGGTCGCGAACGACCTGGAATTTCACCGGAGGATCGCGGCCTGCTCGGGGAACTCGGTGCTCTGCTCCCTCTTGGAAACACTGTCCGGGCCGACGACGCGGGCCAGGGTATGGCGCGGCCTCACTCAGTCCGGTGCCAAGGAGCGAACGCTGGCCGAGCATCGCGCGATCCTGGACGCTCTGGCCGCACGCGACCCCGAGGTGGCCAGGTCATGGGCCACCGTGCACATCGCCAGCGTGGAGGAGTGGCTAGCCTCCGTACTCTTACCCACCCTGGACGAGATCCCGGCCAGCGACGGCGTGCCAGCCCAGGAAGCTGGGCCGACCCGGGAGGGCGTGCCAGTCCAGGAGGCTGGGCCGACCCGGGACGGGGTGCCAGCCCAGGAGGCTGGGCCCACCCCGGACGGCGCACCAGCCCAGGAGGCCAGGCCCACCCAGGAGGCTGGGCCGACCCGGGACGGCGCGCCAGCCCAGGAGACTGGGCCCATCCGGGACGGCGCACCAGACCAGGACCGCTGACTCAGGCCGGAGGTGGTCAGTCTGGCCAGTGGAAGCTGGTGATGCTGCCTCCGGTGATGGTGACGGCCGCCGCCGGCGTGGCCGCATCCCGCCAGATCGTGTAGTCACCGGCGGGCAGATCCGGATAGACGGCGGCGTACTTGACGGAGCTGCTGGTCCGTCGCTCGCGTACCTGGGAGTGGGTACGCGCGGCGGCTGGTGAGCCGGTGCGGCTGATCTCGATCTCATCCCCGTCCATGCTGGCCGGAGTGTGCACGATCAAGGCGCCGGTGTCAGCGCCGAGGTTGAGCACGACGGTGCCCGGGCCAGACGGCGGGAGCTGGGTCTCTGTCATGACGATGGGCCTCCGGCGTGCGCGTTCGGTATCCAGGGTGACCGGGCGCTGGCGCAGGTCACGGTTCCGCCAGCGCCCGGCCACTGTTGGGAAGGGGACGAGCAGGTTCAGCTTGGGGTGTAGAAGCCGTCGTAGGGAACGCCGAGGTAGGGGAACTTGTCGAGGTACTGCGACCTGACGCTGGTGTTGGTCAGCCCGTCGGTCACCGCGCTCGCCGCCGAGTCCGGGGTGTAGCTGCTGTCCACCAGCGGAATGGTCAGCCCGGCCAGGGCCCGTAGCTCGATCGTCACAACGTCGTCGAACACCCGGCGGCCGTTGGGGTAGCCGGCCAGATCACCGCCGAGCACACCGAGGATGTTGGGCTTGGACGAGGGCGGGATTGAGGTGTTGAGCCGCAGCATGTCGGCGAGCGTGGAGCCGGTGTAGTTCTGGAAGCCGCTGATGATGCCGGACGGGATGCCGGTCAGCAGGATGGCCTCCAGGTCCGCGCGTGCGGTCCCGGCCTTGACGAACGCGGCCAGGTTGGGGAAGACCCCCGGATACAGATCGTTCAGCAGGGCGGCAAGCCCGGGCTGGGTGACGTAGGAGGCGAACTGCTTGTCCTGCGACGGCGGCAGCGAGTTCCACAGGTCCTTCTGGCCCAGCGGCACGAGCACCTCGTTGAACAGCGGGTTGCCGAGCCGGGACACCTGCCGCCACGGGCCGGAATCCAGGCTCTCGCCGTTGCTGCGGCCGTCGTAGATCCGGGTCTTCTGCCGGCTCGCGGTAGTCCACACGCCGATGGTGGGGTTGCTGCTGGACGTGCCCAGCAGGGAGATGGGCACCTGGATCGCGATCGAGTGAACGTTCAGGTTGTTCGTGTCGTTCACACCGGGCGCCGGCTTGCTGAACACGTGCATGCCGTACTGGTTGTGTAGCTGCTCGAACGGCCGCAGGTTGCCGAGGTCGAAGATCGCACCAAGGTCAACGTAGAAGCCCTCGGCGCGCTGGCCCGCGAACACCTTGATGCCGCCGGGTAGCTGGTGGACGGCCTCCTTGGCCAGGTTGGCGTAGTGCGGAGTGGACAGCGGGCCGATGTTGCATGGCGGGCAGGTCAGCCCGCGGCCGAGTATGGTCTTGCGCCCGTTGATGGTCTGGCTGACCCGGTAGACCTGGCGGCGGTTCCAGTTCGTGCTGTTCAGCGACAGGATCGGGCCGGTGTTGTAGAGGAACGTGTCCGGGTCACGCAGTTCGTCGGTGAAGCGGAGCTGGAAGGTGATGTCGGCCTGGCCGTCCCCGTCGTTGTCGATGTGGATCTCGTACATCACATCCGGGCCGAACTGGTAGAAGTTCGGCCCACCCGCCGGTTCCTGCAGCGGCAGGTAGTTGGCGATCAGGGTGACCGTGTCCGGCTTGTCCGGGCTGACGAAGGCATATAGGTCCGTGCTGTCGGCCACCGGATCCATGGAGATCTCGGGCGCCTCGCGATGCGATGACATCTATAACCTCACTGCTTGATGTGGGCGAATGTCTGGCTGAGAACTGGCGGCCGGTCAGCGCGTGGTCTGCCGGAGCCGGGCGGCCAGGTCAGGGTCGTGGACCTTGACGTGACTGGTTCCGTGGTACACATCCAGCTCTCCGCTTCGCCCCGGATGCACATGGATCACGATGTGCGCATCGGCGTCAGCCTGTTCGCCGGGCTCGCTCTGGGTGTGCGTGGACGCGGGCTTGGCCGCTGGTTCTCTCGTGGTAGCGGCCTGCGCTGCGCCCAGGCCACCGAAGGCCCCCACGGCCAGCCCGGCCGCACCCACTCCCGCGGCGCCCAGGAGTGACCGCCGCGACATCTGCCGCAGCTCCGGGCTGTCCGCACCGGCGGGGGTGAGCCGGCCGTTCGGATGATCGTTACCAGGCATGGTTGTCCTTTCCCGGACAGGAATCCACCGAATTGGTACCTGCGCGCGCGTCCTAACACGCGACCTATTCGCCGCCCGGGGCAGGACGGTTCATGGACGGAATCAGGAAATTTGCCCCGTTCTTTCCGGTAAGCGATACCCGGCACCTGCCATCCGCCGGGCCGGGCTCAGATCCGCAACCGGTACGTTGCCGCCGCGTTCCCGCCGAACACCGCCGCCCGCTCCGCCGCGCCGAGACGGCCGCCGAGGACCGTCCGGGCCAGCTCAAGCACCTCGTGGTAGGTGGCCGCCAGCGTGCACACCGGCCAGTCCGAGCCGAACATGAGCCGCCCGGGACCGAAGGCTTCAAGGAGGTGATCGGTAAAGGGAATGATCCGTTCCACAGTCCATCCGGCACCGGCCTCGGTCACCAGCCCGGACAGCTTGCAGCTCACGTTCGGCCGGGCGGCCAGCTCGCTGATCAGCCCGGCCCAGGGAGATAGCTGGCCGGACTCGATGTCCGGCTTTCCGCCGTGATCGAGCACGAACCTCACCTCGTCCAGGTCCGCAGTGACCCGGACTGCCGCCGGGAGCTGTGACGGCCGTACCAGCAGGTCGTAGACCAGCCCGGCCTGCCCGACGGCGGCCAGGCCACGGCGTACCCCGGAACGCTCCAGCCAGCCCGGGTCGGGCTCATCCTGGACCAGATGCCGGATGCCAACCAGCCGGTCACCGCCGGGCAGCGCCCGCAGCCTGGCGATCTCGTCTGCGACATCGGGCCTGGTCAGATCGGCCCAGCCGACGACACCGGCGACCGGGATCCGGCTCGCAGCGGCGGCCAGGGTCAGGAACTCTTCGGTCTCGTCCGCGCTGGCCAGCACCTGGACGAGCACGCTGGCGGTGATGCCGCCGGCCGCGCCCACCGTGGCGTAGTCGTCCAGGCTGAACCGGCGCCGCAGCGAAGGAAGCGAGCCGAGCCAGGCGTGCTCCCTGGCCACCGGATCCCAGACGTGGTGATGTGCGTCGACGATCATCCGGGGATGAGCCCTTCAGCAGCCAGTTCGTCAAGCAGGACCGCTGGTATCGGCCGGGCCAGGTAGCCGGCGTCCTCGGTGATCTCGGCCGGGTTCCTGGCGCCCACCACGGCGGCGGTGACGGCGGGATGGGCGAGCGAGAACTGTAGCGCGGCGGCGGCGGCCGGCACGCCATGGCGCTCACAGATGGCCCGGATCCGGGCCACCCTGGTGAGGATGTCCGGCCCGGCCGCCGCGTAGTCGTAGGTGGCCCCGGTTTCGGGCCGGGCCAGGACACCGCTGTTGAAGACGCCGCCCACCAGGACGGCCACCCCACGGCGGAGGCACTCGGGGAACAGCGTCTGCGCGGCGCTGGGGTCGAGCAGCGTGTAACGCCCGGCGATGAGCACGCAATCCAGGTCCGCCCGGCGGATGAACCAGTCCAGCATCGCGGTCTGGTTCATGCCAACGCCGACGGCGCCGATCACCCCCGCCGCGCGGAGTTCGGCCAGCGCGGGGAGCGCTTCATCCAGCGCTTGCGGACCGTGGTCGTCGGGGTCGTGGATGAGCGCAATGTCGATCCGGTCCAGCCCCAGTCTGTCCAGGCTCCCGGAGAGCGTGGCGAGCACCCCGTCCCGGCTGTAGTCGCGCACCCGGCTCAGCCGGGGCGTGCCGTAGAAGCCCTCCACGCCCTCGACATCGTCGTCGGTGGGCACCAGGCGGCGGCCCACCTTGGTCGACACGGTGAAATCCGCGCGGGGCACTCCCCGCAGGAAGGCGCCGATCCGGAGTTCGGAGTTCCCCACGCCGTAGTGCGGCGCGGTGTCGAACGCGCGGATCCCGGCCGCCCAGGCCGCCTCCAGGGTGGCCTGCGCGGTACCGGGGGCCACCGGTTCGTACAGCCCACCGATCGGCGCACCGCCGAACATCAGCCTGGTCACGGACACCCCGCTGCGCCCCAGCGGGACCTGCTCGATGATCACCCTTCGGCGTCCCGCCAGGCGGCTCCAGTGGGGAAGGTGAACTCGGCCAGCGAGGCGGCCCGGATCTCGGTCGAGGCGCCGGGCGCGGCCGGCACCAGATAGCGGCCGCCGGAAACCCTGGCCGGGTCGGTGAAGTGCTCGTGCAACTGGTCGATCCACTCGATCACACGGCCCTCCAAGCTGCCGGACAGCGCCACATAGTCGAACATCGACAGATGCTGGACGATCTCGCACAGCCCGACCCCGCCCGCGTGCGGGCAGACCGGCACGCCGAATTTCGCCGCCAGCAGCAGGTTCGCCAGGTTCTCGTTCACCCCGGCGACCCGGCAGGCGTCTATCTGCATGATGTCGATCGCCTCGGCCTGGAGCAACTGCTTGAAGACCACCCGGTTGGCCACATGCTCGCCGGTCGCGACCTTGACCGGGCGCACCCCACGGCGGATCGCGGCCGTCCCCAGGATGTCGTCCGGGCTGGTCGGCTCCTCGATCCAGACCGGCCGCAGCGGCGCCAGTTCGCGGACCCAGCCGATCGCGGTGGGCACTCCCCACACCTGGTTGGCGTCGGCCGCTATGCCGGTGTCCTCGCCCACCGCCTGGCGGGCCACGGCGAACCGGCGAAGGTCGTCCTCGAGCTTGCCGCCCACCTTGAGCTTGACCTGGGTGAAGCCCTGCTGCACGGCCACCGAGCACAGCTCGGCGAGGTGCTCGTCGGAGTAGCCGAGCCAGCCAGGCGACGATGTGTACGCCGGATACCCGTGGCGTTCCAGTTCCGCGATTCGCCGGGCACGGCCGTCCTGCCCGCGTTCCAGCAGGTCCAGCGCGTCGTCCCGGGTAAGTGCGTCGTCAAGATAACGAAAGTCCACCAGGTCCACGAGCTGCCGGGGCGTCAGGTCGGCGAGCAGCCGCCACAGCGGCTTGCCCGCGCGCCGGGCGGCCAGGTCCCAGCAGGCGTTCAGCACCGCCCCGATGGCCATGTGCATCACCCCGCACTCGGGGCCAAGCCAGCGCAGCGGGCTGTCACCCACCAACGTTCGGTACAGATGGCCCAGATCGGACAGAACCTCATCGAGATCCCGTCCAGCCAGGAACGGTTCCAGTGCGCGGATGGCTGCGAGCTGCACCTCGTTGCCCCGCCCGATGGTGAACGCGAAGCCGTGCCCGGCCAGTCCATCGGATGCGTCGGTCCGTACCACGAGGTAGGCCGCGGAGTAGTCCGGGCCGGGGTTCATCGCATCCGAGCCGTCCAGGGTGCGCGAGGTCGGGAACCGGATGTCGTGGGTGTCGAAGCCCAGGATCGTGGTCATTCGGCCGCCGCTTCGCCGCCGATGACCCGGGCCAGAACCAGGGCGAACAGGATCACAGCGCCGTTGATCGCCTCGATCCAGTAGTTCGACACGTTCGCCAGGTCCAGGATGTTCTGCACCAGGCCGAGCAGGATGACACCGGACGCGGCGCCGACCATGTTGCCCCGGCCGCCCTTGAGGCTCACCCCGCCGATCACGGCGGCGGCGAACACCGGAAAGATGATCCCCTCGCCGTAACCTTGCGAGCCGGTGACCGCCGATACCCGTCCGGCCTCCATCAGGCCACCGATGGCAGCCAGCACGCCGCCCGCCACGTAGACCCCGATCTTGATGCGGTCCACCTTGATTCCGGCGGCCCGGGCCGCCTCCGGGTTCCCGCCGACCGCGTAGATCGCCCGGCCGGTCCGGTGGTAGCGGAGGAACAGGCCGGCCACCAGGAAGATGGCCGCCGCGACGATCAGCGACACCGGCAGCTTCCCGACGTAGGCCGAGCCCAGGTAGCTGAACGCCGCCGGCAGGTTGAACAGCGACTGCGCCTTGACGACGCCGTTCTGCAGCCCGGCCAGCACGATCGTCATGCCGAGCGTGACGATGAAGCCGTTCAGCCGTCCCTTCACGATCAGCAGCCCGTTCACCATGCCGACCGCCGCGCCGACCGCGAGCAGAATGACGATGCCGAGGTAAGGGCTCAGATCGGTGCCCGAGCCGAACGCGCTCACCGGCACGATCAGCCAGGCCGCGACCATCGGGGCCAGGCCGTAGGTGGATTCGAGCGACAGGTCCATCCCGCCGATGAGCAGGATCAGGCTCTCACCCACCACGGTGACGCCCAGCGCCGAGATCTGCTGGCCGATCCCGGAGATGTTCGAGACAGTGAGGAAGCTGCTGTTGACGAACGCCCCGGCGATCAGCAGCACGGCCAGCACGGGCAGCAGAGCCGCCTCCCTGACCAGCGAGATCGCCGCGGCGCTGCGGCTGCGCCCCTGCAGGATGGCCTCCACCGCGACCCGGTCCGTCATGACGGCTCCCGCCGTCCGCCCGCTATCAGTCCCTCGGTCGCGGCGATCAGCGCCTCCCGGCCGAACGGTGGCTCGGTGAACTCGGCGAACGCCTCGCCTCGTACCAGCACGGCGACCCGGTCGCAGATCACCAGGTCATCCAGTTCGTCGGTGGCCAGCAGCAGCCCGGCTCCGTCCCGCTCCGCCGCCTCGGCCAGCTCGCTGAGCAGCAGCGACTTGGACGCGACGTCGACGCCACGGGTGGGGGTGATCGCCACGATCAGCCGCGGCCCGCGGGCCAGCGCCCTGGCCGCGGTCACCTTCTGCTGGTTCCCGCCGGACAGCTCGCCGACCGGCTGGGCCGGCCGCGACGCGACGATGGACAGCCGCCGGATCAGCGGCGCCGCCGCCGCGTTGACCACCCGCGGCCACAGCAGGCCGAGCATCCGGGCGAGCCGGTCGGCGATGGTCATCGCCGTGTTCTCCGCCACGCCGAGCAGCGCGACGAAGCCCTCGGCCTGCCGGTCCTCGGGGATGTAGCCCACCCCCCGGCGCAGCGCCAGATCCCGCCTGCCCGGGACCAGCGGCCTGCCGTCCAGCAGGACGCGTCCGGCCGACAGCGGCTCGGCGCCGGCGGCCACCCGGGCCAGCGTCGCCACCCCCGCGCTGAGCAGCCCGGTGACGCCGACCCGTTCACCCGCGCCGACCCGCAGCGAGACGCCGCGCAGCGGCCCGCGCACCGAGTCCGACCTGACATCCTCGATGGCGAGCAGCGGCGCACCGGGCCCGGCACGCGGAGCCGACGGGACGCGGCCGAGCGAACCGGCGGCCACCTGACTGCCCACCATGGCCGTCACCAGTTGCTCCCTGGACAGGTCCGCGGCCGGAGCGGTGAGCACGAGTTCGCCATCACGCACAACGGCCACGTCCTGGCAGATGTCGAACACCTCTTCCAGATGGTGCGAGATGTACAGCACGGCCACCCCACTGGCCGTGAGCTGCCTGACCCGCTCGAACAGCCGCCGGATCGCGCCACGCTCCAGCGCGGCGGTGGGCTCGTCGAGCAGCAGGCACCGGGTCCCCGCGGCCAGCGCCCTGACGATCTCGACGATCTGCCGCTGTTCCACGGTGAGCTGGCCACAGAGGGTGGCCGCGTCCACCTGGTACCCCCACTCGGCCATGATCGCCCGGGTCTCCGCACGCATCCGGCGCCAGTCGATCAGGCCGGCCCGCCCGGCCAGGCCGGAGCACCGGGGCTGGCGGCCGAGGAAGACGTTCTCGGCCACGGTGAGCCCCGGGACGACCATCGAGTGCTGGAACACGGTGGCGATCCGGCTGCGCCAGGCGCCGACCGCGCCGAGTGGTGGCGCGGGGTTCCCGTCGAACCGGACCAGGCCGGCATCGGCCGCATAGATGCCGCTCAGGATCGAGACCAGGGTGGACTTGCCCGCGCCGTTGCGCCCGACCAGGCCGAGGCAGCGGCCCGGCCACAGCGTGATGTCCACTCCGCGCAGCGCCTGGGTGCTGCCGAACTGCTTGTGGATGCCGGTCGCCTGCACCGCGGGAACAGCAGCGGACTCGATGCCGCCCGGCATCAGGATGCGGCCGACGCGCTGCACACACCGCCGTGTGCGGCACCGTAGACGTTGCCCCACAGTTGCGCGTTGCTGACCGGCGTGGTCGTCACGCTGCCGGGCAGGCCGTCCACCGGTTTCACGGTGAGGGTCTGCGCCGTCTTGGTCACGAACGGCGCCACGATCGGGTCACCAAGGTTGGCATCGCCGGAGTAGCTCAGCATTTGCAGAGTGGGCGCGCCGCCGCCCGGCTGGCCGGCGTGCAGCTTGACCCCCTTCGCCGCGTCGACCGCGTACTTGAGCGCCCAGTAGGCGTACAGGTTGGCGGGCTGCGACTGGGCCGCGTCGGTGGTGCCCTTCGAGACGTCGCACATCTCGAAGGGCACGCCGTCGTCGCTGACCACGATGATGTGGCTGGCCGAGCCCACAGGGCCGTAGCCCTTGGACTTCAGCAGCGGCACGATCGCGGTGTCCGGGCTGCTCCACTGCGCGTAGATGGCCTTCAGTTTGCTGCCGTAGGCGTTGACCGCGTTCTGCGCGTCGGTCACCGCGGTGGCGTCCACCCAGGTCGTCGGGTCCTTGAGCACCGTCACACCCGGATCGTTCGCCGCCATGCAGGCGTTGAACGCGTTGGTCCGGTCGGCGCCGTTGGACGAGGTCAGGTCGCCCTCCAAGTCCAGCACGTAACCCGACTTCACCTTGGAGCTGATGTAGGCACAGGCGTCCAGGCCGTAGAGCAGGTTGGACGCCCTGACCACCATGTAGACGTGGCCGACGCCGACGATGGTGTCCACCGAGATGAGCTGCACGTGGTGCGCCGTCGCGTAGGAGATCGCCGGGCCGAGGCTGGTGGCCGTCTCCGGGTTGACCACGATCGCCTTCGCGCCCTCGTTCACCAGTTCCTCGATCTGGGAGTTCTGCAGGTTGGCGTTGGCCGCGGCGAGCAGCGGCCCGAGCAGCTTGATGTGCAACTGCCTGGCGTACTGCGTCTCGTAGTTGATGTACGCCGCCCAGAACGCCGTGTTGTTGTACGTCAGGTCAACGCCGATCGTGAGCTGCGAGCTGTTGCCGCCGCTCGAGCCCGAGCCCGGGCTGCTGGAACTGCACCCGGCCGCGAGCCCGGCCACCGTCGCGGCGGCCAGGGCTGAACAAACGAACCGTCTCCGAAGTCCCATCGGGCCCTCCTTCGGCCTGAGACCTCGTGCGCGGCGCGTGCCCACGCACGTGAGGTGACCCCCGCCCGAAAAATAGATCCGATGTTTGTGGCCTGTCAAGCCTGCGCTACCGCACCGCCTGGCCGGGCGGCCGCAGCCGCAGCCCGCCCATGCCGCCGTCCACGGCGAGCGCGGTGCCGGTGGTCGCGCCCGCGGCCGGGCTGGCCAGGTAGGCGATCGCGGCGGCCACCTCGTCGGCCGACACCATCCGGCCGATGGGCTGGCGGGCCTCGAGTGCCGCTCGCTCGGCCGCCGGGTCGGGCGACTGGCCGAGCAGCCGTGCGATCCAGGGAGTGTCGGCGGTTCCCGGGCATACACACGTGACCCTGATCTGCTCCCTGGCGTGGTCGGCCGCCATGGCCAGGGTCAGCGAGTAGATCGCCCCCTTGCTGGCCGAGTACAGCGCACGCTGCGGCAGGCCCGCGGTGGCCACGATCGAGCAGGTGTTCACGATGGCCGCCTGGCCGCGGGCGGCCGCGGCGCGGCGCAGCCAGGGCAGGGCCGCCCTGGTCACCCGCACGGCGCCGAGCACGTTGACGTCGAGCACGTGGCGCCATTCGTCGTCGTCGTTGTCCTCGACGCTGCCGATGGCGCCGATGCCGGCGTTGTTCACCAGCACGTCGATGCCGCCGAGAGCCTCCGCCGCCCCGGCGACCGCCTGGCGGACCCCGGCGTCGTCGGTCACGTCGGCGGTGATCCCGAGCAGGGTGACACCGTGCCCGACGTGCTGAGCGCCCGCCCCGCTGCGGGCTGGGAGCCCGGCGATGGCCGCGGTGTCCCGGTCGAGAACGGCCACCCGCGCCCCGCGGGCGGCCAGCAGCCGGGCGGTGGCCAGGCCGATCCCGGAGGCGCCGCCGGTGACCACGGCGGCCAGGCCGGCGAACTCACCGTGCTGCCCGAGGACCGGGATCGCCTCGGCGGGTCGCGGTGTTGTCATGCGAACTCCTCTCCGGATGATCGGGGACAGGGACGGAATTCGATCCTGAACTATGCTGCTGCTGTCCGGCAAGGACGATACTTACCCTGAAGACATCCGATGTAAGAGCCGGACAGCCCGGCAGCCCGTAGGGTGTCCTTCCGGCCAATGAAGTAAGGCGCTCATGCGAATTGCCCTGTTCGTCACCTGCCTCACCGACACGCTCTACCCGGAGGTGGGCAAGTCCGTGGTACGGCTGCTGGAACGGCTCGGTCACCAGGTGGCTTTCCCCATGGCCCAGACGTGCTGCGGGCAGATGCACTTCAACGCCGGCTACCGGGCGCAGAGCCTGCCGCTGGTGCGGGGGTTCGCCGGGGCGTTCGGCGGCTTCGACGTGATCGTGACCCCGTCGGCCTCCTGCGCCGCGATGGTCCGTGAGTACCACCCCCAGCTCGCGGCCGGCAGTGGAGACCAGCGCCTGGCGGCGGCGGTGACCGCCCTGGCCCCGCGGGTCTATGAGCTGTCCGTCCTGCTCACCGGCGTACTCGGGGTGACCGACGTGGGCGCCGTCTTCCCGCGCCGGGTGACCTATCACCCGAGCTGCCACTCGCTGCGCATGCTCCAGACCGGCGATGCGCCGCTCCGGCTGCTGCGCGCGGTCCGCGGTCTCGACCTGGCCGAGCTCCCGTCCGCCGACGTCTGCTGCGGCTTCGGCGGCACGTTCAGCGTCAAGAACCCGGAGGTATCCGCGGCCATGTGCGCCGACAAGTGCGACGCCGTGCTGAGCACCGGGGCGCAGGTGCTGTGTGCCGCCGACAGTTCCTGCCTCATGCACATCGGCGGCGCACTGACCCGCCGCCGGGCCAAGGTGACCACGATGCACCTGGCCGAGATCCTGGCGAGCACCGGATGAACGGGGGCCGCCGATGAGCATGCCTGCCTACCTCGGTATGCCGTCCTTCCCCGAGGCGGCTCCCGGTGCGGTCGCCAACAAGCAACTGCGCGCCAACCTCACCCACGCCACCGGCGCCATCCGCACCAAGCGGGCCGCCGCCGTCGCCGAACTCAGCGACTGGGACGACCTGCGCGCCGCGGCCAAGGCGATCAAGGACCATACTCTGGCCAACCTCGATCACTACCTGCTCCGCCTGGAGGAGAAGGTCATCGCCGCCGGTGGCCGCGTGCACTGGGCGGACGGCGCGGACGAGGCCAACGCGATCGTCGCCTCGCTCACCCGGGCGGCGGGCGCTAACCGGGTGGTCAAGGTCAAGTCGATGGCCACCCAGGAGACCGGCCTGAACGAGGCCCTCGCCGCCGACGGGATCACCGTCACCGAGACCGACCTTGCCGAGCTCATCGTCCAGCTTGGCAACGACAAGCCCAGCCACATCCTGGTCCCCGCGATCCACCGCAACCGGGCAGAGATCCGGGACATCTTCCGCCAGCAGATGCCGGGCGCACCGGCCGGCCTGACCGACGACCCCGCCACCCTCGCCGCGGCGGCCCGCGCCCACCTGCGCCGCGAGTTCCTGTCGGCCACGGTCGGCGTGTCCGGGGCGAACTTCGCCATCGCCGAGACGGGTTCGCTGGTCATACTCGAATCCGAGGGCAACGGCCGGATGTGCCTGACGCTGCCGCGGACGCTGATCTCCGTCGCCGGCATCGAGAAGGTGCTGCCGTCCTGGCGCGATCTCGAAGTCTTCCTGGCCCTGCTGCCCCGCTCCTCCACGGCCGAGCGGATGAACCCCTACACCTCCATCTGGACCGGGGTGTCCCCTGGCGACGGCCCGCGCGAATTCCACCTGGTGCTGCTCGACAACGGCCGGACCGGCGCGCTGGCCGACCAGACCGGCCGCCAGGCGCTGCGCTGCATCCGGTGCTCGGCCTGCCTCAACGTCTGCCCGGTCTACGAACGCACCGGCGGTCACGCCTACGGCTCCCCCTACCCCGGCCCCATCGGCGCGATCCTCACCCCGCAACTGCGCGGCATGTCCTCGGCCGCCGACCGCGCCCTGCCCTACGCCTCCACCCTCTGCGGCGCCTGCTACCAGGTCTGCCCGGTAGCCATCAACATCCCCGAAGCCCTGATCCACCTGCGCGGCCAAGCCGTGGAATCCCACCCCTCCGCCCGCGAGGCGCTCGCCCGCCTGGTGCGCCCCCGGGCATCCAATCCAGCAGCGCCCGTCCGTCCTGGTGGCCGTGAGGTGGGCCCCCGCGCGTCCGCTCCCGGGGCGTCCGGCCGCGCCGTACGCCTGCGCGCGTCCGCCCGGGTTGGCCGGGAGTTTTTGAATAATGAACGGTTGGTGCTGGACGTCGCCGCCTGGACGCTGCGACGTCCGCGCAGACTGGCCGCCGCCCAGCGCGCCGTGTCGGCAAGCCGCAACCTGCTGGGGCGCGACCGGCTCACCGCGCTCGGATCCGCCGGCTGGATCCGGCGTCTCCCGCTGGTCGGCGCCTGGGCCCGGACCCGCGACCTGCCTGTCCCGCCACCCGAGTCCTTCCGCGCCTGGTGGTCGCGTACCCACTCGCAAGGAGATCCCGGTGACTGACTGGGTGGGCTCGCCGGGTGCGGCCCTGGCCAGGGAGCGGGTGCTGGGCCGGATCCGGGCCGCGATCGGTGGCGGGCAGCGTCCGGAAGCTGAGGTGGCCGCCGAGTACGCCGCGCTGCCGCGCGGCTACCTGCGGGCGCATCATGACCCGGCATCGCACGACATCGTGAGCCTGTTCGCCGAGCGCACGGCCGACTACCGCGCGGTCGTGGAACGGGTGACCCTGGCCGCGCTGCCCGGGGCGGTCACCCGGGTGGTCGCCGCCCGGGCCACGGATCAGGGCGATGCCTGGTTCGCCGTCCCAGCCGGGCTGCCACCGGACTGGCTGGCCGAGGTGGACCCGGCGATACGGCTGGTGGGCGATGATCCGCCGCTGGCCGCCGTGGAACTCGACTCCTGCGCGGGCGTGATCACCGGGTGCGCGGTGGCCATCGCGGAGACCGGCACGATCGTGCTCGACCATGGCGACGGTCAGGGCAGGCGTGCGCTCACCCTGGTCCCGGACTTCCACCTGGTGGTCGTCCGGCACGATCAGATAGCCGCCGACCTCCCGGACGCCCTGGCCCGGCTGGATCCGTCCCGCCCGCTGACCCTGATCGCCGGCCCCTCGGCGACCAGCGACATCGAACTCATCCGGGTAGAAGGTGTGCACGGCCCTCGCACCCTCCATGTACTCATCGCCGAGCCGTGATCTGCACAAGTGCGGGGAAAGGGGGCTAGCTTGCCGCGCACTCGGGGCAGAGGCCGAAGAGTTCCACCGTGTGGTCTACCGCGGTGAAGCCGGCCTGCGCGGCGACCTGTTCGGCCCAGCGCTCTACCGCGCGGCCTTCGACTTCCACGCTGCGGCCACAGGTGCGGCAGGTCAGGTGGTGATGGTGGGCGTTGGTGCGGCAGCGGCGGTAGAGGGTCTCGCCGTTGGCGTCCCGGATCGTGTCGACCTGGCCGTCTTCGCTGAGCACCTGGAGGTGGCGGTAGACGGTGGTGAGGCCGATCTTCTCGCCACGCCGGCGCAGTTCAGAATAGATCTGCTGAGCGCTGCTGAAGCCGGAGAGCCCGTCCAGGGCTGCGGACAGCAGCTCGGCCTGGCGGGTACCGCGCACCCGTGTGCCACCCGGCAGCGACCTCGCGGGCGGGGTCGTCGTCACAGTTCGCACACTAGCAGGCAACGGCTGGCGCTCCGCTCTGTCGTTTGTGTCCCCAGTTCACCGTTCCGCGCCAGGCTGCCCAGGCGCGGCCGGCCGCATAGCAGGCCGCGGCGATGACCCCGACGAAGAACCCGACGGGCCAGTTCGAGGTGTAGGAGGCGGCGATGGCCGCCCACACCGTGGCCATCGCGATGACGACCGACAGGGCGATGGCCAGGTACGGGCTGTCGGTCACCGAGCGGGCCGCGGCCGGCGGGCCGATCATCAGGCTGAAGATCAGCAAGGCGCCGACGACCGGCAGCGCCATGCTCGTCGTCAGGGCGATGACCACAAGGAACGCGATCTCGATGCGGTGGCCGCGGATACCGCGTGCCTCGGCGGCCTCCGGCGTGGCGGAGGCGAGCAGGAGCGGCCGGAACATCACCACGATCGCGGCGACGCACACCGCGGCGAGCGCGGCCACCGGGGCGACGTCGTTGGCGCTGATGCCGAGCACCTCGCCGAAGAGCAGAGAGTAGATCTCGGGCGCGTACTCGACGCTGAAACTCAGGAACAGGGCACCGATCCCGAGCATCACCACCAGGGTGAGCGCCGTCGCCACATCGTGGCGGCCACGGCGGCCGAGCAGGCCGATGGTCAGGGCGCCGATCAGCGAGAAAACGCCGAGGCCGAGCAGGGTGCTGACGCCGATCAGGCTGGCTCCGGCGGCCCCGGCGAACGCGCCGGTCGGCAGCGCGTCGGCGACGAACGCGGAGCCGCGCAGCACGACGAAGAAGCCGACCACACCCGCGACGGCCGCCACGATGGTCGCCACCGTCCAGGTGTTCACCATGAATCCGGAGAACATGACGGCCGCCTACCCCTCGTGTCCTGGGGCGGTCCGGGCGTCCGTCCTGCGGGTGCCGGCGAGCTGCGCGGCCAGGTAGAACACGAAGATCAGGGTTACCACGAAGAAGCTCACCGGCCAGCCGTGCCGGGCCGGTGGCCAGTAGAAGCTGTCGTAGGCGAGCAGGACGCCCAGCCAGGTCGCGACCAGGCCGATCAGGGCGGACCAGGCGACGGCGAGACCCGGCCTGCTGGTCAGCCTGAAGGCCGCCGCGGCGGGGCCGACCAGCAGCGCGGTGCTGAGGATCGCGCCGATCGTCATGGCCGACAGGGACACCGCGACCGCGATCGCGGCCAGGCACGCCACCCCGGCCAGGCGCACCGGGATCCCACGCGCGAAGGCCAGGTCGGCGCTTGCCGTGCTCAGCAGCAACGGGCGGTACAAGACCGCGGCGATGCCCACCGACACCAGGCTGAGCAGCACGATCACCGGGATGAGCGAGCTGCTGATGGTGAACAGCGAGCCGAACAGAATGGTGATCGTGGCACCGGTCGTGGACGTGTGTGTCGTGTCCCAGTAGAGAAACAATGCGGCCAGGCCCAGCCCGGCTCCGCGCACGATGCCGGTGGCCAGATCCCGGCCTCTGGGCCGCCGGACCCCGATCAGGTCCATGATCCCGGCCGCCAGGACGCTGGTGCCGACGAACCCCCAGAGCGGGCTGATCCCGATAAGGAACGAGCCCGACCCGCCGGTGACGCTCATGTCGGCGAAGGCATGCCCGGCATAGGACTGGCCCCGGCTCACGGTGAAGACACCGAGCACTCCGGAGACGATCGCGACCAGGCCACCGGCCACCACGGCCACGTGCACCGGAGCGCTGGCAAAGAAACCGGGCTCGAACACGGCCCTGAGCAGATGACCCACGAGCTATCGCGCCCCGAGGGTTGCATCGTCGTATCCGGCTGGTACGTCGACGCCGTTGTCCAGCACGTCGCCGCCCCGCCCGGCCACGACCAGGATGCGGTCATGCACCTTGATCACGTCCACGTGGTGGCCGTACAGCTCGCTCAGCACCTCGGTCCGGATCACCTCACCGGCCGTGCCGCTGGCGGCGCGGCCAGCGGCCAGGTAGACGACGCGGTCCATCACCGGCAGCAGTGGGTTGATCTCGTGTGCGGAGATCAGCACGGCCACCTGCTGTTCCCTGGCGATCCGGGAGAGCAGGCCAACGACCTCCTGCTCGCTGCGGATGTCGAGGTTGGCCAGCGGCTCGTCGAGCAGCAGGAGCTGCGGACCGCTGATCAGAGCGTGCGCGATCAGCACACGCTGCTGCTCGCCGCCGGACAGGTTGCCCACCCGTGCGTCGGCGAACTTCTCTGCGCCGACGGCCCTGAGCATGGCGTCGACCTGCTGCCTGCGGCTGCGTGACGGCAGCGGGACGCCGAACCGGTGCCCGTCCAGGCCCAGCCCGACCAGATCCCGGGCGCGCAGCGGCATGTCCGGATCCAGCAGTATCTTCTGCGGGACGTAGCCGATCCGCCCACCGCGCCGCCTGGGCCGGGCGGTGCCGCCGATCCGCACCTCGCCGGTGGTGGCGGCGGTCAGCCCGAGGATCACCCGCAGCAGGGTCGTCTTGCCGGCGCCGTTGGAGCCGATGAGGCCGGCGAACTCGCCACGCTTCAGGCTGAACCGTACCTCACGCAGCACCTCGCGGCCGGAAAGGCGCACGCTGACGCCGTCGACCGCGAGGACCTCGTCAGCGGATTCCGTCATCGTCGTCACAATTTCTCCGTTGAGGTCTTGGCGGCCACGGCCTGCCGCAGGGCGTGGACCTCGGCGAGCATCCACGACTGGTAGTCGTAGCCCGGCGCCGGCATGGTCTCGTACACGCCCACGACCGGGATGCTGTACCGGTGCGCCTCGCTGAGGAACGACTGGGTGAGCGAGTCGGTCACCTGCTGGTTGTAAAGGATGGCCTTCACCCGGTGCCCGCTGAGCAGGCCGGACTCTAGCGATATGTCCTGCGGCGCCGGGTCGACGCCGTTCATGATGTCCGCCTGGAGCCGGAACGGGGTCACGATCCTGGCGCCCGCGGCCTGCAGCATGTAGTCGCCGACCGGTTCGGTCACCGCGACCGGCGTCCGGGGGTAGGCGGCCTTGAAGCTGGCGAGCGCCTGGTACCACGGTTGCAGCGAACGATCGAAGGCGCGGAGGTTGGCCTGGAAGTAGGCGGCGTGCGCGGGCTGCAGCTTGGCCAGGTCAGCGGCCAGCGCCCTGGCCACCGCCGGCATGGTGCCCGGCTGGTACCACAGGTGCGGGTTCGGCGTGCTGTCCGGCAGCTTGAGCAGCGACTGGACGTCGATCACGGTCCGGGTGGAGCTTGGCACCGCGGCCTCGATCCGGTTCATGAACGTGTCATAGCCAAGGCCGTTCTGAACCACGAGCTGGGCGGAGCTGACCGCCTGGGCAACGCTGGGGCTGGCCTCGAAGCTGTGCGGGTCGGTGTTCGGGTTGCTCTCGATGGCGGTGACCTGAACGTACCTGCCGCCGATCTGGCCGATGACGTTGGCATACTCGTTCTCCGCGCCGACCGCGGTGATGACGCCCTGGGGGGCGGCCGCGCCAGTGCGCGTGCAGGCCGCTCCGGCCAGCACCGCGGCAGCGCCCAGCGCGGCGGTGACGGCTCTGAAGCGAAGCGGCATGACATGAACTCCCAGTTCCAAGCGGGAACCCCTACAGTTGAAAACGATATTCATTATGAGTAGGTCCGTCAAACCGGAACCGCTGCTGGGCCGGGCGGGTCGTCGCCCAGCTCCCTGAACGTCGCCCTATGACAACCTGTGAAGAGCCTCTGAACCCCTGGCTGCCGGTGTATTTCAAGTCAGGTCAGGCCCTACGATGGTCTGCGGACAGCCGTCCGTTGGTTGTCCCGCCAGCCCGCTGACCGCCTGCTCAGCCATGCGGCGCGCAGCAGGTGCCGGGCTGCGCGCACTCAGCTTCGAAATCAGGGCAGGCCATGGGCAAGGCAAGCAGGAACAAGAGGACCGGATCGGCCCGCGACAGGATCGCGGCGCAGCGCGCGGCGGCCCGGCGCGCCGAGATCCGCAACCGGGTGTTCCTGACATCGGGCGCGATCGTCGTCGTGATCGCCATCGTCGTGGCCTTCGTGGTCGTGAAGCTCAATCACAAGCCGCCCAAGGCCACGTCCAACGGGCCGACGGGCGTGGCGCTGGCCAAACTGGTGAACACTGTCGTCGCCGTCCCGACCCCGGTCCTGGACAAGGTCGGCGCGGGATCCATCACGACCGGCCCCACGCCGGTGACCGGCGAGCCTGCGCTCACCGCCGGTGGCAAGCCCGAGGTTCTCTACATCGGCGCCGAGTACTGCCCCTACTGCGCGGCGGAGCGGTGGGCGATGGTCGTCTCGCTGAGCAAGTTCGGCACGTTCACGAACCTGCGGACGATCCACTCGTCATCCACCGACGTCTACGCGAACACGCCGACCTTCACCTTCTACAAGTCCACCTACACGAGCCAGTACATCAACTTCACCCCGGTCGAGACCTTGACCAACGTCCGCACCGGAAACGCCGAGGGCGCACCGCTGCAGAATCCAACCTCGGCGCAGCAGGCGATCTGGGCCAAGCTCGACTCGAACGGCTCGATACCCTTCATCGATTTTGGGAACAAGTACAGCGAGGTCGGAAATCTGCAGCCATTCGGGCCGCAGTACCTGACCGGTAAGAGCTGGAACCAGGTCGCGGCCGCGCTGACCAATCCCTCCAACGCCATCGCCCAGGGCGTGGATGGCTCGGCCAACTACTTCACGGCGGCGATCTGCAAGCTGACGAACAACCAGCCGGGCAGTGCGTGCACCTCGGTGATCAAGGGTCTGGAGGCGAAGCTCTGATGGCCAGCGGGAGAAACCGCCCAGCCAAGACCGGGGGCACGGCGACCAAGAGCCGTCCGGCGGGTGGCGGCAAGGCCACCGGGAATGGTGGCAAGGCTGCGGCGAACGGCGGCAAGGAGCTGGCGAAGCGGCCCGCGGCCACCGTCAGCAGGCCTGCGCCCAAGTCCGTGCCGCAGAACAGGAGGGCCAGGGACCGGGCGAGGGCGAAGGAACTCGCCCTCCAGCAGGCCGGCGCGGAGCCCACCACCGTAGGCCCTCCGCGCTGGGTACAGCTCAGCAGCCTGGCACTGGCCATCATTGGCCTGGGCATCTCGATCTACATGACCATCGAGCACTTCACCGGTAACGGCACGCTCGCCTGTTCAGACCGCGGCCTGGTCAACTGCGCCCTGGTCACCACGAGCCCGGAATCCATGGTGTTCGGGGTGTTCCCGGTCGCCGTGCTCGGTTTGGCCTTCTACTTGTTCATGGTCCCGGTCACCACACCCTGGGCCTGGCGCTCACGCAGGCGGGAGATAGCACTTGCCCGGCTGGCGTCCAGCGTCGTCGGTGTCGGGTTCATCCTCTACCTGATCTACGTCGAACTCATCCAGGTCGGCGCCATCTGCCTATGGTGCACGGGCGTGCACGTCGCTACGTTCCTGCTGTTCGTGCTCCTGGCACTGTCCGCCGCTGTCTGGGGCCTGCATCCCGCGGACGAGGCCAAGCGGGCACGGTAGTTCTACCGGGACTTGCCGTCGGAGCCTGTCGTCCTGCGTGACTCCGCCGCGTTGATTCTGGCGAGGAACTCGTTGTAGGCGGCCAGGTGCTCGTCGTCGTCGATGGTGCCCTCGTCATGCTCGCGGTTGGCAGTCCCGGTCGCCGGAACCCGCTGTGCGCTGGTGCCGGTCAGCCCGGCGAAGTTGGCCCTGCGGACCGACTCCAGCCAGCCGCCGCTGGTGGCCGAGGCCCGGCCGTCCCGGCTCCAGGCCCAGAACACCACCATCATGAACGCGAACATGATCCCGTCGCCGCCGATCCACATCACCGCGCCGCCGGAATGCAGGTCGGCCAGCGCATTCGGGGCCCAGGCCGGGCGCGGTCCCATCCCGGACATCGGCGTGGTCGAATTGCCGAGGATCAGCCCGGTGAACGTGTCCACCGGCATGGTCAGGAACAGGACGAAGATCCGCGTCGGGTAGGAGATCCGCCACCGGATCGGCTCCCGGCCGAGCAGTGGCAGGAAGAACAGGTAGCCCACCACCAGGTACAGCGCGTGCTCGGCGTCGTGCAGCGCCGTGCTGGTCATCACCACGGACATGAACCCGGTCAGATGGGTCCCGGCGATGGTCGCGGTGTAGGCGGTGATCCCGAACCAGGGCGAGGTCAGCCAGGTGGCCGCCCGCGAGCGGACCACCCGCTTGACCCAGGTGTGCACCGGGTTCCGGCTGGAATGCATGAGCAGGGTCACCGGCTGGCCCAGGACCAGCATGGCCGGCGCGATCATGATCAGCATCAGGTGCTGGATCATGTGGACCCAGAACAGGGTGCCGTCGTAGACGCCGATGCCGCTCTCGGTCGCCAGCACGATGACCGCCAGCCCACCCAGGAACATCCCCGTCCGCCACCAGGGCCACGGCCGGGCCGGATGGCGCTTCGCCACCCGGAAGACCCCCCACAGGTACGCCGCGGCGAAGGCGACAGCCACCGCCGTCACCACCGGGCCGAACTGCCACCGGCTGAGCACCTCCCCCCAGCCGAACGGGGGAAGCGTCTGATCTCCCACGCGGGCGAGACTACCCGCCTGCTGGATGAGACCGATTCACCGGATGGTAACTGGGCCCCGGCCGCCGCGACCTAGCGTAAAGTCCAGGTGATCGATGTCCTCATCCAGTACGGCTCGTCGGGCTGATCACCATGCACTATCTACTGAACCACTGGTCCTACGATCCGTTCCTGATCGTCGCCCTGGTACTGGCCGCCTGGCATGAGATCGGCCTGTGGCGGCTGGCGCAACGATCCAGGCCGGACCGGACCCGCCAGCGACGGGTGCGCTCGCTCTGGTTCTACGCCGGCCTCGGCGTCCTGCTGCTCGCCGTCGAGTCGCCGGTGGACTACTGGTCCGGCGACTACTTCTTCGCGCACATGATCCAGCACCTGCTGCTCATGTTCGCCGCCCCGACGCTGATCGTGGCCGGCGCGCCGTGGCAGTCGCTGCTCGACGCGCTGCCTGGCAGGCTCGGCCGCAGCGCCACCCGCTCGGTCATGCGCGGCGGCTGGTCCCGGCCGCTGCGTGCGGCTGGCCGCGGGCTGCTCGCGCCGTGGACCGGCATCGTGGCGTTCAGCGCGGTCATGATCTGCTGGCACATCCCAGCCCTCTTCGACCTGGGCGAAGACAACCAGGCCGTGCACATCTGGCTGATGCACGGCAGCTTCTTCCTGGCCGGAGTGCTGTTCTGGCTGCAGTTCATCCCTTCGCCGCCGCTGCGTCCCAGACTGTCGCCGTCCGGCCAGGCGGTCGCCATCATCGCGACGAACGTGATCATGTGGATCCTCGCGATGGCGATGAGCTTCTTCACCCAGAACTCCTGGTACCCGGTCTATGACCACGTCAGGGGTGTGACCCTGCCACCGCTCGCCGACCAGCAGATCGGCGCCGCGATCTTGTGGGTCTGCGGCGACTTCTGGGCCATTCCCACACTCATCGTCATCGTCCGGCGCCAGCTCGCCGATGAGGGCGGCATCAGCGCGGCGATCGACCGGATCCTCGGCCGCCGGCGGTCACGGTTCGGCTGGGCATCACCGGCAGCGCCGCGTGCACCGGCTCTACCGCCTGAATCCGAATCCTGACCGGAGCGGGCCTGGACAGCCCGGGCGGGATGTCCCTCGTTCCGAACACCCCGCCCGGGGCCGGTCAGCGGTTACTGGCTCTGGTAACCGCCCTGGTCGCTGTAGCCGCCTTGGCCGGTGTCCTGGCTGCCTTGGTGGCCGTAACCCCCCAGGTCGTCGCCTTGGTTGCCCTGGTCGTCCTGGCGACCCTGGTTGCCGTAGCGGCCCTGGTTGTCGCCTTGGTTGCCGTAGCCCCCCTGGTCGCCTTGACCGTAGTCAGATATGAGTCTCCCCCCTCGCTGGTCATGGCGTGAATCGATCACTGCCTGCCCCCAAATGCTGGAGCCAAACGCCGGGACAGCATCCTGCTGATAACAGAAAGTTACTACATGAACGCGTAATGTATCCAATCGACTCCGTCCGGCGGCTCCGGTGCCCGACCCGATACCTTGAGGATCGACGCAGAAACTGCCACCCCGGGACGTGTGCATGAACCGGCTGAAGGACGCTACCAGCCCCTACCTGCTGCAGCACGCCGGCAATCCGGTGGATTGGTGGCCATGGTGTGACCAGGCGTTCGAGGAAGCCAGGCGGCGCGATTCCCCCGTGCTGCTGTCCGTTGGCTACTCCGCCTGCCATTGGTGTCATGTGATGGCACACGAGTCGTTCGAGGACCAGGCCACGGCGGCGCTGATGAACGCGCATCTGGTCTCGATCAAGGTGGACCGGGAAGAACGTCCCGACGTGGACGCGGTGTACATGGCCGCGACCCAGGCCATGACCGGCCAGGGTGGCTGGCCGATGACCGTGTTCATGACGGCGGAGGGCGAGCCGTTCTACTGCGGCACCTATTTTCCCCGGGACTACTTCCAGCGGCTGATTCGCGGCGTGGTCCAGGCGTGGCGCGAAGATCGCGACAGCGTTCACAACCAGGCGAAGAAGATCTCGCTGGCTCTGGCCGAGCGGGCCAGCGCCAGCAGCCGGGTCCTGCGGGAGGCCGGCGGGGGACGGGAGACCGGCCTGGGACTCGGCGAGCTGGCTGGCGAGGGCTGGGACCCGGCCGGTCCCGGCGGCACGCGGCTGGCCGCGGCGTGTGACGGCGCGGTCAGGGGCCTGGCCGTCGGCTTCGACGAGCGCCACGGCGGCTTCGATGGCGCACCGAAGTTCCCGCCCTCCATGGTGCTGGAGTTCCTGCTGCGGCATCACACCAGGGCGGACGCGGACGGCTGGGCGCTGCGGATGGCCGGGCAGACCATGGAAGCGATGGCCCGTGGCGGCATATACGACCAGCTCGGCGGTGGGTTCGCCAGGTACTCGGTGGATGCGGCCTGGGTCGTTCCGCACTTCGAGAAGATGCTCTACGACAATGCCCTGCTCGCCCGGGCCTACACGCACCTGTGGCGGCAGACCTCATCACCATTGGCCCGCCGGGTGGCCGAGCAGACCTGTGACTGGATGGTCCGGGAACTGCGAACCCGGGAGGGTGGTCTGGCTGCCGCGCTCGACGCCGACAGCGAGGGTGAGGAGGGCAAGTTCTACACCTGGACCAGGGACGAGCTGTCCGTCGTGCTGGGACTGGGGGACGGTCAGTTCGCGGCCGAGGTCTTCGGGGTGACCACCAGCGGAACGTTCGAGCGTGGCCTGTCGGTGCTGCAGTTGCCGGCCGATCCGGCCGACCCGGCCAGGTTCGCCCAGGTCCGTGCGGCGCTGCTGGCAGCTCGCGAGGACCGGGTCCGGCCTGGCCGGGACGACAAGGTCGTGGCGGCCTGGAACGGAATGGCCATCGCCGCGCTGGCCGAGACCGGCCTGCTGCTCGGCCGCCGGGATCTGATCGAGGTGGCGTCAGGCGCCGCCGACCTGCTCGTCCGGGTGCACATCGACGCCACCGGGGAGCCCACCGCCCGCATCGCGCGGACCTCGCGTGATGGTGTGGCCGGGCCGGGCGCCGGGCTGCTCGAGGACTACGCGTGTGTCGCGGATGGTTTCCTCGTGCTGTCCGGTGTGACCGGCGAGACCAGGTGGGTGGACCTGGCCGGGCGGCTGCTGGAAACCGCGCTGGCCAGGTTCGCCGACGGCCATGGCGGGTTCTTCGACACCGCCGACGACGGTGAACCGCTGCTGTACCGCCCGGCGGACCCGATGGACAACGCAACCCCGTCGGGGTCGTTCGCGGTGGCCGGTGCGTTGCTCAGCTATGCGGCGCTGACCGGATCCGCCCGGCACAGGGATGCCGCCATCGCCGTCCTCGAGCCGCTCGCCGTGCTCGCCGAGCGGTATCCACGGGCGGCGGGCGCCGGGCTCGCCGTCGCCGAGGCGCTGCTGGCCGGCCCGGCCGAGATCGCGGTGGTGGGCCCGCCCGGCGACCCGGGAACGGCCGCGCTTCATGCCGCCGCGCTGGGCAGCCCGTCGCCGGGCGCGGTCGTCGCCCTGGGCGACGGAACCGGCGAATCCACAGTCCCGCTGCTGGCCGGGCGCGGGCTGGTCGACGGCGCTCCGGCGGTTTATGTTTGCCGTAATTTCACCTGCCGTGCTCCTATCACCGGCATTGCCGAACTGGAACGTGCGCTTTCCGGCACGAAATAAGCCGCTTTCCCGCACCGTATAGACGCGCCGGTACGGTTTCGGGCATGGTGGGTGCAGGAAGCCGCCGACTTGCGGGGTGACGAGGCACCCGCCGAAGGGAGCGCTGTGCGCGACAGGACCCGCTTCCTGGTTCCGGCCGCCACGGCCATCTCCGCCCTGCTGATAGCGACCGTGATCGGGCCGTCCTCGGCCGCCAGGCCGGTCGCGGCCGGTCACCCTCGCCCCGTCAAGCCCGCCGCGACGCACCATTCCGCCGCCGGGCTCGGCCGGAACCTGATCAGTGCCGCCCCGGCGCCAGGGCTTGACGCGGTTCAGTCAGGAAAGTTCGCCGTCCCGGTCGCGCTGCTCGCCTCCCGGCGGTCCACTGTGGCCCCGCTGGGCACGCTTCGGCCCGCCGACCTGCTCGTCGTGGCGCCCAGGTCGCTGCCGCGCAGCACCGCGGCGGCGATCGCCCGGCTGGGCGGAGTGACCGGGGTCCAGTCGGTCGACGCGGCCAGGATCCAGGTGAACGGGAAGCTCGTGGCGATGCTCGGCGTGAACCCGTCCACGTTCCGGTCGTTCGCCGCGCGGCCGGTGGCAGAGTCGGACCGGCTGTGGCAGAGCGTTGCGGACGGCTCCCTCGCGGTCTCGTACTCCATGGGCAAGCTGGACCGGTTGCCGCTCGGCGGCACGGTCACCGTGGCCGGGGTGAAGCAGGAGAAACTGCGGATCGGCAGCTTCGCCACGGTCGGGATCACCGGAGTCGACGCGGTGGTGTCCGACGCCGTGGCCCGCTCGCTCGGCTTCCCCGCTGGCAACGCGATCCTGGTCAGCGCCCCGCACGACCGGTTCGGCGTCCTGATGAAGCGGATCGCGCGGCTGATACCGAAGAGCGACGTGGTAGAGCCGCTGGTGTCGCAGATCGACGCTTCGGGCACCTCGGGCGCGGCCGGCATCAGCAGCGGCCTGTCGGCCCGCGAGATGCGCGGCTACCCGACCCTGACCAGCGCCCAGCTGTCCACCATACTCAACGCGGCGCTGAGCAGGCGCGGCATGCCCTACGTCTGGGGTGGCAGCGGGCCCAAGGTCTTCGACTGCTCCGGCCTGGTGCAATGGTCGTTCGCGCAGGCGGGCATCGTCATGCCGCGGGTGGCCGCGGACCAGGCACTGACCGGGCCTGCGGTGCCGCTCAGCGAGGCCGCGCCCGGTGACCTGCTCTTTTATCACACCGACCCGACCGACCCGCACTACATCTCACACGTCGCCATCTATCTCGGGCACGGGCTGATGATCCAGGCGCCCGAGCCAGGGCTCGACGTCGAGGTCGTGCCCGTGGCGCTCGGCCCGGAACTCGCCGGGGTGGTCCGGGTAGACCCGCAGATCGCCGCGTCCGTGGCTGCTTCGGTCTAGCCAGCACGTTTCGGGTCGGCGGCAAGCATGGGTGCAATTGCCGCGTCCGCGGCGGCCTTGGTCTAGCGCGTTTCGGGTCGATGGCAAACATGGGTGCAGCAGCCCACCCAGCCCCACCTTTCCCCAACCCCAAACTTTCCCCAACCCCAAAATTCCATGATCATTTCCAATATACTTGATAGTCTGTTATACAGAAATCCTGTTATACAGATGGCGACACTGGTGGCGTGCAGTGGGCTGGCTCGCGGTCGCCACCTCCCAGCCGGCTCTGCCTGGGCTCTCGGGTGCCTTGACCAGGCTTCCGAAAATGTGTAATCATAATTACATGACTACAGATCAAGGAAGTAAGTCGGCGGGCAGGGACGCGGAGTCCGAGGAGAAGTTGCGTGGCTGGTTCGCCGGCCGGCTCCCCAGCGACTGGTTCACGGCCACGGCCGAGATCACCCTGGACCGCGAGGAAATCACCGTGCTCGGCCAGCTGGCCGACCCCGAGGCACGCGCCGGAGCCACCGAGGCCGAGCAGGCCGAGATGGTGGACGGCCGGATCCGCAGGTTCCGCGAGGACACCAGGGACCGGCGCATCCAGATCGCCAGGGAGGCCGAGCACAGGTTCGGCCGGAAGGTGTCCTGGGGGGTCCGCTGCGGCGGGCGGACAGTGATGTTCACCACGCTTTCGGTTCCCGTGATGACCAGGCTGCGCCAGCCGCAGCGCCTGGTGCTGGACACCCTCGTGGACGCGGGGGTGGCCAGGAGCAGGAGCGAGGCGCTCGCCTGGTGCGTCAAGCTGGTCGGCGAGCACGAGGACTCGTGGCTGGCGGACCTGCGCGAGGCACTCCGGCACGTCGAGCAGGTGCGCTCTGAGGGCCCCGGCGCCCGGGAGGTATAACCCCCTGGCTCCCGGGCTCAAACCGCCGCACCGGCCGAACGACGCGCGCTGAGCGCCCAGGACGCCAATGGTGGCACGCAGCGTTCTGTGACATATGTCACATCACTCAAGATTCCGGCCCATTCCGTGATCTGCTCCTCCGTGCAATTCGGCCAGTTTCCAGACCGTGAATTGGTCTAAACCACATCCGCATTTCCCTGGCAGCAGGGCTCCTGGCTCGCGGAAAACGCTCCATCGGCCCCGTCGCTGCCGCGCCAGCGCTCTCGACCCGGCCGACCTGGGGTAACACCCAGGTGGGACCTGGGGTAATTAATGCCGCGTTGTCGGGGTACACTCCCGAAATCCCGTACGTTAAACGCCGGCCGCACCGCGTCCGGCAGCGCACGGGGTGGGGCGCGAACTGGGAGGAGCAGTAGTGGCGTACGAGGTGAACGCGGCATCGGTGGAGTGGAATCCCACCACGGAGCGGCTGCGTGAACTGACCGAAAAAATGCCGAACAGCCAGGTCACTGAGTTCGGAAACGTGGTGGTGAAGACACGCGTGGATTCGCGCAGCACGCGATCCACCTTCATCGTGGATGACTCGACCAATGCCGTCAAGCAGACGATCACCCGGGAAGAGTACGATCGCATCGCCGCGCTGCAGGACGACTACATCGCCGGCGCCCACATGGTGGTCGTGGACGGTTATATCGGATCGGATCCGGCATTCCGCACAAGGGCACGCCTTATCATTGAGGCGGCCAATGCAAATGTGGCCGGAATGCAAAAGCAGCTTTATTACCCCGTGGATGAGGGTTATGACCCTGCCACGTGGGAGCCGGACACCACCGTGGTCTACACGCCGAACCTCCCCGCCCCTGGCTACCCCAACGACCGGCTGATCGCCGTCGACCTGAACGCCAACATCACCCGCGTGCTCAACTCGGACTACTTCGGTGAGTCCAAGAAGGGCGGCCTGCGGATGTGGAACAACATCGTCTACAACCGCGGCGGCCTGGCGCTGCACGCCGGGTGCAAGGTGATCCCGGTCGGCGGGCGCAACCGCGGGGTTCTCATCGTGGGCCTGTCCGGCACCGGCAAGACGACCACGACGTTCACCACGCAGCTTGGCAGCAAGCCGGCCCAGGACGACTTCATCGCGCTCATGCCGGGCGGCCGGGTGTACGCGACGGAGAACGGCTGCTTTGCCAAGACGTTCGGCCTGGATCCGCGGTACGAGCCTGCCATCTACAACGCGACCACCAAGCCCGACGCCTACCTGGAGAACGTGTCGGTGGACGCGCTCGGGAAAGTCGACTTCTTCGACACCTCCTACACCAAGAATGGCCGCACCACCTGGCCGTTCTCCTACGTGGACCCGTGGCCGTCCAACGACATCCCGCTGGCGGAGTTCCTGCTCATCCTGAACCGGAACGAGAACATCGTGCCGGGCGTGGCCCGGCTCGACCGGGCCCAGGCGGCGGCGTACTTCATGCTCGGCGAGACCACGGGCACCTCGGCGGGCGGCAAGGACGAGGAGGGCAAATTCCTCCGGGTGCCGGGCACCAACCCGTTCTTCCCCCGCGCCATGGCCGACATGGGCAACCGGATGCTGGAACTGCTCGACAGCCACGAGCTGAAGGCGTACGTGCTCAACACCGGGCGCGTCGGCGGCGGCGACGACCACGAGGGGTCGAAGAAGGT
>DATGGU010000119.1:0-28039 GCA_035308365.1 Streptosporangiaceae bacterium
GGACTCGGTGATCTTCGACATCCCGGGCCGCGAGTCGCTGCAGCGGGTGCCGACCTTGGAGCCGCTGCGCGGCACCAAGGCCCACGTCGGCGGCCTGCTCGACCGCTGCGAGAGCGCCGCCGACCTGGTGAGAGCCCTGACCGGCCGCGATTAGCGGTAAGCCGGGGCAGCCAACTCTGCTCGCTGTCCTTCGGCCAGCTTCGCCGTAGGCCCGCAGTATTTGCCCGGGGGGCCGAGCCCCCCGGACCTCACGACCGGGGCTGGGGCCGGTTTACGGTGAGACGGTCCCTGGACCCCACGAACGGGGCTGGGCTGGTTTGCGATTTACGCTGGGACGGCCCCCTGGACCTCCATGATCGGGGCTGGGGTCGGTTTGCGGTTTATGGTGGGACGGCCCCGGACCCCGGCTGCCGGGCTGGCCCGGCGGTCCCGAGGTGTTGGGCTTGCCGGTGACCGGCCGTGCCACGATCGTTATCGGGTGTGGAGGATTGGGCGGGATGTCACCGGGCGAAGATAGCGTTGAGCTCGTAAGGACTACGCGAGGCCTGCTGACCCGGGGTCAACCCGGGAGAGGGAGGAACGAGAATGGCCACAAAGGACACGTCAGGACAGCGGCAGACAACCCGGCGCACCGAGGAAACCGAGGAGACCGAGCCGGCCGGTACCGAGGAGGTCAGGGAACGCCAGGAGCGGCTGTCCGATGATGTGGACGCGATCCTTGACGAGATCGACGAAGTGCTCGAAGAGAACGCCGAAGAATTCGTCAGGTCCTACGTCCAGAAGGGCGGCGAGTAAGGACCGCACCCAGAAGGGAAAGTCTTCGCTGCGGGCGAACCGGGGCGGGCGACCCTGCTTGCCGCCGTCGGTGCCTGCGCCGAAGGCCCGCGGTATTGACCCGGGGGGACGATCCCCTGGACCCCCGATGGTGGGTATGGCAATGTGCCGGCACCGGACGCAGTAGGGTCTGGTGAGATACCAGACGAGCAAAGGAAACCTCAGCGGTGAGCATGCCGTTCTACGTGTCGCCCGAACAGGCGATGAAGGACAAGGCGGATTACGCGCGGAAGAACATTGCCCGGGGCCGCAACACGATTGTCATCCAGTTCGCCGATGGCATCCTGTTCGTCGCACCGAACCCGTCCCGGGCGCTCCACAAGATCAGCGAGATCTACGACCGGATCGCGTTCGCCGCCGTGGGCATGTACAACGAGTTCGAGAACCTGCGCAAGGCCGGCGTCCGCTACGCCGACTTCAACGGCTACCTGTACGACCGTAACGATGTCACGGCCCTGGGCCTGGCCAACGCCTACGCCCAGACGCTCGGCACGATCTTCACCGAGAGCAGCAAGCCCTACGAGGTGGAGATCGTGGTGGCCGAGGTCGGCCCGACCCCCGAGCGGGACCAGATCTACCGGATCACCTTCGACGGCTCGGTGGCCGACGAGCACGGCTACGTGGCCATGGGCGGCCAGGCCGACCAGGTCGCCACCGCGCTGAAGGAGCGGTACACCGATGGCATGTCCCTGGCCGACGCGCTTGGCGTCGCGCTCAGCGCCCTGCCCGGCCAGGAGAACGGCGACGGTCCGGAGATCACCGCTGCCCAGCTCGAGGTCGCGATGCTCAACAGGTCAGGCGAACACCGGCGGTTCCGGCGGCTGACCGGCCCACGCCTGGAGAACCTGCTCGCCGCCGCCAGAGCCCCCAAGGCCAGCGCCAAGGACAAGGACACGCAAGAGCCCGCCAGCGACGAGACCGGCTCCACCGGCTAAGACCTCCATCAGCGCATGTCGGGCTGGGCGGCCGAGCCTCGTTGCTGGCCTCAGCAAGCTTCGCCGTTGCCCAGTCCGCGATGCTCGCCCGGGGAGACGACCCCCGGGGCAGCCAACCCTGCTCGCTGTCCTTCGGCCAGCTTCGCCGCAGCCCGCAGTATCTGCCCGGGGGGCCGAGCCCCCCGGACCCCCACGACCGGGGCTGAGGCTGGGGCTGGGGCTGGTTTACGGTGAGACGGCCCCTGGACCCCACGACCGGGGCTGGGGTCGGTTTGCGGTTTACGGTGAGACGGCCCCTGGACCCCACGACCGGGGCTGGGGTCGGTTTGCGGTTTACGGTGGGACGGCCCCCCGGAACCCTCCGGCTGTGAGGCCGGTGTTCAGGACTGCGCTGCTCAGGGCGCCGAAGGTGCGCTGGACGATGCGATGGCCGGAATTCAGGAAGAACGTCTGCGGCAGTGCGGTGACCCCGTAGGCGGAAGCGGTCTGGGCCATCGAGTCGGTGCCTACCGGGTAGTCCACGCCGTATTCGTGGATCATGGACAGCGCCGCGCTGGCGCTGTCGCTCACGTCGATGCCGATGACGGTGATCTCGCCGTGGTGCGCCCGGTAGAGCCTGGCCAGCTCCGGGGTCTCCTGCTTGCAGGCCGCGCAGTCGGAAGCGAAGAAGTTGATCAGGACCGGACGCCCGGCGAACTGGCTGAGCGCCACCTCGTGTCCGGGATGACCCAGCGCGGGCAGGGTGAAGCGGCTGGCCGCGATTCCCGTCGAGGCGCCGGCACCGGCCGGCGAGCCGCTGGGGGCCAGGACGACGGACAGCACCCCGAGCAGCGCGAGACAGCCGACCCCCACGGCGATCGCAATCTTGTGGGAACGGGACAACCGGGCCATGCCGAAAAGGCTACTCCGTGCCGACGATTTTGCCGTCTTCCAGGCGCAGGATGGCATCGGCGATGCCGATGAGAGTCGGGTCGTGGGTGGCCACCAGGGCGGTTACGCCCTCCGAACGGACCACGGTGCGCAACAGCCGCATGATCTGGCTGGCTGTCTCCGAGTCGAGCTGCCCGGTGGGCTCGTCGGCGATCAGCAGCTCGGGGCGGCCGGCCAGCGCCCTGGCGATGGCCACCCGCTGCTGCTGGCCGCCGGACAGCTCACCCGGGCGCTGGCGAGCATGGCCGGCCAGGCCGACGATGTCCAGCATGAGGCTGACCCGTTCCTCCCGCGCGCGGGAGGGCATGCCGGTGATCCGCAGCGGGATACCGACGTTCTCGGCGGCGGACAGGAACGGGATCAGGCCGAACGACTGGAAGATGAACGCGACGCAGGACCGGCGCAGGCTCATCCGTTCCCGCTCGCTCATCGCGGTCACGTCCCTGCCGTCCACGCAGACGGTGCCCTCGCCGGGCGAGTCGAGACCGCCGATGATGTTGAGCAGGGTGGTCTTGCCGGATCCGGACCGGCCGCACAGCGCGACGAGCTGGCCACGGGGGATGTCGAACGTCACCCCGCGCAGCGCCCGGGTCGCGGCCGAGCCGCTGCCGAACGTTCGCATCACGCCGGCCACCGACACCATGGGCACGGTGGGCGCCGTCGGCTCGCCCCGGTTCAGCGTGTCGGTGGTGCTCACCCGTTCCTCCCATCCTTCCCGGCGGCGGTGCCTTCTTTGCCGGAACCGTGCCCTGCGGTGTCCGGCCAGACACCAATGTGGTCGGGCTCGGCCTGCAGCCTGACCCGGTCCCGCATCCCGAGCGGTTCGGTCATCTCGCGCGGCAACTGCAGCCGCCCGGCCCGGTCCAGCACCGCGTACTCCACGGCGTGATCAGACTGCTGGCCCTCGTCGTCCGTGGTCGAATGCCGGAGCGTCTCGGTGCTGGTCCGGCCGTCCCTGATCGCCACGACCCGGCGGACCATCGAAGATACGGCCGGGTCGTGCGTGACCACCAGCACGGTGACGCCCAGCTGGTTGTTGGCGGTCTGCAGGGCGCCGAACACGTCGGCGGCGGTCGCCGAGTCCAGCTCACCGGTCGGCTCGTCGGCCAGCAGCACCTTGGGACCGTTGGCGAGGGCCACCGCAATGGCCGTCCGCTGCTGCTCACCGCCGGACATCTGCTCCGGGTTGCGCGCCGCGCAGTGCGCCACGCCGAGGACGCCCAGCAGTTCGGCGGCGCGTTTGCCGCGCTGGCGGCGGCCGGTCCCGTTCAGCCGCATCGGCAGCGTGACGTTCTGCTCGGCGGTCAGGTAGGGCAGCAGATTGCGCGAGGTCTGCTGCCAGATGAAGCCGATCGTGCCCCGGCGGTAGGCGAGCCGCTGCCTGGCTCCCATGGCCGCCAGGTCATAGCCGGCCACCCGCACCGCGCCGGCGGTCGGGGTGTCCAGGCCGGCCAGGATGTTCATCAGCGTGGACTTGCCGCTGCCCGACGCGCCCACCATCGCGGTCAGCTCGCCCTCGGTCACCAGCAGGTCCAGTCCCTGCAGCGCCTGCACCTCGATCTTCTCGGCGGTGAAGATGCGCACCAGCCGGTCGCAGACGATCAGCGCGTCGTCGCCATAGGAACCACGCGCCCGCACCGCTTCCGCACCCAGCTCGGCAAGCCCCGCCGTGGGGTGGTGTGTTTGCGCCACATCACGCCCTGCCATCCCTGCGCCCCTTTCCGCACCCATCAGCGCCGGCGTATGCCCATCCGGCTGAGCGTGAATGGCGTTCCTTCGCGTCGCATCACGGCAACGATTTCGCGCGGGTGTCAACGCCACAAGCACGCCCGTATCACGTGCTGGCCACAATTACCTCGTCTGCCCGCACTCTGGACACACGGTGTGGCCTGCCTGAACGCGGGACCGGGCCTGCACTGGGGCAAGGGGCGGGCGGTAGCGTGGTGGGTCGTGCGCGGACGTGGCTCGCGCCCGAGTCCTGGGAGGATGCGTGACAGCGAACCTGGCGGCCCTGACCGGCATGGATGCCCCCACCGGCCTGCTGATCGGGGGCGAGTGGACGGGCGGGCGCGGCGGAGCGCGACTGCCGGTGATCGACCCGGCCACGGAGGACGTGCTGACCGAGGTCGCCGACGGTACGACGGAGGATGCGCTGGACGCGGTGGCCGCCGCCTACCAGGCACTGCCCGCGTGGTCGGCGACGCCGCCCCGGCAGCGGGCCGAGTGCCTGCGCCGTGCCTTCGAGATCATGACCGAGCGAGCCGACGCGCTGGCCAGGCTGATGGTGCTGGAGAACGGCAAGGCGCTGCGGGACGCCAAGGCCGAGGCGCTGTACTCGGCCGAGTTCTTCCGCTGGTACGCCGAGGAAGCGGTCCGGATGGAGGGCACGGCGGCGATCGCCCCGTCCGGCGCCAACCGGATCCTGGTCCAGCTCCAGCCGGTCGGCGTGAGCGTGCTGGTCACGCCCTGGAACTTCCCCGCCGCCATGGCCACCCGCAAGATCGGCCCGGCGCTGGCGGCCGGCTGCACGGTGGTGCTCAAGCCGGCCAGCGAGACGCCGCTCACCGCGCTGGCGGTGGCCGGGATCCTGGCCGAGGCGGGAGTGCCGGCTGGCGTGGTCAACGTGGTGCAGACCTCGCACGCCGGGCCCACGGTGTCGGCGATGATGGCCGACCCCCGGGTCAGGAAGCTGTCCTTCACCGGGTCCACCGAGGTGGGCCGGATCCTGCTGCGGCAGGCCAGCGAGACCATCACGAACTGCTCGATGGAGCTTGGCGGCAACGCGCCGTTCATCGTCTTCGAGGACGCCGACATCGAGGCGGCCGTGGACGGCGCCATGATCGCCAAGATGCGCAACGGCGGCGAGGCGTGCACGGCCGCGAACCGGTTCTACCTGCACGACGCGATCGCTGACGAGTTCACCGCCGCCTTCTGCGCCCGGATGGCCAAGCTCAGTGTCGGCGCTGGCCTGGACGAGGGCACCGACCTCGGGCCGCTGGTGAACGCCGACACCCGGTCCAAGGTCGCCGAACTGGTCGAGCAGGCCGCCTCGGCGGGTGCTTCGGTGCTGATGGGCGGCAGCGCTCCGGACCGGCGCGGCTACTTCTACCTGCCGACCGTGCTGTCCGGCGTGCCGTCGGACGCGGGCATCCTGGACGCGGAGATCTTCGGCCCGGTTGCCCCGATGGTCAGGTTCTCCACCGAGGACGAGGTGATCCGCCTGGCCAACGACACCGAGTACGGCCTGGTCTCCTACCTGTACAGCGCGGACCTGAGGCGGGCATTGCGGGTGGCCGAGGCGCTCGAGGCCGGCATGGTCGGGGTCAACCGCGGCATCGTGTCCGACCCGGCGGCACCGTTCGGCGGAGTGAAACAATCCGGTATCGGCCGCGAGGGCGGGCACGAAGGTTTGCTCGAATTCAGCGAACTCAAATACATCGCGGTGGACTGGTAGTGCGTAGTAGGCCGTAGCCTTGCGGTGTGGACAGACGGATATTTGGCCTGGAGAACGAGTACGGCGTTACCTGCACGTTCCACGGCCAGCGGCGGCTGTCGCCGGACGAGGTGGCCAGGTACCTGTTCCGCCGGGTCGTGTCCTGGGGCCGTAGCAGCAACGTCTTCCTGCGCAACGGCGCGCGGCTGTACCTGGACGTCGGCTCCCATCCGGAGTACGCCACGCCCGAGTGCGACGACGTGCTGGACCTGGTCGCTCACGACAAGGCGGGCGAGCGAATCCTGGAGGGGCTGCTGCTCGATGCCGACCGGCGGCTGCGCGAGGAAGGCATCGCCGGTGACATCTACCTGTTCAAGAACAACACCGACTCGGCCGGCAACTCCTACGGATGCCACGAGAACTACCTGGTGGGGCGGCACGGCGAGTTCGGCAGGCTGGCCGACATCCTGATCCCGTTCCTGGTCACCCGCCAGATCATCTGCGGCGCCGGCAAGGTGCTGCAGACGCCGCGCGGCGCCGTGTACTGCGTGAGCCAGCGGGCCGAGCACATCTGGGAGGGGGTGTCGTCGGCGACCACCCGGTCCCGGCCGATCATCAACACCAGGGACGAGCCGCATGCGGACGCGGAGCGGTTCCGGCGGCTGCACGTCATCGTCGGTGACTCGAACATGAGCGAGACGACCATGCTGCTCAAGGTCGGCTCGACCGACCTGGTGCTGCGCATGATCGAGGCCGGAACGGTCATGCGTGACCTCAGCCTGGAGAACCCGATCAGGGCGATCAGGGAGGTCAGCCACGACATGACCGGCCGCCGCAAGGTCCGGCTGGCCAACGGCCGGGAGGTGTGCGCGCTGGACATCCAGCGGGAGTACCTGGCCAAGGCCACCGACTTCGTGGACCGGCGGGGGAGCGACACGGTCTCCCGCCGGGTGCTCAGCCTGTGGCGCCGGACCCTGGACGCGGTGGAATCCGGCGACCTCGGCATGGTGGCCAGGGAGATCGACTGGATCACCAAGTACCAGCTCATCGAGCGTTACCGGGCCAAGCACGACCTGCCGCTGGCCGCCCCCCGGGTGGCCCAGCTCGACCTGGCCTACCACGACGTGCACCGCGGCCGGGGGCTGTACTACCTGCTGCAGAAGCGCGGGGCGGTCGAGCGTGCGGTACGGGACCTGGACATCTTCCAGGCGAAGTCGATCCCACCGCAGACCACCCGGGCGCGGCTGCGCGGCGAGTTCATCCGGCGGGCCCAGGAGCGGCGGCGTGACTTCACCGTGGACTGGGTGCACCTGAAGCTGAACGACCAGACCCAGCGCACCGTTCTGTGCAAGGACCCGTTCCGCTCTGCGGACGAACGGGTGGAAAAACTAATAGCCGGCATGTAAACGACGGCGGTACAGCCGGCGTCCTGTCCTACGGACGAGGTACGTGGCCGTACCCCCAGCGGGTAGAGTGGCCGCGCCTACGTATCGGAAACCAGGATGGTCATGCGACGTTTCGCACTTTTTGCCGCCCCCGTACTACTTGTTTCGGTCGCCTTGACCGGATGCGGCAGTTCTAAGAACAGCGGTAAGACCGCCAGCCCCGCAGTCAGCGTCAGCGGGGCCTTCGGCAAAGCGCCGGCGGTCAAGATACCCAACGAGAAGGCTGGCAGCGCGCTCGATGTCAAGACCCTCATCCAGGGCAGCGGGCCGGCACTGACCAGCACGGACGCGCTGATCGGCAACTACGTCGTCTACATCTGGAGCGGGACGACGCACAAGCTCGCCCAGAGCACCTACACCTCCGCACCGGCACTGTTCAGCGGCAAGCTGCTGCCCGGACTGTCCAGCGCGCTGACCGGCAAGAAGGTCGGCAGCCGGGTGCTCGCCGTGCTGCCACCGAGTTACGGCTACGGCAAGCAGGGGAACAGCCAGGCCGGGGTCAAGCCGACCGACACGCTGGTGTTCGTCGTGGACATGATCCGGGCGTTCGCCGCGGATGCCGCCGCCACCGGGAAAATCGTGTCATCCGGTGGCGGCAGCCTGCCGACGGTCAAGCCGGGGCTGCCGCCCACCGTCACGATCCCCAAGGGCGCCAAGCCACCGTCCAAGCTGGTGACGAAGACACTGGCGCAGGGCACCGGCCCGAAGGTCGTCAAGGGTGACAGCGTCGTGGTGCAGTACACCGGGGTCATCTGGCGCACCGGCCAGACGTTCTCATCGTCATGGCAGAACGCCGCACCGTTCGGCTTCATCATCGACGCGTCGCCGTCACAGGTGATCACCGGCTGGGACACCGGCCTGACCGGGCAGTCCGTCGGCAGCCGGGTGATGCTCGTCATCCCGCCCGCGGACGGTTACGGCAAGCAGGGAAGCCCGCAGGCGGGAATCAAGGGGACGGACACGCTGGTGTTCGTCGTGGATATTCTCGGCGCGTTTGCCCCGGCCACGGCCTGAGCGTTCGTTGCCCGCTGACTAGCGGGGCCGCAGGGTGGTCGCCGACTTCGCTGCTGCTTCCACGTCGGGCCAGTTGAAATGCATGGGGATGCGGCGGTGGTGGGCCCATTCGGCTAGCTGGTCGGCGAAGTGGGGGCTGGCCGGGTCGGCGGAGGCGCCGCCGGGGATGACGAAGCTGGCGGCGGCGGGGTCGGCCAGGTCCACCACCTGGCGGTAGACGGACAGGTTGATGACGTCGAACGGGGTGCCCTGGCGCCAGCTGTAGGCGCCCACCTGGATGGTGTCGCCGTCGCCGCCCATGCCGACCGGGGCTGGTGCCTGTCCCGCGAGCGGGTGGACCGGCCTGGTCCGGTGCGTGGTGTCCCAGCGCCGCTCGCGGCCGGCCAGCTGGCTGGCCTGGTGCCAGGCGGCGGCGAGTGCCCGGGGCAGCGCAGCGAGTACCCGCTGCTGCTTTGCCTTGGCCTTCCCGGCCTGGCCGGCCGGCATCGGGCCACCCAGCAGTTCCCAGGTGTCGTTGGCCAGCCAGCGGCGGATGACCGTGTCCGCCGGGGGGACCTGGCCCGAGGTCAGCCAGTGCCAGGTTTCGTCGCCGGTCAGCGGGCGGTAGAGGGCTTCGGCCAGCGCGCGGAGGAAGCAGCCGTACAGTAGCGCCTCGGCGGAATCACCCCGCAGATCGCCATTCCAGCCGGCCAGCGCCAGCCTCGTCCGTTCGGAATGATCTTCTTCCGGGAACGCCGGGACATCCGCCAGCAGCCGGCCCCAGGCCTGTGCCGCCCACGATGTCATGTCGCCCTGCAGGGCGGCGAGGCCTGCCACGGTGTGCCGCTGGGTGGCGGTCAGGCAGTGCCGGAGCCGCTCGGCCCGGAACGGGTGGCTGAAGGTGTAGGTGATGTAGGGCTCGTCGCCGTCCACGATGGCGTTGTTCGCGGTCATCACGAAGCCGGCGTCCGGGTCGACGCAGCGGGGCATCTGCTCGAACGGCACCAGGCCGGTCCACTCGCACGCGCCGTCCCAGCCGGGCACCGGCAGCCTGCGGTGCGCGGGTGAGGAACGGACCGGCAGCTCGCCGCGGGCCTGGTAGGCGATCGCCCCGGTGGTATCGGCGGTGACCAGGTTGTTCACCGGATCCACCCAGTCCCGCTGGGCGTCCACAAGCTCTCGTACGTTGCGGGCGGCCAGCATCGGGAGCAGCGGCTCGAAGCCCCGGCCCGGGCGGCAGGTGGCCGTGTACTTGAGCGCGATCGCCATTCCGGCCAGCGGATCCCCGTGCACGACCGGGCCGTGCCGGGTGGCCCAGATCCGGGTGGTGACCGGTTCGGCGCCACGGACGGCGATCGTCTCGGTGCGCTGCCGTGCCTGCTCCCAGCCGTTCTCGGTGCGGTACCAGCCGGGGCGGGTCTCGTCGAACTGCTCCAGGTACAAATCCTGGGTGTCGGCGCTGGCGTGGGTGATCGCCCAGGCCACCTGGCCGTTATGGCCGAAGTGCGGGAAGCCGGGCACGCCGGGGAAGGCCGCGCCGATCACCCGGAAGTCCGGGCAGTCCAGGTGGCACTGCCAGTAGACGTTCGGGGCGTCGAGCTGCCGGTGTGAGTCGTTGCACAGCACGGCGCCGCCGTGGGCGGTGCGGCGGCCGCTGACCGCCCAGGCATTCGAGCCGGGCTCGGCCTCGGCGAGGAAGCCCAGGTGCGGCGCTGCCCGTTCGACATCGGCCACCGCGTCGGCGATCGCCCGGGACAGACGGCCGCCGGGTGGCACGGTGAGCGCCGAGCCCACCGGGGACCTGGTATCCAGCAGGCCGAACGCTTCGGTGCCCACCCTGGCCAGCACCGAGGCTTCGGTGAGCTTGTGCTGCCACTGGCCCATCAAGATGTGCCTGACCTTGTAGGCGGCGACCGAATGCCAAGGCTGCCACGGCTCGATGACCGTATCCGGGAGCTCGGCGGGCCGGGCACCGGAGGCGATGACCGCGTTGACGCCGCGCGCGTAAGCCTCGAACATCTCCCGCACCGGAGCGGACATGACGGCCAGGTCGGCGTGCGCGGCCTCGGTGATGCCCATTCGCCGGGCGAGCACGTCACCGGGCACGGCGGCGGGCCCGGCCACCTCGGCCCAGCGCCCGGCCGCCCGGCGGCGGTCGTACTCAAGCTGGAACAGCCGGTCCTGGGCGCAGGCGAAGCCCATGGCGAACCAGGCGTCAGCGGCCGACCCGGCCCGGATGTGCGGTATGCCGTAGCTGTCGCGGATGAGCGCGACCTCGCCCTGCAGTCCCGGAGCGTCCACGTAATCGGTCACCGCCTGAGGATAGCCTCCGAGGGTCAGCCCTCTGCCGGGTGCGGCAGCGTTGCCGGGTGGCGAGGTTCGGGCAGAACAAGCGCGGCGTGCCGCCCGGCGGCGGCGGCGGTCAGGAAGTAGGCCAGGTCCTCATCCAGGCCGCGGCCCATGGTGGACAGCTTGACCGGGCAGCCGCGCAGTGCCTCGTGCAGCCCGTCGACCGGGACGCTGACCAGGTTGTGGCGGTCGCCGAGCGGGGCGGCCTGAGAGCGGACCAGGGCGCCGAACTCGCCCGGCAGCTCGGGCACGGGCACGTCGGCCCTGGCCAGCGCGACCCGGCCGTAAGCGGTCAGGCTGTGGTGCGAGATGCCCCGGTGGCGCTGCCTCGCGTCGGCGTCGCTGACCCGCAGCGAGGCGACCGGGCGGCCGTTCAGGACGGCGGCGGCGTTGACCGCTTCACCGCAGGCCACGCCGGAGAAGCCCCAGCGGGTGCCGGTGCCCAGGTTGCCCGGGCCCTGGGTGATGACGGCCAGGTCGGCGCCGAGCACCAGGCGGGCGGCGAGCAGCCCGGTGTGCAGGGTGACGGCCTCCAGGTCACCGCCGAACGACTGGCCGGTGCTGACCGTGCCGGCCAGCCAGCCCGCCTCGCGCAGCGCGGCGCAGGTGCGGGAGAACCAGGCCGGAAGCGTGCCGCCGTCCTGCATCACGTAGACGGCGCGGGGCGGATCGGCGGGTTGTGCCTGCCGGGCCGCGGCGAGTATGGCCGGCAGGGCCGAGTGCAGGTCGGCTACGACCACCGGCATCTGGCCCAGGTCGTCGGCGTCGCGCAGCAGCTCGTGGTGCGGGGAGCCCTGCTCATCGGCGCCCTGGACCGTGGCCTGCAGCGGCGTGTAGCGGGCCTTGACCAGATGGCCGGGCAGCGGGGGGTCGGGCGGCAGCCGTCCGGGGACGGCGACCACGAACGCGTAGCCGCCGGTGCCCAGGCCCTGGGCCAGGGCCGTGGTGTTCAGCAAGACCCGGTCACCGGGCTGCGGCAGGCCGGTCAGGGCGGGATAGGCGAGCGCCCGGCAGGTGCTGCCGTCCACCTGCGTCACTTCGAGCTCGGCCGCACCCGCCCACCGGCGGCCCAGCGAGGTCACCACACCGTCGCGCCATCTGATCACCCGGGCAGGGTAGCGTCAGATCAGCCCGCTGTGTGAGTCCAATCGGAGTGCAACGGCCACCGCCGGCGTTGGACAATAATGCAGGGGCCCGGGAGGGGACGGCGATGTCACGACGCAAGACAGAGAGGCTGCTCGGCCTGGTCGTTTGCCTGCTCTCGACCCGGCGATCGCTGACCGCCGCCCAGATCCGCGAGGCCGTTCCCGGGTACCCGGACTCGTTCGACGCGTTCAAGCGGATGTTCGAACGGGACAAGGAGGAGCTGCGCGAGCTCGGGATACCGCTGGAGACCGACAGTGCCAAGGCCGGCGATGAGGAAGCCGGGTACCGGATCCAGCGGGAGGCCTACGAGCTGCCGGAGATCACCCTGGAACCGGACGAGGCGGCCGTGCTGGGCCTGGCCGCCCGGGTGTGGCACCGGGCCGAGCTGGCCGGGGCGGCGGCCGGGGCGCTGCTCAAGCTGCGGGCCGCGGGCATCGACGCCGAGGACACCACCCAGCCCGGCATCGAGCCGCGGGTACAGACCGGTGAGTCCTCGTTCGGGCCGCTGTGGGAGGCGGTGCGGGACCGGCGGCCGGTCACCTTCGCCTACCGCGCGGCCGGCCGCAGCGGTACCCAGCAGCGACGGCTGGAGCCCTGGGGCGTGGTGAACCGGCATGGCCGGTGGTATGTCGCCGGGCACGATACCGACCGGGACGCGGCCCGGGTGTTCCGGCTGAGCCGGATCGAGGGAACCGTGTCGTTCAGCGGGCCGGCCGGCAGCGTCGTCGTGCCGCCCGGTACCGACGTGCGGGAGCTGGTCAAGGACTGGGACTTCAGCCCGCCCATGCAGCGCACCGCGCGGCTGCGGGTGCGCACCGGGGCCGGCTACGGGCTGCGCCGCAGCGCGGTGGAGCAGCGGCAGGACGGCGAGGGCTGGGACGAGCTGCAGGTGCCGTTCCGCGAGATCGACTGGTTCGCCGACTACCTGGCCTCGTTCGGCCCGGACGTGATCGCGCTGGAACCGCCGGACCTGCGGGAGGCCGTGATCGGCCGGCTGAAGGGGGTGCCGCAGTAATGCCTGGATCCACGGCGCAGACCGGGACTCAGCGGCTGCAGCGGCTGCTCGCCCTGGTGCCCTACGTGGTGAGCCGGAACGTAGTGGGCCTGGCGGACACCGCGGCGGCGTTCGGGGTGAGCGAGCGCGAGCTGGTGGACGACCTCAACCTGCTGTGGTGCGTCGAGTTGCGCTCGCCCGACCCGTACTGCCCCATCGACCTGTCGTATGAGGGTGGCGAGATCATGGTCAGCGAGGCCGAGTCCATCGGCCGCCCGCTCCGGCTGGCAGTGGACGAGGCGAGCGCGCTGCTGGTGGCGCTGCGGATGCTCGCCGAGCTCTCGGTACCAGGAGGTGAGGCGCCAGGTTCTGAGGCGCTGAGCCGGACCATCGCCAAGCTGGAGGCGGCCGCGGGCGAGGCGGCGGCGGTCAGCGCACAGGTCCAGGTGCAGGTGGACAAGCGGTACGCCGATGGCATCCTCGGCCAGGTGCGTGCCGCGGTGGACCGGGGCAGGCGCATTCACCTGCGCTACTACGTGCCCGGCCGGGACGAGGCGACCGAGCGGGACGTCGATCCCATGCGGCTGCTGGTGGTGGAGGGACGGACCTACCTGGAGGGCTGGTGCCGCCGGGCCGAGGCGGTCCGGCTGTTCCGGCTGGACCGGGTGCTCGGCTTCGAGGTGCTGGACGTCGCGGCCGAGGTGCCGCCGGGGGCCGAGCCGGTCGATGTGGACCAAGGGCTGTTCCGGCCGTCGGAGCAGGACGTGCTGGTCGTGCTCGATCTGCGCCCGGCGGCGCACTGGGTAGCCGAGTATTACCCTTGTGAGAGCGAGGAGCGGCGCGGCGAAGTACTCAGAGTGACGTTGCGCACGCCGGACACCCAGTGGGTGCGGCGGCTGGCCCTGCGGCTGGGGGAAGACGGCCAGGTCATCGCCCCGGCCGAACTCGCCGCTCGGGTGGGCGCCGACGCCGCGGCCGCACTAGCTCAATACGCAGCGTAATCTTATCCCCGGCCACCGGCCGGTCCGTGGGTCCGGCACTGTCGCGCCCCCCAGGCCGGACTGTACAATCGGCCGCAGGAAACCCCAAACCGCGCGGGGACGGTTCTCCGCTGAAAAGGGCAGAGATGCTTGGCGATCTGTTTGATAGTCCCTGGAAGATCCTCATCATTGCCGTTGTGGTTCTCGTGCTGTTCGGGTCGAAGAAGCTGCCCGATGCCGCCCGGTCGCTCGGCAAGTCGATGCGGATCCTCAAGACGGAGATCCACGAACTGCACGACGATGACGAGGCCACGACAGCCACCACGGCCACCACAGCCCCTGCCGCCACGGTGAGCCCGGCCATCACGGCCCCGGCTCAGGCTCCGGTCCCGCAGCAGCAGGTGGACGCGCTGCAGCAGCAGCTGGACGAGCTGCGCAGGCAGCAGACGGTGGCGAGTGACGCACAGCAGACGCAAGTCAGCTAGCTCACCGTCTTGACCCGGCCATGGCGAAGCTGCCTGATTCCATCGTGGGCGCACGGGTGTTTGGCTCGCGGATGGTAGCCCTGCACAGGCAGGCCAACCCGAATGGCCAGATGCCGCTGATGGATCATGTCCGTGAGCTGCGCTCGCGGGTGGTCAAGGCGTTGCTGGCGCTTGTGGCCGGAACCGGTGCCGGCCTGCTGCCGTGGGTGTTCAACCGGGTGTGGTCCATCATGGTGCATCCCTACCAGCACGCCATCACCGAGATCTGCAAGAACCCGGCGCACCACTCGTCGTGCAGCCAGATCGGTTTTCACCTGATCGTCAACGGCATCTTCGATTCGTTCTCGTTGCGCATCGAGCTTGCCTTCATCTTCGCGCTCGTCGTCACCTCGCCGCTCTGGTTCTACCAGCTCTGGGCGTTCATCTCCCCGGCGCTCTATGCCCGGGAGAAGCGCTGGGCCTACATGTTCGTGGCCGCGGCGGTCCCGCTGTTCCTGATCGGCACGGTCCTGGCCTACCTGGTGATGAGCCGGGGCCTGCAGTTCCTGCTGGGCCTGGCCCCGGCCAGTGTCACCGTGCTGCCGTCCATCAGCACCTACCTCGGCTACGTCATGGCGATGGTGCTGGGCTTCGGCCTGACCTTCGAGCTGCCGCTCGCACTCGTCCTGCTCAACCTCGCTCGCGTCCTGACCCATGCCCGGTTCAGGAAGTGGCGGCGGGTGATGATCTTCGCCGTGTTCGTGTTCGCCGGCGTCGCGACCCCGAGCCCGGACCCGGTCACCATGCTGCTGCTGGCCGCGCCCTGCGTGGTGCTGGTCGAGGTGGCCGAGATCATCGTGTGGGCCAACGACCGCAGGGTCGCGCGCCGGCCAGGGATGTACGACGGGCTGAGCGACTACGAGGCCGCCCCGCTGGACGATGCCGAGCGGGTGGACTCCAGCTCTTAGCAGAGCCTCGCCGTCGCGCCATCCTCAGTGCATACGGTTTGAACGGCACCTGGCCCGCTGCCCGGCCTGCGCCCAGGAGATCGGCGAGTTCGCGGAGACCACCGCCCGGCTCGCCACCGCTGCCGCCGCACCGCCTCCGGCTGCTGCGCTCCGGCAGCGTGTCCTCGCCACTGCCCGCACCCGGCATCTGCCGCACGTTCTGCGCGGGCCTGCCCGCCGAGCCTGCCGGTGGCTCGTCCCACCCCACCACGACCATGATCCTGAACCTGGCCCTTAACCTGTAACACATGACGCTTCCGGCGAGCCCGGCGCAGCGGTATGCGAAGTTTCAAGCGCGGCCCGCCTGGCTGACCGCCTTTCAGGCGCTCTACAGCTTCGAGTTCGACGGCTTCCAGATCGAGGCGTGTGAGGCGCTGCACCAGGGCCGCGGTGTGCTGGTCGCCGCGCCGACCGGCTCGGGCAAGACCGTCGTCGGCGAGTTCGCCGTGCACCTCGCGCTGGCCCAGGGCAGCAAGTGTTTCTACACCACCCCGATCAAGGCGCTGTCCAACCAGAAGTATGGTGACCTGGTCCGCCGGTACGGCGCGGACAAGGTCGGCCTGCTGACCGGGGACAACAGCGTGAACGGCGAGGCGCCGGTGGTCGTGATGACTACCGAGGTGCTGCGCAACATGCTGTATGCGGGCTCCGCGACGCTGGGCGGGCTCGGTTACGTGGTGCTGGACGAGGTGCACTACCTGGCCGACCGGTTCCGCGGTGCCGTATGGGAGGAAGTGATCATTCATCTCCCGCCGTCGGTGCAGGTGGTGGCGCTGTCCGCCACGGTGAGCAATGCCGAGGAATTCGGCGACTGGCTGGACGCGGTGCGCGGCGGGACCACGGTCATTGTGGACGAGCACCGGCCGGTGCCGCTCTGGCAGCACATGCTGGCCGGGAACCGCCTGTACGACCTGTTCGTCGACACGGGCCCGGACTCCGGCGAACTGCGGGTGAACCCGGAACTGGTGCGGATCGCCCAGCGCGACGAGTGGACGGTGCGCAAGGCGCCGGGGCGGCCGGGCCGCGGCGGCCACCGGCCGCGCCGGTTCGCCGTGCCCCGGCGGCCAGCGGTGATCGAGCGGCTCGACCGGGCCGGGCTGCTGCCCGCCATCACGTTCATCTTCAGCCGGGCCGGCTGCGACGCGGCCGCGGCCCAGTGCCTGGCCGCCGGGCTGCGGCTGACCACCCCGGAGGAGAGCGCCCAGATCACCGAGGTGGCGGAGCGGCGGACCGCCGACATCCCCGCCGATGACCTGCGGGTGCTCGGCTACGCCGAGTGGCTGACCGGCCTGCAGCGGGGGATCGCCGCCCACCATGCCGGGCTGCTGCCGACGTTCAAGGAGGTGGTGGAGGAACTGTTCGAGGCCGGGCTGATCCGGGCCGTGTTCGCCACCGAGACCCTCGCCCTGGGCATCAACATGCCGGCCAGGACCGTGGTCATCGAGCGCCTGGACAAGTGGAACGGCGAGACCCACGCCAACCTGACCCCAGGGGAGTACACCCAGCTCACCGGCCGGGCGGGCCGCCGCGGCATCGACGTCGAGGGACACGCCGTGGTGCTCTGGCAGCCCGGCACCGACCCCACCGCCGTGGCCGGCCTGGCTGGCACCCGGACCTACCCGCTGACGTCGAGCTTCAAGCCGTCCTACAACATGGCGGTGAACCTGACCGGCCAGTTTGGCCGCGCCCGGGCCGCCACCCTGCTCGAATCCTCGTTCGCCCAGTTCCAGGCCGACCGGGCGGTGGTGCCGCTGGCCCGCCAGCTCCGGCTGGCCCGCGACGAGCTGGACAAGCTGGCCAGCCAGATGAGCTGCGAACGGGGCGACATCACCGAGTACGCTCAGCTCCGCGCCGACCTCACCGAGCGCGAGCGGCGGATGTCGCGGGAGCGGTCGGTGGCCCGCCGGGCCGAGGCGGAGCGTTCCATCGAGCAGTTGCGCCGCGGCGACATCATCCAGGTCACCGCGGGGCGGCGGGCCGGGGTCGCCGTGGTGCTGGAGCAGCGGCCGGTGGGCAGCCTGCTCGTGCTGACCTCGGGCCGGCAGGTCAGGAAACTTTCCGCGGCCGACTTCACCGGGCCGGTGCAGCCCATCGACCGGGTCCGGATACCCGCGTGGTTCAGCGAGCGGTCGCCGAAGCACCGGCGGGATCTGTCGGTGGTGGTGCGGGACAGGCTGGCCGGACGGGACCTGAGCGGGGGACGTGGGTCCGGCGGCGGCCACCCGGGTGACGGCGCCCGGCGGCAGGAAGACGCGGAGCTGGCGGCGCTGCGGCGCAGGCTGCGTGAGCACCCATGCCACCACTGCCCGGACCGCGAGCAGCACGTCCGGCAGGCCGAGCGGTACCGGCGGCAGCAGCGCGAGGTGGCGGGCTTGGAGCGCCGGGTGGCCGGGCGGACGCACGTCATCGCCCGGACGTTCGAGCGGGTCTGTGCCGTGCTCGACCGGCTCGGCTACCTGCGCACCGACACGGTGACCGCCGAGGGCCGGCGGCTCGGCGGCCTGTACACCGAGCTCGACCTGCTCGCCGCCGAGTGCCTGCGCCGCGGCCTGTGGGACGGGCTGACCGCGCCCGAGCTGGCCGCCTGCGTGTCCGCGCTGTCCTTCGAGGCGCGCCGGGCCGATGATGCGAGCCCGCCGAAGCTGCCGCCGGGCCGGGTGCGCGAGGTGTTCGGCTCCATGGTCCGGGTCTGGGGCGAGCTGGACCAGATGGAACGGGACAACGGCCTGTCCTTCCTGCGCGAGCCCGACCTCGGCTTCGCCTGGACCGCCTACCGGTGGGCACGGGGGGACGCCCTGCAGGACGTGCTCGACGAGACTCCAGACGTGGCGGCCGGCGACTTCGTCCGCTGGACCAAGCAGGTGATCGACCTGCTGGACCAGGTCGCCGCGGCAGCGGCTGAGCTGGATGGTGTTGCGGCGAAGGCCAGGGCGGCGGCCGAGTCCATGCGGCGCGGCGTGATCGCGTACACATCCGTGGGGTAGCAGCCCTGTCGCGAACCGCTACATCTGCTGGCCGAGGCGGTCACGCCGCAGTGCACCGGGGTGGACCGGGTGTTCGGCGCGCAGAACGCCTGGGGGCTGGGCTTCGGCATCGACGGCGAAGGCTTCGGGATGGGCGGGCTGGGCGGGAGCTACGGCGGCGCGGTCACCGCCGGCGGCTACACGATCGGCTTCGTGACCGGCAGCGCCGGGACCGAGGACCGCCTCACTCCGGTGGAGAACGTCCTGCGGAGCTGCCTGGGAGTGCCTGCCCTGCCGGACTGAATTGCGTTGCGTCACAGGCAGTGGGCACGAAACCCTGCCCGCATGGAAGCTGACATCCGCCGGGTCGAGACCGGCGATTGGGAAGCCTTTCGCGACGTCAGGCTGGCCGCGCTGGCCGACGCGCCCTACGCCTTCATGGCCACGCTGGCGCAGGAGCAGGAGTTCGGTGAGCAACGCTGGCGGGAGTGGATCGCCAAGTCCGTGTTCTTCCTGGCCTGGGACGGCGCCAGACCGGCCGGCGTCGTTGGCGCGTTCATCACCGACGACGGCGGCTGGCACATAATTTCCATGTGGGTCAGCGCGGCGGCCCGCGGCACCGGCCTGGCCGGCCGGCTCATGGACGTGGTGATCGGGCATATACGTGCCCAGGGAGCCCAGCAGGCCGGCCTGTGGGTCACCGACGGCAACGACCGCGCCCGCGCCTTCTATGCGAAGCACGGCTTCCGCGCCACCGGCAACCGTCAGCCGGTCAGGCCGCAGACCCCGGACGAGTGGGAAGAGCAGATGCTGCGCGCCCTTTGACCAGGGGCAGCGATATGACCGCCTCCGCTGCTCCCTCTCTCGGGACACAGACAGGACGCTGCGGGCAATAGCCGGTGAGTCAGCAAGCACCGGGAGGCGGGAATGGACGAACGGCGGCTCCATCCGGCAGGCCTGGCCGATTCGGCCAGGCCCGAGCCGTGCGACGACGCGACATCCCGGTCCTGCCGCCGCGGTTCGGCGCCGCGCTGTTCGACGCCGCGGTGCATCGGGTTCTGATCACCGCGCCCGATCCAGCATGGCGTGACGCGAGCCCGCCCGGCCGGTGGCAGGATGGCCGGGTGGGCTCGCTGATGCTGCTGGATTCCGCCTCGCTCTACTTTCGTGCCTTCTACGGCGTGCCGGAGACGCTGACCGCGCCGGACGGGACGCCGGTCAACGCGATCCGGGGCCTGCTCGACATGATCACCCGGCTGGTCCGCGGCCGCTCACCGGGCCGGCTCATCGCCTGCTGGGACGTGGACTGGCGGCCGCCCTTCCGGGTCGCGGCCATCCCCTCCTACAAGGCGCACCGGGCCGAGGCAGACGGCGGCGAGAGTGTCCCGCCCAAGCTCACCGTCCAGGTGCCGGTCATCCGGGAGGTCCTCACCGCGGCCGGGATCCCGATCGCCGGAGCCGCCGGGTACGAGGCCGACGACGTGATCGGCACCCTGGCCGCCCAGGCCGATGTCCCGGTGGACGTGGTGACCGGCGACCGGGATCTGTTCCAGGTGGTGGACGACGAGCGCCAGGTCCGGGTGATCTACACCGTGCGCGGGCTGACCAAGCTGGACGTGGTGGACGAGGCCGCGATCGCCGAGCGGTACCAGATCCCTGGCCGGGCCTATGCCGACTTCGCCGTGCTGCGTGGGGATCCGAGCGACGGGCTGCCCGGCGTGCCCGGGGTGGGCGACAAGACGGCCGCCTCGCTGATCCGCTCGTTCGGCTCGGTTGATGGGATCCTGGAGACGCTGGACAAGTATGCCGCGTCGATCCCGGCCGGTCCCCGGGCCAAGCTGGCCGCCTCGCGGGACTACCTGACCGCTGCGCAGCCTGTGGTCAGGGTGGCTACCGACGTGCCGCTGCCGCCGCTGGACGGCAACCTGCCGGTCAGCCCGGCCGATCCGGATGCGGTCGAGCGCCTCGGCGAGCGGTGGGGCCTGGGCTCCTCGCTGCACCGCATGTGCGATGCCCTGGCCGCCGGTTAGCCGCTACAGGACGCGCAGGGCGACCACGCAGGTGTCGTCCTCGGGAGCGGTGGGGCCGAGCGTGTGCAGCGCGGCGGCGATGGCCCGTTCCGGGTCGGCGACCCCTTGCACCGCGGTGCACAGCTTGGCCAGGCCCTCATCCAGCGGCCGGTCCCTGCGCTCGATCAGGCCGTCGCTGTAGAGGATCAGCAGGTCGCCGCGGAACAGCCGCAGGGTGGCCGTCTGGTATGCCTCGTTGGCCGCGCCCAGCAGGATCCCGTCGGGTGCCTCCAGCGGCGTGGCCCTCGCGCCGCGCACCAGCACCGGCGGCGGATGACCGGCCTGGGCCCAGGTCAGCGTCCTGCTGGCCGGGTAGAAGTAGCCAGCCATGAGGGAGGCCGTGTGCTCGGGCGCCACGTGGTGCACCAGGTCGTTCATCCAGCCGAGCAGTTGACCGGGCGGCGAGCCGGTGATGGCGAGGCCGGCCATGGCCCCGCGCAGCCTGGCCATGCCCGCGGCCGCGGGCAGCCCGTGCCCGCCCACGTCACCGATCGCGATCAGCACCCGGCCGGCCGGCATCTCGGCGGTGATGTACCAGTCGCCGCCGACCCGGCTGTCGGTGGAGGCCGGCAGGTAGCGCATGGCCGCGCGCAGCCCGGGCAGCAGGAACGGCTTGTCGTGCAGGGGCAGGATCGCCCGCTGCAGTTCCAGGGTGACCAGCCGCTGGTGGGCGAGCTGGGCGGCGAGACCGGCGTCTGCCCGGCCGGCCTGGGTGATCACCGCAGCGCGATCGCGCCGCACGGGCGGAGGCTGGCCGGCCCGCTCAGTGCGTCCGTCCCTGCGGGGCGGCGGCACCGGGGGAACGGTGCTTTCTATGCCGGAACCATGCCCTACGGTGCTTTCTTTGCCGGAACCATGCGCTACGGCACGCCGCAATCCGTTCTGGGCGAAGGCTTCGGGAGCGGCCCTGGCCCCGGGTGCGGAAAGTTCAGCAGTCATGGCAGCTCGCGTATGGTGAGCGTTTGTGCACCTAGCGTGAGGCATGTCGGGTGCCCTTGTCTAGATGCCGACAGGGGCTATCTCCATAAGATTTAAGCCGTGATGCCCGCATGGACCGCACTTGCTTTGCCGGAACCACACCCTGCGGCAGGCATTTGCATGCATACCCGGCTACGGCAGGATGGCATAACAGGAGAAACGCGCTGAAAGGGAACTGGGGCTGTCAGTGGGAACTCACTTCGCGGAAATGGAGCTGTACCCGGCCGGCCGGATCGGCCAGGCGGCCGCGGCGGCGCAGGAGGCCGGAATCGGCGCGCTGCTGCTCACGCCCGGCCCTGACCTGCGGTACGTCACCGGTTATGAGGCGATGCAACTGGAGCGCCTCACCTGCCTGGTGATCCCCGCGGCTGGCAGCGGGCTCGATCCCTTCCTGGTGGTGCCCAGGCTCGAACTCGCTGCCGCGCAGGCTTCGCCGGCGGGCGGGCTGGACCTGGAACTGGTGCCCTGGGAGGAGACCGGTGATCCGTACCGGCTGATCGCCGGCCGGCTGGCTGGCGTCACCGGGACCGGCAGCGTCGGGGTCAGCGACCGGATGTGGGCGCTGACGCTGCTCAGCTTCCGGCACCGGCTGCCCGGGACCGGGATGGTGCTGGCCAGCGTGGCCCTTCGCGGTATGCGGATGCGCAAGAGCGCGGCCGAAGTGGCGGCGCTGCGCGAGGCCGGCGCGGCCATCGACCGGGTGCATGCCCGCGTTCCCGGCTGGCTGCGGCCCGGCCGGACCGAGCGCGAGGTGGGCGCGGACATCGCCGAGGCGATCGTGGCCGAGGGGCACGCCAGGGTCGACTTCACGATCGTGGCCTCCGGGCCCAACGCGGCGAGCCCGCACCACGAGCTGTCCGGCCGGGTGCTCGAGGCCGGTGACGCGGTCGTGGTGGACATCGGCGGCACGATGCCGAGCGGGTACTGCTCGGACTGCACCCGGACCTACGCCGTCGGCCGGCCTCCCGCCGAGTTCGCCGCCTATTACCAGGTGCTCAAACAAGCGCAGGAGGCGGCCTGCCTGGCGGTCAAGCCGGGCATTACCGCTGAGCAGGTGGACTCGGCAGCCCGGGAGCCCATCACCCGGGCCGGTTTCGGCGATTACTTCTTTCACCGGACCGGTCACGGAATCGGCCTGGAAACGCACGAGGATCCCTACATCGTGGCCGGGAATACCGAGCCGCTGGAGCCCGGCATGGCATTCTCGGTCGAGCCGGGAATCTATGCCGGGCCGCACGGAGCGAGAATCGAGGACATCGTGGTGTGCACCGACGACGGCTTTGAACGTGTCAACAACGTCACCCGCGAGCTGATCGTCGTGGACATCTGATGGCCGCTGCGGATGAGGAGACCGCCGCGCTCCTCGACCTCACCAGGCAGATCGCGGACGCGGAGCTGCGCCCGGTGGCCGACGCGGCGGAGAAGGCCGGGGCGTTCCCGCGGCAGGCGTTCCGCACGCTGGGCAAGGCGGGCCTGCTCAGCCTGCCCTACCCGGAGGAATTCGGCGGCGGCGGGCAGCCCTACGAGGTGTACCTGCGGGTAGTCGAAGAGCTGGCCAGCGCCTGGCTGACCGTTGGCCTCGGGGTGAGCGTGCACACGCTCACCTGTTTCCCGCTGGCCACCGCTGGCACCAGGGAGCAGCAGGAACGCTGGCTGCCGGCCATGCTCGGCGGTGACCTGCTCGGCGCCTACTGTCTGTCCGAGCCGCACTGCGGATCGGATGCCGCGGCGCTGCGCACCCGAGCCCAGGCCACCGGCGACGGCGGCTACCTGATCGACGGCGTGAAAGCCTGGATCTCCCACGCCGGGCAGGCCGACTTCTACACGCTGTTCGCCCGCACCTCCGGCGACTCCGAGGGGCCGGGCCGCAGCCGTGGCATCAGCTGTTTCCACGTTCCGGCCGGAACCGCCGGGGTGGACCCGGCGCCGGCCGAGCACAAGATGGGCATGCGCGGCTCCACCACGGCGCAGGTGGTTTTTTCCTCGGCCAAAGTCGCCGGGGATCACCTGATCGGCGCGGAGGGACAGGGGTTCTCGCTGGCGCTGTCCGCGCTGGACTCGGGCCGCCTCGGGATCGCGGCCTGCTCGACCGGCCTGGCCAGGGCCGCCCTGGAGACCGCGGTGAACTACGCCCGCGAGCGTCAGCAGTTCGGCAAGCCGATCGCCGAGTTCCAGGGCGTCTCGTTCATGCTCGCCGACATGGCCACCGCGCTGGAGGCGTCCCGCGCCCTCTACCTGGAGGCGGCCCGGCGCAAGGACGCGGGCCTGGAGTTCAGCGCGCAGGCGGCGATGGCGAAGCTGTTCGCCAGCGACACCGCGATGCGGGTCGCCACCGACGCGGTGCAGGTCCTCGGCGGCTACGGTTACGTCGAGGACTTCCCGGCCGAGCGCTTCATGCGGGAAGCCAAGGCCATGCAGATCGTGGAGGGGACCAACCAGATCCAGCGGATGGTGATCGGCAGATGGCTCGGCAAGGGCGGTGGGTCACGGTAGCGCAGCAGGGCACGGCGGCGATCAGGCTCGGCCAGCCAACCGGGCGGTGGGTGATCCTCGCCACGGTCCTCGGATCGAGCATGGCCATGCTGGACGGAACTGTCGTCAACGTGGCCCTGCCCACGATCGGCCGGGATCTGCACACCTCGCTCGGCGGCCTGCAGTGGACGGTCAACGCCTACACGCTGGCCCTGGCCGGGCTGATCCTGCTCGGCGGCTCGCTCGGTGACCGGCACGGCCGGCGCAAGATCTTCCTCGTCGGGGTGGCCTGGTTCGCCCTGGCCTCGGCGCTGTGCGGGCTGGCGCCCAACATCGGCGTGCTGATCGGGGCGCGGGCGCTGCAGGGGATCGGCGGCGCGCTGCTGACCCCGGGCTCGCTGGCCATCATCCAGGCCAGCTTCGCGCCCGACGACCGGTCGCAGGCGGTGGGGGCGTGGTCCGGTCTGGGCGGGGTGGCCGGGGCGGCCGGCCCGCTGCTCGGCGGCTGGATCGTCAGCGGCATCGGCTGGCGCTGGGTCTTCCTGCTCAACCTGCCGCTGGCCGCGGTCGTGCTCGCCGTGGCCACCCGGCACGTGCCGGAGACCAGGGATCCCATGGCACACGGCCGGTTCGATGTGAGCGGTGCCGGGCTCGTGGCGCTTGCCCTGGCCGGGATCAGCTACGCGCTGATCGAGGCACCAAGCCCGGGTTCCACGGCCCGGGTGGCGGTGGCGGCGGTCATCGGCGTGGCCGCGTTCGTGGGGTTCGTGGCCGTGGAACGCCGGCACGGCAGGACAGATGACGGCACGCCGCCGATGCTGCCGCTGGATGTCTTCGCGTCCCGGCAGTTCACGGTCGTGAACCTGGTGACGTTCGTGGTGTATGCCGCGTTCGGCGCGGTGTTCTTCCTGCTCATCCTGGAGCTTCAGATAGGGTCCGGGTACTCGCCGCTGAAGGCGGGAGTGGCCACGCTGCCCTCGACCCTGCTGATGCTCGCGTTCTCCGCCCGGGCCGGCGCGCTGGCTCAGCGGACCGGCCCGCGCTGGCTGATGGCGGGCGGCATCCTGCTCTGCGCGGCCGGCCTGGCGCTGATGACGCGGGCCGGGCTGCACGCCTCCTATTTCGCCGACGTCTTCCCCGCGGTGTGCGTCTTCGGCGCCGGACTGTCGCTCGCCGTGGCGCCGCTGACCGCCACGGTGCTGGCCAGCGCCGACGCCAGGCACGCGGGGGTGGCCAGCGGGGTCAACAACGCGGTGGCCCGGTCGGCCAGCATGCTGGCCGTGGCCGGCCTGCCCGCCGCGGTCGGGCTGGCCATCGGCGGGCACCATACGGCGGCGGCGTTCGCCTCCGGTTTCCGCAGCGCGATGCTGATCTGCGCGGGCCTGCTCGCGGCCGGTGCCGTCCTGTCCGCCCTGTTCGTCGACAACGATGTGCTCAAGCCGACGCCCGGCCGCCCCACCCCGGGGCCGGAATGCCGGTTCAACTGCCCGGTCAGCGCGCCGCCGCTGGAAACCGCCCGGCCGCCCGTCAGTAGCCGCTGACGTAGGGACGCTTCCGGCCGGCCGTCCGGACGCAAGGCGGCGGGAAGATGACCGGTTTCTGCAGGACGTGGTTCCGGCCGGGGAAAGCGCCGTGCCCGGTTACGCGGGCTCGGCCGCTGGCTCCGGGCTGGCCGCGACGGCGGCGTCCGCCTCCGGGTGACCGATGGACAGGCCGCTCACCGGGTCGAAGAAGTGCAGGTTGTTCGTGTCCACGGCGAGTTCGATGGGGCTGCCGGGGCGGGCCGAACTGCGGGCGGCAACCCGGGCTGTCCACAGCGACTTGCCGCCGGCCAGCGCGACGGCGGCCTCGTCCTCGCCCTCGTCGCCCTTGGCCGCCTCGGCGATGCTGGCGTGCTCCACCGGCGGGGCGTCGATCGTGAAGATCACGTGGATCTCGCTGCCGAGTTCCTCGGTCACCCCGGCGCTGACCGTCATCCTGGCCCACTCCGGGTCGGCCAGGCTGGCGTCCTCGAAGTCCGACGGCCGGATGCCAAGGATGATCTCCCGGCCGAAGTATCCGTCCAGGCCGGGCTTGTCTGCCAGCACGGACGCCGGCACCGTGAGCTTGTAGTCGGCGAAGGTGACCGCGGGCCCGCCGTCGCGGCCCAGGACGGCGGTCACGAAGTTCATGGCGGGGGAGCCGATGAAACCGGCCACGAACAGGTTGACCGGCGCGTCGAACAGCTTCTGCGGGGTGTCCACCTGCTGCAGGCGGCCGTCCCTGAGCACGCACACCCGGTGCCCGAGCGTCATGGCCTCGACCTGGTCGTGCGTGACGTACACGGTGGTGACACCGAGCCGGTCGTGAAGCTGGTTCAGCGAGGCCCGCATGGACACGCGCAGCTTGGCGTCCAGGTTGGACAGCGGCTCGTCCATCAGGAAGGCCTGCGGCTCGCGGACGATCGCCCGGCCCATGGCCACCCGCTGCCGCTGGCCACCGGACAGCGCGGCCGGCTTGCGCTTGAGGTACTGCTCCAGGCCCAGCATCCGGGCGGCCTCGTTGACCCGCCGCTTGATCTCGTCCTTGGGGGTCTTGCGGAGCTGCAGGCCGAAGGCCAGGTTCTGCTCGACGGTCATGTGCGGGTAGAGCGCGTAGTTCTGGAACACCATGGCGATGTCCCGGTCCTTGGGCGGCAGGTCGTTCACCACCCGCTCGCCGATGGTGATCGTGCCCGCGCTGATTTCCTCGAGGCCGGCGATCGACCTGAGCGCGGTGGACTTGCCGCAGCCCGAGGGGCCGACGAGCACCATGAACTCGCCATCCTTGATCTCCAGGGTCAGGCCGTCGACGGCCTTCACGCCGCCTGAATAGACCTTGTCCACCTTGTCAAGGACGATCTGCGCCATGTCCTGCTCCCGTTACGTGCGGCCTCTTGGCTCCTGGTCGCGGAGCCTAACCGTCACGGCACGCGCAGGGTAAGAGGGGATCGCGCTCTGTTACGGGAGTGTAAAGCGCGTTATCAATTCGTTATTTACTCTGAGTGACACGCACCGACGCCACGATCGCCTCGGCCGCGCGCAGGTCACCGGCCGTCACCCGCGCTCCCTCCCAGATCATGACCGTGACCGCGACCGCGCCGGGGCGGGCCGGGGCCGGGGCGAGGTTATGGCCCACCCGCCGCCAGTCCCGCGCCCGCCTGCCTGAGCCACGGCGGCGCGAACAGTCCGGCCAGCAACATGACGCCCGCCGCCAGTTCGCATGAGGAAATCAGCCGGGCGAGGAACCTGGTAAACCCCTGGGGAACGACGGCGTAATCCGCGATCTGTGCCGCGAATACGGCCGGGCGCAACGCTTTCGGCAGGCCGGCCCAGATCAAAACGGCCCCGGCAACCAGGGCGGCCGCCCCAATGACCTGTGCGTACAGCACGCCAACGCCCCCCGAACGAACGCCCGACATTATTTACGCGACGTGGCGTGTCGCGGAAATGTCTTAACTACTGTCCGTAATCGCTGTAGTCTCTGGATAGCACGCCCCGCCGCGATGTTTCAAGGGGTCAGGCGTGCTGCCGGCCTTTATGATTCGGCGGGAACGGGCAGTACCGGCTACGGTGACCCCGTGGAAGAGATCGACCGCATGATCGTCTCGCTGCTGACCAGGGACGGCCGGATGAGCTTCACCGAGCTGGCCAGGCAGACCGGACTGTCGGTGTCCGCGGCGCACCAGCGGGTGCGGCGCCTGGAGCGGCGCGGCGTCATCACCGGCTACGCCGCCCTGATCAACCCCGACGATGTGGATCTGCCGCTCACCGCGTTCGTCTCCATCAAGCCGTTCGATCCCGCCGCACCCGACGACGCACCACAGCGCCTGGCGCACCTGCAGGAGATCGAGGCCTGCCACAGCGTGGCGGGGGAGGAGAACTACATACTCAAGGTGCGGGTCGCCTCGCCGGTGGCGCTGGAAAACCTGCTGCAGGAAATCCGGGCCGCGGCGGGCGTGTCCACCCGGACGACGATCGTGCTGAGCACCCCCTACGAGAACAGGCCGCCGGGCCTGTCAGCCGGACG
>DATGGU010000120.1:0-51128 GCA_035308365.1 Streptosporangiaceae bacterium
CCGCACCCGTACGCACGAGCACCACCGTGCACACCCTGCGCACGGTGTCGCAGGGCTTCGAGATCGGCGCCAACGACGATCTCCTCCGCGCCCGGGCCGTGGTCCTGGCGACCGGGGCGTGCAGCCGACCGGCAATCCCGGGCATCGCCGACGCCGTGCCCGAGTCGATTACGACGCTCACCCCGCTGACCTACCGCGATCCCGGCCGGCTCCCTCATGGCGGGGTCCTCGTCGTCGGCGCATCTGCCACCGGCATCCAGCTCGCCGCCGAAATCCACGCCTCCGGCCGCCCGGTGACCCTCGCGGCCGGCGAACACGTCCGGCTGCCCCGCCGCTACCGCAGCCGCGACATCTTCTGGTGGCTGGAAGCCACCGGCCTGCTAGGCGAACGCTACGACGAGATTGATGACCTTACGCGGGCCCGCCATCTGCCCTCCCCGCAGCTCACCGGAAACCCGGCGGCAATCACCGACCTTAACGCGCTCGCCGCGCGAGGAGTCCGCATCGCCGGCCGCCTCGGCCGCATCGCTGACGGCGTCGCCCAGTTCTCCGGGTCGCTCGCCAACACCTGCGCCCTCGCCGACCTGAAGATGAACCGGTTCCTGAACCGGGCAGACGAGTGGGCCACCGCGTCGGGGCTCGACGATGAGCTGCCGCCGCCGCACCGCTTCGAGCCAACGCGCGTCGATCCCCGGGCGCCGCTGGAACTGGACCTGTCGAGCGGGGAGATCACGACCGTCCTGTGGGCGACCGGCTTCCGGCCCGACCACTCCTGGCTGCACATCCCCGTGCGTGACCGCACCGGCCGCATCCGCCACGACGGCGGCGTGGTCACCGGCGCCCCCGGACTCTACGTCCTCGGCCTGCCGGTGCTCCGCACCCGCGCCTCCACCTACATCCACGGCGCGAGCGCGGACACCGAAGCCCTGGCCGGTCGTGCCGCATTCGTCTCAGCGCCCTTCGGCTTACTGACCTGCTCAGCTAGATACGGGCCTGCCTGCCAGCCGCGCCGGGGAGCTTGGCTGCCGCTCGTCACCAAGTGGCGCCGGGTCCAGCACACTCGCCACACTCACTGGTGCCATAGCGGCAACGTTTGCCCAGTCCACGATGCGGCGGATCCGCGCCGCGTAGGCGTGTGCAGGTCGCGCAGAACCGGGTGGGGGCGGCATTCCGCCGTGAGTTTCAACTGACGCAGAACTCATTGCCTTCCGGGTCGTGCATGACCACGGCGTAAATCGGGTCCTCCGGGTCGTCGTGCCGGTCACGGCGCTCCACACTGGCGACTCCGCCTCGTCAGCCCGGCAAACGTTACTTGATGCTGTGCTACGTTCCGGAGTCTGAGGCTATGCTCACTCTGATCTTTTGTATTTGATCAGCTAACGCTTATCATGCCGAGCCCACGGAGAAGGCGGATGGGGTCTGACCGGGGATGAGGGGGATAAGGCTGGCCCCGGCGACTGTGCTGCGCTACGAGAAGCTGGCGCGCCGTTTCCTGGCCAGCGGGCCCGGTCCGGTGAACTGGCCTACCTGTCGGGAGCGGAGGTCACGGGGTTCCTGCCCGGCGGATGTGCCAGGGGCTCCATCACAAGATTCGGGTCATCAAGGACGCGTGTGTCCTGGCCAGATCATGTAGCAATCGCATCTGCGACGTGTCCCGCCAACGGGCACGACGCAAGCATCAGCAACTCCCATCGTCCCAGTTCAGAGGACACCCTTTCGGGTCGACACGCCCGCACAATCCCCCTAATGACACGGTGGATTCAGGCTAAGACACGCCGCCCAGCGATAATCCTGTGACACTCAAGGCAGCCAGCCAGATCAGGATGAAAAACGCTCCTTGACGAACTGCGATCAGCTTCTCCAATCCTTGACACGGCTGGGCGCAGGTGTGATGATACGGCCAATTCTCTCATGCGGAGGTCATCGTGTCGTTACCTCGCCCCCGTCCCCAATGGACTCAACTTCGCAAAGTGGTTGCCGTGGTGGTCGCGTGTGCCGCGATGCTGCTCGGCCTGGCCGCGCCCGCGAGCGCCTCGGGCCAGGTGTGCAGCGGCGGTGAAGGAAATGCATGCGAATATGTGTATAACGGCAGCGCCGGCAATCCGTTTATATATTGGGTTAAGGTATGGAACCCGTGGAACCTTGGCACCGATGAGACTTATCGACTGCTGATCAACGGCACCGTTATTCGGACTGCTTCCGGCACGGCCGGCTACACATTCCAGCTAAACGAGTTCTTCAATCCCGGCACCTGCATTCAGGGCGGCGTGCTTAACGTTCCAGATGGGCGGACCCCCTGCTGGTACGTCCCTTAGCCTGGCCTCCAAAAGATCCACCGCGACAGCAGCCACCACGGCTTCCGCTTCAGGTGATGCCGATCTGGGTGTTCTGCGCCGGCCCGGCGAGTTCCTGACATGCCTGGCGGATAGGCACGCCGACCCGGCTGGCGGCGGCCCGAAGATAGGCGATGGCTGCGTAGAGGGCGTATTCCCAGAAGTCGTCGGTCTGCCACCAGGCAACCTCATCGAGCAGGTCCGGCTCGGCCCCGCCGTGCAGTGCTGCCGCGGCCAGGATGGCGTATTGGAGCTTCTTGTGTTGCCGGCCGCGGAACCTGCATTCGGGCAAGAATCGCTCCCGCAGTCCTGCCAAATCCAGCGGCCTGGTGCGGCTGGCCCGGCACCAGTCCAGCGCATCGGCAGCGACGTGGAGGAAAACCTCGCCGGGGAAGGTGTTGTTGCGCGGATGCAACGGCTCCAGCTCGCCCAGCAAGCCGAATATCTGGGTGTCTCGGGCCAGCCCGTCGAGCAGGATCCGCCGGGCGGTGGCTGCGTCATCGGGGCTGGGCCTCTTGTTAGCCATACTCAGACGGTATAGGGCGGACTCGACAGCGTGCGCACCTGGGACTACAGCGATTACACCCAGCCCGGATGGCCGGCCACCACGCCGGCCCAGGCGCTGTCCGGCGCCGGAGTGGAGCCCAGCATGCGCTGGCCCCACTCCGGCGGAATCGTGCTATTTGGCGAATCTCTCCCAAGGGCCTATTGCGCTGGCCCGGGCGCGCAGCATGGCATAGGTTCCCCGCCAGTCATTACCACGGACCAGGCCGCGGTCAGGTTCATACGACCGCAGCCCGGACCTTCCCAGCGGCCGCCGTCACGGTGTGAGGGCGATGGCGACCGGGCTGAGCCCTACCTTGATTGGCTTGCCGGTGGTGTTGGTTTTGGTGCGGAATGGTGTCACTGTGTGCCCGGGGTGCATACCGGTGCCGTCATCGGTCACGTAGCCCATCGCGCCGCTCGCGGTGAGCGCGATGGCCCACGGGCCGAATCCGGCCGGGAACGGGCGGCCTGCCGTCCGGGTCTGGGTGTGGACCGGCGTCACGTTCTGGCCGGTGGTGACGTAGAGGGTCGTCCCGCTCGGGGTGACGGCGAAATGCGTGGGGAAACCGGCCACCGTGATGAACTTGCCCACCTGGCCGGTGGCGACGTTGATCGGGTAGACGCGGCCCTGGGTGATGGGGTAGTGGACGTAGAAGCAGGCCACGTACGCGGTCTTGCCGTCTGGCGTGATGATGATCGCGCTGGGGGCGGTTCCCACCACGATCGCCTTCCCGGCCTTGTTGGTAGCGATATTGATCGGCCGCACGGTGTCGGCCGATTCGTCCCCGATGCCGATGGTGACGTAGGCGGTCTCCCCGTTCGGCGTGATCGCTATCTCGCCGGCCGTCTTCCCGACCTTGATCGGCGTCTTGGCCTTGTTCGTGGCCGTGCTGACCGGCGTGACCGTGCCGTTGCTGCTCGCCACGTAGACGGTGGTGCCGTCCGGTGTGATCGCCAGGTACCCGGCGCCCGCGACCTTGATCGCCTTCCCGGCCTTGTCTGTGCCCGTGCTGATCGGCGTCACCGTGCCGTTACCGCTGCTCACATACGCGGTCTTGCCGTTCGGCGTGATCGCCACGAAGGCGGGATGGGCTCCGACCGTGATGCGCTTGCCGGCCGTGTTGGTGGCGGTGCTGATCGGCGTCACCGTGTCCGAGCCCGAGTTGGTGACGTAGGCGGTCTTACCGTTCGGGGTAATAGCTATGGCATTCGGGTTGATCCCGACCTTGATGGCTTTGCCGGCCGTGTTGGTGGCCGTATCGATCGGGGTCACCGTGTTGGCATCCAGGCTCACCACGTAAGCGATCTGCGGCCTGGCCGACGGCGCCCGTGCGACGCCGGCCACGGCGGACCCGGCGCTGACACCGGTCAGGCCCAGCACGGCCACCGCCGCCGCCCCTGCTATCGCACTCCTGCCCTGGACTAAGTACGTAGGCATCGAACTGTCCTTTCGTTCCGGCCCGGTCCGGCGGACCCGGCCTCACGGCGAGCAGTCCGCGACGCCCTGCTCAGATGTGTAGACGCCGCCACCGTGCTCCGCGTTGGGAAAACTTGGTCCCATGCCCGCGTGAGCAGGGCAAGGCCGGCGCCGGGCGCGACGGCTCCGGGTGCTGGCCGTGCCGGCCTGCTTCAACGGCACCTAACCCGCAGCTGCCCTCAGCCCTCGCACAATCGCGGTGTGGTCAGGAGGTGGCCACGTCGTCGTATTCGGTGTGCGTCGGGTTGCCGGGGTGGTTGTCGTCTTTGCTGGTGAGAGTGAGGGTGTAGGAGTGCCCGGCGGTGATGGTGGCGGTGATCTGCTTCCACCCGGAACTGGTGGCGCAGGTCTTGGGCAGCACGGTCTTGGTGGTGGCGGTGGTGTTGTCTTTCAGGGTGGCGGTGGCCCAGTCGTGGTTGACGGTGTCGGGGCAGGTGACGTTGTACCAGAACGACAGGGTGGCGCTGCCCGCAGGCGCGGTGAAGGTCTGGGTGAGGGACGAGGTTCCGTTGGTCGGGCTGGCCGAGCCGAGAATCGCCGCGTACGTGCCGCTGTGCGGGTTGCTGGTGGTGACCGAGCAGACTGCGGCCTGCCCGCCGCAGCTCCAGCCGGTCAGGGTGCCGGTCTCGAACCCGCCGTTGGTGATGGCGTTGGTGCGTGCGGTGACGGTGAGGGTGTAGGTGGTGCTATGCGTGTTGCTGGTCCCGGTTCCGGTGATGGTGATCGGGTAGCTGCCGGGTGGGGTGGCCGCACTGGTGGACAGGGTCAGGGTGGATGAGCCGCCGGGGGTGACCGAGGCCGGGTTGAAGGCGGCGGTCGTGCCGGTGGGCAGGCCGGTGGCGGACAGGCTGACCGTTTCGGTGTCACCGCCGGTCGCGGTGGTGGTCACGGTCGTTGTGGCCGGGCTGCCCGGCACGGCCGTCCCGGATGCGGGGCTGGCGGAGAGGGTGAAGTCGGTGGCCGGGACGACGGTGGCGTAGATCTCGGAGGTGGAGCTGGTGCCGTTGGCGCTGCCCCAGCTCAGCGCGATCTGGTTGCCGGACAGGGTGGCCAGGCCGAAGGTGTCGCCGGGCCAGACCGAAGGATTGCCGTAGGCGGTGGAAATCTGGGTGGGCGTGCCCACCAGGCCGGTGGTGGTGGAGAAGGTCTGCAGGTAGGTCGCGTACCCCTGGGAGGGCGCGCTGGTCTGCCAGGCGACGTATGCGATGCCGGGCCCGCCGCCGGTCACTTCCACGTTATGCATTGCGTTGTCGGTGTCGGGGGTCACCCGCACCGGGGCAGACCAGGTCGTCCCGCCGTCGGTGGAGTAGGTCAGGTATCCGGTGTCTCCTGCGGAGGTCTGGGTGTCCCAGGTGGCGTACAGGGTGCCGCCGGAGTCGACGGCCAGATCCCCGTCGATCCACCAGGTGGGCAACGCGATCGATCCCAGTGCGGGGTCGAGCTGCTGCGGGGCGGACGACCAGGTGCTGCCGCCGTCGGTGGAGTCGGTGAAATACTCATAGCCCGGTGACAGGGCATAGGTGTTCGGGTCGGTCTGGTGCCCCCAGTACAGCGCGTCGACCTGGCCGGACGGGGCGACCAGGACCGGGGCACTGTATCCGCCCATGATCGGGTAACCCGGGCCGATCGGGGTGATCGGGCCGAAACTCAGGCCGCCGTCGGTGGACTTCTGCACCACCGCGTTCAGGTCCCCGGTGGAGTACGCGCACGAGCCGCCGGAACTGCACAGCAACTGCACCTTGGACGCGTCCGGGCCGTAATCCCAGGTGAGGTAGATGGTGCCATCCGGGCCGACCGTGATGAAATCCCGGTCGCCCCAGTTCCCGCTGGCCGGCGGGCGCACCGCGGTGGTCTGGGTGAAGGTCGCACCCTGGTCGAAGGAGGCCGACACCACCGGATAGTCATACCCGCCCGAGGACAGCATGTAGGACACGTACACGGTGCCGGCCGGGCCGACCGCGATCGCCGGATCCCAGCCACCACCCGACCCTGGCATCTCCACCGCAGCGCCGTAGCTGGCACCGCCATCGGTGGACCGGGCAAACCCGATCCCGCCGCACCCGATCCACACCTGGTAGATCAAAGCCGGCGCCGCGGTGGCCTCCTCGACCTCGGCGTTCTGCCCGCCACAGTTTCCGCTGACCTCAACGACAGGCGCCGCCGCCGCCTGCGCCGCCGGAACCGCGGCGGCCACGCCCACCAGGCCCAGCATTACGGCGACAGCGGCACGCACCACCACGGTTCCAGCAGCCGGTAAGCCCATCGAAGGTCCTTCCTCAGACCGCAGGCCGCACAGACACTGCGGGAACGCTTCACCTGAATGACTATCACCCCGGCCAAACAGCCACGTCAAGGACACATGCCGCGGCCGGCCGCCGGCTTCAATTAGAATTGAATGCCAACATTTACCCATGACGCCGGCGTTCTGGCTCTTTTACCCTTTGCTTAATGACTGCTGTGAGCAGTGCGTGGTGTGGCTGGCGGGGCTGCGGGCAAGCCGGGCATTCTTATGGGATCGCGGGTCACGGTATATCCAAAGGCTGGTCATGTTAGCCGCGGGTCTCAAATGTGCCAGGTGAACGCGGTCCCGCCCGGGGTCAGGAAACGCTTGGTGACCGTGGCGAGTTCGATACCGGCTATGCTGACATCTGGCGGAATCAGAAATCTCGCATGCCGGGGAATCTAAGGTGCCCGCCCGGCCCGTGTCACGCTTACGCTCAATGCCCGCATAAAGCGCGCTCTGCGCATTACGTTCAATTGCGCGTAAAGCACGTTGTAATCGTTCTGCTCATTACGCTCACGACCGTAAGGCTGTGCCCGCTTACGGCAGCGTCCCGCTTACGACAGCGCGGTGGACATGCCTACCCGCCCATGCCGGATTTTGCGATCTGGTAGGAGGCGGTGGCGGTGGTGATCGTGGTGGTCCCGGTCCTGAGCTTCATCGTTTCGGTGTAGGTGCCAGGACAGCCGGGGGCCTTGAAGCCGCGGATCAGCGGGTTGTCGCCGATGACCGGGGTGAAGGTCCGGTTGGGTACCTTGACCGACGGGCACCCGGACGGCACGGCCGTGGTCGTCACGATCGTGAGCGGCGAGGTCCAGTCACACGAGAAGACGTCCCCGACCTCCACGATCAGGCTTCGCGCGGTCGCGCTTGCCGGGGTGAACCCCAGGGTGAGCGCGGACAGGCCGAACGACGGGCAACCGGGCACCAGCGGCCGGGTAAGGGCGATGCCGTACGGCGCGGTGTCGGCCGGGATGGGAGGCCCGGGTGCGGGTCCCGCGGTCATGACCGGGGTGTCGGTGTTTGCGCCGTTGTCGGTGGCGAACACCGTCGAACTGTCGGGGGTCGCGGCGAGTTCCAGCGCGCCAGGCCCGGCCATGACGGTGGGACCGAGCGCTGGCGGCGATCCCGGGAAGATCTCGGTGACCGAGTTGTTGGCCTCGTCGGCGGTGAAGACCTTGCTCTGGTCCGGGGTCTCGACGATCCCGTGCGGGTCGCTCTGGCCCAACTGCACCGACTGGATGGTGTGGAAGATCGTGGAGATTTCATACACCACGCCGCCGCGGCCAGGGATGTTGGGGCTGGTGACCCACAGGTCCGCGCCGTCCGGGCTGACGGTGTCCCCCCAGGGGGCCACCACGGAGATCGGCGGCCCGAGGGTGAAGGGGTTGACGTTCACCACCGACACGGCGTTGCCGGTGAAGCTCGTGACGTAGGCGGTCGAGCCGTCGGGCGAGATGGCCACCTGGGTGGGGCCGGCCGGCACGGGCAGCGGCGCCGACACGGTGGGCGGGGTGGTGGTCAGGTCGATCCTGGTGATGGTGCTGGCGGTGGTGTTCGCGACGACCGCGTAGTGCCCGTCGGGGGTGAGCGCGATTCCCGAGGCTCCCGCACCGGTGGGGATGGGCGGTTCCTCCAGGTGGTTGGCCAGGTTGATGGGTATCACCGAGCCCGAGGCGGCGTCGGTGACGAACGCCGTGGTCGCATCGGGCGCGATGGCGATCTCCTGCGGAGTGGTGGGGCCGCCGAGCTTGATGGTGCCGACGGGGTTCAGGGTCGAGGTGTCGAAGCCGGTCACGTCGCCCGCGCCGGAGTTCGCGGTGAAGGCCAGCACTGGATAGGTGAACCGGTCGTCCGCGGTGACCGGGCTGGTGCCCAGCGGCGTGGTGACCGTGACATCCACGGTCGCCGGGGTGTGCGGCGGCGCGACGGCCACCAGATCGTCACCGTCAGCGAACGAGACCGACTTGGCCGGTGTCGCGCCGAACAGCACGACGGATCCCGGGGTGAACGACGTGCCGGAGATCGCCACCTGGGTGCCCGGGGATCCCTCCTTGGGCGTGATGTTGTCGACCACGGGGGCGTCGTGGGTGAACTGCCCGACGCTGGTGGTCCAGTTGGGCTGCCCTGCGGTCGTGCCGCCGATCTCGGCCGCGAACCACGGGCCGTGGGAGCAGAAGTCCGAGCCGTCCGGGGAGATGCCCGAGTAATCGCCCCAGCGGAACGGGGGTGTTTTTTCGAGCGAGGAACCCTTGTATTTGACGGTTCCCGATCCGTAGTCCTGGGTGGTGAACACCGGGGCGAGCGGGATCGGCGAGGTGGCCACCTCGGCGGTGGGGAACTGCTTGGCCGAGGACATCGTGTAGGTGAGGTAGAGGATGTCGCTGCACGCCGAGGCCAGCAGCGCCGGATAGTAGAGGTCCTCGCCCACGTGGGCGAGGTCGGTATCGGACACCACCGCCGGCGATGGGGCAAGCTTGACCTCGATGATCCTGGCGCAGGCCCGGGATGACGTGTCACCCGGCGGGGTGCAGGAGTCGGTGGCACCGATCCACAGGTTGCCGTTGGTCAAAGTGACGGATTCGAACCGGTTGTCGTCGGTGGCGATGGAGTTCGGCGCCCCGGGCTGCGTTGCGGACGGCGGTGTGCTCATGCCGTTGATCCCCGGCCCCGCTTCGGTGTAGCCGACGTCCGCGGCCGCGGGTGTTCCGGTGATGGTGAGCGTCGAGGCGTACTGGCCCAGGGCATCGGAGCCGTGGTAGGCCGCGAAGGCGTTGAAGCCGAGCGCGTCCGACGGGGTGGGCACGGCCGGGACGATCCCGAACCGGTGGTTGAGCCCGGAGTTCATGTTGAACGACGTCATCTGGGGCAGGGGCACCGCGGCTACGAGATCGGATTTCTGGATGACGACCATCTCGTCGTTGCTGAACGAGCCGGGTGAGGAGTACTGGTTGAACGCCACCACCACCTTGTCCGAGCTGAACCCGATCCACGGCTGGTCGTCGATGATGCCCGACGTCTCGTTGTCGACGATGTAGACCTTCCAGTTGGCCGGGTTCGGGTCCGGGCTCAGGCTCACCGCCAGCAGGACCGCGTCCGGGGTGCCGTCGCACTTACCGGTGGAGCCGGCCGTGCATTGCAGGATGGTGGAGAACCACAGGCCCGAATCGCTGTCCCAGACGATCCGGGGGTCGGTGACGGATTCTGTGGGCGCCGTCACGCCGTAGAACGACCGCAGGTCGAACGACTGGAGCAGGTGGCCGCCCTTGGTGAAGATGAACGCGGAGTTATTCATCTCCTCGACGACGGACGAATCACTGGCCGCCACCGACGTGTCGGGCGGGACGGCACGCGGGTCGGTGCCGCCAGGGAACGTGTCCTGGGCGAGCGGTGCGGAGAACGATGTGATCATCGGCCGCAGATGCGATGTCGTGGCCATGGCCTGGCTGTCGGGGTGCGGCCGCCTTGTGTTGGCCGCCGCCTTCTGGCGGGCGAACGCTCCCGGATCCGGTACGAGGAACGGCCGTGCGACGGGCCGGCCGGTCCGTGACGCCGGCCTGACGTGGCGCGCAGAGGCCGGCATCTCATGCAGGACCCCGTAGTGGCCATGGGGGCTGGCCGCTGAGGCCGCGGCGGCCGGTGCCAGGGTGCCCACCCAGGTGCCGCCGGTGACCAGGCCCGCTGCCGCCAGGATCGCCGCGGCGATCACGCCACGCGCCGGCCGGCCACCGCCCCGTCCACACATCCCGCTGGTCTTCGCTGTCGCCCGCATGCCAGAACTCCCTCCTGCGTGGATCCGGGATGGGAGATGGCCGTCGCGGCGCGCCCCCATACCTGTCCGGCCCGTATGGCAGACGCTAGGTATTGCGGGCAGGCGGCCGCATCGGGGAAAACCCTATGGTTTCTCCGGCGGCGGCCAGTTGGGCCGCCAGTTCGGTGCGGGACCGGATGCCGAGCTTGCGGTAGGCCTGGGACAGGTTCGCCTCCACCGTTTTCCCGGACAGAAACAGCCGGGCCGCGATCTCGGAGTTGCGCAGCCCGGCCGCGGCAAGCTCGCAGATTTGACGTTGGGTGGCGGTGAGCTGGGCACCGGGGCCTCGCCGCCCGCGAGCCCGGCGGAGTTCGGTGGCGGTGACAGCCACCCAGGCACCCGCACCACACGACTCGAACACGGTGGCCGCGCGCTCCAGGCATTCCTGCGCGCGCTGCCGCTCGTTACGGCGCCGGTGCAGCCGGCCCAGCGCCAGCAGCGTCCGCCCCAGCTCGATGGGCATATCAAGGGTCGCGTGCGCCGCCAGCGCCCGCTGGTAATCGGCGAGTGCGGCGTCGAGGTCACCGGCGGCGGCGTTCAGCAGCCCGCGGCACCGGGCCGCGACCGCGTTGATCCACGGGCGTGGCAGCGCCGACGCGCGGGCCTCCAGCCGCTGGACCAGGCGTTCGCCGCGCTCGAGGTCGCCGAGCCCGATGACCGCTTCCGCGTGGTCGGCCTGGCACCGGTTGGTAGCGGGCTCGCGGTGGTGCATCAGCTCTTCGATCTCATCGGATCTGGACAGCTGCCGGTCAGCCTCGGCGAGGTCCCCCGCCGCCAGGGCGGCAGCACCGAGGACCATCCGGGCCATTCCTTCCAGGATGATGTCCGGGTGGTCGCCGAGACGGCGCATCATCTCCCCGATCAGCAGGCGTGCTTCGCCCAGGTCACCGGCGTAGACGCAGACGTGCGCCTTGACGCACAGCGCCATGGTGAGATACAGCCCCTGCTCGGTCTGCCCGGCGAGGTCCAGTGCTTCCTCCGCCAGCGCCCGGGCCCGGCCCATGTGCCCCGTCATCGCCTCCAGACGGGCCACGTGGGTCAGCATGCCGGAGATGCTCGCCTCGTCTCCACGCTCCCGGAACGCCCGGAGCAGATCTTCGAAATGGCGCCGGGCGGTGCCGAAGTCATCGAGGTTGCGCGCCCAGAAGGCCGGGACGGTGCTCATCTCCCAGCCTGCCGCCTCCCGCCGCAGGCGTACTCCCTTCTCGATGGCGGCGTGATCAGCGCCCCGGCCCGAATAGAGCTTGAACAGGGCGGCATTGTGCAGGGCGAACGAGTAGAGCTGTGGGTCGTCGCGCTCATCGAGCTGCGCCAGCGCCGCCTCGGCGTGTTCCACCCCGATGTCGGCGTCATCAGCCTCGGATGCGATTCGGGCGTGGATACGAGCGCGCAGCCCGGGAGTGTGCGCCTCACCGAGTGCCCGTATCATCAGCTCCCGGCCAGCCTCTCCCTCCCCCTGTACCGAGTGGATGCTGCCCAGTTCCAGGAGAACGCGGGCCCGGTCTTCACCAGGCGGCAGCGTATCCAGCCAGCGTTCCAGTTCCCGGCGGGCGCCGCCCGGGTCGCCAGCGAAGTAGCGGCGCTCGGCCAGCTCGATGCCCCGCCGGAGCTGGGCCGGCCGGTCCTCCGGCGGGGTGAGCTGGCAGGCCAGCTCCTTCAGCTCGACGGCCACGTCCGCGGCCCCCCGCGCGCTGGCCGCCGCAGCGGCGCGGTCCAGTTCGGCCGCGGTCGCGTCGTCCGGGCCTGCCGCCGCCAGAGCCAGATGCCGGGCCCGTTCCTCCAGGCTGGCTGCCCGCTGCGCCAGACGGCGGTGGAGTGCCCGCCGGTCCACCTCGGCCAGCGACGAGTACAGCGCCGACCCGAACAGCGGGTGACCGAACTCCACCCGGCCGCCGGGACGCACTACCACGATGCCCGCCCGTTCGGCCGGCGCCAGCGCCGCCAGGTCCAGGTCGCTGGCGGAAGCGCTGGACATGGCAGAGATCCCCACCAGAACCTTCCTGGTGGCGCGGGGCAGCCGGCGCAACCGCAGCAACGCCAGATCACGCTGATCGGCCGGAACAGGCAACGGCTGGCCTGGCGGCGGAACCCCGGCGCGCCGCACCTCGCGCGCGATCTCCAGCCCGTAGAACGGGTTGCCGCCCGCAGCCTGGTGGATCCGTACCAGCACCGGCCGCGGGAACGAGGCGCCCAGCACCTGATGGAACATCTGGTGCATGCTCGCCACGGTGAGCGGCCCCACCGGCAGGCGCGACAGCGCCTGCCCGTCCAGCGATGCCTCGATCACCGCGAACCCGCCAGCCCGCGGGGCGAGCTTCCCGCCCGGCCGCTCCTGTGGCGGCCGCCCGCCCGGCACCTCCATCCGGACCGCGGCGACCAGACGCACCCGCCGCTGTTCCAGCCGCCGCAGCGCGAACGCCAGCGCCCGCGCGGACGCCTGGTCGAGCCATTGAGCGTCATCGACCGCCAGCAGCAGCGGACCCGCCTGCGCCAGCGCGCCGAGCAACGCGGTGAGCCCGGTGCTCACCGCCCGGGGCTCAAGGGCACCCTCACCTGCTTCCTCCCGCAGCAGCGCGACCTCCAGCGGCCGCCGCTGCGGTACCGGAAGGCACTCGAAGGTCCCGGCCGGTACCGCCCTCAGCAGGTCGGCCAGGGCGACATGCGGCAGCCCGGCCTCCGACGGGACCGGGCAGCACGACAGCACCTGACATCCGGTCAGGCGGGCACGGTGAACCGCCTCGCTCCACAGCGTGGTCTTGCCGATGCCTGGCTCCCCCTCAAGGACCAGGGCACCACCGGTTAAGCCAGGCTCGGCCGCCTCCGGCGCGCCCGCCCGCAGCCAGCGGTCGATCTGAGCCAGCTCCGCATCCCTGCCCCACACGTCCACAAGAGTGCCGCGCCAATGCCCTGATACCGTCAGCTACGGATGGCCGGGCCGGCCAGAGCCGAATACTCCACCGCTGTACCCAGCGGGCCCCTGAGTGACATGCCGTCTCCCCACCGCCGCCCAATGTCACGAATCCCGGCATAACGCTAGCGTGACCCGCCCGTTCCCAGCTACACCCACCGAGCGGGTGCCTGCACCATAGGCCGGGCCGCGAGGTTCTGGCGTCTTTACCGGCCCAGCGGCTGCCCGGCGGAGCGGGGGGCGACCAGGCCGGCCTGGTAGGCGAAGACGACGAGCTGGGCCCGGTCGCGGGCGCCGAGCTTGACCATCGCACGGCTGACGTGGGTCTTGGCCGTGGCGGGGCTGAGCACCAAGGCCTCGGCGATCTCGTCGTTGGACAGGCCGTGCGCGACCAGGGCTACCACCTCGCGTTCCCGGTTGGTGAGGGTTTCCATCCCGGCCGCGGCGATCGCGTCCGGTGGCCGGGCGACGAACTCGCTGATCAGGCGGCGGGTCATCGCCGGGGACAGGATCGCGTCTCCGCGCATGACGACGCGCAGCCCCTGCAGCAGCTCGGCCGGCTGGGTGTCCTTCAGCAGGAACCCGCTCGCGCCTGCCCGCAGCGCCGCGAAGATGTACTCGTCGAGGCCGAAGTTGGTGAGGATCACCACGCGCACGCCGGCAAGGCGTGAGTCCGCGACGATCTGCCTGGTGGCCTCGAGGCCGTCAAGCACCGGCATCTGGATGTCCACCAGCGCGATGTCCGGACGGTGCTCGACGGCCAGCGCCACCGCCTCCCGTCCATCGGTGGCCTCGCCGGCCACCTCGATGTCGTCTTCCGCTTCCAGCAGTGCCCGGATGCCGCTGCGGATCAGCGACTGGTCGTCGGCCAGCAGGATCCTGATCATGGTTGTGCCTGTACGGGGAGCTCGGCGCGCACCTGGAAGCCGCCGCCGTGCCGCGGTCCGGCGTGCAGCCGGCCGCCGAGGGCGGATACCCGTTCCCGCATGCCGATAAGGCCGAGGCCGGTGCCGGCCGGGCGGGCATCACCGCCGGGGCCGTCGTTGTCGATCTGGACGGTCAGGGCCTCGGGTGTGTACTGCAGGCACACCGACGCATGCGCCAGGCCGGCGTGACGGCTCACGTTGGTGAGCGCTTCCTGCACGATCCGGTAGGCCGCCCCGTCCACGTCGGCCGGAAGGGGCCGCTCGGCGCCGGTTACGGTCACCGTCACCGAGAGCCCCGCCGCACGAGCACGTGCCACCAGGCTGTCCAGCTGACACAGGCCGCTGACGTCACCATCTTCCGTGCTGCGCAGCACGCTGAGCGTCGCGCGCAGTTCCCGCGCCGCGTCCGCGCCGGCCTCGCGGATCGCCAGCAGCGCCGGCGGCACTTCCTCGCCGCGCTTGCGCGCGAGGTGCTCGGCCACGCCCGCCTGAACCTGGATCACCGAGATGCTGTGCGTCAGTGAATCATGCAGCTCGCGGGCGATGCGCAGCCGTTCCTCCATCGCCCGGCGCCGGGCCGCTTCGTCCCTTGTCCGCTCCGCCTCTTCGGCCCGCTGCTCGGCCTCGCGGACGTGAAGCTGCCACATCCGGAACGTCACCACCATGACACCCGCCGAGATGAGCCATCCGGCCGCGTAGAACCTTTGCCTGCTGCGATCGTCGCGCATTCTCCGAAGCGTACGTGGGTCCTGCCGCTGGCGCGCCGGCCCGCGGTAGCTATTGCCTGCTACTCCCCGTGTGGTACTCCGGCGGCCGACCACATCCATTCTGACCAGCGGGAAGTCACCTCCAGCGCGGGACGACAGGCGGACTGTCCGGCGGCCAGCATCGCAGGTATGACAACGACTCTTTCCGCGCCCGGCACAATCCGCGACCGAACCGGCGGCCGCCACCCTGGCCTGGCACTGCTGGTCATCGCGACCGCGCAGCTGATGGTCGTGCTCGACTCGACCATCGTCAACGTCGCGCTGCCGCACATCCAGACGGCGCTGCGATTCTCCGGCAGCGGGCTGGAGTGGGTGGTGAACGGCTATGCCCTGGCGTTCGGCGGGCTGCTGCTGCTCGGCGGCCGTGCCGGTGACCTGCTCGGCCGGCGCCGGATGTTCGTCGCCGGCCTGCTGCTGTTCTCGGCCGCCTCTCTGGCCGGCGGGCTGGCCACCTCCCAGGCCTGGCTGCTGGCGGCCCGGGCCGTTCAGGGCGCCGGCGGCGCGATCGTCGCGCCCACCGCGCTGGCGCTGATCGCGACCACGTTCCGCGAGGGCCCGCCGCGCAACCGGGCGATGGGCGTGTACGCCGCGATGAGCGTGGCCGGCGGCGCGGCCGGGCTGCTCGCCGGGGGCCTGCTCGTCACCTACGCGTCCTGGCGGTGGGTGCTGTTCGTCAACGTGCCGATCGGCATCGCCGCCGCGCTCGCCGCCCTGATCGTGCTGCCCGCCGCCGCGGGCCGGCCTGGCCGGTTCGACCTGCCCGGCATCATCACCGGAACCGGCGGAGTGACCGCGCTCGTCTACGGGCTGGCCAACGCCGCGACCAGCCTGGACGGCACATCCCACTGGGGTGACGCCAAGGTGGTGGCCGCGCTGACGGCCGGTGCCGGGCTGCTCGCCGCGTTCGCGTTCATCGAGGCGCGCAGCCGCCATGCGCTGCTGCCGGTGCGGCTGCTGCGCAGCCGGGACCGGGTCGGCGCGAACCTCATGATGCTCGGAGTGGGGACCGCGGTCTTCGGCATGTTCTTCTTCCTGACCCTGTTCGTGCAGGACGTGTGGGGTTACTCCGCGCTCAGGGCGGGAGTGGCATTCCTGCCGCTGACGGCCGCGGTGCTGGTGGCCTCCGCCGCCGCCACCCGGCTGGTGTCACGGACCGGCGCGCGGCCGCTGCTGCTGGCCGGCGCCGTCGCCAGCGCCGCGGGCCTGTACTGGCTGTCCCGGCTGTCCGCGCACGGCAGCTACGCTGGCGGCCTGCTTGGGCCGACCCTGCTGACGGCGGCCGGGCTCGGCCTGCTGTTCGTTCCGCTGCCGCTGGTGGCCCTGGCCGGCGTCGGCGAGGCGGACTCGGGAGCGGCCGCCAGCCTGCTCAACACCGGCCGCCAGGTGGGCGGCTCCATCGGCCTCGCGGTGCTGGGCACCGTGGCCTGGACAGTGGTCTCGGACAGCGCCCATGCCGCCGGGACTGCCCGGACGGCCGCGCTGGCGGCCGGTTTCGACCGGGCCTTCCTGGTCGCCGCCGGGATCGCGCTGCTCACGCTGGTGGCCGCGGTCGCCATGATCCGCGTCCGCCGCGCCGACCTGGACGGCGGCTAACCGCACCGTTGGGTCAGGCCACGGTGGCGAGCAGGGCCAGGTCCTCGCCGGTGAGGCGGAGCGCACCGGCGGCGACGTTCTCGGCGAGGTGACCGGGGTTGCCGGTGCCGGGGATCGCCAGCACGTTCGGTGCCTGGTGCAGCGTCCAGGCCAGCCGGACCTGGGCGGGGGTGGCTCCGTGCCGGCGGGCCACCTCCACCAGCTGGCTGGGCTCGGTGCCGCTGCCGCCGGCCGCGCGGCGGTCCCCCGCGATCGCGAAGAACGGCACGAACGCGATGCCCCGGTCCTGGCAGGCCCGCAGCACGTCCGGGTGCCCGGGCATCTCCAGGCTGAACCTGTTCTGCACGCAGACCACCGGCGCGATGGCCAGCGCCTCGGCCAGCTGCGCGGTCGTGACGTCCGAGACTCCGAGGTGCCGGATCAGGCCGGCGTCACGCAGCCCGGCGAGGGCGCCGAAGTGCTCGGCGATGGACTCCTGGCGCATCCGGCGCAGGTTGACCACGTCGAGGTGGTCCCGGCCGAGCTGGCGGAGGTTCTCCTCGACCTGGCCGCGCAGCTGCTCCGGGGTGGCCGAATACCACTCCCCCCACGGGTCGCGGCCCGGCCCCACCTTGGTCACGATCGTCAGGTCGTCCGGGTACGGTGCGAGCGCCGTGTTGATCAGCTCGTTGGCCGAGCGCAGCGGGGAGAAGTAGAACGAGGCGGTGTCGATGTGGTTGACGCCGAGCTCAACGGCGCGGCGCAGCACGGCGATGGATTGATCGCGGTCGCTGGCGGCACCGTCACCGAAGGGACGGTTGCCGGTCAGCCGCATCGCGCCGAACCCGAGACGGTTGACCGTCACGTCGCCCAGTTGCCAGGTACCCGCAGCGTCTGCGGTGATCACGGGTGAGTTCACCACGACAGGGTATCCATCGCCCCGGCGGCTCCAGGATCCGCGATTGGCTGAGTGAACCGTAAAAAGAGAATTTCAATCAAAATAATTTGACGATGGCCTCGTAAGCCGTCCTCAACCGGATGCCGGAGCGGCCGGGCGTACCTCTCGTTTCCATTGCTGACGGCGGGAGTCGTCGATGAACGCGGCGTCGAAGGAGTTCAGCGCGAGGGTCTCGATCTGGCTGGGAGTGATGCCGCAGTGCTCGCGGATGGCCGCGTAGTTGGCGTCCACGTAGCCGCCGAAGTAGGGCGGGTCGTCGCTGTTGACGGTGGCCACGATCCCCCGCTTCAGCATCTGTGGGAGGGGATGATCGGCGAGGGTGTCTACCACCCGCAGGCATACGTTGGACAGTGGGCACACGGTCAGCGGCACGCGCTCACTGGCCAGCCGCCGCACCAGTGCCGGGTCCTCCATGGAGCGGATGCCGTGGTCCACCCGCTCCACGTGCAGGACGTCCAGCGCGGCCGCGACGGTTTCCGGCCCGCCTTCCTCACCGGCGTGCGCCACCAGGTGCAGGCCCTCGGCCGCTGCCCGCGCGTAGACACCGGCGAACAGCTCGGGCGGGTAGCCGATCTCGGTCGAGTCCAGGCCGACGCCGATGATGCTGGAGCGGTACGGCAGGATCGCGGTCAGCATCTCGCCGGCCGCCTCGGCGCCCAGATCCCGCAGGAAGCACATGATCAGGTCGCTGGAGATCCCATGCGTGCGTTCGCTGCCGGAGATGGCCGCCGTCAGGCCTTCCATCACCGCCGCCAGCGGGACGCCGTTGGAGATGTGGGTCTGCGGGTCGAAGAAGATCTCGGCCCGCCGTACATTGGCCGCGCGGGCCCGGTCCAGGTAGCTGGTGGCCAGCTCGAAGAAGTCCTGGCTGGTCCGCAGCACCCGCAGGTTGGCGTAGTGCAGGTCGAGGAAGGACTGCAGGTCGGCGAAGTTGTACCGGGCCAGCAGTTCGGCCGGATCGGTCACCGGGATCGGCACATCGTTGCGCGCCGCCATGGCGACAACGGCGGCCGGTTCCAGCGTGCCCTCGATATGAATGTGCAACTCGGCAGTGGGCGGGCTCACCCAGCCATCCCGGTCCCCGGCATCAGACACCGGCACACCTCCCTGACAGTGACGGGTTACGCCACCATCCAACCGCCTGGTCAGCGGAGCTGACGGAAAAAGGGGCGAATGCCGCCCGCCAGACAGACGCGACTCCCGGCGCTGGAACTCGGCGCAGACGGGTAACGGCTCATCGCGCGGGCCCGAGGATGCGGGATGCGTTCGCCTCGCCCAGCCGGTCACCGAGGTCGCGGTAGATGCCGGCCATGGGCCGGACGTGTGCGCTGAACTGGCCTGTCCGGCCCATCCATCACACCGGTCATCCGCTTGACGAGGTACTGGAGCGGGGCCGGCGGCCGATTGTCACCGGTACCGGCCGGTGTGAGTGATCGGGCGCCGGCCTGGGCGGTTCCGGGCTGGCGGCCGCGAGGGCGGCTTCACCATGGCCCTGGACGCATTCCGGGTCGGGTCCGTCCAGGGCCAGGCCGGTGAAGAACTTCGCGGCCATGCAGCCGCCGCGGCAGGAGTCGTAGAACCCGCAGGAGCGGCACGCTCCCCCGGTCTGTGGGCGGCGCAGCTCGGCGAACAGCGGGGCGTCCCGCCAGACCGCCTCGAACCCGCCGTCCTGCCGCACGTTGCCCGCCAGGAAGTTCTCGTGAATGGCGAACGGGCAGGCGTACACGTCGCCGACCGGGTCGATCAGGCATACGACTCGGCCTGCTCCGCACAGGTTCAGCCCCGGCAGCGGCTTCCCATAGGGCGACAGGTGAAAGAACGAGTCCCCGGTGAGCACCTTCTCACCATGGGTGGACAGCCATTCGTACAGCTCGCGCTGCTGGTCAGCGGCTGGGTGCAGGGACGGCCAGGTGTCCGCGCCACGCCCGGACGGGCGGAGCCTGGTCAGCCGGAGCTGGGCGTCGTGATCGTCGGCCAGCTTCTTGAACAGGTCGAGCTGGGACACGTTGTGCCGGGTCACGACCACAGAGAGCTTGAAGCCGCGCAATCCGGCGGCCTTCAGGTGCGCCATCGCCCGCAGCGCCATCTCGTAGGAGCCCGCACCGCGCACAGCGTCGTTGACGCCGGCGGTGGCGCCGTCCAGCGAGATCTGCACGTCGACGTAGTCGCTGGCGGCCAGCCGCCTGGCGGCCGGCGCGTCGATCCTGACGCCGTTGGTGGAGAACTTCACGCCGACCCGGTGGCTGGTCGCGTGGTCCACCAGGTGCCAGAAGTCCGGCCGGACCGTCGGCTCGCCGCCGCCGATGTTGACGTAGAAGACCTGCATGCGCTGCAGGGTCTCGATGACCGACTCGCACTCGGCGGTGGTCAGCTCGCGCGGGTCCCGGCGGCCCGAGCTGGACAGGCAGTGAATACAGGCCAGGTTGCAGGCGTAGGTGAGTTCCCAGGTGAGGCAGATCGGGGCGGTCAGGCCGCGCTCGAACTGCGCGGCCAGCCCGGCCGTCACGCCGCACCTACCTGGCCGGACGGACACCCTACGGTGCCTTCCTGGCCGGACAGACACGCTACGGTGCCTTCCTGGCCGGACGGACGCCCTACGGTGCCTTCCTGGCCGGACGGACACCCTACAGTGCCTTCCTCGCCGGACGGACACCCTACGGCGGCTCTTTCCGCGATCATGCTCGACTCGGCGAGCACGGCGAGAGCCTTGGCGTAGACGTCCAGTTCCCCGGCCGTCACCCCGGCGTGTTCGCAGGCCGCGCGGGCGGTCGGCTGATCGTCCAGCGCGGTGACGACGGCGAGCACCTTCTGGCTCTTGAGAAACGACAGCCGCCTGGTGCCGAAATGGTAAAGCAGCGCGCCGAACGGCTCGGGGCGGATCGCCACCCGCTCGTCCAGCCGCCACGGCCGGTCGAGGTCGAAACCTTGCCTAGTACACACCGCACATGCCGTCGATAGAGATTTCCTCGATCAGCATCTCGGCGCCGGTGAGCGTTTCCTCCGCGTCCTGCTGCGGGGGTTCCAGCACGGTCTGCTCATTCATCGGCGCCTCCCGGAGATAATGGCACTGAATGCCAAAACGTGATGGCAGCTTAACGGCACCCAGTGCCAGAATCAAGGCATGGGTTGGGAGCAGGGCACGGTTTCGGGGCCTGGCATACCTGGGCGCAGGCCTGTCACGTCCCGGGGGGAGTTGGAATACGTCGCGTTCGCCTTGTTCGCCGAGAAGGGGTTCGAGCAGACCACGGTAGACGACATCGCGGTTGCGGCCGGGATCGGGCGCCGCACGTTCTTCCGCTACTTCCCGTCGAAGAACGACGTCCCGTGGGGCGATTTCGAGCGGGAACTGGGGCGGATGCGCGACCGGCTCAGGGCCTGCCCACCCGAGGTGCCGCTGATGGACGCGATCCGGCTGGCCCTGGTCGACTTCAACCGGGTCGATCCGGGCCAGATCCCCTGGCACCGCAGGCGGATGGCGCTGATCCTGCGGGTCCCCGCGCTGCTGGCTCACTCCACCCTCCGGTTCGCCGCCTGGCGTGACGTGGTGGCGGAGTTCGCCGCGGAGCGCTCCGGGCAGCGGCCGGACGGGCTCGCGCCGCAGGCGATCGCCTACGCGGTGCTCGGTGTGGCCATCGCGGCCTACGAGCAATGGCTCGACCATACGGACGCGGACCTGAGCGTCCTGCTCGACTCCGCCATGCGTGACCTGGCCGCCGCCTTCGATAACAGGTAAGCGATGGTCCGCCCGGGAGTCCTGCCACCGCCCGGTTGCCAGTCCTCAGGACGGGCCGGGGCCGCGCCGTACCTCCTTCGCGTCATCCGGGCCGGCGTAGTTGCGGTAGATGCTCTCCGCGCTGCGATCGGACTTGCGGCTGAGCTGGTGTGTTTCAAATCTGGTGAACACCAGGAAGCAGTAAACGCCCAGGACCAGTACGGCCGCGATGATGATGTACTCCCACCACATGTCGATCGCCCTCAATCCGTCGCCGGTGCTCCGAATCCTGGCTGCCCCGGGAGGCCGGGCCCAAACGGCCGTACCTTGTAGCCATGATCCGCTCGCTGACCGTCGACGACGTGCTGCGGATGCGGATGCGGTCACAGCTACTGTCCGGGCAGCGCCCGGCCGATGTGGCCGGGCTGGTGTGGCGGGCCGGCGCGCTGCAGGCACAGAGCACCCGTGACGCCAGGCTGGCCGTCCGGGTACGCGGCGAGGCAATCGGCGCGGATGCCGTGGACGAGGCGTGCAACCAGGCCCGTACCGTGGTGCGCACCTGGGCGATGCGCGGGACGCTGCACATGCTGGCCGCGTGCGACGTGCGCTGGGTGGTCGGCTTCTACCGGCCGCCCGCCGGAGTACTCAACAGCAGGCAGCGCGAGCTCGGCCTGGATGAGACCCTGCTGGCCAGGGCGCTTCCGGCGATCGAGGACATCCTGTCGCGGTTCGGCCCGCTCCCCCGGGCCGGCCTGGTCAGGGAACTGGCGGCCCGGGGGATCACGGTCGGCCCCGGCGGCCAGGCGCCCGCCCACCTGGTCGGCTATGCCGCACGGCAGGGGCTGATCTGCCGTGGCCCGGACCGCACCGACGACGAGCCCACCTATGTGCTGCTCAGCGACTGGGTGGGCCGGCATGAGCCCGCTGAGCCGGGCGACCCGCTGGCGGAGCTGGCCCGGCGGTACGTCACGGCCTATGGCCCGGCTGGACCGCAGGACTTTGCGTCCTGGGCGGGGCTGCCGCTCGGCCGGGCCCGGCGGGGGTTCGAGCTGGCGGCGGGCGAACTCGAGGAGGTCGACGCAGCGGGCGAGCCGGCCTGGGTGCTGGCCGGGGCGGAGATCCCCGGTCCGGACGGCGCGCCCTGCGTGCGGCTGCTCCCCCACTTCGACTCATACCTGCTGGGGTACCGCAACCGCGACATCATGCTGGCGCCGTCGTTCGCCAAGCGGATCCAGGCAGGCGGTGGATGGATCCGGGCGGCCGTGGTGGTGGACGGGCGGGTGGCCGGCACCTGGAGCCAGCGGCGCACGGCGGAGCAGACCGTGGTCCAGGTCAAGCCGTTCGAGCCGCTGGCCCCGGCGGTCGTGGCCGGCCTGGAGGCCGAAGCCACCGACCTCGGCCGGTTCCAGTCGACCGGATCCCGGCTGGAGATCGCCCCATGCTGATCAGCTCAAAGGTCATTCGGCCGTGCTTGGATGCCGACCAGTTCGACAAGGCCTTCGGTGCCTTTAAAGTCGTCCGGGTTGGCTGTATAGAGCGGGAGCTGGTTACTGGCCGCTGTCGCTGCGATCATGAGGTCTGAGTTGCGCTTGCGCGGCTGCCGCCCAGTCGCGCGGACCGCAGCACAGAGCTGGCCATAGAGCCTGGCTGCGCCCTGGTCGTAGGGAAGTGGGTCGAAGGTCGCCTCGACATGCTGCAGCACAGCAACCCACCCGGCCCGCTTCGCCAGGTCATCACTCGCGTGCGGGCCAAACGACAGCTCGCCCAGCGTTACTGCAGTAATCAAGATCGTTTCTGGTAGGTCCAGGGGATCATAGAACCTGAGCGCGGCGATGATGCTGGTGTCTACGACGGCAGCAGCGTGCACCGTCACAGGCCGGTCCCTTCATACGGATCGCGCGGATCCTGGCCTATGACTTCGTCCAGGTCGGCGCGCAGCTCGCCGACGTCGATCGCTGGCGCTGTGGCGAAGATCGCGAGGACTTCCTCTTTCGGAACCGCTCGGCGCCGGCGGATCGGGATCATCCTGGCCAGGGGCTCACCATTGAGCGTCAGTGTGTATGTGCGCCCTTGCCGCAGACCGCGTGTGACTGCCCCGGAGTCAGCCACGAACTGCCGAATGCTGATGTCAGCCGGTCGCTCCCCCGGTGGTGCCATAGCCCAAGTATATGCCCCCGTACCACGACGTACCACAATTGCAGGACCCGGGCATCATCTTGCCCGTGATGCTGACAGCGCTATGGGTCTATGGGCCAGGCTCGGGGGTGGGGACCGCGTTGACCGGGTGACTGTCGGCCGGTGGCGCAGGCTGTGGGACGGGCAGGAGGCCGCCGAGGCGGACGAACTCGCGCTGGCAGGCGGTGCAGTGCCCGAAGTGCAGGCTCGCGGTGGCCAGGTCGTTGCTGCCGAGGACGGTCTGCAGGCCGCCCAGTTCGCACAGGTCGGGTGGCGTCGGCGCCGGGTAGACGGCGTGGTCGGGGCGACGGCGGCTGCTGATCATGCTGTCCGGCCGTCAAGCTGTTTCGGAATAGCCCGCAGCGTAGCCGTCACCCGGAGTGCTCGTGTCGCCTGTGCGGCCACAATCGTCGTCAGGCAGCCGCCCCAGGCCGGCGGGACCAGGACCATCGAATGGACCTCCGTCACCATCATGTAGCACTTAAAGTGACAAATGATAACCCCGGTAGCCAGTGGAACACATCAAAACATACGTACCAGTTTAAACAACAACATCCGCATCCGGTGATCATGCGACCATTTGGGGTCAAAGCATGATCCACAAAATTACCAGTCAGTAACATAGGGGGTAATCCTGTTTGCACAATCAAACGGGAATGCAAATGAAAAACGCCTCTGCACGTGCAGATGCTCAGTCCATCAGCACGGCACAATATAACTCGGTGAAGGCTTCCACGCCGGCTGTTGACAGATGACCCCTCTGGCGTAGTTAACTCTTAGTGACAAGAAGAATGCGCTCCGCAAGATCGCGGAAGGAGCGGAGAGATGGTCTCACGTCGGCGGGCCGGTATTTTCACGGCGGCCTGCAGCCTCGTTGCGGCCGCTGTCAGCGGCGTTGCCATGACCGGCGGCGGGGTCGCCGTGGCGGAATCGAACGGTGTGGGCGCGACGCCTGCGATGGGGTGGAGCAGCTGGAGTTTCGTCCGGCACAACCCGGCCGCCTCGACCATCGAGGCGCAGGCCGCCGCGATGGTCAGCAGCGGGCTGTCCTCGGTGGGCTACGACTACGTCAACGTCGATGACTTCTGGTATCAGTGTCCGGGCAGCCAGGGGCCGAACGTCGACGCCAACGGACGGTGGGTGACGAACGCCACCGCGTTCCCGCCCAGCCCCAGCGGCGAGAACGGGATCGCGGTCGTCGCTGATTATGTGCACTCGCTCGGGCTGAAGTTCGGGCTCTACGTTACGCCCGGGATCTCCAAGCAGGCGGTGGCGCGGAACACGCCGGTGCTCGGGACGAGTTACACCGCCGGCCAGATCGCCACCACAACGAGCGAGAACAACTACAACTGCGGCGGCATGACGGGGCTCAACTATTCGAGCCCGGGGGCGCAGGACTTCATCAACTCGTGGGCGGATGAGTTCGCGTCCTGGGGGGTTGACTACGTCAAGCTGGACGGCGTCGGGGATTCCGACATCGGCGACGTGCAGGCCTGGTCCAGGGCGCTGGAGCAGACCGGCAGGCCGATGCACCTCGAACTGTCCAACAGCCTGGACATCGCCAACGCGGCGACCTGGGCGCAGTACTCCAACGGCTGGCGGACCGGCGGGGACATCGAGTGCTACTGCGGCAGCGGCGGGTCAAGCTACCCGCTGACCTCCTGGTCCAACGTGCAGTCGCGGTTCGCGCAGACCGCGCAGTGGCAACCGTATGGCGGGCCTGGCGCGTTCAATGACTACGACTCGATCGAGGCCGGCAACGGGGCCACCGACGACGGCATCACCGACGCCGAGGCGCAGTCCCAGCTCAGCCTGTGGGCGATGGCCGCCTCGCCACTGATTCTCGGGGTCGACCTGACGCACTTGAACGCGACCGAGCTGGGCTACCTGAAGAACACCGCCGTGATCGGGGTGGACCAGGACGGGATCGACGCCAGCCGGATCGTCAGCAACACCAACCAGCAGGCGTACGCGAAGACCGAGCAGAACGGCGACGTGATCCTCGGGCTGTTCAATTACAGCGGGACTTCGAGCCAGACGGTCACGGTGTCACTGGCCGCCGCCGGGATCCGGGGCAGCGCCACCGCGACCAACCTGTGGACCGGGGCGTCGGCAGGCACGCTGAGCGGCACCTACAGCGTCAATCTCGGGCCTGGCGGGGTCCAGTTGCTCAAGCTCGTGCCGGTCAGCGGGACCGCCGGGGCCAGCACCTACCAGGCCGCCGCGCCGGGCAACACGCTGGCCGGCGGGGCGGTGGTGGCTTCGTGTAACTCCTGCCTGGGCGGGCAGAAGGTCGGCTACGTCGGCAACGGCGGGACGCTCACATTCAACAACGTGGACGCCGCCACCGCCGGGAACTACCAGGTGCAGATCGGGTACCTGGACGGGACCAGCGGCACCGTGGGGCGGTCGGCCACGATCAGCGTGAACGGGGTCACGGCCACCACGCTCACCTTCGATCCGACCGGGAGTTTCCAGAACCCGGGCTCGGTCACCGTCTCGCTGCCGCTGAAGGCAGGGCCGAATACCGTCGAGTTCTCCAACCCCACGGCTTACGCGCCGGACTTCGAGGCAATCACGGTGCCGTCGGCGGCCACCACGTCGTCCACCGGCTATCTGGCCGCCTCGCCGTCGAACACACTGGCCGGCGGCGCGGTGGTGCAGAGCTGCCCGGCCTGCACCGGCGGGCAGAAGGTCGGCTACATCGGCAACGGCGGCACGCTGACCATCAACGGCGTCAGCGCGGGCGCCACCGGCGTCTACCCGGCGCTGATCGAGTACTGCGACGGGTCGGGCGGGAACACCGGCCGGGCGGCCACGATCACGGTGAACGGGACCGTGGTGCAGACGATCGTGTTCACGCCTACCGGGAGCTTCAGCACGCCGGGCACGGTGACCGCCTACCTGCCGCTGAAGGCCGGGTCAAACACCGTCGAGTTCTCCGACGCCTCGGCGTATGCGCCAGACATCAACGGGATCACGGTCAGTCAGTGACCCACAGGGAGTCCAGGGCGGCGTCCACCCGGGCGGCGAGACGCCCGGTGCGCGGCAGCAGCGGCTCGGGTGGCACGGCGTCGGTGGACTCGCAGGTGGCCAGGGCCTTGCGGTCGAGGAACCTGGTGAGCTGGCCGTAGCCGTGCCGGTCGTCACCGGCCAGCCGGTGGTGGTGCATGCGCATCGGGAAGTAGAGGTAGAGCCGGTCGCGGGCCCGGGTGACGGCGACGTAGAACAGCCGCCGTTCCTCGGCCAGTCCGTCCGGCGTGGACAGCGCCATGTCGCTGGGCACGGCGCCGTCGACCAGGTGCGGCAGGTGCACGATGGACCATTCCAGGCCCTTGGCCGAGTGGATGGTCGAGATGATCAGGAAGTCCTCGTCCAGCCGGGGCGGCCCGGCCAGGTCCGAGGCGGAGCTGGGCGGATCCAGGGCCAGCTCGACCAGCGCGTCGTGCAGGGACGGGCGGCTCGCCGCCGCGTCGGCCAGCCGCTGCAGGTCGGCGATCCGGATGTCCGCGTCGGGGTAGCGGGCCTTCAGCGGCGCGTGCAGGGCGGCCAGGACCATGGCGGCCCGCTCCCCTGTGTGCTCCAGGCTCGCGGCGCCGATGAGCGCGCCGATCGTGTCCACAAGATCATCCCTGACGCGGCGGGGTGTGGCCTCGACCGCGTCCTTCCACCGGTCGAACGGGACGGGCTCGGCCGGGCGCAGCATCTCGATGAACCGCCGGGCGCTGACCGGGCCGACGCCCTCGTGCAGCCGCAGCAGCCGGAACCAGGCGACGTCGTCGGCGGGGTTGGCGACGATCCTGGCCGCCGCCAGGAAGTCCTTGACGTGGGCGGCCTCGGTGAACCGCAGCCCGCCGTACTTGATGTAGGGGATGCCGCGCGTGGTCAGCTCGATCTCCAGCACGTCGCTGTGGTGCGCCGTGCGGACCAGCACCGCCTGGTCGCGCAGGTCCGTGCCGTCCTCGTGAGCGTCCAGGACCCGGGCGCAGATCTCGCGGGCCTGGGTCGCCTCGTCGTGGCAGCGGACCAGGAGCGGGGCGGCTCCGCCGTTGCGGCCTGCCGTGAGTTCGAGCTCCAGCCCGGGTGACTGGGGCCGCACCACGTTGGCCAATCGCAGGACCGCCTGCTTGGAGCGGTAGTTGGTGGCCAGCCGGACCACGGTGAGGCCGGGGAACAGGTCCGGCAGCTGGCGCAGGTGCCCCGGGTCGGCGCCCCGGAACGCGTAGATCGCCTGGGCGTCGTCGCCGACGCAGGTCAGGCAGCCGCTGTCCGGCGTGAGCAGCCGCACGATGTCCGCCTGGACAGCGTTGACGTCTTGGTACTCATCCACCAGCACGGCGTCGAACATGCCGCGCAGGATCGGCCCGGCGCCGGGATCGGCCAGCGCCGCCCGCCAGAGCAGCAGCAGGTCGTCGAAGTCGACCAGGCCGTGGCTGCGCTTGTGGGCGACGAAGTCGCGGAACAGCCCGGCGAGCTGGCCGGCGTAGTCGGTGCACCAGGGGAAGTCGGCGCGCACCACGTCGGCGACGGTGGTCTGGGTGTTCACGCACCTTGTATAGATGTCCGCACAGACACCAGCCCGTGGCGCGCGGCGCTCCGTTCCTACCAGCCCGTGGTCGGCGCGGCGGGTGTCGAGCAGGTCGGTCACGTCGCCCGGGTCGATGACGGAGAACTCCGGTGGCAGCGAGAAGGCCTCGGCGTGCTCGCGGATGATCCGGTGGGCGATGGCGTGGAACGTCCCGCCGGTGATCCGCCCGGTGGGCGAGCGGGTCTGCGAACCGGCCCGGGACAGCATGTCGTCGGCGGCCCTGCGGGTGAAGGTCAGCAGCAGGATCCGGTTGGCCTGCAGACCCTGTTCGCGCAGCCAGGCGGCCCGGGCAACCAGCGTCCTGGTCTTCCCGGTGCCGGCCCCGGCCAGGATGAGCAGCGGCCCGCCCGGGTGCGTGGCCGCTTGCCGCTGTTGTTCGTTCAGGCCGTCCAGGGGGTGAGTTGCGGACTCGAACATGGACACGAATGTAATCAGGTCAATCGAGGTGGCCCGGCTGCCACGCGGGAACTACGCGAACCACTTGTGCGGCTGGCGAAACCGGCGGCCCCTCGCCGCCGGTGAAGCGGGCCCGGACATCGTGGTACAGCCGGGTGAGGCAGCCGCCTACCCGGCCCAGGTGCGCAACGGCGACTCGCTGGTGCCCGTCGTCGCGGGAGAACAGCTCACCGAACGGCAGGCCCCGGAGGCCCTCTTGCTGCCATCGGCGGACAACATGGCGTGGATCCTCGCCCGCTGGGATGCCGGCAGCCAGGCGGCGTTCACCGCCCGGATGAACACCACGGCCCGCCATCTCGGGATGACCGCCACCCACTACACCGACCCCTCTGGCCTGTCCGCGGCCACCACAAGCACCGCGGCCGACCAGATCCGCCTGGGCATGGCCGCGATGCACGAACCCGCCCTGGCACAGATCGTGGCACTGCGCAGCGCCGCCATCCCGGTAGCCGGGGCCGTGCGCAACCTCAACACCCTGCTCGGCCGGGACGGGATCACCGGGATCAAGACCGGATCCGATACGGCCGCCGGCGGATGCATCCTGCTGGCCGCCTGGCAGCGCGTGCGCGGGCATGACACCATCATCGTCGCCGCCACCTTCGGCCAGCCGGGCACGATGGCGACCATGCTGCCCCGCGCGCTGCAGGCCGGCCATCAGCTCGTGCTCGCCCTGGGCCGCGCCCTCGCTGGCCGCAGCGCACAGCCCACCAGCAACAAGAAAGCCGGCCAGCATCCCGCCCACCGGCGCCGCCACGGAGCCAGAGCAGGCTGCTGCCCGCCACCCGAGCCGCCAGGGGTGCCGGCGACGGCCGAGCCACGCGCCGCCCGTTGAGAGTCCAGCCCGGATTGACCGGTGCGCGGTACGCCCGGCAGGGCTAATCTCAAGCTGGACGCGACCGGCGCTTGCCGTTGGAGGTGGCTCGATGACCGACCGCGAAGCGGCGTCGCAGCCGGGCGCGGAGGCGGCGGAGGCGATCGGGCCCGAGGGTGGGCTGTTCGCCCGGCTGGACCCGGCGGACTTCGGGTCGTCGGTGCTGGCGACGCTGGGCCGGGCGGCCATGCGGCCTGGTGAGGTCGCCGAGGCCGGTGTCCGGTTCGCTTCGGCGCTGGCGGGCGTGGCGCCTGCGGCGCTCGCCCGGTGGCTGGGGGCGGCGGCGGAGCCGCCGGTGCCGGTGGATGGCAGGGACCGGCGGTTCGCCGACCCGGCATGGGAGCACAACCCGGCGTATTTCGCGCTGCGGCAGCTCTACCTGGCCTCCCGGCGGCTGGGTGAGGAACTGCTGACGGCCGGGCGGGGTGACCCGCTGACCGGGCAGAAGGCGGAGCTGGCGGTGGGGTTCTTGTTCGACGCGCTGGCGCCGACCAACTTCTTCCCGGCCAACCCGGCGGCGGTGAAGAAGGCGTTCGAGACGGGGGGCGGCAGTGTGCTGGCCGGGCTGCGCAACTTCGCCGATGACCTGGCGAACAACGGCGGGCGGCCGCGCCAGGTGGACACCAGCGGCTTCGAGCTTGGCCGCAACCTGGCGGCCACTCCCGGGCAGGTGGTGTTCCGCAACGAACTGATGGAGCTGATCCAGTACGCGCCGCAGACGCCCCGGGTGCGGTCGGTGCCGCTGCTGGCCAGCCCGCCGTGGATCAACAAGTACTACGTGATGGACCTGGCCCCCGGACGCAGCTTCATCGAGTGGGCGGTGCAGCACCGGCGGACCGTGTTCGCGATCTCCTACCGCAACCCGGACGCCTCGATGAGCGGGGTCACCCTGGACGACTACCTGGTGCACGGGCCGGTTGCCGCGCTGGACGTGATCGGTGACATCACCGGGTCGGCGACGGTGGACATCGCCGCGCTGTGCCTGGGTGGGGCGCTGGCCGCGATGCTGGCCGCCTACCTGGCGGTGGCCGGTGATACCCGGATCGGGTCGATCACCCTGCTGAACACTCTGCTGGACTACAGCGAACCCGGTGTGCTCGGCGCGTTCGCCGACCCCCGGACGGTGGCCCGGCTGGAGAAGCAGATGGCCCGGACCGGAGTGATGGACGCCGGGGCGATGGCCGGGACGTTCGATGTGCTGCGGGCCAACGACCTGATCTTCAGCTACGTGGTGTCGAACTGGCTGATGGGGCAGTCGCCGCCGGCCTTCGACATCCTGGCCTGGAACGCCGATTCGACCCGGCTGCCCGCCGCCATGCACTCGTTCTACCTGCGGTCGCTCTACGGCCGCAACGAACTGGCCAAGGGGGAGCTGGAGCTGGCCGGGCGGATGCTGTCGCTGAGTGACGTCAAGAGTGATACTTACGTGGTCGGGGCGGTGAACGATCACATCGTGCCCTGGCCGTCGTCATACAAGGCGGCTTCTTTGCTGGGCGGCAGCGTGCGGTATGTGCTGTCGTCCGGCGGTCACATCGCCGGCATCGTCAACCCGCCCTCGCCCAAGGCCTGGTACCAGGTGGCCGAGGATAATCCACCGTCCGCTGCTGACTGGCGGCAGGCCGCCACCCGGCACGACGGCTCGTGGTGGGAGGACTGGGTGGCCTGGGCCGACAGGCGGGCGGGCAAGCTGGTCGCGCCGCCGCCCCTGGGCAACGAGCAGCACCCGGCGTCCGGTGCGGCGCCGGGCAACTACGTCCGCGGCTAGGAGGACCATGCAGACGTGGGTCGTGCACAAGCCCGGTCCCATCGATGAGGGGCCACTGCGCCGGATCGAGCGCGACGTGCCCGATCCGGGACCGGGTCAGGTACGGGTCAGGATCACCTGCTGCGGGGTCTGCCGCACCGACCTGCACCTGGCCGAAGGGGACCTGGCGCCCAAACGGGCGTCGGTGGCCCCGGGCCACGAGGTGGTGGGCCGGGTCGTCGCGCTCGGAGAAGGAGCGCGGCGGTTCGCCATCGGCGAGCGGGTCGGCGTCGCGTGGCTGGCCAGCACCGACGGGACCTGCCGGTTCTGCCGGCGTGGCGCGGAGAACCTGTGTGTGGAGCCGGGGTTCACCGGCTGGGACATCGACGGCGGCTACGCCGACAGTTGCGTGGCCAATGAGGCCTATGTCTACCGGCTGCCGGAGGGACTCGACGACGAGCACGCCGCCCCGCTGCTGTGCGCGGGCATCATCGGCTACCGGGCGCTGCGCTGCGCCGAGGTGCCGCCCGGCGGCCGGCTCGGCATCTACGGCTTCGGCGGCAGCGCGCACATCACCGCGCAGATCGCGCTGCTCCAGGGAATGCGGGTGCACGTGCTGACCCGGGGCGAGGGCAACCAGAAGCTCGCCCGCGAACTGGGCGCCGACTCGGTGGGCGGGGCGGCGGACACGCCACCCGAGCCGCTGGACGGCGCCATCCTGTTCGCCCCGGCCGGTGAGCTGGTGCCGGTCGCGCTGCGGGCGCTGGACCGGGGGGCGACGCTGGCCGTGGCCGGGATCTGGCTGTCGGACATCCCGGCGCTGCACTATCAGGGCGAACTGTTCGAGGAACGGCGGCTGCGCAGCGTGACGGCCAACACCCGCAGCGACGGCGAGGAATTCCTGACGCTGGCGCAGCGGCTGCACATCCAGCCGACGACCGTCGGCTACGCCATGTCAGAGGCGCCGCGGGCGCTGGCCGACCTGGCCCACGGCCGGTTCAGCGGCGCGGCCGTCCTGCATAACTGACCGCTTCCCCGGTAGGAGTTTGCTTTCGCAGGTAACCTCGGCACAGCATAGTGGTCAGGTGGAAATGCGTGACTCAGGAGACCCGGTGAGCCCCGGTCAGGCACTGGCCGCGGCACGTCACGAGGCTGGCCTCACCGTCGCCGAGGTCAGTCAGAAGACGCGTATCCGTGAAGCCATCATCCGCAGCATCGAACGGGACGACTACTCCGCCTGTGGCGGCGACTTCTACGCCAGGGGGCACATCCGGGCAATGGCCCGCGCGGCGGGTGCCGACCCGGCCCCGCTGATCCGGGAGTACGACGCGGCGCGCCGCGAGCCGGGCCACGATGGCGACGCCTCGGACAACACCGATCAGCTTCCGGCCATCCGCGGGCCGTTCGAGCCACCCATCGCGGCACCGGCCGAACCTACCGCGGCGTTCGGCAGCCTCGGCAACTTCCAGCTGGTCGATAAGCGGTCCTGCGAGGCCGACGGAGCGTCCGAGACCTACGAGCCGGCTGGTTCTCATGGCGCTTCTGATTTTTACGAGGCCCCTGAAGTTTACGGGCCTCCTGAGGCTTACGGGCCCTCTGGGCTATACGGTACGGAGGGGGTTTACGAGGCGGCTGAGAGTTATGAGGAGCTAACTGAGCCCACCGCAGCCAACGGCGGCAGCGGTGGCACCAGCGACTCCGGCGACACCAGTGGCACCGGGGCGCGGGGTGGCCCAAGTGGCTACCGGCGGGTCGATGAGCTGACCCGGGACTTCGATACGCCATACAAGTTCGGCACGCGCTTTGACACCGGCGAGCCGTACGAGGCACCCAGCGAGGCGTACGGGGCACCTAGCGAACCGCACGAGGCACCCGGGGCGGCATACAGGGCACCCGGCGAACCATACGGACCGCCCGGCGACCTGCACGGAACGCCCGGCGAACCATACGGACCGCCCGGCGAACCATACGGACCGCCCGGCGAACCATACGAGGCGCCCGGGGCAGCATACAGGGCACCCGGCGAACCATACGAGGCACCCGGCGACCTGCACGGACCGCCCGGCGAACCATACGGACCACCCCGCGAACCATACGGACCGCCCGGCGAACCATACGGAACACCCCGCGACCCATACGGACCGCCCGGCGAACCATACCAGGCGCCCGGCGAGGCATACAGGGCACCCGGCGACCTGCACGGACCGCCCAGCGAACCATACGGACCGCCCGGCGAACCGTACGAGGCGCCCGGCGGCATCCACGGGGCACCTGGCGAGCCGCCCAGCATCGGCGGGGACCGGAGCTGGTTCCTCGGGCTTACCGAGCCGCCCGTCACCGGTCAGCCGGCCAGGCCAAGTGGGCCCGCCAGGCCGGCCCGCCCGGTCACCGAACCGCGCCGGCCGGGCCGGTGGGCGGCGGTCACGCTGGTGCTGCTGGCCGCTCTCGGGCTGGTGGCCTACCTCATGCTGTCCAGCTCGGGGTCCACGCCGTCGGCCAGTTCCGGATCGCCCAGTGGGAAGGCCACCGCCGGCCACCAGGCCAGCCACTCGCCCAGCCCGGGGCACACGACCTCGCCGCCCAGCTCGCCTTCGCACAGCGCACCGCCACCGCCGCAGGTGCTCCACCCGGTCAGCGTTGTGGCCTTCGGCCCGTCGGGAGCGGGACAGGGCGACGACCCGCAGGACGCATCCTTGGCGATCGACCACGCCGCCGGGACGTTTTGGCAGTCCGACTGGTATGCCACCGCCCATTTCGGCAATCTGCAGGCGGGCACCGGCCTGCTGGTGGACATGGGTCACCCGGTGACGCTCACCGGCGTCCAGGTTACCCTCGGCGCCTTCCGGGGCGCGGACCTCCAGCTACGCGCCGGGTCCGCACCGACGCTGGGCAGCCTGCGGAAGGTGGCCTCCGCCGCCAACGCGGGCGGGCTGGTTCACCTGCATCCCGGCGCGCCGGTGACCGCCCGGTACCTGCTGATCTGGTTCACCAAGCTGCCGCCGAACGCCAACGGCAACTTCCAGGCGAGGGTCTACAACATCAAGGTGCTGTGACCGCCGGCTCTGGATGAGAGCCGCTGACAGTATCCCAAATCTGCAATATCGCTCAGCGGAACGGCGCCTTGTCAATCACATCGCTGCGAAGCGGATTCGCATGACCGGTGGCATGTACCTGCATCGTAATGTACCCATATACGCCGGGAGAGCGCGCGTGCAGCGGCGGCGGCCAACGGGCTCAGCGCACGCGGGGCCGATTCGACGCCCGCTGACCAGCCATGTCATGCACCATTCAGGTTCAGCGGGTAGAAAGTAGCCTGTGCGGGTGCTGGTGGCGGAGGACGACTCCGCGTTGCGTGGCGTGCTCGAACGTGGGCTGAGGGAAAGCGGCTACGTCGTGGATGCCGTGGCCGACGGGGGGTCGGCGCTCACCTATCTGCGCTGTTATGAATACGAGGTGGCCATCCTCGACTGGCGGATGCCGGTCACGTCCGGGCTCGACGTGGTGCGCGAGGTCCGCCGGCAGGGCTCACGGCTGCCCATCCTCATGCTCACCGCCAAGGACACCGCGGCCGACCGGGTCACCGGCCTTGACCAGGGGGCGGACGACTACCTGGTCAAGCCCTTCGACTTCGGCGAGCTGATGGCCCGGCTCAGGGCGCTGCAGCGCAGGCCGCCCGCATTGCTGACCACCCTGCTGACCATCGGGAACCTGGAGTTCGACCCGGCCACCCGGCAGGTGCGGATCGGGCCGGACACGCCCAGGCTGACCGGGACCGAGCTGTCCATCCTGGAGATCCTGATGCGCCGCTCCCCCGCCGTGGTGCCACGCCGGGCGATCGCCCTGCACGTGTGGGAGGAGGAGGCCGGGGCGCTCGGCTCCAACACCATCGACGTACACATGGCGCGGCTGCGCGCGAAGCTTGCCCTGGCCATGGTGCAGGTCGAGACGGTCCGCGGCATCGGCTACCGGCTGGTGCCCGGGTGAGCCCGGCAGATCATCCCGATGGCGGCAAGCGTGCGGCGCTGGCCGGCCGGGGGCAGCGTGCGCACGCGGCCCGGGTGGCCGGCGTCGCCACGCTGATCATCGCCGTGGTCTACCTGGGCGCCATGACGATCTTCAACCTGGTCGCCGGGGACCGGCTGGTCGCCCAGGTGGACTACCAGCTCGGCAGCACCCTGCACGAGGCCGGGCGGGGAGCGGGTTTCACCGTGGCCGTGCTGCCGGACGACGCTGACAAGGATGTGGGCTCGCCGCCGATCCTGCTCTGGCGGGTCAATGCCGGCGGGCACACGCTGCAGTCCAGCCGGGGTGCGCCCAGGCTGCCGGCGACGGCCTGGCCGCGGTCGGGCCAGCCGGTCACGGTCCGGCTTGGCGGCTCGAACTTCCGGATCGCGGCGCTGCGTACCGGGAACCTCTGGCTGGTCGCCGCGCAGAGCCTGGAGGACGTCGCACACATCCAGCGGCAGGTGCTGACCACCGAGGCGGTGGCCGGGCCGGTGCTGCTCGTCGCGATCTTCCTCGGCACCCTGATGATCGGGCTGAAGGCGTCCGGCCCGGTGGAGCAGGCGCGCCGCCGCCAACTGGAGTTCACCGCCGACGCCTCGCACGAGCTGCGCACGCCGCTGTCGGTCATCGAGGCCGAGACCGGCCTCGCCCTCAGCACCCCCCGAGACGCCGGCCAGTACCGGACCACGCTGCAGCGGGTGAACGGGGAGAGCAAGCGGCTGCGCCGCATCGTGGACGACCTGCTGTGGCTGGCCAGGTTCGACTCCGAGCCGGCCAATCCCGGGCACGAGCCGGTCGACGTGTTCACCATCGCCGAAATCTGCGCGGACAGGTTCTCCGTCGTGGCCAGCTCCCGCGGGATCGCCCTGACCGCCTGCTCCGACGGCGAGCCGCAGGCACTGATCACCGCCCCACCGGAGTGGATCGACCGGCTGACCGGCGTTCTGGTGGACAATGCCTGCCGGTACGCCGCGACTGGTGATGCCCGCTCCCCCACCGTCCGGATCGTGGTCGGCAGCCAGGGCAGCAAGGTCAGCCTGACCGTCGAGGACAGCGGCCCGGGCATCCCCGAGGAAGAACGGGACCGGCTGTTCCACCGGTTCTACCGGGCCACCGGCGAGGATAGCGGCGGCTCGGGCCTCGGGCTGGCCATCGCCGACGTCGTGGTCCGGTCGACCGGTGGCAAGTGGCGGGTGGACGACAGCCCGCTCGGCGGGGCCAGGATGCAGGTGACCTGGCACCGCAGCGGAGACCGCCGCAACCTGCGGGCGCTGGCCCGCGGCGGCGCCAGCGAGCGCTAGCCCGTGGCCCGGCAGTGCCGGAGACATGCGGTATTCCCAGCTCAGCGGTCATTTAGTGACACTTTTCTAAGATGAACGGGTGGATGGCCTGAGTCCGTCAGGGAGTAAAGCTCAAGAAGGTGCTCCGGACGCCGGACGCCGGACGCTCAGCTCGGACGCGCCGTTGCTGGCCGCGTTCGTGGCGGCGGCCGGGCGGCCCGGCACTCCGTTCCGCGTGCCCGGGCACAAGGGCAGGACGCGGGAACTGGACGGCGACCTTGGGCTGGCCACCGACGCGGACGTCCCGCTGTACGGCGGCCTGGACACGATGAAGCTGACCGGCGGGACGCTGGACCGGGCCGAGGCACTGGCTGCGCGGCTGTGGGGCGCGGACTGGTGCCGGTTCGGCGTCGGCGGCGCCACCCAGGCGAACCAGGCGCTGCTGCTGGCGGCCGGGCGGCCGGGCGGGCAGATCGTGATGGCGCGCAGCATCCACCGGTCGGTGTTCAGCGGGCTGATCCTGGCCGGGCTGCGGCCGGTGTGGCTGCCACCGCGCGCCGACCCGGCCACCACGCTGCCGCTCGGGCCGGCTCCCGAGCAGCTCGCGGCCACGCTGGACGCGGCGCCCGATGCGGTGGCCGTCTGGCTCAGCGAGCCCGGCTACCTGGGCACGGTCGCCGACCTGGCCGCGCTGGCGGCGGTCGCGCACGCCCGCGGCGTGCCGTTGCTCGTCGACCAGGCGTGGGGGGCCCACCTCGGCTTTCATCCCGGCTACCCGGCGCACGCACTGCAGGCGGGCGCGGACGCGATGGTGATCAGTGCGCACAAGATGCTGCCCGCCTACAGCCAGGCGGCGCTCGTGCTGGCCCGCGAGGGATACCTGCCGGTGGGCAGGCTGGAGACGGCCTTTGACGCGACGTCCACCACCAGCCCGGCCGGGGCGATCCTGGCCAGTATCGACGGGGCCCGCGCGCTGCTGGCCTCCCGCGGGCGCGAGCTGCTGGACCGGCTGGCCAGCCTGGTCGCCGATGCCCGGCAGGCGCTGACGGCGGCCTGCCCCGGGCTGGCCGCCCCCGGGCCCGGCGACTTCCCGCCCGGCCGGTTCGACCCGGCCAAGCTCGTGCTGAGCCTGGCCGGCACCGGCGCCGACGGGACCCGGGTCGAGCTGGCGTCCCAGGCCGTGGGCGTGCCACTGGAGATGGCCGACCGGGACACGATCGTCGCCACGGTCACCATGGCCGACACTCCATATACGGTGGGACGGCTGGTCGAGGTGGTCGGCGGTGCCATCGCCGCCGGGTCCGGCCGGGCGCGTCCGGCGGCTACCGGGCTGAGCTGGACCCTTGTGCCGCAGTCCGTGATGGATCCGCGCACCGCGTTCTTCGCCCCTTGGGCCGCCGTGCCAGCCGGCCAGGCGGTGGGGCGGGTCAGTGCGGAGCTGATCGCCGCCTACCCGCCGGGGGTGCCAATCCTGGCGCCCGGTGAGCTGATCACCGGCGAACTGCTGGACGCGCTGCGGCGCCAGGCGGCCGAGGGCAGCCGGATCGCGTATGCCGCCGACCCCGGTTTGAACACCTTTCGCGTCCTGGACGGCTGACGTTCTGCCTGGTCCGGTTAGGTGCCGCCGGAAATTGCCGGCACCCGGCGCCAAGGTGACGGCCATGACCCACAGGAGGCATGATGAGTGTTGTGACCATTCCGGAGACGTGGCCGGCGATCGGCCAGTCCTTCACCACCGACGACCTCGACCGGATGCCCGATGACGGCCGGCGGTATGAGCTGCTCGACGGGGTGCTTGTCGTGAGTCCCCGGCCCGGCACGATTCACCAGGCGGTAGCTGGGCGACTGGCAGCCGTATTGTCAGCCGCCTGCCCAAATCACATGCTCATGGTCCCTGAGCCAGCAGTTCAGCTCACCCGGACCACAGAATTCGATCCGGACATCACCGTGGTGCGCTTGGAGGACGTCGGGCCGGCGAAGTTCACCGCGCCACCGCTGCTCGCCGTCGAGGTCCGCTCGCCCAGCACCGCGATGATCGACCTCACGCGCAAGAAGGACGCCTATGCCGCGTTCGGGGTACCGTCGTACTGGATCGTGGTGCCGGATGTCCGGCGGCCTGAGCTGACCGTCTTCGAGCTTGCCGACGGCCGCTACGAGGAGTCCGGGCATGTGGTGGGCGATCAGCGGTTCGGTGCCACCCGGCCATTCCCGGTAGAGGTAGTCCCGGCGCGGCTGGTCGAGGGGCTCGGCGGCTAGGGCTGGGCGCCTGCGGAGGCCGCGGGGTCGTGGCTGAGGCGGACACAGTTGCGGCCCTCGCCCTTGGCACGGTAGAGAGCGGCGTCGGCGGCGGCGATCAGGTCGTCGAGGTCCCGCCGGGATGACTCCAGGACCGCTACCCCGATGGAGACGGTCACCTGCAGCGACACACTGTGCGGTGCGACGCCGGTGGGGACGATGAGCTGGGCGAGCTTCCGCCGGAGGCGTTCGGCGGTCTGCTCGGCCTCGGCGGCGGTGGTGTGCGGCAGCAGGACGCAGAACTCCTCGCCACCGAACCGGCCGATCAGGTCGTAGTCGCGCAGCAGGGCGCGCATGGTGGCGGCGAGCGTGGCCAGCACGGCGTCACCGGCCAGGTGACCGTAGGTGTCGTTGACCTTCTTGAAATGGTCGATGTCGAGCATGGCCAGCGCCAGCGAGGTGTGCGTCCGGCTGGCCCTGGTCAGTTCCACCCGGGCCTCGCGCTGCCAGGCCACGGCATTGAGCAGGCCCGTCTTGGGGTCGACGCGGGAGGCTGCGACCAGGTTCGCGTGCCGGTGCGAGCGTTGCAGCAGGATCACCAGCGGGAGGGCCAGCACCACCATGAACATATCGGCCGCGGTCAGCACGGCGGTCACCACGGCGGCGATCAGCTCGGCGCCGTCGTTGAACAGCGGCTCGCGGGTGAAGACCATCTGCCGCACGCTGGCTTCGCGGTCGGCCCCCTTGACCGCCGTCATGACCAGGCTCTGGTTGACGAACCACTGGAGCATCCCGGACAGGGCGACGACGACGATCCACTCCAGCCAGCGGGGGCCAGGCCCTGGCGACAGCCAGCGGGCGTGGCTGGTCAGCGCGTGGTAGGCGAAGGAGGCTATGCCAAACGACAGGCCGGTGGCCGCCGCGGTGAACACGCGCCGGTAGACCAGGGTCTGGCGGGTGCGCCACTGGGTGATGACCAGACGGGGTATAGGACCTACGAGCGCGTAGACAGGTGGCAGGAAGATCGCGATGGTTAGTTCCCAGACCGCGTGTACGTCCTTGCTGACGCCGCCAGCCGATTCGCCTGACCGCCTGGTGAGTTCGACGGAGGTGATGCTCAACCCGATCATCAGTGCGAACAACCCGGCGTCCCGGCCGTGGAACCCGGCCGCCCGGGCGGCAACCCCGATGGCGGCCAGATAGGCCACAACCACGAAGATCACAAAGCCACTAAGCCAGGCAGGCAGCTCCCAGAGCGGCCAGCCGCGCACCGCCGCCGCCAGCCTGGCCGGCCAGCGGGTGGTGCCAGCGATCATGCATGCCTCCCTGGCGATCGAGCCACGTTCCCGACAAACTACTACCAGCCGCTCCCCAGACAAACTACTACCAGAAGTAAGCGACGTAGGACGAATTGTTATATCAATAGCACCCGGTTGGTCAAGTGCACAATGCTGAACGTTCGCCGCCGGCAGCGGGTACGTTGACATGTCTTCGCCGGCAACCCGGCCAGGCTCGCGGTCTACCGCGTTGAGCAGGCATGATTTGCGATATCTCACAAACAGACGAATAGCGGGCAGTCACGTGCGGCATTCCCTTCACAATCCCCCACCTGACACAGCCCTCGCGGACATGGCACAGCCTTGCGGAAGGAGGTTCTGGGATGCGTACTACCGGCTGGGTGTAAGGATTAGTGACGGGGGCTGATTAACGTGATGGCAGTGGCGGCGACCGCGCCGAGCGCGCCCGTCACCGCGATGACGGCCTCGGGGGCAAAATGCCCGGCTGCGGCGCCGGCCAGGATCATGACCGTGCCCTGGCCCAGGTTCATCCCACCCTGGGCCAGGCCGAACGCCTGGCCGCGCTGCTCCGGGGGCACTGCGATCACGAAGGCTGCGTTGGCCGCTGTCTGGTAACAGCTCAGCAGCCCGGACACCAGCAGGATCAGCAGCGCCCCGGCCAGGCCTGGCCGGGTGGCGAGCAGGATCAGGCCGGTGCAGCAGGCGATGGCCAGCGGCGGCATCAGGCGCAGCCGCCGGCCCGGACTGACCAGGCGGCTGAACGTCACCGCACCGAGGCCCGCGCCCAGGGCGCCCGCGGCCAGGATCAGTCCCACGGCGACCGACCCGCTGTGCAGCGAGGAGGACAGCGGCGCCGCCACGCCCTCGGGTACGTCGTAGAAGGCCGCCAGCCAGCCGAACAGCATGGGCGTGCGCAGAGCGGGATTGCCGAGCACCAGCCGCAGGCCGCCGGCCAGCCCGCCCCGGACCGGGCTGCCTGCCTGATGACGTGCGGCGGGCCTGGCCCGCACCCACACCCGGATCAGCAGTGCCGAGGCGGCGAAGGTCACGGCGTCGGCCAGCAGCGACGTGCGGACGCCCAAGGCGCTGACCAGCACGCCGCCGACGGCGAACCCGATGAACTGGGCGAGCAGCAGGGTGGTCAGGGTGACAGCGGTGCCCAGCACGTAGCGGTCGCCGCCCAGCACGTCGGGCATGGTCGCGGAACGGGCCGACTGGAACGGGGCGCCGACCAGCGTGACCAGGAACAGCAGCACGATCAGCGCGGCCACCGGCATCCCGGGCAGCACCATGATCACCACGAGGACGCCGCGGAGCAGGTCGCAGGCGATCATGACGCTGCGCCGGGGCAGCCGGTCGGCCAGCCCGGACAGGGCGATCCCGCCGAGGAACGAGGGCACGATGCTGCACACGAACGTCACCGCCGCCAGCAGCGCCGACCGCGTCCGGTCGTAGACCAGGACCGTCAGCGCGACCCGGGCGAGCTGGTCCCCGCCGACCGACAGCACCTGGGCCAGCCACAGCGCCCGGAACTCGGCGACCGCGAACACGTCACGGTAGGTCGCCCGTTCCGCGGCGTGCTCCACCCGGCACCCCCCCCGTCGCAGCGAGCACCCCCTGAACATGGGGCCGTGCCGACATGATTTACCGCATCACGGTGTTGGTGCAACCGGTTGTGATGAGATGTGAACAGATTGGCGGCTGGGGGCGGTTATGCCACCCCGTAGCCACCGGGACTGACCCGAGCCTCCGGGTCCCGGCCGGTCAGCCGGTAGTAGATCAGCGTGACGACCAGGGCGATGAACGGGGAGATCAGCGCTCCGGAGATGACCGAGCTCAGGCCGCTGCTGAGGGCTACCGGCAGCGCCGCGAAGATGAGCTGGAGGATGAGGCCGACCAGGAGTTCGATGATCCACACCAGCACCAGGGTGCCGAACACGTGCCAGCCGTGGCCCCGGACGATCGCCTGGCTGCGGGCGAAGGAGGCCAGCGCGCCGGACCGCTCGATGACGATGACCGGGATGATCACCGCCCAGATCGTGATGAGGAACAGGCCGGGGACGAGGAGCAGGAACAACCCGACCGCGATCGCGATGCCGGCCAGGATCGAGGCCCCGGCGACCGGCCAGATGGAGGGCATGGCGGCCGAGACCGTCTCGCCCGGGGACAGGTCGGCGCGGCCATCCCGCACGTCTTGCACAGCCTTCACCAGCGCGGCCTGCACCAGGAACCCGGCGAACAGCTCCACTACCGTGCCCAGCAGCACGCCGATGAGGCCCGCCAGCGCCAGCAGGGCGACGACGATCGCGGCGGCCACGTAGATGACGAGCGCGATGACGATCAGGTGCCAGGCGTGCGCCTTGTACATGCTCCACGCTTCGTTCAGGATCCCAGCCAGCGGATTCATGCCCGGATCGTACAGTGAAACCCGGCCATCGGATGGCAGGCACGTGCTACGGACGCGAGAGAAACAGGGTGATCGCGGCGGCGAACGCCCGGGCCAGCTGCTTCTGGAATGCGGCGGAGGTGAGCAGCCCAGCGTCTACCGCGTTGCGCATATTGCCGCTTTCGATAAGAATCTTCGGCTCGGTGGCGAGATTCAGCCCGGCCAGGTCGTCGCGGAACTGGACACCGCCGGTCCCGTAGTAGTTGCTGACCGGCATCGGGGTATCGCGGAGCATCTCCTGCTTGACGTCGCTGCCGAACAGCTCGGATGAGCCGATCACCTGGTTGTTCGGCCCGTCGGCGACCGGTTCCAGCACGGTGAACCCGCGGCCCCAGGCCGGGCCGCCGTCGGCGTGAATGTCGATCGCGACGTCCGGATGCGCGTTGTTGAGGATTTGGGCGCGGGTGTTCACGCATGGGCCGACGCCGTCATTCGACGTCCTCGTCATGACCACCCGGGCTCCGGCGCTGACCAGGTCGGCGCGCAGGTAGAGCGCAACATCAAAGTTGAACTGTGCCTCGGTGTACCCGGCGTCGGTCTCGGTGCCCGTCGTGTCGCAGGTCTCGGTTTCCCGGCCGTTCCATATCGGCTGGTTGATGTAGCCGGGATCGGCACCGTTGCCACCGTTGTGCCCAGGGTCGATGCCGATGACCTTTCCGGCCAGTGGCCTGGGCCGTGGCTGGGCGGGCCGCCGGGAGGACGGATGCGGCGACGGACTGTGCGTGGACGGCGTGGACGGCGGGCTGGCCGGGTGTGATTGCGGGGATGGCGGGTGCGACGGCGGCTGCCCGGCGGCGGTGGAGTCGGCCGAGGCCCGCAGGTGGATCGCGGCGAACGTGCCGAGCCCGGTCACAGCGAGCGCGGCAGCGAACACGACGAGGATGACGGCCCGGCGTGGCCGGGGTGCCGCCCCGCCGTGGGCCGGGATCCGCCTGCTCATCCCCGAACTCTAACCGCCGGATCCGGCGACGGAGGCGGATCCGGCGTTCAGCGGTGGGTGTGGGTGGTCTCCGCCGGCGCCGGATCCGGCGTTCAGCGGTGGGTGCGGGATGCGGTACGAGCCCGCTGGCCAGCCGGACCAGGTCGAGCACGGCCTGGACAGCGGCGGGCAGGGTGTCAATGGTGCTTGAGTTCCACCTGCGAGCGAATCGCGATCATCGTCTGGGCCAGCGCCGACGGGCTGCTGTCCCAGGCATAGAAGTCGGCGTAGGTGTCGCCGTCGGCCCACATACAGTGGGTCACCGGCGCCGGCTTCTGCGGTAGCAGCGCGCAGGCCGCCACCCCGCCCATCCCGCCCGGGTTGATCTGCTGCTGGTGGTTGAATTTGGCGTCGGTCATGAAGGCGTGCAGCGACGACCTGGCGTTCCCCGAACCGGCCAGGTAGGCGACCAGGAACATCAGCCGCGGGTCCTTGGTGGTGAACGAGGTCGCGGACGGGTTGGCGGTGTAGAACCCGCTGACCACGTCACGGTCGGGGATGAAGAACGAGTTGGCAACCGCCTTCTTCGCCGGGGTGCCGACGAACTTGCCGGTGAGCGCCGGGTTGAGCTTCAGCGACCCGATCGCCCTGGGCACCCCGAGGTGGCCGCTCGCCCCGGTCAGCGCGGGCGGTGGCGGCGGGCCTGTCGAACTGGCTGCCGGTGAGGTCGACGGGTGGTGCGAGGGCACCGAACTGGACGCAGAGCCCCCGGCGGCCGGACGCGGCTTGCCGTGGTGGGACAGCAGCAGCACGGCCGCGGTCACACCCGCCGCCACGATGATGGCCAGGACTCCGGCCAGGAACCCCACCTGGCGCCGGGCCGAGCTCGGCCGGCTGCTCGGAACGTCGCCGGGCAGGCCCGGCGGTCCCGGGGACCCGCCGTTCTTCGCCGGGCCGGTGCGCGAGGAGTGCAGCCCGCCGCCGCGGCGCTCTTCCCGCCAGAAGTCGGCGTAGTCCTCGTCCCCGGTCGTCCCCTTCCGGCCCGGGACCGGCTCGTCCGTGGTGTCGCCGTAATGGCCGAGCGCACCGTAGTCACCGGCGCCGGGCTCCTCGGGCGTCTCGTGGGGTTCCGGTTCCGGGGCTTCGTAGGGCTCGGGGGCTTCGTAGGACGACGACGGCGGCTCGGACAGCTCGGACAGCTCGTAGGGCTCCGGCTCGTCATGGCTGCTGTACGAATCGCCACTGTAGGAATCGGCACTGTGGGAGTCGGCACTGTGGGAGTCGGCACTGTAGGAGTCGCCGGTGTATGAATCGCCGCTGTAGGAGTCGCCAGAGTAGGAGTCGTCGCCGTACGAGCCGGAGCTCGGACTGGCCGCCGCCGGATAGGCCTCGGCCGCCTGCTGTGCCTCCGGCGCCTGGTAGGGCTGGGATTCCGCAGGGGTCTCTGACATGCGGTAGTACCCGGGCACCCGGTAGGTGCCGGATGGCGGTTCGGGCTCGGACGGCTGGTAGGACCCCGGCGGCCGGTAGGGCTCGGGCGCGCGGTAGGACCCCGGAGTGCCGTACGGGTCGGGCACGGGAGGCGGCGGCTCAGGGGCCCGGTAGGATTCGGGCGCCCGGTAGGACCCGGACAACCCGTACGGTTCAGCTGGCGGGGCGGACTCTGGCGGCTGGTAGCGCCCGGCCGCCTGGTAGGACCCCGGCGATCCGTACGGCTCGGAAGCCCCGTAGGGGGCCTGACCGCCTGCGGGTTCCGGTTCACCCGGTGAACCCGTCGATCCGACGTCCGGCCCGGGTGGCACCGGCCTGGAGTAGCCGGGCCCCTGACGCCAGGCGGTCCAGTCGAGTCCCTGCTCATCCTCCTCTTGAGGCGTATCAGGAGACGCGTGCTTCCCTCGTGGGTCGTCAGGCCCCGGAACCTGACCTGAACTCATAGATCGGTATCCCTTTGACTCGGCATGCCACAGCGCATCGTGCTCATGGAACTGCACAATGCAATGCGCCCTCAGGCTACACTGCCGCGATCTGCGTGAACTATGCCATGCGACCTGTTACTTACCGTGAAGTGGCGGAAGCTGCCCACGACGACCGCGATTACCCGGGTGAACTCTGCCATTTGTGCTGGTAAGGCCGACGCCGGCCGAGCGGCACGGCGGCCGGCCAGGCCGGGTGCAAAACCACGGACAGGTAAAGATCGGACGTATTAGCCTGATCATCGCGAGCCATCCGCAAAGCCACGGGCCGGGACTGTATCGTTCGAGCTGGAGTTGTCGTGATTTCCAGCCCCAGCCCAGACCCAAGCAACGAGGACGCCTGCCGCATGGCAGCCGCCCAGCTTCAGCGTGACCACAGGAACTGGCTGGTCATGTGGGGCTGTTACACCCACACCTACATCGCCTTCCCGCTGTTCCATGCGCCGCGCGGCACCGTGCTGACCGCCACCGCCCCGGGCGAGATGGCCGCCAAGATGCGCCGCCAGGAACGCTCGGCCCGGGTGCCTCAGCCGCAGGATTGGCAGGAACCTGCCACGCCGCCCCCGGGCGGCCCGCAGGGCTGGCCAGGCAACCAGCCCTTACCGCAGCCCGGGTAACCGGCAGGAAACTTGATGCGCCAACGGCGCGGGCTGGAGGGTTGCCCGCGCCGTTGGACGCACTGCGGGGTTACCGGTTGCCGAGGTTGGCTGCTGACCGTCGGTGCCTGCTGATACGAAGGACGGCATGACCCAGGAGGCCGGCGTCAGCACCACGAGCGCGCTGCGCGAGGAGGCGGAGCGCTGCCTGCGAGCGCTCGCCGGCCCGGGCGCGCGGCTGCGCGAGGACCAGTGGACGGCGATCCGGGCGCTGGTCGAGCAGGGCCGGCGCGCGCTGGTGGTACAGCGCACCGGGTGGGGCAAGTCGGCCGTCTACTTCACCGCGACCGCGCTGCTGCGGGCACGCGGCGCCGGGCCGTCGGTCATCGTCTCCCCGCTGCTCGCCCTCATGCGCAACCAGATCGGCGCGGCGGAGCGGGCAGGCATCCGGGCCCGAACGGTGAACTCGGCCAACATCGAGCAATGGGACGAGGTCTACGCCGAGGTCGCCGGCGGCCACGTGGACGTGCTGCTGGTCAGCCCGGAACGGCTGAACAACCCCGGCTTCCGCGACCAGGTGCTGCCGAAGCTGACCGCCGCGGCCGGGCTCCTTGTGGTGGACGAGGCGCACTGCATATCCGACTGGGGCCACGACTTCCGGCCCGACTACCGGCGGCTGCGCACCCTGCTCGGTGAGCTGCCGCCGGGTGTCCCGGTCCTGGCCACCACCGCCACCGCGAACAGAAGGGTCACCCGCGACGTGGCCGAGCAACTCGGCGCGGGCCGCGAGCCGGAGACGCTGGTGCTGCGCGGCCCGCTGGACCGCGACAGCCTGCGGCTGGCTGTCGTGCAGTTGCCCGGCCCGCAGCAGCGCCTCGGCTGGCTGGCCGAGCAGATGGCCGCCCTGCCCGGCTCGGGCATCGTCTATACCCTGACCGTCGCCGCCGCCCAGGAGACCGCGGCATTTCTGCGGGACCGCGGTCACACGGTTCTCGCTTACACCGGAAAAACCGGTAATTCCGAACGGAGCGAGGCTGAAGACTCGCTCATCGCCAACGATCTCAAGGCATTGGTTGCGACCAGCGCACTCGGCATGGGATTCGACAAGCCCGACCTTGGCTTCGTGGTGCACCTGGGCGCGCCGCAATCACCGGTCGCGTACTACCAGCAGATTGGCCGGGCAGGTCGCGGCCTGGACCGCGCCGAGGTCATCCTGCTCCCCGGCCGGGAGGACGCCGGCATCTGGGCCTACTTCGGCTCACTGGCCTTCCCGCCCGAGCCCGCGGTGCGCGCCGTGCTCGCCGCGCTGGCCGGCGTGGGCGGCCCGCTGTCGACGGCCGCCCTGGAGACCAGGGTCGACCTGAGCCGCGGCCGGCTGGAGATGATGCTCAAGGTACTCGACGTGGACGGCGCGGTCCGCCGGGTCAGCGGCGGCTGGGTGGCCACCGGGCAGCCCTGGGCCTACGACGCCGACCGGTACGCGCGGGTCGCCGCCGAGCGGTCCCGCGAGCAGCAGGCGATGCTCGGCTACATAGCCACCACAGCCTGCCGGATGGAATACCTGCGCCGCGAGCTGGACGACCCGGCCGCCGCGCCATGCGGCCGGTGTGACAACTGCACGGGCGCGTACTGGCCTGATGCGGTGTCGGAGGCCGGCGTTGCGGCCGCCAGGGAACGGCTGCTGCGTCCCGGCGTCGATGTGGTGCCGAGGAAGATGTGGCCGGCCGGGATGAAGGAACTGGGGATCGACGCCTCCGGCAAGATCCCGGCCGCACTGTCGGCCGAGACCGGCCGGGCCCTGGGCCGGCTGACCGACCTCGGCTGGGGCCAGCGGCTGCGCGCCATGCTGGACGGCGGCGCTCCCGACACAGCGGTGCCGGACGATCTGGTTGAGGCGGTGGTCAAGGTGCTGGCCGCCTGGGACTGGGCGCAGCGCCCTGCCGGGGTGGTCACGCTGCCGTCTCGCTCCAGGCCGCTGCTGGTGGAAAGCCTCGGTACCCGGATCGCCGGGATAGGCCGGCTGCCCTACCTCGGCCAGCTCGGCTACGCCGGGCTTGGGCGGCCGGAACAACACCCCGCAGAGCCTTCCCCGCCGGAACAACACCCCGCAGAGCCTTCCCGGCCGCAACGACACCCCGCGGAACCTTCCTGGCCGGAACGACACCCCGCGGAACCTTCCTGGCCGGAACGACACCCTACGGTAAGCTCCCCGCCGGCTCCGGCCCAGCACAACAGCGCCCAGCGGCTGCGCGCCCTGTGGCACGCGCTCACCGTCCCCCCAGCCCTGGCCGGCGCGGTGGCCTCGCTCGGCGGGCCGGTGCTGCTGGCCGATGACCGGATCGACACCGGCTGGACCATGACCGTCGCGGCCAAGCTGCTCCGTGAGGCCGGTGCGCCCGCCGTGCTGCCCTTGGCCCTGGCGGTCGCCACCGGCTGAGCCTGACGAACATGTGTAACCGATGTACGGGTCGCTGAGCTGGAGTGTGTCCAAAATACGGAAGATTGTCCGCATAATCCTTGTTGCCATAGGATGCCCGGACGTGGCAGGTGTGCCTGGTGGTTCAAGCCGCCGTCGCACAAGGGGATGCCGTGGCTCTCGTTGCCCTGGCCACCTGGGTGGTCGCCGCCGCCGGCGGCGGGTTGTACCTGGTCGCGGTGTGGTTGATCGAATATGACCGGGAGTACCAGACTGCCGCCGCGACCCGGCTGCCGGTCCCGGTCGTCGGGGCACACGCGCTGCTCGCGGTGGGCGGCCTGGTCGCGTGGCTGGTCTACGTCATCGGCGACGACCGCAGGTTCGCCTGGGCCTCGGCGATCACCTTAACTGTCATCGTCGTCCTGGGCCTGACCATGGCCTTCCGCTGGATCGGTGTGCGCCGGGCTCAGCTCGCCGGCACCGGAACGGCGACCGTCACCGTCGTTATGGCCCCACCCGAACGCAGCTTCCCGGTATCCGTCGTCGTCGGCCACGGCCTGTTCGCCGTCACCACCTATGCCCTGGTGCTGATCACCGCGCTCAAGGCCGGCCGCCCGTTATCGATGCGGTGAGCTGGTCGATCTCGGCCAGGATCGCGTCGCGGGTCTGGCCGGAGCAGAAGGCTGCCCGGGTGGCGGTGCGGGCCAGACCGGCCAGGGCATGGGAGTCCAGGCCGAACTCGGTGTGGCAGAGCAGGTACTCGCGGTTGAGGTCGGTGTGGAACATGCCGGGGTCGTCGGTGTTGATGGTGACCGGCACTCCGGCCGCCAGCAGGGTTGGCAGCGGATGCTGGGAGAGGCCGGGGACGGCGGAGGTGCAGACGTTGGAGGTGGGGCAGACGTCCAGCGTTACCTGGTGGGCGGCCAGGTAATCCATGAGCGTTGGGTCGGCGGCGGCGCTGATGCCGTGGCCGATGCGTTCGGCGCCCAGGTCCCGGATGGCTGCCCAGACTTCCTGGGGACCGGCGGTTTCGCCCGCGTGCGGGATGCTGTGCAGGCCGGCGTCCCGGGCGTCGTGGAAGACGGCGGCGTAATCGGCGCGGTTGATGCCGGATTCGGGACCGGCCAGGCCGAGGCCGACGGTGCCCGGCGGCCGGTAGCCGACGGCGAATGCGAGTGTCTCCTGCGCTCCGGCCGGGCCGAGTGTGGCGTCGGCGTCGAAGATCCAGGCCAGTTCGACGTTGTAACGTTCCTGAGCCAGGGCGTGCCCGTCGGCGAGAGCCTGGGCCAGGTCGTCGGGGGTGATCCCGGCCATCCGGTTGCGAACGCAGGTGACCTGCACCTCGGCGTAGCGGGTGTGGCTGGCGGAGAGCTGGCGGCCCAGGCCGTCCAGCAGGGTGACCACGTCGGCGCCGGTGCGGACCAGAAGGTTCACCTGGGAATAGACGTTGAGGAAGTGCGCGAAGCTGGTGAACTCATAGAACTGCTTCAGCGCTTCGGGCTCGGTGGGCACGCCGCCGTCGGGATGCCGCCTGGCCAGGGTGAGGACCGTCTCCGGGTCCGCGGAGCCGACCAGGTGCACATGCAACTCGACCTTGGGCAGGGCGGCCACGAACGCCACCACGTCAGTTGATGACATGAGGGTCCTTCCTTGTCATCCCACCGGGCGGCGGGCCAGTTCGCAGGCGAACACCATGGTCTGGGGCAGCGCGCCGGAGGGTTCGCAGGACAGCATGTCGCGGCGCAGGCCGGCTTCGAACTCGCCGGCCTGGGCGCCCACGGCGGCGCGGGAGAAGACCGAGGTCGAGTACAGGAAGCCGATGAGCGATCCGGGTGTCCACTCGTGGGCGATGGCGAACTCGTAGCGGCCGATGGGCTGGAGGCCCGCTTCCTCCAGGATCACTCGGTCGGGGCGGTTCCTGCGGTCCTCGGCGTATCCGGCCGGAACGCGGTCACGGGTTCCGGCCCAGTCCAGCCAGCGGTCGCAGGCCACCCGCAGGACCCGCTGCCACGGTCTCTCCCTCCCCCAGGGATCACCGCCCCACAACAGGGCCAGGTGGCCGCCCGGTTTGAGCCAGCGCAGGACGCTGGCGGCGACGCCCACCCTGGGCAGCCGGTGGAAGGCGTTGCCCACGGCAACCAGGTCGAAGGACTCATCCGGCGCGGTCAGTTCCTGGGCCGCCGAGGTCAGCGCGTGGATGCCGGTTATTCCGGCCGCCCGCGCCTTCGCCTGGACGGTCGCGGTCATGTCCGGCTCCTGGTCGACGGCCCAGACCTCGGCGAAGCGCCCATGCAGCGCGAAGGTGATCTGACCGGTGCCGCAGGCAAGATCGAGCAGCCTCCCCGTGCCGTCCGCCCCGGTCCGCCGGACCAGATCCTCGATCAGGGCAGCCGGGTAAGGCACCCGGAAGCGGTCGTAATCCTGGGCGGCGCCCTGATACAGGTCAGGCCGGAACTCAAGATCGCCCACAGGCGCCCATCCTCCCATGGCGGACGAAACCCGGATCGACACCCTCGGATGGCGGACGAAACCCGGATCGACACCCTCGCATGGCGGACGAAACCCGGATCGACACCCTCGGATGGCGGACGAAACCCGGATCGACCGCCTGGGGACACCCGCCTTGATCTTGTCCCCGCGGTGCCGATGCTGGAAGGAGCATTGCGGGACCAGTTCGGCGATCCCGGCCGTAGTATTCCGCTCATGATCAATACGGGTTCGGGCGAAGACGGCGCGGCGGGTTCGGGCGAAGACGGTGCCGTGGGGCCGGGCGAAGACGGTGCCGTGGGGCCGGGCGAAGGTGGCGCAGTGGGGCCGGGCGAAGGTGGCGCAGTG
>DATGGU010000121.1:0-86923 GCA_035308365.1 Streptosporangiaceae bacterium
GGCCTCGATCAAGCGGCCATGGACTTGCAGGTAGGTCGCGGCGCGGTCCAGGAGCCAGGCGGCGTCGGCCGCTCCACGGCTGGGCCGGGCCGAGCCGAAATGACCGGTGGCTGTCAGTACGTGCGGCAGCAGCACCGCCCAACGAGGCCAGTCCTGCGGGGCGCCCATGATCGTTTCCGGAGCGTCGGCATGCAGCAGTTCCAGAACCGCCGCCAGCCCGGAGGTGTTCGTCTCGGAGGTGGCCGTCTCAGTCGTCCGGCTCTCTCCCTCGGTTGCGGCTGGATGGGCCTGCCTGGCCCGGGTCGCGCCCTGCAGGAGCCGGTGCACCGTCAAGCCTCCTGGCGTTCGCTTGGCCAGGGAGTAGTCCACGAGTGTGGTGATGGTGTCGGTGAAGGTGAGCGGGTCGGTGGCGGCGGTGGCCAATGACTCGGGCAGCAGGCCGGGGTGTGCGGTGAACAGGTCCAGCGGAATGTTCTCCGGGGCCAGGTAGGCACACAGGTCCAGCAGCACGACTGCGGCCGGGTTCTCCCGGCTGATCCGCCGCAGGCTGATGTCCCAGAGGCTGGCGATCTTGTCATCGCGGTCGGCGGCCTGGCCCCGGTCCAGCAGTTCGGCGGCCCGCTCTCGCAGCAGGTTCAAGTAGTCTCCGGGGGGCATTCCGGAGCGGTCCAGGTAGGCAGCGGCCTGCTCCAGGGCGAGCGGCAGCCGTCCCAGTTCCTCGGCGATTTCCGTTCCCACCTGGTCATCCAGGCCGGGCACGCGGGTCCGCAACAGGGTCAGCGCGTCAGCAAGCCCGATCACGTCCAGATCCAGGACGCGGCCCAGCGCGGAGAAGCCACCACGGCGGGTGGTCACGATCACGTGGCCGGGATTGCCCGGCGCCACCGGTCCCGTGGGCAGCCAGGGCCGGATGTCCTTCACCGCGTCGGCGTTGTCGAAGACCAGCAGCCAGCCTGCGATCTCGCGCAGTTGGGCATGTACCTGTGCTTGCAGGACTTCGGGGTCGGCCAGCGGGTCCATGCCCAGCTCGGCGGCCAGTCCGGCGAACTGGTCCGGGATGGAGGCGGATTCCTCGGCCGCTATCCAGCACACCAGGTCGTAGTCGGTGGCGTGCGCGTGGGCGAACTCGGTGGCGAGCTGGGTCTTGCCCACGCCGCCCATGCCGTGGACCGCGTGCACCGTGGCGGCCGGGCCGCTGGCCAGCGCCGCCGCCAGGTCAGCCAGATCCTTTATGCGGCCGGTGAAATTCGGGTTGCGCGCCGGCACTCTCCGCCATACTCGCGGTAAGGCTCCGGGGAAGCTCGGCTCGCGTGGCATGGCCCGGGGTGCTCCCGGGAAGTCCGGGCGTTCGGCAGGCTTGGCCCGGCCGGTGATCGCGGCCGAGACGGTCCTGCACAGCTCGGCGCGTGCGGCAGCCTCGCTGAGACCGAACAGGTCCACACTCACGACCTGGCCCAGCAACCCCGGCCGCTCACAGTCCTTCACCCGGACCACCAGCAGCTTGTGCCTTCCGCCGGCCGGATCATCCGCCCAGGCAGCCTGCCATTCAGCAGCGCCGTACTCGGACTTCACGTAGTCATCGGAGAGCACCGCGATTGTCCGGCTGGCCCGCGTGACCCCGTCCTGCATTCCCTGGATCCAGTTGCTGCCAGGAACGAAGTCCCACGCCTGGACCAGTACCCGGTAGCCGGTTTCTTCCAGTACCCAGGCCATCCACTCAGCCCACGCCCGGTCCGCCTGGGTATAAGAGATGAAGAAATCCCACACAGAGAAACGGTCTCACGACCCACGGCCTCGCGGTGTGATCCTACGGATAGGGGGCGATGGGTTCGGTGGTCAGTGTGATCTTCCATCCGCCTGCTGATACCGGGCGGGCGCGGATGCCACCGCCGTAACCCATCGCCCGGCCATCCTGGCTGGTCACGATCACGCCCCACCGGGTGCTCCGGTGGGTGGCCATCGCATCGGCAAGGAGGCGCGCGACATCAGCATGAACCGGTCCGTACCCACCGGCCTCACCCGGCGCATCGGCCAGACCGAGCAGTGTGGCAAGGGGGACCGTCAGATTGACTTCCCCCGTCATCGGAGGCAGCGGCACACCAGCTGTGGGTCGCAGTCCCACCGGATCCGGCCTGTCCAGGTCCGCTATGGCAGGAGCCTTCGAGTCGCGCTCGCCAGGGACGAACCGAGCGGCCGCAGGGTTGGCCGGCTCGCCTGGCGTTGAGGGGTGCTGGTGGTTGGGCGCAGCTGGGCCGGGCTGACCTGCTGTGGGGAACTGAGTGCCCGCTGGGGTGTCCGGTCGGACGGGCGTTGCGGGTCCCTGGCGGCCGTGCCCGGCCAGGCCAGGTTGGCCCGTCGTGGGATTGCCTGGTTGTCCTGGTGCTGCGGGGTGCTGGTGATTGGGCGCAAGTGGGCCAGGTTGGCCTGTTGTGGGATTGCCTGGTTGTCCTGGTGCTGCGGGGTGCCGGTGGTTGGGCGCGGCTGGGCCGGGCTGATCTGCTGTGGGGAACTGAGTGCCCGCTGGGGTGTCCGGTTGGATTGGCGCTGCGGGTCCCTGGCGGCCGAGCCCGGCCAGGCCAGGTTGGCGTGTTGTGGGACTGTCCTCTCCGCTCGGAGACGATGTGCCGCGCTGACCAGTTGAACCGGAGCCTTCGTTGCCGGGCTCGACCGGTGGCAGCAAGCTCGGCGGCGGAGTGTCGATAGGCTGGCCGAGCAGCAAAGCCAGATATGCATGTGCTCGCAGCAGGTCCATGCCGCCCTGGGCGCCCTGCTTCTTCCACGCCTTGGCGATCGCGCACAGCCGCCTGTCGGCGGCGAGTACCTCGGCCGGAGGCAGAGACCGTCCGGCCAGAGTGGCGGTGCCCTCGGGGTCGGCCCAGTACTCGACGCGGGCTTCCTTCTGCGCTGTTTCCCGGCGCCGCCGGGCCGCATCGGGGTCGACTGCCAAGATCGCCCGCAACAGAGCGGCACGCAGCTCTCCGGTGGTCAGCTCACCGGCGCGCGGGAGTACTTTCGACTCAACCGCGTCGGCGTGCGCCCGCTCCAGCGGGCAGATCATGCTGACCAGGATTCGGGCCTTGGCTAGGTCGATCCGTCCGGTCTCCAGCGCGGCAGCGATCGCCGGGCGCTCGGCCAGGTCCAGCGCGAGATCAAACTCGGCCCTGCTACCCACGCGGGTCAGCGTAAGAGCCAGCCCCACCTCATCAGCGGCGAACTCGCTGATCTGCACCGGAAACCGGCCCGGCCCATCAGCAGGCGGGGTGCCGGGCGCAGGGCGACGGCGCGCCAGCTCGGCGACCATGGCCAGCTCGCGGGCCGACGCCCAGGAAGCCAGCCGCCGCCAGGCACGCAACACACCGATCAGGGAGTTATCGTCGAGAGCCTCGACCCGCTGGAAGGCGTCGTCGGCGAACTCAGCCAGCACTATCGAGGCCGGAAGTTCATCCAGCACCCCACCCTCGGCAAATCCCCGGCCCGCTCCCTCCCCGGCCAAGAACCCGTTCGGAGAGCCCGCTCCCGCGCCGTCCGGATAGTTCAACGGCCAGTCGGCCGACCTGGATTGTCCCGGCACGCTTCCGGGCCCGGGCGCAGTCAGGAAGTCCGCGCGGCAACTCAGCGGCCAGGCCGACGGCGCGGGCTGAGCCGGTGTCGCCTCCAGCAACTCATCCAGCTCTTGATCGGTCAGCTCCAGCAGCTCAACCGGTGGCCCGGTATCAGGATCGGGAAAACTGTAAGCCTCGTCCTCAGGCGGAATGTCTTCGGCGGTGAGCGAAGCCTCATAGGCCGCGAGGATCTCCTCCTGAGACTCAGACTGACCCTCTGGCACGTGCGCTCACCTCCAGCCTGCAGGTATTCGAACATAGGTGTTGAACGTTGGCTCGTACTTCGAATATAATATCGTAAGTATCACCTGAGCGCACTGAAATTAGCATCACGACACGCAGAAGATAGCTCTCGGAGAGCTGTGCTGGGTGCTGGGTGCTGGGGTGGCTGAAGTCAGGTGTTGTTCAGATGGGACAGGATGGCCTGGAGGACCTGGGTCGCGGCTGGGCGGAAGGCTGGGGAGACTACCAGGCCGTCGGGGCCGATCGCTGACCGGTCTACCTGGATGCGGCGGCAGGCTGGTTCGATGAGGGTGGCGCCGACGTAGCCGAGAACGCCGGTGAGGGCGGCCTGGGCGGCGTCGCCCCGGCCTTCGGGGGCGACGTTGATCCAGGCGGCGGGCTTGCCGTACATCTCGCCGCCGCCGACCGTCCAGTCGAGAAGGTTCTTGAAGCTGCCGGGCAGGCTGCCGGCGTACTCGGGAGTGCAGAACAATACGGCGCCGGCCGCCGCGATCTGCTCCCGCAGCTTCGTCACCTCTGACGGTAGCGGTTCGTGGTCGTCGTCGGGGTTGAACGCCGGGAGCAGGGACAGGCCCTGGTACAGGACAGCCCGCACCGGTCCGGACGGGCGGTTGGTCAGGGACAGGACAGTGCGCAGGGCGGCTGTGTTCGTTGACCCGCTGCGCGTGCTGCCGGAGACGAGCAGGATTCTCACCGGTTCGGTCATGGTGCCGGTCATCGTGCGTGCGGGCTCAGCACGAGGGTGGAGTGGTGGGCCAGGATGCCACCGTTGCCGCTGACCAGGATGACGTCGCTGGCCGGGGACTGCCGGGCGCCGCCGTCGCCCCTGGCCTGGATGACCGCCTCGGACAGCGGGGTGAACCCCCACATGTAATAGGCGGAGAGCTGGCCACCACCGGTGTTCACCGGCAGTGAACCACCAGGGGCGAGCGCTCCGGAGGCGGCGAACGGGCCACCCTCGCCCTTGGCGCAGAAGCCATAGTCCTCCAGGGTCACCAGGACCGTGTAGGTGTAGCAGTCGTAGATCTGGCACATGGTCACGTCGCCGGCCGTGATGCCCGCCATGGTCATGGCGGCCGGCCCGGCGATGGCCGCGCCGGTGGACAGGCCGAAGTGGCTGCCGTGCTCCAGTTGATGGCCAGGGTGGCCCTGGCCCCAGCCCCATATGTGCACCGGCGGCTTGCGCAGGCCGGCGGCGCGGTCGGCGCTGGTCACCACCACGGCGATGGCGCCGTTGGAGACCAGGCAGCAGTCGAGCAGGTGCAGTGGCTCGACGATCCACCGGGACGCCTGGTGGTCGGCCAGCGTGATCGGCTCCCGGAACTGAGCGCACGGGTTGCCGGCGGCCCAGGCGCGCTGGGCGACCGAGATCGCGCCGAACTGCTCGCTCGTCGTGCCATAGGCCGCCATGTGCCGCCGGGCGGCCAGCGCGTATTCGGCCGTCACCGTACGGTACCCGTACCCGCCGCGCAGTCCGGCCAGGCCATACCACTCGGGCCGGGCAGCGGCGCCAGCAGCAGGGGTGGCCGCAGCGGCAGGGGTGGCCGCAGCAGCGGGGGCAGCAGCAGCGGGGGTGGCCGCAGCCGCAGCGGTGGCCGCAGCGGCGGTGGCAGCACTGGTGGCAGCACTGGTGGCAGCAGCAGTGGCGGCGGCACCGGACCGGCCCATGCCGAACGTGGCACCGGCCGGCGCCTCGGGGCGCAGCGGCGTGTCGGCGAACACACAGGCGACCACGGAGGCCGACCCGCTGGTGATCGCGAGCGAGGCCAGCGCGACCGCCGCGCCCGCCGAGGCACCATAGGAGTTGATCACGCTGAGCAGGCGGAGGTCGCGCAGGCCGATGAGCTGGGCAAGGCCGACGTCTAGGGCGCCGGGGGCGATTCCAGGGCAGACCAGCAGGCCATCGAGATCCGCCAGGCCGAGCCCGGCGTCGGCGACCGCCAGCCGCACCGCCTCGGCGGCGAGGCGCCGCGAGCTGCGGCCGTACACCTTGCCGAGTTCGGTCATCCCCAGCCCGGCGATCGCCGTTCCAGTCCGGCCCGCCGCGTTCGCCTTCCTGGCGGGGCTGGTTTGGCTGGCTGTGATCGTCTTGGCCTGGCTCGCTGTTCCGGTCCGGCCCGCCGCGTTCGCCTTCCTGGCGGGGGTGGTTTGGCTGGCTGTGATCGTCTTGGCCTGGCTCGCTGTCTCAGTCCGGCCCGCCGTGTTCGCCTTCCTGGCGGGGCTGGTTTGGCTGGCTGTGATCGTCTCGGCCTGGCTCGCTGTCCCAGGCGGATCCGCTGCTTCCACCCATCCCTCCCTCCGCGTCGGTGTCAGCGACCGGCCAGCCCCCTTCGTAACGGAGTTTCTGGCCTTGAATCTTTGATCTTCACCGTACCGAACGGCATTCGGGTTACCAGAGACGGGTGGACATACGCTGCGTGCTGCGCCGCCCACCGGACGGAGTGACCAGTGTCGATGCGAGCTGCGGATACTCACGGCTGTTATCCTGAAGTTCCGTGGACCGGCGGGAAGGCCCGCACTCGCACCGACCACGGGAGCCAATCTTGGCCGCATCTTTGCGTGCATCACGGCCGATCGAGACCAGGCATCTCTTCGTCACCGGGGGGGTCGCGTCGAGCCTTGGCAAGGGTCTCACCGCCTCTAGCCTGGGAAGACTGCTGAAACTGCGGGGCCTGCGGGTCACCATGCAGAAGCTCGATCCATATTTGAACGTCGACCCGGGAACGATGAACCCGTTCCAGCACGGTGAGGTCTTCGTCACCGATGACGGGACCGAGACCGACCTTGACGTCGGGCACTACGAGCGGTTCCTGGACACCGAGCTGGCCGGGTCGGCGAACGTGACCACCGGGCAGATCTACTCGACGGTGATCGCCAAGGAGCGCCGTGGTGAGTACCTGGGCGACACCGTCCAGGTCATCCCGCACATCACCAACGAGATCAAGTTCCGGATCCTGGAGATGGCCGGGCCCGAGGTCGACGTGGTGATCACCGAGGTGGGCGGCACGGTGGGCGACATGGAGTCGCAGCCGTTCCTCGAGGCCATCAGGCAGATCCGGCACGAGATAGGCCGGGACCGCTGCTTCTTCCTGCACGTGTCGCTGCTGCCTTATATTCAGCCGTCCGGCGAGCTGAAGACCAAGCCCACCCAGCATTCGGTGGTCGCACTGCGCAGCATCGGCATCCAGCCGGACGCGATCGTCTGCCGGTCGGACCGGGCGATCAGCGGCGGGCTGAAACGCAAGATCAGCCTGATGTGCGACGTGGACGAGGAAGCCGTGGTGTCGGCCGCCGACGCGCTGTCCATCTATGACATCCCCCGGGTGCTGCACGCCGAGGGCCTCGACGCCTACGTCGTAAGAAGGCTGGGGCTGCCGTTCAGGGACGTGGACTGGCACGACTGGGACGAGCTGCTGCGCCGGGTGCACCGGCCCGCCCGCAGCGTGACGATAGCGCTGGTCGGGAAGTACGTGGACCTGCCGGACGCCTATCTGTCCCCGGCCGAGGCGCTGCGGGCGGGCGGATTCGGCAACGACGCGCGGGTCACCATCCGGTGGGTGACCAGCGACGACTGCCAGACACCCGAAGGGGCGGCGCGGCAGCTCGACGGGGTGGACGGGGTGCTGATCCCCGGCGGGTTCGGCGTGCGGGGGATCGAGGGGAAGATCGGCGCGGTACGGCATGCCCGCACGCACGGCATTCCGCTGCTCGGGCTGTGCCTCGGGCTGCAGTGCGTGGCCATCGAGGTGGCCAGGGACCTGGCCGGGCTGGCCGAGGCCAACAGCACCGAGTTCGATCCGCAGACGCCGCACCCGGTGATCGCGACCATGGCCGACCAGGAGGACGTGGTGGCGGGGGAGCGGGACATGGGCGGCACCATGCGGCTCGGCCTGTACCCGGCGGACCTGGCCGAGGGCAGCCTGGTCCGCGAGCTGTACGGGAAGGGCACCGTGGCCGAGCGGCACCGGCACCGGTATGAGGTCAACAACGCCTACCGCGACGTGCTGGAGCAGGCCGGGCTGTCCTGCTCCGGGCTGTCACCGAACGGCCGCCTGGTCGAGTTCGTCGAGCTGCCGCGCAGCATGCACCCGTTCTTCGTGGCCACCCAGGCGCACCCGGAGTTCCTGTCCCGGCCGACCAGGCCGCATCCGCTGTTCGCCGGCCTTGTCGGCGCCGCGCTGGAGCGGTCCAGAACCGTCAACGTCACGACCCGTGCGGCGGCGAGCGCGTGACGGACGGCCGCGCCGAAGCCAGCCACCTGGCCGATACGGCCGAGCAATGGCCGGTGCTGAGCTCCGCGAAGCACTTCCACGGCAAGGTGATCGACGTCCGCGCCGACCAGGTGCTGATGCCGGACGGGAACACCGCCGAACGCGAGGTGATCGAGCACCCGGGCGCGGTGGCGATCGTCGCACTGGACGAACAGGACCGGGTGCTGCTGATCCGCCAGTACCGGCACCCGGTGGGCTGGCTGCTCTGGGAGCTGCCGGCCGGGCTGTGCGACGAGCCCGGTGAGCCGGCCCGGTTCACCGCCGAACGCGAGCTGCTGGAAGAGACCGGTCACCGGGCCGGGGACTGGCGGGTGCTGGCGGACTACTTCTCTTCGCCCGGGGTAACCGACGAGCGAGTGCGGATCTTCCTCGCCCGCGACCTGTTCGAGGTGCCGCACGCGGAGCGGGACTTCGTCCCCAGGCACGAGGAGGCGTACCTGCGGCTGGCCTGGGTGCCGCTGGACCAGGCGGTCGCGCTGATTCTGTCCGGTGACATGCGCAACGGCGTGGCCGAAGTGGGTATCTTGTCCGCGTATGCCGCCAGGCGGGACGGGTTCGCGGGGCTGCGCCCCGGGGACGCGCCCGAACGCTGACCGGCGGCCGCGGGGCTCGCCAGGACTGACACCGCACGGCAACGGGGCCGGGCGGCCGGGCGACTCAGGAAGGGCTGGCAGGCATGAAGGTTGGCGTCCCAAGGGAAGTCAAGAACCACGAGGACCGGGTGGCCCTCACCCCGTCCGGCGTGCACGAGCTGGTCCGGGCCGGGCACGAGGTGTTCGTCCAGGCCGGGGCCGGGGTCGGCTCGGCCATCCCGGACGCGGACTTCATCGCGGCAGGTGCGTCGATCCTCGGCACGGCCGACGAGGTATGGGACACCGGTGAGCTGATCCTCAAGGTCAAGGAGCCGGTCGCCGGGGAATACCACCGGATGCGCAAGGGGCAGGTGCTGTTCACCTACCTGCACCTGGCCGCCTCCAGGGAATGCACGGACGCGCTGCTCGAGTCCGGGATCACCTCGATCGCCTACGAGACCGTGCAGCTGCCCGACGGCTCGCTGCCGCTGCTGGCCCCCATGTCCGAGGTGGCCGGACGGATGGCGCCCCAGGTCGGCGCCCATCACCTGCAGAGTGACGGGGGCGGCCGGGGTGTGCTGATGGGTGGCGTGTCCGGCGTGTACGCGGCCAAGGTCGTCGTGCTCGGCGCGGGCGTGTCCGGCATGAACGCCGCCGCCATCGCCCTGGGCATGCAGGCCGAAGTGCACCTGGTGGACAAGAACATCGTCAGGCTGCGCCAGGCGGACGCGATCTACCAGGGGCACCTGCAGACGGTCGCGTCCAACGCCTACGAGATCCGGCGCGCGGTGATCGACGCCGACATGGTCATCGGGGCGGTGCTGGTGCCCGGGGCCAAGGCGCCGATGCTGATCTCCAACGAGCTCGTGGCCAAGATGAAGCCTGGCTCGGTGCTGGTGGACATCTCCATCGACCAGGGCGGCTGCTTCGAGGACTCGCATCCGACAACGCACGACCAGCCCACCTACCGGGTGCACGACTCGGTGTTCTACTGCGTGGCCAACATGCCGGGCGCGGTGCCGCACACCTCGACCTACGCGCTGACCAACGTCACGCTGCCCTACATCGCCGAGATCGCCAACCGTGGCTGGCGGGACGCGCTGCGGGCCGACCCGGCGCTGGCATCCGGCCTGAACACGCACGAGGGCATGGTCACCTGCCAGCCGGTCGGCGAGGCGCACAGCCTGCCCTGGGTGACCCCGGCGGAGGTGCTGAACTGACTGCCGTCGGGTGTGTTTGCGGCCAGACAAGCACGGTCGCAGACGCGATCTCGGGATTCCTGGACCACCTCGCGGTCGAGCGCGGGCTCGCCGCGAACACGCTGGAGTCCTACCGCAGGGATCTGCTGCGGTACGCCGACGCCCTGGCCGGCCAGGGGAAGACCGCGATGGGCCAGCTCACCGGGGCCGACATCGCGGCCTTCCTGGCCGGGCTGCGGGAGGGTGACGAGGAACACATGCCGCTGGCGGCCAGCTCGGCCGGCCGGGCCGTGGTTGCCGTGCGCGGCCTGCACGCCTACGCCGCCGCCCAGGGGCTGACCGCCGCCGACCCGGCCCGCCAGGTCAAGCCGCCGCAGCCACCCCGCCGGCTGCCCAAGGCGATCAGCGTGGACGAGGTGGAACGGCTGCTGGCCGCCGCCGGGGTGGGCGATGAGCCGGTCCCGCTGCGGGACCGCGCTCTGCTCGAGTTCCTCTACGGGACCGGCGCGCGGATTTCGGAGGCGGTCGGCCTGGACGTCGACGACCTGGACCTGGCCGGCGAGGGCTCGGTGCGGCTGGCCGGCAAGGGTGGCAAGGAACGGATCGTCCCGGTGGGCAGCTACGCGCGGCACGCGCTGGAGGCCTACCTGGTGCGCGCCAGGCCCGCTTTGGCGGTCAAGGCGCGCAGCGCGGTCCCCGCCGTCTTCCTGAACGCGCGCGGCGGACGTCTGACCAGGCAGGGGGCCTGGATGGTGCTGCGCGCGGCCACCGCGCGGGCCGGGCTGGGCCCGCTTTCACCGCATACGCTCCGGCATTCCTTCGCCACCCATATGCTGGACGGCGGTGCCGATATCCGGGTGGTGCAGGAACTGCTCGGCCACGCCTCGGTGACCACGACGCAGATTTACACGCTGGTAACCGCCGAAAAACTCCGCGAGGTTTACGCCGCAGCTCACCCCCGCGCCCTCGGATAACCAGGGGTTAAACGGTGAGTCGGCTTGCCCGGCGAACGCCCAGGCCCTAGAGTCCGGGTTTCAGCGGAGGTTTTTGGTTAGTCCGCTCGGGAGGTTCAGCGACTAGTGGCAACATCCCGTTTGAGCGACCCCCAGGTGTCCGGCCGCATCGGCCCCACCGGCCGTCCGGTCCCGGTGTTTCCTGAGCCCGAGGTTCTGCACTCCCACGGTCCGGCCCGGGTGGCCGCGGTGTGCAACCAGAAAGGCGGGGTCGGCAAGACCACGACCACGATCAACCTCGGCGCCGCCCTGGCCGAGTACGGCCGGCGGGTGCTGCTCGTCGACTTCGACCCACAGGGCGCGCTGTCGGTTGGTCTCGGCATCCAGCCGCACGAGCTGGAATCGTCCGTCTACAACCTGCTCATGGAGCGCAACGTCACACCGCATGACGTGCTCATCAAGACCAACGTCGACGGCATGGACCTGCTGCCGAGCAACATCGACCTGTCCGGCGCCGAGGTGCAGCTGGTCCACGAGGTGGGCCGGGAGTTCGTCCTCGGCGGCGTGCTCGAGCCGGTGCTGACCGAGTACGACGTGGTGCTGATCGACTGCCAGCCTTCCCTGGGCCTGCTCACCGTGAACGCCCTGGCCTGCGCCGACGGGGTGCTCGTCCCGCTCGAATGCGAGTACTTCGCGATGCGCGGGGTCGCCCTGCTGATGGAGACGATCGACAAGGTGTCGCGCCGGCTGAACCCCAAGCTGGTGATGGACGGCCTGCTCGCGACCATGTACGACTCGCGCACGCTGCACACCCGCGAGGTGCTGGCCAGCGTGGTCCAGGGCTTCGGCGACAAGGTCTTCCACACGGTGATCAACCGGACCGTCCGGTTTCCTGACGCCACGGTGGCCGGGGAGCCAATAACTCGTTTCGACTCCTCGTCCATGGGTGCAAGCTCGTATCGTGAGCTTGCCAAGGAGGTACTGGAGCGGTGGCGGCAGACGGATCACGGGGGTCCAGGTCCCGGCGGGTGAGAGTACCTGGAATCGCCGAGCTGTTGCGCCCGGTCCCGGCCGGGCCCGCCATCGACGGCCACCGTAACGCAACGGGGCGGGAAGCACACAATCAGAAGATCACCGTCTACATGTCGTCCGAGGAACTGCTGGATCTGGAGCATGCCCGGCTGACCCTGCGCGGCCTGGGTATCTCGGCCGACCGGGGGCGCCTGGTGCGCGAGGCGATGGCCGTGCTGCTCGCCGACCTCGACGCGAGAGGCGAGGCGAGCGTGCTGGCCACCCGGCTGCGCCAGGATAAGGACGAGCAGGGGATCTGACCTGACCACCGACGACGTCACGGGGGAGACCGGGAGAGCCACCGGCTTCCAGGTCCATCTCGACGTGTTCGAGGGCCCGTTCGACCTGCTGCTCGCGCTCATCTCCAAGCACAAGCTGGACATCACCGAGGTGGCCCTGTCCCAGGTCACCGACGAGTTCATCGGCTACATCCGGGCCCTCGCCGACGGCTGGGACCTGGACCAGGCGAGCTACTTCCTGGTCGTCGCCGCGACCCTGCTCGACCTCAAGGCGGCCCGGCTGCTGCCCGCGGGCGAGGTCGAAGACGAGGAGGATCTGGCCCTGCTGGAGGCCAGGGACCTGCTGTTCGCCCGGCTGTTGCAGTACCGGGCCTACAAGGAGGTGGCGGCGGTGTTCGCCGGGCGGATGGCCGCGGCCGCCCGCCGGTTCCCGCGCCGGGTGCCGCTGGAGCCGCGCTTCGCCAGCCTGCTGCCCGAGGTGCTGCTCGGCCTCGGCCCGGCCGAGTTCGCCAGGATCGCCGCGATCACGCTCGCTCCCAAGCCGCCGCCGGTCGTGTCCACCGAGCACATCCACACCCCGCGCACCTCCGTCCGGGAGCAGGCGCAGATTCTGGCGGGTAAGCTCAGGCGGCTGGGCCGGGCCACCTTCCGGAGCCTGACCTCGGACGCGGCCGGCATGTTCGAGGTGGTGGCGAGGTTCCTCGCGCTGCTCGATCTGTACCGCGAGGACGTGGTGTCGTTCGAGCAGGTGGCACCCCTGGGTGAGCTGTACGTCACCTGGACCGGCCAGCCCGGTGAGGTTCCCGCCGAGGATGACTCGGCTGCGGAAGATCGGAAAGATTGAAAGATTGGATATAACTGACGGTGGAGGCGGGGACTCGGTGGACATCTCCGGCCAAGCGGAGGGCGATCCGCACACCCCGGGCCTGCGGGCCAGTCTGGAGGCGGTCCTCCTGGTCGTGGACGAGCCCGTCTCCGACCTGATGCTGGCCCAGGTGCTGGAGCGGCCGACCGGCGAGGTGACCGCCGGGCTGCGCTCGCTGGCCGCTTCCTACACCTCCGAGGGGCGCGGCTTCGACCTGCGGGAGATCGCCGGCGGCTGGCGGCTGTACACCCGGGAGGAATACGCCCCGGTGGTCGAGCGGTTCCTGACCGACGGCCATGAGGTGCGGCTCACCCAGGCGGCGCTGGAGGCGCTGGCCGTGGTCGCCTACCGGCAGCCGGTGAGCCGGGCCAGGGTCTCGGCGGTGCGCGGGGTCAACTGTGACGGGGTGATGCGCACGCTCACCCTGCGCGGCCTGATCGAGGAAGATTCGACCGACCCGGAGACCGGTGCGATCCTGTACCGCACCACGAGCTACTTCCTGGAACGGCTCGGCCTGGCCAGCCTGGAAGAACTACCCGAGCTGGCACCGTTCCTGCCGGAGAACGTGGACGATGAGCAGGACGTGGGTCATGAGGCAGGATGACGAGCTATCGACTGAGCGGGACACGCTGGTCGACGAGGACGGCCCGGACGGTGTCCGGCTGCAGAAGGTGCTGGCCGCCGCCGGGGTCGGCAGCCGGCGCTACTGTGAGGAGCTGATCGGCGAGGGCCGGGTCGAGGTGGACGGCCAGATCGTCCGCAGGTTCGGTGCCCGGGTCGACCCCGGCCGGCAGGTCATCCGGGTCGACGGCCGGCGCATCCCGGCCCGCCAGGACCTGGTCTACTTCGCCCTGAACAAGCCCACCGGCGTGCTGACCGCCATGTCCGACGACCGGGGCCGGCGGACCATCGCCGACCTGCTGCCCGGCGACGGCGAGCGGCTGTTCCACGTGGGCAGGCTGGACTACGACACCGAGGGGCTGATGCTGCTCACCAACGACGGCGAGCTGGCCCACCGGCTCGCGCATCCCCGGTACGGCGTGCTCAAGACCTACCTGGCCGACGTGCCAGGCCCGGTGCCCGGCAACACCGGCCGCCGGCTGGCCGCCGGGGTCGAACTGGAGGACGGCCTGGCCACGGCGGACAAGTTCCGCGTGGTGCAGACGGCCGGGAACCGCGCCCTGGTGGAGATCACCCTGCACGAGGGCCGCAAGCACATCGTCCGGCGGATGCTGGCCGAGGTGGGGCACCCGGTCAGCCGCCTGGTGCGCACCCAGCTCGGCCCGGTCAGGCTGGGCTCGCTCAGCCCCGGCACCAGCCGCAAGCTGACCACGGCCGAGATAGGAGAGCTGTACGCCAGCGTCGGGCTATAACCGATCAGTTGGACACCCTGCCGGTCTGTAACCTGGGTCTCATCGGCGATGACCAAGGAGGATGCCGGTGCCAGTCAGGGCAATCCGCGGGGCTGTCCAGGTCGAGGAGAACGAGCGGGAAGCCATCATCGAGGCAACCGCCGAGCTCGTGGCCGAGGTAATGGCCCGCAATGATCTCGTCACCGACGATGTGATCAGCGTGGTGTTCACCGCCACCCCGGACCTCACGGCCGAGTTTCCCGCCCTGGCCGCCCGCAAGAATGGGTTCCACAACGTCCCGCTGCTGTGCGCCAGGGAGATCGACATGCCGACCGCGATGCCCCGGGTCGTCCGGCTGCTGATGCACGTGGAGACCGGCCGGCCGCGCTCCGAGATCCGGCACGTCTACCTGCGCGGCGCCGCCGCGCTCCGGCTGGACATCGCCCAGTGACCACAGGCTCGCCCGGCCAGCTCTTCCCGCGCGGCGTGGTGATCATCGGCACCGGGCTGATCGGGACCTCGATCGGGCTGGCCCTGCGCGAGCATGGCATCAGGGTCTTCCTGGCCGACAGCGACCCGCGCACCGCCGGCCTGGCCGCCAGTCTTGGCGCTGGTGAGCCGCTCCCATCCGGATCCGCAGTTGGCGGCGTGGCCGATCTCGCAGTGCTAGCCGTCCCACCGGACGTGGTGGCGCCAGTGCTTGCCGCCGCTCAGGCGGCCGGGCTGGCCGGCTGCTATACCGACGTGGCCAGCGTGAAGGCCGGTCCGCTTGCGGCGGCGCGCGTCCTCGGATGTGACCTGGCCAGCTATGTTCCCGGTCATCCGCTGGCCGGGCGGGAGCGAAGCGGCCCGGCCGCCGCGCGGGCGGATCTGTTCCAGGGCCGCCCCTGGGCGCTGTGCCCGGGGCCTGCGACCGCGGAGCCGGCCGTCGGATGCGTGACGGCCTTGATCCGCGCCTGCGGGGCAGAACTGGTGACCGTCGGCCCGGACGAGCATGATCGCTGGGTAGCCCTGGTCTCGCACGCGCCGCACGTGGTCGCCTCGGCCATGGCGGCCCGGCTGGCCGGCGCACCGCCGGGCGCACTGACCGTGGCGGGGCAGGGCCTGCGCGACGTGACCAGGATCGCGGCGGGGGACACCGGACTGTGGACACAGATCCTGCTGGCCAACGCGGCCGGGGTGAGCGGTGTACTGGCCGCCGTGGCTGAGGATCTCCGGCTGGCCGCCGCTGCCCTGGCCGAGTCTCACGCGGCCGGGGTCGAAGGCGGCCAGGACACCGAGGCCCGTAAACATCTGGCGGCACTGCTCGACACCGGCGCCGACGGCGTGAGCCGGATCCCGGGTAAGCACAGTGGCCCGGCGGCGGCCTACGCGATCGTCCAGGTGGTCATCCCGGACCAGCCCGGTGAGCTGGCCCGGCTGTTCCAGGCGGCCGGCGAGGCCGGCATCAACATCGAGGACATCCGGATCGAGCATTCGCCGGGCCTGCCGTCGGGTGTTGCCGAGCTGGCCGTCAAGCCGGCCGCGGCCGGGCCACTGGCGGCGGCGCTGGCTGCGCGCGGCTGGCCAGCTTACCCACCAGCCGCACACTGAGCGGGAAGTGACCCAGCCGGCGCTGGGGGCTCGCTGACTGGACGGAAGGGCTCTGCCGCACCGGTAACATCGCATGGTGGCCGATTGCCTTGTTATCGCGGTGGACGGACCCTCCGGCTCCGGGAAATCGAGTGCCGCGCGGGGGACGGCCAAGGAACTGGGGATCCGTTACCTGGACACTGGCGCCATGTACCGGGCACTGACCTGGTGGCTGCTGGCCCGGCAGGTCGATGTGACCGATGCTGCCACGGTGGCCGCGAGCGTCACGAGCCCGGACATCGAGGTCGGCATCGACCCGGACGCCCCGTTTGTGATGGTGGACGGCACAGATGTGTCCGGGCCGATCCGGTCACGCCCCGTGTCCAACGCGGTCAGCGCGGTGGCCTCGGTTCCCGCGGTGCGCACGCACCTGATCGCCCAGCAGCGGGAGATCATCGCCAAGGCCTGCGCCGAGTTTGGCGGCATCGTCGCCGAGGGCCGCGACATCGGGACGGTGGTCGCGCCGGACGCGGTCGTCAAGGTGTTTCTTACCGCCAGCGAGAGCGTCAGGGCCAGCCGCCGCGCCGCCGACCTGACCGCCGACCCGGCCGCCACGGTCGAGCTGACCAGGATCGAGCAGGCCCGCCGGGACCGGCTGGACGCCCCGCACAGCGAGCGGGCCGCCGACGCGGTGCCGATCGACTCCACCGGGCTCGGCGTGACCGAGGTTGTCTCCCGGATCGTCGCGCTGGTCCAGGAACGAACCGCGGGGGACGTGTGGACGAGCTGACCGGCCCCACCCCGGTCGTCGCCGTCGTGGGGCGGCCCAACGTGGGCAAATCTACGCTGGTCAACCGGATCCTGGGCAGCCGTCAGGCAGTGGTGGAGGACAAGCCGGGCGTGACCCGCGACCGGGTCGCCTACGACGCGAGCTGGGCGGGCCGCGCGTTCACCCTGGTGGACACCGGCGGCTGGGACCCCGCGACGGAGAGAGGCGAGGCCCTGGCGGCCCGGGTGGCCTGGCAGGCCAGGCTGGCCGTGGAAGCGGCGAACGCCGTGCTGTTCGTGGTGGACGCCGTGGTCGGCGCGACCGACGCGGACGAGGCGGTCGCCCATGTGCTGCGCCGCAGCGGCAAGCCGGTGGTGCTGGCCGCCAACAAGGTGGACGACGCGCCGGGCGAGCCCGCCGCCGCCTCGCTGTGGTCGCTGGGCCTGGGTGAGCCGTACCCGGTGAGCGCGCTGCACGGCCGGGGCAGCGGTGATCTGCTGGACGCCGTGCTCGCCGCGCTGCCGGATGCCCCGCCCGAGCCGTCCGGCGCGGCGGCTGAGCCGCGCCGGGTCGCCCTGATCGGGCGGCCCAACGTGGGCAAGTCCAGCCTGCTCAACAAGCTGGCCGGGGCGCCGCGCGCGCTGGTCGACCCGGTGGCGGGCACCACCAGGGACCCGGTGGACGAGCTGATCGAGCTGGGCGGCACGCCCTGGCGGTTCGTGGACACGGCCGGGATCAGGCGCCGGTTCAGGGAGAGCCAGGGCGCGGACTACTATGCGGCGCTGCGGACCGCGGGCGCACTGGAGCGGGCCGAGGTCGCGGTCGTCCTGGTCGACGCCAGCCAGCCGCTCACCGAGCAGGACCTGCGGATCGTCGGCATGGTGATCGAGGCCGGCCGGGCGCTGGTGCTGGCCTGCAACAAGTGGGACCTGGTGGACGAGGAACGGCGCAAGTTCCTGGACCGCGAGATCGACCGGCAGCTGCACACGGCGCGCTGGGCGCCCCGGGTGAACATCTCGGCCACGACCGGCCGGCACCTGGACCGGCTGGTGCCCGCGATCCAGCTCGCCCTGGCCGGCTGGGAGACCCGGGTGGCGACCGGCAAGCTGAACACCTGGCTGGCCAGCCTGGTCGCGGCCACCCCGCCGCCGGTGCGCGGCGGCAAGCAGCCGAGGATCCTGTTCGCCACCCAGGCGGGCGTGGCGCCGCCGCACTTCGTGCTGTTCACCACCGGCTTCCTCGAGGCGTCCTACCGCCGTTTCGTGGAACGCCGGCTGCGCGAGGAGTTCGGCTTCGAGGGCAGCCCGGTCAAGGTGTCGGTCCGGCTGCGCGAACGCCGCGCTGCCCGGCCCGGCGCAAAGGCCAGCCGGGCCGCGAGCCGCTGACTCAGCCGTTTGCGCCGGGCCATGCCGTCCAGGCCCGGCGCACTAGGACCCGGTCAGCACCAGGGTCTTGTCGGACACCAGCGACCCGTTGCCGGTGTAGCCGACCGCCTCGCAGTTCGTCGTGGCGGTGCAGGCCACGCCGTGCAACTGGTTGTCCGCGCCGGGATCCGGGCTGCCCACATCCGACCAGCGCGACCCGTTCCAGGACTCGATCAGGGTTTTCCCGTCGGACGCGCTGCTCTGCCAGAACCCGGCCGCCACGCAGTTCGATGAGTTCACGCAGGATACGGCCTGGAGGTTGTCGTTCCTGGGCGTGCGATTCGGCGTGGTTGCGACCGTCCAGGTGCTGCCGTTCCAGGACTCGGCCAGGGTGCCCACGACCACGGCACAGGTGAGCAGTGACGGACAGTGACGCCGTATATTCACAAAATCAGGTTACTCCGTTACGGTGCGGCGTCACCGAGCAGGCGGGACATGATGAGCCGGTGCAGCGGCGCGACACCGAACCAGACCGCCCGGCCGAACAGCCCATCGCACCGCACGAACGTGGCGAACCGCAGCGCGGACCCGTCCGTCTGCAACACCAGCCGGGCGGTCAGGCCGGCCAGCGACCGGGCCTGGAGCACCACGGCGCCCGGCGAGTTCTTGACGATCCGCCAGCCCTGTACATGCCCGGCCACCCGGGGCGGCGCGAGCTGGACGCCCAGCACCCGCCAGCCGAAGGTGACGAACATCCGCAGCCTGGCCGGTGCGCCCTCGAAGACCGCCCTGGCCCACTGCTCGGCCGTGCGCCGGCCCGGGGGGACGGCGATCTCGAAGGTGTCCGCGTAGTCGGTATGCGGGAACCGGGACAGCGCGCGCAGGTCGGCGCGGACGGGGATCTCCGTCGCCCAGCGGCGCTGCGTTGGGGATGCCTCGGTCTGGTGCACTGTGATCCGATCCTGCCTTAGGGCGCCTTTCGGCCAAGAAGGCGCGTAGCGCGTCTTTCGGCCAGGAAGGCGCCATTTGCCACCGTTTCCTGTTGCAGCGTAAGCCCGGCGGCAGGCCCGGTCGTGGACCCACGCCAGGGGCGCGGCATCCTGGGGCGCATGCTGCGCGAGCTCGATGCGAGACGGGTATGGCATCCCTACGCCCCGATGCCGGGAACACACCCACCCCTGCTGGTGGAGTCCGCCGCCGGCGTCCGGCTGCGGCTGGCCGAGCCGGCCGAGGGCAACCGGGAGCTGGTGGACGGCATGTCGTCGTGGTGGGCGGCGATCCACGGGTACCGGCACCCGGCGCTCGACGAGGCGGCGCGGGACCAGCTGGCCAGGATGAGCCACGTCATGTTCGGCGGGCTCAGCCACGAACCGGCGATCCGGCTTTGCGACCGGCTCGCGCGGATCACGCCGCCGGGGCTTGAGCACGTGTTCCTGTGCGACTCCGGATCGGTGTCGGTCGAGGTCGCGATCAAGATGTGCCTGCAGTACTGGATGTCGGCCGGGCGGCCGGCCAAGCGCAAGGTGCTCACCTGGCGCGGCGGATACCACGGCGACACGTTCATGGCCATGTCGGTGTGTGATCCCGACGGCGGGATGCACCGCGCCTGGGAGGGCGTACTGCCCCGGCAGGTGTTCGCCGGCCTGCCGCCCGCCGGGTTCGGCGCCGCCGTGGATCCCGGCTACGCGGCCGGCCTGCGCGCGCTGATCGAGGAGCACGCCGGCGAGCTGGCCGCGGTGATCGTCGAGCCGGTGGCGCAGGGCGCGGGCGGGATGCGGTTCCACAACCCGGGATACCTGCGGGTGCTCCGTTCGGCCTGCACGGACCTGGACGTGCTGCTGATCTTCGACGAGATCGCCACCGGTTTCGGCCGGACCGGCGCGCTGTTCGCCGCCGGTCATGCCGGGGTCAGCCCGGACGTGATGTGCCTGGGCAAGTCGCTGGCCGGGGGGTACCTCTCGCTGGCCGCGGCCCTGTGCACCCCGCGGGTGGCCGCGGGCATCTCCGGCGGTGAGCTGCCCGTGCTCGCGCACGGACCCACGTTCATGGGCAACCCGCTGGCCTGCGCGGTCGCGAACGCCTCCATCGGCGTCCTGCTCGGCGGGTACCCCGGCGGCTGGCAGGCCGAGGTGGCCAGGATAGAGGCGGGCCTGCGCGCCGGGCTGGCGCCCGCGGCGGAACTGCCGGGTGTGGCGGACGTCCGGGTGCTCGGCGCCATCGGCGTCGTGCAGCTCGATCACGAGGTGGACATGGCCGCGGCGACCAGGGCCGCGGTGCGCGCGGGCGTGTGGCTGCGCCCGTTCCGCGACCTGATCTACACGATGCCGCCCTACGTGACCGGGGACGGCGATCTGCAGCGGATCTGCGCGGGTGTCCGCGCGGCCGCTCAGGCCTGCGCTAGGCCGGTGTAGCCGGCCGGCCGAACTCGCCGTCCTTGGCGCCGGCCAGGAACGCGTCCCACTCGGCCCGGGTGAAGATCAGCGCCGGGCCGGACGGATGCCGCGAGTTGCGCACGGCGACCTGGCCGTCACGCAGGTGCGCGAGCTCGACGCATTCGCCACCGGTGGGGCCGCTGTAGGTGCTCTTCACCCAGACCGCGTCGTGCAGGCCGGCGGCGGGTGAGCTAGGGGTGCTGCTCATGCGGGGGTCCCGTCTCTTGCAGAATTTCCTCGATCATCCGCGTGGAGGTCCGCGGATCGGTCCCGAGTATGCTCATCCGCTCCATGGCCAGCAGGTAGCGGTCCACCTCGGGCCGCTTGTCCAGGTAGAGGGCGCTGGTGAGCTGTTCCACGTACACGATGTCCGGCAGGTCGGGGTCCGGGAACCGCAGGACGCTGAACCCGCTCGGGGCGGCGTGACCACAGACGCCGCGCGGGATGATCTGGAGGACGAGGTTGTGGTTCTTGCTGGCCGCCAGCAGGTGGGCGAGCTGGTCCCGCATGACACCGTCGTTGCCGACCGGCCGGCGCAGCACCTCCTCGTCCAGGATCGCCCACAGCCTGAGGTGGCCCTCGGCGAACCGCCGCTGCCGCTCCTTGCGCACGGCGACGTGGCGGTCCATTTCCTCGGGCGGTATGTCGCCGAAGGCGAGCACCGTGGCCGCGTAGCCTTCAGTCTGCAACAGGCCGGGGACGAACTGGGGCGCATAGAGCCGGATCGACTCGGCTGCCGTCTCCAGCCCGATGTAGGACTGGAACCAGGGCGGCAGGACGTCGTTGAAGCGGTGCCACCAGCCTGGCCGGTTGGCCTCGCTGGCCAGGCTGAGCAACTGCTCACGCTCGGCCGGGTCGGTGACGCCGTACATCTTCAGCAGGTCGGCGACGTCGACCTCCCTGACCGCGTTCCTGCCCAGTTCGATCCGGCTGATCTTCGACTCGGACGCGCGGATTGCCTGGGCCGCCGCCTTGGCACTGATTCCGCGTCCCTCACGGAGGCGGCGGAGCTGGATGCCGAGAAGGATGCGCAGGACCGTCGGGCCACCTGGGCGGCCTGGGGAGGTCATGAGCGCAATTCCGCTCGCATAGTTGCCGGCCTTCCTCGCTCGTGACCCTGGCCAGCCCTGGCCGTCGCGGCGCGGGGGAGGGCTGCCAGCCGTTCCGTTAACCCTAGCGATCGCTTCTGTGCCCCGGAGCGCCACATGGCGGCGCCGCGCATTTCCGGTGCAATTGCGTAGTGCTCTTTGCCGGTAATCCGAGATTCATCTCATGATATCCCATTTGGGATTTCACGCCACCGCCTGCAAGCCAGGAAACAATGACCAGGTCATCTGCCTGCTTACGCAAACGGAGCCCCCGCGGTGGCCCGGGTAACCGGTCACTTGTGACCGTCCGGCCCTCTGGAACGGCGGTAGCCGCAGGTCCGCCCGCTGCGCCCCGGCGTCACAGCCATGCCTGTTACATACATGACGGAGGTGTCCACCCAGAGGCCACGACATTGCCTGGCATCCGTCAAATCTGTCCAGCTAAATCACTGCCCGCAAATTCGCGCGCATGTCTCACCAGCCCTCCAGCCTGCGGAAAACACCCACGAACCCGGCATCCCAGCCGCTGTTCCCGCCGTTCCGTCAAAGCCTAATCCGGTGCAAATGTGCAGCTTTTCTGATTTGGAAACTATGGCCCCGGTTACCACACTCGTCCCAGCGCCGCGCGCAGCGCTCGCCCGCCTGCCGGTCACCGCCCGTACCCGCCGCCGCACTGCCGTCCGCACCCGCCGCGACACCGCCGCCCCCAGACCCGCGCCGCGACACCGCCGCCCCCAGACCCGCGCCGCGACACCGCCATCCGCACCTACCGCGCGCAAGTGCTTGAGGCAAGTTTCTTCGATGCAATCGCAGATAGGATTTCATATCACGCCCGTGTTCTGTAGCATGGTGAACACGGTCCGACTCCCACCTGGACACCTCTCCCATTGCTGGGTGCAGGTCCGGCCAGGCAGGCACGCTTCTGGAGCCTGCGGAGAGGAGTGAGCCGCCCGTGGCAATCGGCCCCACAGTGCGGCGGCGCCGGCTCGGCAGCGAGCTGAGGCGGCTGAGAGAAGCGCGTTCGATCAATCTGGAAGTGGTGGCCGACCGGCTGGGCCTGGCCGCATCGACGCTCTCCCGGATCGAGAACGGCAAGGCCCCGACCAAGACCGCATACCTGACAGCGTTGCTCGAAGTCTACGAGGTGACCGACCCCGAGCAGCGCCAGATTCTGATCGACATGGCCCGCGAGGGTCATCGCAAGGGCTGGTGGGCCGGATACGAGGACGTGCTGCCTACCGGCTTCGGCATCTATGTCGGCCTGGAAGCCGACGCCAGTGGGCTGCGGATATATGAGACGCAGGTTGTGAACGGCCTGTTGCAGACGCCGGAGTACGCGAAGGCGATCCTGCGCGAGGTCAACAAGAAGGACAGCCCGGACCAGTTGCAGCGGGCGACGGAACTGCGGATCAAGCGCCAGTACACGGTGGAGAAGCCCGACCCGCCGGATCTGTGGCTGATCCTGGACGAGGCCGTGATCCGCCGGCCGATCGGCGGTCCCGAAGTCATGGCCAGCCAGCTCAAGCACCTGGTCGAGGCCAGTCACTGGCCCAACGTCACTCTGCAGGTGCTCCCGTTCTCGGCCGGCGCCCATTCCGCGCTCCCCGGTCCGTTCACCATCCTCGAGTTCCCCGAGCGCACCGACGATGACGTGGTCTACCTCGACTCCTGGGGCGGGCCCATCTACCTGGAAAAAGAACGAGACGTCCGGATGTGCGCGGAGGCCTTCGACAGGCTTCGCGCGGCGGCACTGTCGACGAACGACTCGGTAGCCCTGGCCAATCAGGTGGCCGGGCAACTCATGTAGGACACACCCCGGGAATCGTGGTGATGAACGAAAGGGAAAAGCCGATGGGTTCCGGTCTCACTGAAGTCCACTGGTTCAAGAGCAGCGCGAGCAGCACCAATGGATGCGTCGAGGTGGCGCATCTACCCGACGGCGGAGTCGCGCTCCGCGACACCAAGGACCGCGGCAAGGAGCCGCACGTCTTCACCCGGCACGAGTGGGACTCCTTCCTCGCCGGCGTGAAGAACGGCGAGTTCGACCCCCCAGGTCTTTAACTCAAGCGGGAACGGGGAGGGCTAAGCCGCTCCGGGGGGGGACCGGCACCCGCGACAGGTCAGCCGCCGCTGTTGCGGTCGGCGGCGGCTGACCGTCGCGGGTGCCCGGCATTGTTCCGTTAGCTAGGGTGGGGATGTGCGTACCGGGGATGACTGGCGGGCCAGGTTCCGGCCCGACGTTCCGAGCCCGGCCCGCATCTACGATTATCTGCTCGGCGGCAAGGACAACTATCCAGCCGACCGTAAGGCGGCCGAGGACCTGCTCGCCGCCGTTCCCGACGCCCGCTGGTTCGCCCAGCAGAACCGCAGTGGCGGCCCGGCCCGGACGCCAAGCCCGATCCCGATCCCGGCCGTTCGCACGTCTACGCCGTGGTCGCCCGCAAGCCAGGCCCCTGACACCGCGCCCAGCCTGGCGGGCTCGCCGCGCTAACCCTGATTGACCGCCACCGCGTACAGCGCCGCCACATTCGGCCCGAACGCGGGTGAGTAGGAGATCTGTGGCAGGTCGCCGCCCTGCTGGTAGCCGCCGATGACGCCGATCACCGTCCCGTCCGTGTTGCCGGGCCCGGTGCCGATCAGGAACGGGCCGCCGCTGGTGCCGTCGGTGTAGCGGCCGCAGTCGAACTCGAGCTGATGAGGCAGCGGCATGCTGGTGCGGTTGCGGCAGATGAGCGGCAGGTCGTACCCGTCGGGGTAGCCGATCACCTGGACCGGCAGGCGGGCCGGGGTCTGGAAACCGATGTACTCGGCGCCGGTCACGTCCTGAATGCTGGCCCCGTCGGGCGCGGGATCCACGAGCAGGAAGGCGACGTCGTCGTCGATGCTGGCCGAGGTCGACCACGCCCGGTCCACGATGACCTTGCCGATTGTCCAGACCCCGTAGGGCTCGTCACCACCGGAGTAGCCGGGCACGAACTGGATGGGCCCGTTGTGGTGGGTCACGCAGTGCGCCGCGGTGATGGCCAGATCCCGGTGCGGGCTGCGCACCACGCTGGCCGTGCAGAAATGGTTGCCCAGCCCGCCGGAGCGGCTGGTGGAGAACAGCGCTCCCACCGCGGGAGTGCCGCGAAACGAGACCCCGGTGGGCATCCCGGCCGGGGCGGGAGTGGCGGCCTTGCGCGGGACCGAGTTCATCGCCGCCGCCAGCCGCACCGCGAGCTTCGCGGCGCCGTGCGCCGCTGGAGTCATGGCCACGATCACGAGGGCGGTGAGGATGGCCACGCCGGCCGCCCAGGAGCGCCGGCTCCCGATCCGGTGTATTTCGCCCACCTTAGGTGATTGTGCAGGTGAACACCGAAAAGCGCCATAGGCGGGGGCTGGGAAGAATCCCAGCATTACGCCGGAAACCGGCGCCGCTGGTCACGCGAGCGGCTCCGTCGTGCACGAGCAGGACGGCCCTGGCGGGGGCCGCCATGCGAAGGGCCGGTGCCCGGCCGCTGCCGTCCGGCCCGGCTGGGGCTACTGCCACTCGTTACGGTGCATGATGACCTCCCGGCGCTGCGAGGTTCGAAAATGGTTCGCCATGTTCGAACTGATTGGCCTTACAAGGCATGAGGGTAGGAACATTAGCCGCAAACAGTCGTCCTGTCTTGACAGTTAGTCAGGTTTTCTGTGACCATGCGGCTTTAGTTACTTACCTTACGTAATAATCGGATCTTCGCCGCTCCGCCCGCGGGGAGTACCCATGGCTGCCATCCGCCGTCCCGGCGTGATGACCATTCCCTACCGCCGCGTGGCGGACAGCGTATCCCGCTGGCGCGTCTGGTCGCTGGCAGAACCGCTCCGCGCCCTCGTGCTCGGTGTCGTCGCGGTCGCCGTGGCGGTGACCAGCATCGCCCCGGCCCGGACCGGGTGGCGGCCGTCGGACATGGCCATCTTCCTGGCGCTGGTGGGCTGCGGCCTCATCACCATCGAGTCGTCCCGTGGCGTGGCCGAGGTGCACGGGACCGTAGGCAGGGACCTGCAGACGGTCTGGTACCTGACCATGGCCATCAACCTGCCGCCCGCCTACGCCCTGTTCGCCCCCGTGCCGCTGTGCGCGTACCGGCTGTGGCGGGTGCGCAGCGGGTTCGCCTACCGCCGGGTCTACAGCAACGCCACGCTCAGCCTGGCCTACGGCGCGGCCTCGCTGCTCTTCCACGCCATCCCGCGCTCGGTGGCCGGTCCCTCGCCGGGATCGGGCATGCACGTGCTCACCTGGACCGGCGTGGCGGCCGGCGCCGGCGCGCTGGCCTGGCTGATCAACAACGGCTTCCTGCTCGCCGCGATCAAGCTGTCCGACCGCGGTGCCCGGCTGCGCGATCTGTTCGGCAACCGGGAGGCGTCCACCTCGGACCTGATCGAGCTGACCCTGGCGGTCTCGCTGTCCCTCGTCGTGGCCATCAACCCGGTGCTGATGGCGCTCTCGCTGCCGTCCATCGTGCTGTACCGGCGCTACCTGATGCACTCCCAGCTCGTCGCCCAGGCCAGGATTGACGACAAGACCGGCCTGCTGAACGCCGGCACCTGGCAGCACGAGGGTGAGGTCGAATTCGCCAGGGCGCAGCGCACCGGCACCCCGCTGGCCATCGCGATGATCGACATCGATCACTTCAAGACGGTCAACGACACCGTCGGGCATCCGGCGGGCGACCGGGTTCTGCGCGGCATCGCCAGCGCCGTCCGGGATGACCTGCGCGGCTACGACCTCACCGGCCGGTACGGCGGCGATGAGTTCGCCATCCTGTTCCCGCACACCAGGGCCAGCGAGGCGCGCCGGATCAGCGAGCGGCTCCGTGACAAGATCGCGGGCGATCCGGTGGTGATCGAGGACGGCAGCCACGCCGGCTACATCTTCCGGCTCACCGTCTCCATCGGCGTGGCCGCGGCGGACTCACCCTGCCGCTCGTTCAGCGAGCTGATCGCCACCGCCGACGCCGCACTCTGCCAGGCCAAGCGCGCCGGGCGCAACCGCGTCGGCGTGCTCAGCGATTCCGCCGGGAAGGATGGGACCAGGGTCTCCTAAGATCGCACTGCGGGAGCCAGCGATTCCGAAGGAGGCCTTGCCGATGAGAGCCGCTCTCTATGACCGCCTGGGCCCGGCCGGTGAGGTGCTGCGGGTGCGGGAGGTGGACCGCCCGGAGCCCGGTCCCGGTGAGGTGCGGGTGCGGGTCCACGTCTCCGGGGTCAACCCGACCGACTGGAAGAGCCGGTCCGGCGCGACCGCCCGCCCGATCGACGAGTTCCAGATCCCGCACCACGACGGCGCCGGCATCATCGACGCCGTGGGCGATGGCGTGGATCCCGGGCGGATCGGCGAGCGGGTCTGGGTGTGGATGGCCGCCGCCGGGCGACGCTGGGGAACCGCGGCCGAATGGACCGTGGTACCTCAGGACGCGGCCGTCCGGCTGCCCGGCCCTGTCTCCTTTGACCTCGGCGCCAGCCTCGGCGTCCCGGCGATGACCGCGCACCGCTGCCTGTTCGCGGACGGGCCGGCCGAGGGCAGGAACGTACTCGTCGCCGGCGGCGCTGGCGCCGTCGGTCACTTCGCCATCGAGCTTGCCAAGTGGGCGGGCGCCAGGGTCGTCAGCACGGTCAGCAGCAAGGAGAAGGCCGAACTGGCCGCGGCGGCCGGCGCCGACCTGGTCGTGAACTACACCGACCCCGGCGCGCTGGACCAGATCCGCGCCTTCGCCCCGCGGATGGACCGCATCGTCGAGGTCGCCCTCGGCCCGAACCTCCAGCTCGACCTGGCCCTGTCCGGCCCGGAGACGGTGATCGCCTGCTACGCCGCCGACGGCCCCGACCCCGTCCTCCCGGTCCGGGCCTGCATGACCGCCAACGTGACGATCAGGTTCATGCTGCTGTACGGCGTCCCGGCGCCCGCACTACGGCAGGCCGTCACCGACATCACCGCCGCCCTGGAGGCGGGCGCACTCACCGGCCTGCCGGTGCACCGCTTCGCACTGGACGACATCGTCGCCGCACATGAGGCGGTGGAGGGCCGCGCCGTGGGCAAGGTGGTTGTCGGCCTGGCCTGACCGCTCTGGTCTTACCGGGTGAAGCTGTTGCACGACGTGTGAGGAGCGCGACGATGGCTGGTGAGCTGACGGAGGCCGGGCTGGAGCGGCTGCATGCGGTGGCGGAGCGGCACGTTGGCGATGACCGGATTCCCGGGCTCGTCGCGCTGGTCGCGCGAGGCGGCCAGGTGCACGTGGAGGCGCTGGGGTCGCTCACGATCGGCGGGCCGGCGGTCGCCAGGGACTCGCTGTTCCGGATCACCTCGACGACCAAGCCGATCACGGCGGCGGCGACCATGGCGCTGATCGCGGAGGGGCTGATCGGGCTGGACGAGCCGGTCGGCCGGCTGCTGCCCGAGCTTGCCGGGCGGCGGGTGCTGCGCCGGATGGACGGACCGCTGGACGACACCGGGCCGGCCACCCGGGCGATCACTACCCGGGATCTGCTGACCTTCACCTTCGGGTTCGGCATGGTCACGGAGTTGTTCTCGGCGGCCGAGCCCTGGCCGGTCGTGGCGGCCGCCGCGGAGCTGAATCTGGCGACGCTGGGCGGGCCGGATCCTGCTGGGCAGCCTGACCCGGACACCTGGATCGCGGGGCTTGGTTCGCTGCCGCTGATGGCTCAGCCGGGTGAGCGGTGGATGTACAACACCGGGGCCTCCGTCCTCGGCGTGCTGCTGGCCAGGGCGGCCGGGCAGCCGATCGGGGACGTGCTGCGCACCCGCATTTTCGAGCCGCTAGGCATGCGTGACACCGCCTTCTGGGCGAGCGACACGCGGCGGCTGGCCACCGCCTACCAGGGCACGCCGGACGGGCTGGTCGCCGTGGACAAGCCGGACGGCGCGTGGAGCCGGCCGCCGGCCTTCGGCGATGGCGCGGCCGGGCTTGTGTCGACCGCCGATGATCTGCTGGCCTTCGGCCGGATGCTGCTGCACGGCGGCGCGGGAGTACTGCCGGGCGACGCGGTGGCGGCGATGACCAGCGACCAGCTCACCGAGGCGCAGAAGGCCCACGGCGGGCTCGGGCCGGGCTTCTTCACCGGCAAGTCCTGGGGGTACTGCCAGGCGGTGCTGGACAACGGCGTGTTCGGCTGGGCCGGCGGGTACGGGACGACCTGGCTGGTGGACCCGGCCGAAGACCTGATCGTGATCGTGCTCACCCAGCGGCTGTTCGAGACGTCCGAGGCGCCCGCGGCCCACCAGGAGATTCAGAAGGCGGCATATGCTGCGATCCCGGAAACAATCTGACAGCATCTGAATTATGCGTCGTATCATCTCCACCACGCTCGTGGTCTGCTGTGCCATGCTCGGGCTGTTCGCAGCGCCGGGTTCCGGAGCGATGGCGGCCGGTGCCCGCGGTACGCCAGCCTCCCTCCGTAATGGAGTATTTACTTCCAGCAATTCGCTGCCTCCCCGGGTGAACTTCCACGCCTGGCGGAGTGCTGCGGCCTTCCTCAGCGGAGCCGGAGAGGGGATCCGGGTGATACCCGGGGACCGCGGGATCGTGATCTCGCAGCCGGTGGGGACCATGACTCACCATGATCCGTTCAAGAAGGACACCAAGAACTGGGAATACAGCACCTGGACGACGCCGGTGTTCAAGCTGGACTTCGGCGCGACCGAGATGGTGTCGTCGTGGGACGCCCAGGTGCCGCAGGATGCCTGGCTGCGGATGCAGTTGCAGGCAACCATGCAGAACGGGCAGAAGACCCGGTGGCTGGACATGGGCAACTACGCCTACTCCGACACCGTGCTGGACCGGACCTCGGTCAGCCCGGTGGACAAGCCGTACGGGCTGGTGGAGACCGATACGTTCTTCTCCTATCCCGGTTACTCGGTGCACGCCTACCAGCTCAGGCTCACCCTGCTGCGGCTGCCCGGCACGCGTGTCTCGCCTCGGGTCTGGCAGGTCGGCGCGTTCGCGTCCCGGATCCCGTCCCGCCAGACCGTGCCGCCCAGCAAGCCGGGCCCGGCGTCCAAGGCGGGCATCGCGCTGAACGTGCCGGAGTACTCGCAGGACATCCACGATGGCCAGTACACCCGGTACGGCGGTGGTGGGGAGGCCTGGTGCAGCCCGACCTCCAACGAAATGGTCGACGAGTACTGGGGCATGTACCCCACCAGGCAGCAGATGTCCTGGATCAACCCCCGGTACCAGGACCCGAGCGTGGACTACGCGGCCCGGTACATGTACGACTACCTGTACCAGGGGACCGGCAACTGGCCGTTCAACGCCGCCTATGCCGCGCACTTCGGGCTGAACGCGGAGATCGTCCAGTTGCCGTCCATGGCCTACCTGGAGGACCTGGTCGCCCACGACATTCCCGTGGTCACCTCGCAGGCCTTCGACAACGGGCAGATCGCCGGGGCCAACTACAGCACCGCGGGGCATCTGTGGGTGGTCGCCGGATTCACCAAGGCGGGGAACGTCATCGTGAACGACCCGGCCAATCCGTCGGACGCCACCGTGCGGCATGTCTTCAACCGCCGTCAGTTCGAGAACGTCTGGTTGCGGACCTACTGGAAGCGTGCGAACGGCACCATCGGGTACGGCTCCGGGGGAGTGGCCTACATCATCTGGCCGCACGGGATGAGCCTGCCGCCGAACCTCTCCCGGGCCAATCCTGCCTGGTGATCCTGTCACACTGGCCTACATGACAACTAGCGCGCAGGACGAGGTGGTCCGGCTCGCCTCCGACCTGATCAGGATCGACACCACGAACGCCGGCGGCGGGCAGGCCCAGGAGCGGCCCGCCGCCGAGTACGTGGCCGCGGCACTGGCCGAGGTGGGGCTCGACCCGGTGGTGCTGGAGCGGACCCCCGGGCGGGGGAACGTGGTCGCCCGGCTGGAGGGCGCCGGCCCGGGCCGGCCCGCGCTCCTGGTGCACGGTCATCTGGACGTGGTTCCGGCCGAGCCGTCGGAGTGGACCGTGCACCCGTTCTCAGGAGAGGTGCGTGACGGCGTGCTCTGGGGGCGGGGCGCGGTAGACATGAAGAACGCGGTGGCCGTCGCCGTCGCGGTGGCGCGAGACTTGGTGCGCAGCGGGCGGCGGCCGGTGCGGGACGTGGTGTTCGCGTTCACGGCGGATGAGGAAGACTCGGCCGCGGATGGGGCGGCGTGGCTGGCGGGGAAGCATGCCGAACTGTTCGACGGGTGCACGGAGGGGATCGGCGAATCGGGGGCGTTCACGTTTCATGCGGCTCCTGGGGTGCGGTTGTATCCGGTCGGGGCGGGGGAGCGGGGGACCGCGTGGCTGACGCTGACCGCGCGGGGGACTGCCGGGCATGGTTCGCGGCCGAACTCGCGCAATGCGGTGACCGCGCTGGCGGCGGCGGTGACGAGGATCGGTGAGTACCGGTGGCCGGTCCGGGTGATTGCGACGGTGCGGGCAGCGCTGGTCGGGATGGCCGAGGCGCTGGGGGTGGATGCTGCCGACCTGGGTGTTGCGGAGGTGGGTGCTGCGGAGGTGGAGGCGTTGGTGGGCCGGCTTGGGCCGGCGGTCAAGCTGATCGAGCCCGTGCTGCGGAACAGCAGCAACCCGACCATGCTGCAGGCCGGGTACAAGATCAACGTGATCCCCGGCACGGCCACGGCCCATGTGGACGGACGGGTGCTGCCCGGCTGCGAGGACGAGTTTCGCGCCGTGCTGAACGAGCTGACCGGCCCGGACGTCGACTGGGTGTACTACCACGAGGAGGTCCCACTGGAATCGCCGCTCGACGTCCCGCTGGTGGCCCGGATGACCGGCGCCCTGCTCGCCGAGGACCCGGGCTCCTGGGTCGTGCCGTACTGCATGGCCGGCGGGACCGACGCCAAGCACTTCTCCCGGCTCGGCATCGCGGGTTACGGGTTCACCCCGCTCGCGTTGCCGCCCGGCTACGACTATCACGCGATGTTCCACGGCGTGGACGAACGGGTCCCGGTCTCCGCGCTGCAGTTCGGGGTCCGGGTGATGGACCGTCTTCTGACGGATGCTGGCTGAACCCATGAAACGCGTGGCTCCTTACGGTTCCTGGTCCTCGCCCATCTCGGCAGCGGACGTGGCCAGCGACGGCACCCGGTGCGGCTGGCCCGGCTGGGTAGACGGGGAAATCTGGTGGACCGAGTCCCGCCCGGACGAGGGCGGCCGGGTGACGCTGATGCGCTGGGTTCCGGGGACGGGGACCGGTGCGGAGGCGGGTGCGGGTGCGGGGGCGGGGGCGGCCGTCGAGGTGCTGGCGGCGCCATGGAATGTGCGGAGCCGGATCATCGAGTACGGCGGTCATCCGTGGACGGCGACAGGACGTGCCGCGGGGGCGGTCAAGCCGATCGTGGTTTTCGCCAACTGGAGTGATCAGCGGCTCTACCGGTTCGAGCTGAGCGAACTCACGCCTCGGCCGATCAGCCCGGTTCCGGAGATCCCTTCGGGGATGCGGTTCGCCGAGTTGTTCGTCAGCCCGGACCTGGAGGAGGTCTGGTGCGTGCGGGAGACCCACATTGGGCCGGCCCCGACCGACGTGCGCCGGGACATCGTGGCGATCCCGCTGGACGGCTCCGCCGCCTGCGATCCCGGGCAGATCCGGGTGCTGGCGGCCAGCCACCACTTCCTGAGCTGTCCCCGGCTCTCCCCGGACGGCGCCAGGCTGTCCTGGATCGGCTGGGACCACCCGTCGATGCCATGGGACGAGACCACTCTGTGCGTGGCCCAGGTTTCCGGCGGCCAGACCGGGCCGGTGCAGGTGGTTGCCGGTGGCGGTGGTCAGGCGATCGTCCAGGCGGAGTGGACCGGCCCGCGGACGCTGGTCTATGTGAGCGACCCGGACGGCTGGTGGAACCTGTACCGGCTGGACCTGGACTCCGGCGCGGCGGCCACGGAGCTGTGCCCGCGGGAGGAAGAGTTCGGCGGGGCGCTGTGGCAGCTCGGCGGCCGCTGGTTCGCGCCGCTCGCCGACGGGTCGATCGCGGCGATCCATGGCCGGGCCACCTCGCGGCTGTCGGTGCTCGGCACCGACGGGACGCTGCGGGAGATCGGCGCACCCTACACCGAGTGGGCGCCGGTCCTGGTGGCGGACGGCACGCGGGTCGCCGGGGTGGCCGGAAGCCCCCACCAGCCGTCAGGAGTGCTGGTCGCGGATCCAGCCGGGCACCCGCAGCGCCTGGTCAGCACGGCTTACGAGACCGCCGCCGTGGACGTGGGTTACCTGCCGGAACCTGAGCCACGTACGTTCGTGGGCGCCGACGGCAGGGACATCCACGCCAACGTGTACCCGCCGCGCAACCCGGACTTCACCGGCCCGCCCGGGCAGCCCGCGCCGTACGTGGTCTGGGTACACGGCGGGCCGACCGGCCGGGCGTCCATCGTGTACGACCTGGAGATCGCCTACTTCACCAGCCGTGGCATCGGCGTTGTCGAGGTGAACTACGGCGGCTCCACCGGGCACGGCCGCGCCTACCGGGAGCGGCTGGTGCGTAACTGGGGCATTGCCGAGGTGGCCGACTGCGCCGAGGTCGCCCTCGCCCTGGCCGCCGAGGGAACCGCCGACGCCGGCCGGCTGGCGATTCGCGGCGGCAGCGCCGGCGGCTGGACCAGCGCATGCTCGCTCACCTTGGATGAGCGCGTCTACCGGTGCGGGATCATCGCCTACCCGATCCTGGACCTGGCCGGCTGGCGGACCGGTGAGACGCACGACTTCGAGTCGCAGTACCTGGAGAGCCTGATCGGCCCGTGGCCGGCGGCCAAGGCGGTATATCACGACCGCTCGCCGGTCAACAGGGCGGACCGGATCGAGGTACCGTTCCTGCTGCTGCAGGGTTTGGAGGATGTGATCTGCCCGCCGCTGCAGTGTGAGCGGCTGCTCGGCCGGCTGGACGGTCGCGGGATTCCGCACGCGTACCTGACCTTCGCGGGGGAGCAGCACGGCTTCCGCAAGGCGGAGACGATCGTCACGGCGCTCGAGGCTGAACTGTCTTTCCTCGGCCAGATACTGGGATTCGACCCGCCAGGAATCCCGCGGCTCACTCTGGTCACATGATCGCCGCCGACGTCACCGACGCCGCTGCCGCCGCCGCCACCGCCGTCGCCCCCGCCACCGACCTGCGCGTGCGATCAAGCCGGACGGAGCCCGGCAGGCTGTCCACGGAGCCCGGCCGGCTGTCCACGGAGCTTGCGTGGCTGTCCACGGAGGCCGCCGTCAGGCCGTCGGCAGAGGCCGCCGGGCTGGCCATGGAGCCTGCCGTCAGGCTGTCGGCAGAGGCCGCCGGGCTGGCCAGGCGGCGGCCTAAGCGGTTGCGGCCGGGCAGTCGCGTTGCTGTGGTCGCGCCGAGCGGCCGCAATGACGCTGACCTGGTGGCCGCAGGCTGCGCCGTGCTGACCGGCTGGGGTCTGGAGGTGGAGGTCGCGCCGCACGCGTTGGCCAGCCACCCCGACCTTTCCTACCTCGCCGGGAACGACACGGGCCGCGCCGCCGACCTGCAGCAGGCCTGGCTCGACCCAAGGATCGAGGCCGTGGTGTGCGCGCGCGGCGGCTACGGTGCACAGCGCATCGCCGACCAGCTCGACTGGACGGCAATGGCCGAGGTGCCACCGAAGATCTTCACTGGCTTCAGCGACATCACCGCCCTGCACGAGGCGTTCGCGCTCAGGCTCGGCGTGACGACCCTGCACGCACCGAACATTGGCGCCGCGTCGTTCGTGCAGTTCCCTGAGGCCCAGGAGTCGCTGCGCCGGGCGCTGTTCGAGCCGGACCGTCTGGTTCTCAGCCCCGGTGATACCCATTGCCTGGTAAGCGGCCGGTCGGCTGGGCTCACCGCCGGTGGCAATCTCAGCCTGCTCGTGGCCGGCCTGGGCACAGCGGACAGCAGGCAGCCAGCAACCTCGGGCCGCACGCAGCCAGCAGCCTCAGCCGGCAGTCAGCCAGCAGCCTCAGCCGGGGGGCAGCCAGCAGTCTCGGGCGGCGGGTTCGCTGGCTGCATTCTGCTGCTGGAAGACGTGCGTGAGGAGTGTTACCGGCTGGACCGGATGCTCACCCAGCTGCTGCGCTCCGGGGCGCTGGATGGCGTCGCGGGGGTGGCGCTGGGAACCTGGACGGAGTGCGGGGAACCGGAAGCTGTCCGGCAGGTGATGCAGGACAGGCTGGGTGGGCTGGGCGTGCCGGTGGTCTGGGGCATGGGATTCGGCCATATCGCCCCGCAGCCCACCGTCCCGCTAGGCGTTCCGGCCGAACTGGACGCAGACAACGGCACGCTGACCTTCCTCGAACCCGCTGTGGCCTGACCCCGCCCCCGACCCAGCCCCGACCCAGCTAGGCCGGGCATGACCCTCGGCCCGGAGGTTAGTTCGTTTCCAGAACCTGTGGATGCGGCTGTGGACAATCCAGTGGACAGTCCCTCTGACCGGGGGATAACGCTGTGTGCCATGTGGATGACGTGTGAGTAGCGGTATCTGTGTCCGGGGGACGTGGGCTACCACAGAACGCGTTGCCCCATGCGCCGGGATGGGCAGCGGTATGAACCTGCCATGGCCAATCCTCCCCGATCTGCCCGTTAGCCGTTTACTGTTGTCCTATCAGCACGGAGCCTGTCACACCGGCCCGCAGAATGGCCTTATATATGTGTTGGCTCGAATACACGGATACCATCGAGGCCGCACCCGACGGAATCTCGACGATGCCGCTGACTGCGTTAGCGGTGACTACCGCACCATTAGCAGTCGCATCGCAGGCAAGCGGTCAGCCGGGGAGTGGTGGTATCGAACTTGCTGCAACACCACATATCGTTGCTGCTGCTCAGCGAGTTGTACCTGAGGATCGGGGTCGTTATCCCACAGAAACGAATATGCTTTGGTCGAGGATGCCGGATTTCCTATTCTGCTTATGCTGTGTGCACATTGTAGATCTGGGATGTTCAGCGTAAACTGCTTGGACAGACTATTAGTTCAGACTCCGGGTTTGCAGGCAACGGCCAGCTCATTTCCATCCAACGACAGTGCCGGCGGGCAAAGAGGTACAGCGCAATATTGAGCCTGGCCCAGCGAGTGGCTCGCCAGCTTCACGGACCCCGGCTGGTCCCCATCACCCCGGCGATCTCTGCCTCGTTGAGGTCGGCGAAATACCGCAGCATCAGCGCCTCGCGCTGTGGGGCAAGTCGACGCAGCCCGCCGGTAGGGTCTGGTGTTCCTCGTCGACCAGGGCGTCGATGCGGCCGATGGCGCGATCGGCTCGCCGATCTCGACGCCGGGTCTGTGGGCCCGGTAACGCAGCGCCGAACGGCAGCCGTTCAGTACCGACGACCAAAGGTAAGCCACCGCTCTGCCCGAATCGGTCAAGTGGGTCCGGCGTGTTGCCTGGGCCGCCCGGGGTGGGTCCGGCGTGTTGGCTGGGCCGTCCTGGTGGGTCCGGCGTGTTGGCTGGGCCGTCCTGGTGGGTCCGGCGTGTTGCCTGGATCGTTCGGGGGGGCAGTGCCCGTTCAAGCTCAAGAATGCCTCCTGCACCGCATCCTCGGCCGCGCTCCGGTCCTGCAGACTCACCATCGTCAGCCGAACCACGCCACCGGCGCGCACACCAAAGGCCGTGGTCGGGCCTGTTCGACAAGGCGGTCAGGGTTCTGTTCGGCGTCCGCCGGATCGCATGTGCCCGGCTTGGTAGCCACATCATCACTGCCATAATCCCGCGACGTCATCACTACCCTGATGCCGCGACGTCATCACCCCAATGATCCAGCTCCCAGCTCGCCTCTCGTTGGCCTCCCCCCGTATGAGACGTCGACCGGAGGACGGTCTGGTTGCCCCTTCCGGGCCGGAGTCGCCGACCACGCGACCACACAGAGTTCCCACCCCTGGGCTCGGGGAGGTGAGCGGCTGTGGACGCGGCTGTGGATAAGAAGGTGGAGAATTTGTGGGGGCGGGGGATAACGGCAGGTATCATGTGGATGACGTGTGGATAAACAGAATTTATCGAGATTATTCGACTGGACCCCTTGCGCTGGCCTGCATGAGGCAGTAAAAATGTCTCCATCGCCGGAAACGGAGACCACGTTCGGGGAAACCTGGGCAACGTAGGGGATATTGGGAAACCAATATTTCAGGCGGGTTTTTGGCCCTGGCGAGATGGTTGAGCAATGCAGGGCTTGCCACACCAGTGGTAAGTCAGTGCGGTGAGACTGGGCTGAGGCCCCTCCATCTCATGCATGGAGGGGCCTCGCTTTATTTGCCGGTCGGTCCTGGAGCTGCGTCCATATCTGGTAGCGAGACCAGTGGCTTGTGGACACGACTGTGGATAGCCGGTGGAAAATCCATCAATCCAGGGGAAAACCATATACGGTGGGTGGATGACGTGTGGACAAATAGTTTTCTTTAAAATTCTGGGCCAGATCTCTTGCGCTGGGCCGCCCCAAGCAGTAGAAATACTTCATCGCTGGAAACGGGGATCACGCCGAAGGGGACACCTCGGCAACGCAAAAGGGATCGGTACCGCTGATGCTTTGCGCGGATTCCTGGCCCCGGCGGCCGGTTGGGTAAATGTGCGAAGGCTGATTAGTCAGTCGGTAGGCGCAGCAAGACCGGGCTGAGGCCCCTCCATCTCATGCATGGAGGGGCCTCAGCTGATTTATTCCCAATTTCGGCCCAGCCAATCCAAGGACATTTCCTGAGGCCGGGTATCTGGTGCGTCGCGCTTGTTCCTGGTGACGGTTCCGGCTGGCTGGACCGCTCGCGACTGCGAACCCGTCTCGCTGGACGTCGGCCGGGTATGAGATCGAGGGGTTCCTGACACCGGCTTATCCGGCTCAGAAACGCGCATCTGAGGTGGATCTAAGGTGGAGGTGTGGTAGCGCCACTGCTTGCCTTCGTCGGCGTTTCGGCCGTGGTCATCATGACGCCGGGTCCGGATACCGTTGTGACGATCGGCGGCACGCTCAGCGGAGGGCGGCGTGGGGGTGTGCTCACCGCGCTCGGGGTGTTCTGCGGCCAGGCTGTGTGGACACTGGCCACCAGTGCTGGCATCTCAGCCCTGCTTGTGGCGTCTGCGCCAGCCTTTCTGACCGTGAAATACGTCGGCGCCGCCTACCTTGTCTTCCTCGGCATCCAAGCACTCTGGTCGGCCGCCAGTCACCGGCAAGCCAGCGAGCACAAGCCCTCCGATCCGCCGCCCGCGAACTGCCCGCCACCTGCAATCGGCCCGTCCCAAGCGAGCGCCTCGTTGCCTTCCAGTGGTCCGCGTCCTGCGATCGGCCCGTCACCCGCGAGCGGTCCGCCTCCTGCTAGCAGTCCGCCGCTTCTGCCAAGCAGTTGGGGCCACTTCCGGCGAGGCCTGCTGAGCGACCTCAGCAACCCGAAGATGGCGGTGTTCTTCACCGGTCTGCTGCCGCAGTTCGGCTCCAGCTTTGCCGCTCTCGTACTGCTGGGACTGCTGTTCTGCACCATGACCTTCGGTTGGCTGTACTGCTGCTCGCTAGCCGTGGCCAGGATGGGCGACCTGCTCCGCCGTTCCAGGATCCGCCGCGCCCTTGATGCCGTGACCGGTGCTGTGCTCGTGGCGTTCGGCCTGAGGATCGCCATCGAGCGAAGCTGATCGCACCCCAGCTTCCAGCTAATAACCGGCACTTTCCGAAATCAATCGCGATTGTCAGTGGGTGGCGGTACGGTAGTCGCAGACGTAATCGAACAACTTGCTGTCGATCCGGCGCTGGGAGGTGAACCCTGGATGTCGGCGAGTCCTGACGACTGTCCTGCCCAGGAGACCCGCCCCGGACAGTCGACCGTGGAGACGGCGTTCGCAACCAGCCTCAACATGCCACCGTCCGATGACAAGCTGCGAGCCTTCTCGCCCGGGAAGACCCGTGATCATTCGGTACGACGGCAGGCTCCGTTGTCCGGTAGCCGTTCCATTAGCGGCGCATTCCCAAGTTTGACGATCGAGCTGCAGCCCAGCACCCATCACGGCAGCGGCGGCACCAGTAGGCAGACTCCGCCCCCAGCACCCCAGCCAGATACCAGTCCGCAAGACCCCGGCCAACACGACACTGGCAGCGTCGCGGATGCTGACGGCGCCGCGGACGCCGGCCGAGACACGGGTGCCGGCCGAGACACGGGTGCCGGCCTGGACACGGGTGCCGGCCTGGACACGGGTGCTGGCGGAACCGCGGACGCGAGCTTCGCAGCTGATGAGCTGCTTGACCGTCTGGCGCCGGGCCCGGCGCTGGCCGGATTCGTCGCGCGTGCCCTTGACGATGGGGTAAACCGGCTCGATGACGACCAGCTGATCGGGGTGCTGGCGGCGGCCCGGCGAGTGGCGTCCTGGGTGGCAGCACTTGAAGTCGACGCGATCGCAGAGTTGCTGCGCCGCCGCGAGGCCAGCGGTCGGCCGCGTGATGTCGAGTATCTCGGTGACGAGGTCGCGGCGGCTCTGACCATGACCGTTCGGGCCGGCAGCGCGCTCGTGGGCTTCGCGGCCGAGCTGACCAGATTGCCCGCTACCCGTACGGCGTTGCGGACAGGGCTGATCGACCGCATCAGGGCCGGAGTCATCGCCGACGAGCTTGCCGTACTGGATCCGGCCCGAGCTGTAGCAGTGGAACAGCTCATCATCGGTACCGCGCCAGGACTGACGAGCGGGCAGCTGCGGGACCGGGTGCGCCGGGCGGTGCTGGCCGCCGATCCCACCGCAGCCGACCGGCGCCGCAAGGAATGCCAGCGCGATGCCAGGGTCGATCTGGTCGATGAGCGGACTGGTACCGCGTCGCTGTGTGGCCGTGACCTGCCCACTGCCGCTGCGCTGGCCGCCGACGCCAGGGTCGATGCCAAAGCCCGAGCGCTGAAGGCCGCCGGAGCAGCAGCCACGCTGCCCCAACTCCGGGCAGCCGTGTTCCTTGCGTGGCTCGCCGGCCAGGACGTGACCCACATGCTCGAAGCCATCCTCGGCACCCCTAGCAACAGCACCGCCAGCGACAGCGCCCCCAGCAATGGCGCCCCCAGCAATGGCGCCCCCAGCGACAGCGCCCCCAGCAATGGCACCCCCGGCGACAGCACCTCCAGCGACAGCACTCCCGACAACAGCACCCCGGGCAGTTCTGCTCTTAGTAACGCTCCCATGCCTGAGGACACAGCAGCGTCCAACCACGACTTCCCCAGGCCTGAACCAGACCACGACGGGGCCACTGCCAGCGACAGTCCACCCGCTCATGCCGGTTCCGCAGGCGTCGAGGAGGGGCTGACAGTACGCGGGTCAGTGCATCTCACGATCCCGCTAACCACCTGGCTGGGACTCTCGGCCGCCCCGGGGGAGATCGCCGGGTTTGGCCCGGCCGATGCAGCTACCTGCCGCGAGCTTGCCGAGAGGATCGCCGCTAGCGGCGGATCCCGGTGGTGCGTCACCCTCACCGACCAGACCGGTCGAGCTGTCGCCCACGGCTGTGCCCGCCGCCCACCCCCAGACGGCCCCACCGGCCGCGACGGACCCGCGAGCCGCGACGGCCCTCCGGACCCAAGCCGCGACGGCCCTCCGGACCCAAGCCGCGACGGCCCTCCGGACTCAAGCCGCGACGGCCCTCCGGACTCGAGCCGCGACGGCCCTCCGGACCCAAGCGGCGACCATACGAGCTCGAGCAGCGACTACACCAGTCGAGACGGTCCCATGAGCTCTGGCAACCCGGCGAGGCTCGGTGACAAGACACATTGGCTGGCCCACGTCAGGATTAGCCCGATCGAGGCCGGGGTCTGCACGCATGCCCGTGAGGTGGCCGGGTACCGGATTCCCGCATCCCTGCACCACATCGTCAAGATCCGGCAGCGAACCTGTTCGTTCCCAGGCTGCAGACGAGCTGCCCGCCGGTGCGATGACGATCACACGCTGCCGCATGATCAGGGAGGCCGCACGTGTGAGTGCAACTTGGCACCGTCCTGCAAGCGATAACGACACAGGTTGCCTGCTGCGGCGGTATGACCAAGCGGAATGGGCGTCCCAGCATGCCATGGAGGATTTGACGCATACTTGCGACAAACCATCTGGCTGCGCGGTACGGCGGCTAAGGCGTCAGGCTGCGAGCAGTGGGTGTGCTTTGGCCTGTTCGTAGAGCGGTTCGGGCGCTAGGTCGATGCCACCGGGCCACACCAGGGTTCCGGCCTCGGGATCGGCAGTGACCTGGGCGAAGTAGGCGGGATCATTCAGCGGCGAAAGGACCCCTGTCCACCGTTCAGCGGAGAAGTCGACATCTCCGGCTGTGCCGTCGCTGAACAGCAGGCGGAGCACGCGATCACCCACCACGGCGACACCCACGACGACAGGCAGATAGCTCTCGTCCACGATCTTCATGTTACGCCAGCGGGTCGATGCCGTGGAGGGGCTCGTTCCGACGGGCGCGCTCCCAGTTCGCCAGGATTTCACTGTGGCGGAGGGCAGCCCATTCCCGGACGAACTGAAGGGCCCTGGAGTCGAGACTGCCGGCCAGCACATCGCCGTCCGCAGAGACTGAGGCGCGACGGCCCGCATGGTAGGCATGGAAGTGGGCAACAGGATGATCGCGCTCATTCCAGTACATGTAGATCACCACTCCGTAGAAAGCGCTGACGCGTGGCATAGCCCAGTCCTCTTAGCTCATTCGGCCTTCACTGGCCGGATCGACTGGAGCCAGACCCTGGAGCCGTCACCGTTGTCGATCTGCCAGAAGCCCCAGCCATTGCGGTTGTCGTTCACGCTCGGGTTATAGTGGCGAACCACCGCGCGTGCCGCACCCGTAGGGGTCTTGAACGATCTGCCCTTCAATGGCCCGTCAGCGATCTCCACACGGGAGGGCGCGAAATACAACGCCCGAGTCCGATGTCCCTCGTAGTCGGCATAGATCGGCACGGCCTGCCGCCCAGCGTCTGACTCGTTTGTCTCCAGCGAACTCGTAGCAATCAGCCGTCGCACGATCTCACCTTCGGTGACATCCGCCATCCGTGCCGCGAAAGTTACGGTTCTCTTCACACCCTCATCAACTTCGATAGTCGCCATCATCACTCCGTCTCCGTCTAGTCTCAGCAGAAAGTAGAATAAATCAAGAAGTAAAGCAAGCAGACACAGCGCTCGACTGGGAAGCGATGCTACTGCGGTCGCGAGTCGGGTCAAACCGGTAGCCGATCTCTGCCGCGCAGCCCGGAGCTACGTCGGCAGCAAGAAGCGCCGTATCGCAAGGCCCCAGTTCAGGCCGGTAAGTCATGCTGCAGGCATGCTCCACTTTGCCGACGACATCACCAGGCCAAGCAGGGACAAGGTTGGCATCTGGACCAGCCAGCTCCCGGCGTCCTGGTCTGGCGGTTGCCGCATGGCCGTCGGTATACGGTCACTCCTGGGGTCTACCCGATCTGATCAGCTTGGAGGAAGCATGCCGGACGAGCCGCCGGTAAGCAGGGAGAGCAAGCTGCTGCTCACGTCGCTGAACGGGCAGCGGGAGCATGTGCTCGGCGCTCTGGAAGGGCTTTCCGATGAAGCGCTGCGGCGGCCGGTGCTGCCCACCGGATGGACGTGCCTGGGGCTCGTGCACCACCTGGCGCTAGATGTCGAGGAATGGTGGTTCCGCCGGATCGTCGCCGGTGAACAGCCTGGCCAGGAGGATTCCCAGGAGTCCGCCTGGCAGGTCCCGGCCACCATGCCTGCCGAGGCCGTGCTTGCCCTGTACCGGGAGCAGGTGGAGCGGGCCAACGCAATAATCGCCGCCACGCCACTGGACGCGCCACCGGCCTGGTGGCCAGAGGATCTGTGGCCAAGCTGGCGGCTGGACGATCTGCGGGAGATCATTCTCCATGTGATCACCGAGACGGCCACCCACGCGGGTCACCTGGACGCGGTGCGCGAACTCATCGACGGCCAGACCTGGCTCATCCTGACCTGACTGGCCGCAAGCGCCGGCTGACGGGCTGGCCGCAAGCGCCGGCTGACGGGCTGGCCACAAGCGCCGGCTGATGGGCTGGCAAGCGCCGACTGATGGGCTGGCCACAAGCACCGGCTGGCGGGCTGGCCGTAAGCGCCGGGCTGAGGGGAAGGAACGCGCCAGACGGCACGCACCTGAGCGCCGGCGCACTGGGAAGGAACGAGCATGGACAGTGACACGCTACGTGCTGTGCAGAAACCACTCAAGGATGCCTACCGCGAGAACCCCGAGCAGGCACTCATCACCCTGACCGCCCGGGGCGAGCTGGGCGCGGAGGAGATCAGCTGCTCGGTCACTACCGGCCAGGCGCTGGCCAAGGCTGGCCTGCATCCGGCGACCGGCGGCGACGGGTCGCTTGCGTGCTCCGGCGACATGTTGCTGCAGGCACTGGTCGCCTGCGCGGGCGTCACGTTGCGGGCGGTGGCGACGTCACTGGAGATCCCCGTGGCCGGGGGCACCGTACACGCCGAGGGCGATCTGGACTTCCGTGGAACTCTGGCAGTGGCCAAGGGCGCCCCGGTCGGTTTCAGGGCCATCCGCCTAGCCTTCGAACCCGACACCGACGCCAGCCCCGAGCAGCTCAGCAACCTCCTCCGCCTGACCGAGCGCTACTGCGTCGTCTACCAGTCCCTAGCCCATCCAGCCGAGATGGCGGCCACCATGACCAGAAAGACGGACTAGCCGAACCCAGGTCAGCGCATTCAAGCCCAGGCCACGCCCGGCCAAGCCCTGCCAGGTCCGGCCAAGTCCCTGCCAGGTCCGGCCAAGTCCCTGCCAGGTCCGGCCAATCCCCTGCCAGGTCCGGCCAGCCCCCTGCCAGGTCCGGCCAATCCCCTGCCAGGCCCTCGGCAGGCCCGGCCAATCCCCATCTAACTCCCTGCCAGGCCCGGCAAACCCTTCTCAGAACCGGCCGGCCATAATCCCGCCCGAAGCCTCGGCCAACCCCTCTCACCCCAGGCCGAGATTTCCGGCTCCCACCGCCCCTCCCGCGGAAATTTTCTGTCGCTCCCGATGGTTAGCGTGTCTAACTATGGGACCGCATCGGGAAAGGGACACGGGGGCAGCCACCACAACAGAGGCTGACCAGGGCTGGATACGACGGCTCGCCGGGTACTGCTGGCGCTACCGGCGGAACACGTTCATCGCGCTTGGTGCGTCGCTGCTGGCGAGCGCCGTCACTGCGGCGATTCCGCTGATACAGCGGCAGATCATCGACAAGGTCATCGTCACTCACAAGGAGTCGATCTGGCCGCTCGCGGTCATGCTGATGGTCGCGGCCCTGCTCAGCTTTGCCGGCATCTACCTGCGACGGTACCGAGGCGGCCGGCTCTCGCTCGACGTCCAGCACGACCTGCGCACCGAGCTTCTCGGCGCTCTCACCAGGCTGGACGGCAAGCGTCAGGACGAACTGCACACCGGCCAGGTTGTCAGCCGCTCCATCTCCGATGTGAACATGGTGCAGAGCCTGCTCAGCATGGTCCCGGTCACCATGGGCAACATCGTCCTGTTCGTCGCGTCCGTGATCATCATGCTGTTCCTCTCGCCGCTGCTGACCATCGTCGCTCTGCTGGTCGGGCCCGCTCTGTACTTCGTGGCGATGGCCTCCCGGCGCAGGCTGTTCCCGTCGAGCTGGTACGCGCAGCAGCAGTCCGGCGCGGTGGCCGGCGTGGTGGAGGCAGCGGTCACCGGGGTGCGCGTGGTCAAGGGCTTCGGCCAGGAGGAGCAAGAACTCGAGCGGCTGGAACAGGCAGGCCGGCGGCTGTTCGCCGCCCGCGTGCGCACCGTGCGGATGATGGCCCGCTACAGCCCGGCGCTCACCGCGATCCCCGCGTTCGGCCAGATCGGTGTGCTCGCGCTCGGCGGCTGGCTGGCCATCCATGGCCAGATCACGCTGGGCACCTTTCTGGCCTTCTCGTCCTACCTTGCCCAGATGACCGGCCCGGTCCGTATGCTCACCGGCTTGATCACCATCGGCCAGGAGGCCCGGGCGAGTGTCATCCGGGTATTCGAGGTCATCGATTCACGTCCGGTGATCACCGAGAAGCCAGATGCCCCCGCGCTGCCCCCGACAGCCACCGGCTTCGAACTCGACAACGTGCACTTCGGCTACCACCCTGGCGAGCCGGTGCTCAGAGGCCTCTCCATCACAGCCGAACCAGGCGAGACCCTGGCCATGATCGGATCGTCGGGCAGCGGCAAGTCCACTGTCTCGCTGCTACTGCCGCGCTTCTACGACGTGGACTCCGGTGCCGTCAGGATCGGCGGTCACGACGTCAGGGACGTCACGGCCGATTCGCTGCGGGCCGCGATCGGCCTGGTCATGGAGGACAGCTTCCTTTTTTCCGACACGGTGCGCGCCAACATCTCCTACGGCCGCCCGGACGCCACCGACGAGCAGATCATCGCCGCGGCCCGGGCCGCCGAGGCCGAGGAGTTCATCACCGAACTTCCGGAAGGGTACGACACGGTCGTCGGTGAGCAGGGACTCAGCCTGTCCGGCGGTCAGCGCCAGCGGGTCGCGCTGGCCCGGGCCCTGCTCACCGATCCCAGGATCCTCATCCTCGACGACGCGACGTCCTCCATCGACCCACGCATGGAGGCGGAGATCCACGACACCCTGCGCCGGGTCATGCGCGGACGCACCACCTTGCTCATCGCGCACCGCCGGTCCACCCTGCAGCTCGCCGACCGGATCGCCGTGCTGCACGAGGGCCGGGTCGAAGCCGTGGGCAGCCACGAGGAACTGATGGACCGCTGCCCCCGCTACCGGATGCTGCTGACCGGCCCAGACGACGAGGCCGACCCCCTCTACGACGAGCCCGGCGAGCCCGGCGAGACCAGCGGAACCAGCCAGATCAGCGAGACCACCCACGCTGGCGGCCTGGCCGAGACCAAGACCCTGTCCGCGAAGAACGGCGGGAACGCCGCCCGGGCCGCCAGGACCAGCGTCACCCGCCGTGGCGGCGGTGGTGACTGGGACAGTATGCTGGCCAGCCTCCCGCCGAGCCCGCAACTGCTCGCCCAGCTCGAGGCCCTGCCCCCCGCGACCGACGTGCCCAAGGTCGACCAGGCCGAGGCGCGCGCCCCACAGCCCAAGTTCACCCTGAGCAAGCTGCTCAAGCCGGTGCTGATCGCGCTCGTCGCCGGCCTTGTCCTGGACGGCCTGGACGCGCTGGCCTCGCTGGCGCTGCCCGCGCTGGTCCGGGGTGGCATCGACAACGGCGTGGAGGCCAAGGCGTTCCACGCCATCGTGGTGGTCTCGCTGATCGGACTGGCCATCGTGCTGGCCGACTGGGTGGTCAACATGATCGAGACGATGGTGGTCGGCCGCAACGGCGAGCGGCTGCTCTACTCACTGCGGGTCAAGATTTTCGCCCACATGCAACGGCTGGGCCTGGACTTCTACGAGCGCGAACTCACCGGCCGGATCATGACCCGGATGACCACCGACGTGGACGCCCTGTCCTCGTTCCTGCAGACCGGGCTGATCACCGCGGTCAGCGCCGTCTTGTCGTTCTTCGGCGTGATGGCCGCCCTGCTGATCATCAACGGCAAGCTCGGCCTGACCGTGCTGACGATCATCCCGCTGCTGATCGCGGCCACGCTGATCTTCCGGGCCAAGTCGTCCAAGGCCTACAGCGTGGCCAGGGACCGGGTCAGCGTGGTCAACGCCGACCTGGCGGAGAACGTGGCCGGCCTGCGGGTGACCCAGGCCTACCGCCGCGAAGCGCACAACCGGGCCAAGTTTGCCGCCCTGAGCGACGCCTACCGGGCCGCGCGGCTGCGCTCGCAGCGGCTCATCGCGCTGTACTTCCCGTTCGTCCAGACGCTGTCCACCGTCGCCGGTGCTCTGGTGCTGGTCGTCGCCGCTGGCCAGGTGCAGGGCGGTGTGCTGACGGCCGGCGCGCTCATCGCCTACCTGCTGTACATCGACATGTTCTTCGCCCCGGTGCAGCAGCTGTCCCAGGTGTTCGATGGTTACCAGCAGGCCGTGGTGGGCCTGCGCCGGATCAGCCAGCTCCTGGCCGTCCCGACCACCACGCCGCAGTCACCGCATCCCCGCCCGGTGCGGCACCTGCGCGGCGGCATCGAGCTGCGTGACGTCCGGTTCGCCTACGCCGGGGCCGAGCGGGAGGCCATCCGCGGGGTCAACCTGACCATCGCGCCCGGCGAGACGATCGCGCTGGTCGGCCAGACCGGTGCTGGCAAGTCGACTTTGGTCAAGCTGGTGGCCCGGTTCTACGACGTGACCGCGGGCGCCGTGCTCGTGGACGGGATTGACGTCCGCGACTACGACCTGCCCAGCTACCGGCACCGGCTCGGCGTCGTGCCGCAGGAGCCCTACCTGTTCGCGGGCACGGTCGCCGAGTCCATCGCCTACGGCCGCCCGGACGCCAGCGACGCGGAGGTGGAGGCGGCCGCCCGGGCCGTCGGCGCGCACGACATGATCACCATGCTGCCCGGCGGCTACGAGCACCCGGTGGGGGAGCGCGGCCGAAACCTGTCCGCCGGCCAGCGGCAGCTCATCGCGCTGGCCCGCGCCCAGCTCGTCGACCCGGCGATCCTGCTGCTCGACGAGGCAACCTCCGCCCTCGACCTGGCCTCGGAAGCCGCCGTGACCAGGGCGATCGGCCATCTCACCACGCAGCGCACCACGCTGGTGGTGGCGCACCGGCTGACCACGGCCGCCAGGGCCGACCGCATCGTCGTGGTGGACGGCGGCCGGATCGCCGAGGTCGGCACGCATTCTGAGCTGCTCGCCGCAGACGGCGTTTACGCCTCGCTCTGGGCCGCGTTCACCGGCAGCCAGGATGTCAGCCGGTCCAACCTGGCCAGCGCCGGCTGACAACCATCGGCCCGTTACATTTCCAGTTTTTCGGTTTTAAAAGCATAAATAGAATTTACGATGCTGTCGGACGCCGTACCCGGTGTGACACGAGTGACGCTAGATGAGAAAAAAAGAAACAGCGCGCGACGTGACGTACTTGCTGATACGCGTGGCGGGGTTCTTGTACGTGGCGGTGTTCTTGGCGACGTGACGTACTTGCTGATACGCGTGGCGGCGGGGTTCTTGTACGGGGCGGTGTTCTTGGCGACGTCCGTGCGGCGGTGTTCCTGCGCGCGGCGGTGTTCTTGGCGATGTCTATGTTGGCGTACTTGCTGGCGACGTCCGTCTGGCGTACTTGCTGATGCGCGTGCTGATGTTCTTGCCGACGTTCGTGCTTTTGCGCGTGCTTTATGGCGTGCGAATGCACGTGCATGTTAGGATTCCGCACAAGTAAGAGGAGCGGCGTCAGGAGGGGAGAGGTCTAGACCATGCGGGCCGAATACAACGGCGTGCCAGCGTCCAGCCTGGACGGGGCGAAGTGGCAGGCAAGCCACCGCGCTCCCGGCCACGAGGGCCGCGTCGAACTGGCCATGCTGCCCGGCGGGAGCGTCGCGATGCGTCACTCCCGGGATCCGGGTGGACCCGCGCTGATCTATACCTACGACGAGATCGAAGCGTTCATCAACGGTACGAAGGATGGCGAATTCGATCATCTCGTCGCCTGACCAAGCTCGGGGGCGCCGGACCGGGGTCTCGCGGCATCAGTCGCGGCGAGACCCCGGTCAGGTGTCTGACTACTGGATGGACCGGGCCGGGCAGTTCCCGGAAAAACTGCCTACCATGCTGTCGGCGTCCCAGCCGTGGCCATTGTGCGCCTGCCATTTCGCCAGCGTGAGCCAGTCGTTGCCGGGCAGGGCGAAGTTCCCGTTGACGGTGTTCGCCGCGGTGGACAGGTTCTCGTAGTCGTTGCAGTCCACGGTGCTGGTCCCGCCGGTGGGCTGCTTGTCCACCTCGAACAGCGGGTTGTAGCGGTCGGCCGGGCCCATTCCGGCGATGGTGTTGTGCCAGATCTGAACGTTGGACCAGATACCGCCCAGGTCGAGCACGGGCATCCCGAAGCCCGGCTTCAGGAAATGCTGGCTCTGGTTCTGCAGCGTGTTGTCGTGCACGTACACGTCGCTGATCGAGGCGTTGCTGCCGAATGCGTCGATGTACAGCGCGAACGGATCATGGCCCGCGACCGTCGATGTGCCGCCGGTGCCCGGCGGATTGGTGCCCATGCTGGGGTCGCCGCTCGAGGTTCCCGGGTCGTCATAGACCGTGTTGCCGGAGACCAGCAGGTGGCCGGTCTCCTTGTTCGCGGTCTCGACGTCCAGGTTGATGCCCTGGTTGGTGTTCCAGACGACGTTGGAGTCGAACCAGACATAGGAGGCGCCGTCGTCATAGAGGCCGGCCGCGTTCTCCGGCAGCGGGCCGCACCTGCCGGTGGTGCTGTTCCACTTGCCGTAGGCGGCGTTGCTGTAGGTGTCTACGCTGTAGACCGTGTTGCCCCGGACCAGGCCATGGTTGGCCTGGGACTGGCCGACCTCCCAGCCGATGGTGTCCAGGCCGATGTTGTCGGCGTCGTGGATCGAGTTGTCCGCGGCCAGGAAGTCGGTGATGTCACCGTTAATGGTGACGGTCTCGCTCTGGCCGGTGCGGGTGTTCTCCACCGTGTTGCCCTCGATGACCAGATGCTGCAGCGCCGGTGAGGAGCTGCTTCCGGCCGCGATCGCCGCGATGCCGTACCCGTCGACGCTGCCGTTGTTGCAGTCTGCCTTGTCGGTGTGGTCCGAATCGGCCTTGTTGGTGATGTCCTTCACGGTGTTGCCGAGGATGTAGATGTCACTGCACGCGCCGCCGTTGAGGAAGCAGGCGGACAGATGCGGGATGACGTTCTGGTTGGGGTTGCTCGTGTCGCTGCGCACCGTCACGTAGATTCCGGCCGGACTGTGCGCCGTCCCGTTCCAGGTGTAGTTCTCGATGGTCAGCCCGTAGATTTCCACACTGCGGGAGTCCACGATGCTCATTCCGCCCGAGTCCGCCCAGTACTGGTTGGGATTGGTGTCGCCGGATGCGACCGTGCCCAGGGCGAGTGTCGCGCTCGATCCCGGCTCCGGGGCCACCTCAAGAAGCGCGGTGGAGGACTTGCTCCAGACATGCAGCGGCGAGGTGAAGGTACCGGACAGGCACACAACGGTGGTCGAGGTGATCGAGTTCTCGTTGGCGGAGATCCATGAGTTCACGTCCGCGGATGTGCTGCCGCTCGCGGATGAGAACGTCACCGTGCACGAGCTGGGCGGCGCGATGGGCGAGCCGGTGGGCGTCGCGGGGTTGGGGATCAGGCCGTCGCCGTCGGCCGGGGCGGTGCCTTGCGGCTCGATGGGAAACGAGCTGGCGCTGACCGGTGGGGCCGGCTGGGTGACGGTGGCCGGTACTAACCGCGGGGCTGCGCTTGCGACAGCGGCGGTGGCCGGTGTCAGCGCGAGCGTGATGAGCGGGATGGTGACCGCCGCGATTGCCGAGCGTGCGAGCCGCATGGCCTCTCTTTTCATTGCGTGAGGACGGAGGGGATGAACTGCTGGTGGGCCTCCAGCAGCTCGTCGCACATCGCGATGGTTTGCGCGGTGGTGAGCGTGGCCGAGGTGTTCGGGTCGAGCAGCGCCGCCTGGTACACGTGGTCCCGCCGGCCGTCCAGGGCCGCGCGGACGGTCAGCTCGACGACGTTGAGGAAGGTCCGGTTCAGCGCGGCGAGCTGTGCGGGCAGCGCGCCGACCGGCTTGGGCCTGGCGCCACCGGCGCCCACCTCGCACGGGACCTCGACGCAGCACTGGTCCGGCAGGTTGGTGATCAGCCCGCCGTTGCGCACGTTCACGTAGATCTCGCGCTCGGTTCCGGTCTCCACCGAGTGGATGAACTCCGAGGCCAGCTCGCTGGCCGGTGCCAGATCCAGTGGCGCCCCGGCGGCCAGCGCGGCCTGCAGCGACTCCAGTTCGCGCAGGTTCTCCTCGGACCGGGCCAGGTAGTCCCCGACGAAGATGCGGAACCGCTCGACCTCGCTGTCATGACGCATGAACCACGGCAGGTACTCGGCCGAGTGCTCGCTGGATTCCGTGGGGAAATAGCCGAAACGGCGGAACAGCTCGACCCGGACCCGCCGCCGCAGTTCTGGCGAGCCGTCGATGATCTCGGCCAGCCGTGGGTACAGCGACTTGCCCTCGTGCTCGAACCGCAGCACGAACGCCTGGTGGTTGAAGCCCGCGGTGGTGAAGTCCACCTCGGCCACGTCGTGGCCGACCAGGCCGGCCAGGAAGGCGTGGGTGTCCCTGACCGAATGGCACAGCCCGAAGACATTGCTGAACTGCGTGCCCTCGTAGACCGCCCAGGGCAGCATGGCCATCGGGTTGGTGTAGTTGAGCAGGTAGGCATCCGGGCACAGCTCGGCCATGTCGCGGCCGATCGCGGTGACCACCGGGATGGTGCGCAGCCCGCGGAAGATACCGCCGATGCCCAGCGTGTCCGCGATGGTCTGCCGGACACCGTAACGGGCGGGGATCTCGAAATCCAGCCTGGTGGCCGCATACCCGCCGACCTGAATCTCGTTGATCACGTACCTGGCGCCGGCCAGTATCTCGCGGCGGTCGGGCGACGACGTCACCTCCGCCTCGCACCCGCTCTGCGCGGCGATGCGCCGGGCCAGCGTGCCGGCGTGGGCGAGCCGTTCGGTGTCGATGTCGTGCAGCGCGATGTGCAGGCCGGGCCCGAGTTCGGGATAGCCGCACAGGTCGGTGACGACGTTGCGGGTGAACTCGATGCTGCCAGCTCCGATGAACGCAACCTTGACCACAGCTTGATAGTGTTGCATTCCATTCAACTCCGAGCAAGAGCAAGCAAAATTTTGCAGTTTGGTGGGCCATACAGGGGTTGCCCATGCTCGGAAGGGTTGACACCAACCCGTCGTCACGCGCGATGATGTCTGAAACACTGACGATTCGCGCAAGAGTCGTCGACGTGGGTAGTTCTGGTTTCGGAGGCGTGGCGCGATGACAACGCACAGGCTGAGCGTGCTGATGGGAGCCTCGCTGGTCGCTCTCGGCCTGGTGGCCTGCGGTTCGGGGAGCGCCGGCAGCGGGTCCGGGGGTAACGGGAAGTCGATCCAGATCTGGGAGGGCTACACCGGCCCCGAGGGCAAGGCGTTCGCCTACCTGCTCAGCAAGTACAACAAGCAGAACCCCGGCCAGACCGTCACCAGCCTGTACGTGAACAACGACAACTCGCTGCAGAAGGTCCTCACCGCCGTGCGCGGCGGCAGCGTGCCCGACATCGCCTACCTCTACGGCTCCTGGGCGCCGAACGTGGCCCAGATCCCCCAGGTGGTCACGCTCAACAGCGTGGTGACGCAGCCCGGAGTCAACTGGAACGACTTCTGGGTGGGGGAGCGGGACGTCGCCACCGTCGGCAGCCGGGTCATCGGCATCCCCGCGCTGGTGGACAACCTGGCCGTCGTCTACAACAAGACGCTGTTCGCCCAGGCCGGGCTGACCCCGCCGGCCCCGGACTGGACCTGGCCGCAATTCGCCGCGGACGCCAGGAAGCTGACCAGCCCGGCCAGGAAGCAGTTCGGCACCGCCTACGTGACCCCGGGTAACGAGGACACCGTGTGGCACTGGGAGGCTCTGCTCTGGGAGGCAGGCGGCAGCCTGCTCACCCCCGGCAACAAGCAGGCCGCGTTCGACTCGCCTGCCGGGCTGGAGTCGCTGAGCCAGCTGGCCAGCATGACGCTCACCGATCACTCCGTGTATCTCGACCCGACCGACTCCGACTACGTCAACCTGTTCAACTCCGGCAAGATCGGGATGCTGGTGACCGGCCCGTGGGACCTGGCATCCTTCCCCAACGTCCACTACGGCGTGCAGATCATGCCGTCGTTCCCCGGCAGCTCCGGCGGGCACCAGACGATCTCCGGCCCGGACAACTGGGTGATCTTCAACAACGGTTCGGACCGGGTCAAGTCGGCGGAGAAGTTCCTGCTCTGGCTGACCGCCCCGGCCCAGGTCTCCTACTTCTCGCTGCACACCGGCGACCTGCCGATCCGGGCCTCGGTGGAGAACGCGCCGGGCTTCCTGGCCGGGATGAACAAGGCCCTGCCGGGCGTGGATACGTTCATCAGCAACCTGAACAACGTCCGCCAGGCTCGCCCGCAGATACCCACCTACCCGAAGATCTCCCAGGTCCTGGGCAACATGGTCGTCTCGGTTCTGCTCGGCAAGAGCCAGCCAGCGGCGGCGCTGCACAGCGCCGCGCAGCAGGTGGACCAGATCCTCGCCAACCCGAACCAGTAACGTGGCAGCGCCCTCCGCGTCGGTCCGCCGTCGCCTGACCCCGGCAGCGGCCGCCCGGGCCAAGGCGCGGGTCACCGGGTCCGAGCACTTCACCGGCTGGGGTTTTGTGACTCCTGGCGTCGTGATCATCCTGCTGTTCGGCGCCGTCCCGGTCGTGTGGTCCGCGGTGATGTCGTTCCAGCAGAACAACCTTCTCTCGCCGAACACGCCCTACGTCGGGCTGCGCAACTACCGGGCCATGCTGCACGATCCCGTCGTCGGCCAGGCGGTCGGGCACACCCTGGTCTATACGGCCCTGTTCGTGCCCGGCACGATGATCGTGGGGCTGTTCCTGGCCGTGGCGATGAACCGCAAGATCAGGTTCATCTCGCTGTACCGGACCGCCGCCTACGCGACGATGGCGATCTCCACGATCAGCGAGGCGCTGGTCTTCATCTGGCTGTTCGACCCGTCCTACGGCGTGGTCAACTACCTGTTCAGCCTGCTGCACATCCCGCAGCAGCAGTTCCTCAACTCCCCGTCCGAGGCGCTGTTCGTCATCGTCATAATGACGATCTGGGGCTGGACCGGCTTCGCCGTGGTGATCTACCTGGCCGCCCTGCAGGGCATCCCGCAGCACCTGGTAGACGCGGCAGCCACCGACGGGGCCGGCCACTGGGCGACGTTCCGCCGGGTAACGTTGCCGCTGCTCAGCCCGGCCTCGCTGTTCCTGGCCGTCTGGCTGACGATCAACGCGCTGCAGTTGTTCGACGAGGTCTACCTGAGCACCCAGGGCGGCCCGCTGAACAGCACCACCGTGCTCGTCTACTACCTCTACGAGCAGGCCTTCCAGAACTTCAACTTCGGCTACGCGTCCGCCATCGCCTACTTCCTGTTCCTCATCATCCTGGTGGTCACGGCGATCCAGTTCCGGGTCGGCCGGCGGTTCACCTACTACCGGTCATGAGCGCGCAGACCCACGCCGGCCGCCGCCGCGGCGGGTTCCGGCTGCCGTTCAGCGGCTGGCATCTGGTACTGATCCCGGCCACGCTGATCCTGATCTTCCCGTTCGCCTGGCTGATCATTACGTCGGTCGAGACCCCCGCCGAGGCGCTGCACTTCCCGCCGATCCTGACCCCGCACGTGCTCAGGTTCGCCAACTACCCCGATGCGCTGAAGGCCGCCCCGTTCGGCCGGTTCTTCATCAACAGCGCGGTCGTGGCGACCTCTACCGTCGTGGCCAACCTGGTGCTCTGCTCACTGGCCGGCTACGCCTTCGCCCGGCTCCGCTTCCTCGGCCGGGGCGCGTTGTTCGTGATCATCATGAGCACGCTCATGGTCCCGTTCCAGGTCACCATGATCCCGCAGTTCATCATCACCAAGTGGCTGGGCGTTCACCTGCTCGCCGGGGTCGGCATCAACCACATCGGCGCACTCATCCTGCCCAACGCGGCAACGGCCTTCGGCGTCTTCTTCCTCCGCCAGTTCTTCCGCACCCTGCCCATCGAATACGAGGAATCCGCCCGGGTAGACGGCGCGAACCGCCTCACCGTCCTGTGGCGCATCGTGCTCCCGTTGTCGATGCCTGCCCTGGCCACGCTGGCCGCCCTCACCTTCCTGGACTCCTGGAACTCATTCCTCTGGCCGCTCATCGCCGTCAACTCCACGAACCAGATGACCCTCCCGCTGGGGCTGGCCACCTTCCAGAGCGCCCACTCCACCGAGTGGCCGCTGCTGATGGCAGGCAACGTGATGAGCCTCATCCCTATGCTGGTGATCTTCTTCGCTGCCCAGCGCTACTTCATCCGCTCGGTGGCGGCCACTGGGCTGGCCGGGACCTGATCGCGGGAAATCCTTGGAGTTCCGGGGCCAGCCACTCTTCGCACAAGCCGGGAGAACCCCCAGTTGGGTGACCGGTTGCTCTGGGACTAGCCAGCTCTCAGAACATCAAGCAGCCTGGTCACCTCGCGGGCGATAGCGTCGCGGCCTGCCGCGAGATACCGCCGGGGATCCACCGCCACGGCGTCCCGGGCCAGGTATTCCCTGACCGCGTGTGTGAAGACCTTGTTGAGCTGGGTTGCGATGTTGATCTTTGTGAGCCCGGCGGTGACCGCTGCGGTCAGCATTCCGTCCGGCACGCCAGATGACCCATGCAGCACCAACGGGACCTCGACCGCATTGCGAATCCGGGCGATCAGCTCCAGGTCCAGCAGCGCGTCCCTGGTCAGCATCGCGTGCGAGCTGCCTACGGCCACGGCCAGGGCATCGATCCCGGTCGCGGCCGCGTATTCTGCCGCCTCGTCCGGCCTGGTCCGGACTGTCGGGTGATGTGCCCCGTCCTTGCCGCCGATCTCGCCGATCTCCGCCTCGACCCAGATGCCGCGCTCATGACACCAGGCCGCGACCGCCCGCGTCGCCTCGGCGTTGTCCGAATACGGCAGCACCGAGGCGTCGAACATCACCGATCCGAACCCCAGCTCACCCGCCTCGGCCACCAGCTCCCACGAAGTCGCATGATCAAGATGCACGGCCACCGGGACGGCAGACGCTTCCGCGACCGCCAGGCAGGCCCGCCCGATCCCCGTCAGGCCTCTGTGATACTTCACGCAGTTCTCGCTGATCTGCAGCACAACCGGTGCGCCGGCCGCCTCCGCCCCGGTAACAATCCCCTCGGCGTGTTCGACCCCGATCACGTTGAATGCCCCCACGCCCCGCCGGGCCTTCCACGCCGGCGTCACGACCTCGGCAACCTGAACCGCCGTCATCAGTGGACCCCGACCTGGCCGACGCGGACCTCGTCCAGTACGCGCTCGTACTCTGCCTGGCGAAACTCTCCGGCCACCGGTGCGGCGGCAGCCGCCGACCCAAGGGCAACGGCATGCCGCAATCTCTGCGGCCAGGTGTCCCCGAGCACCGTCCGCCATGCCAGGCCCGCCACCACCGCGTCCCCGGCCCCGGTCGCGTTGACCCCCACCCGTCCGGGTGGCACCGCCCGCCAGACTCCCTCGCCGGTTACTGCCAGCATTCCATCCGCGCCCAGGGACACCACAACGTTCCCGGCTCCCAGTTCCCGCAGCTCTTCGGCCGCTGTCGCGACCGCTCCCGTATCCCGCCCCACCGGCCGCCCGGCCACGCTGCCCAGCTCCGCCGCGTTCGGCTTGACGACGGCCGGGCGCCCCGCCAGCCCCAGCCGCAGCGCGTCCCCGTCAGCGTCGAGCACGACAGCGGCCCCTGCCTTCGCCGCGAGCTCGCTCAACTCGGCGTAGGTGTCCGCCGCAACGCCAACCGGCAAGCTCCCGGTCAGCACGACGGCCGCGCTTCGCGGGGCCTCGGCCACGAACCGATTGCGAAACGCCGCGTACTCGTCCGGCGTGACGACCGGGCCAGGCTCGCTGAAGAGCGCCGCCTGGCGGCGGCCCCCGTCCACCACCACGAAGGTCCGCCGGGTCTGGCCAGCGATAGCCAGGAAATCCGCCGCAACGCCGGCCTCAGCGAATGCCTCCGCAACCGCATCCCCGGCCCGCCCGCCAAGCACCCCCATCACCAGCACGTCCACCCCGAGCCCGTGCAGCACCCGGCCCACATTGAGCCCCTTGCCACCGGGGCGTACCAGCACCCGGGTCGCTCTGTTCACCCCCGCCCAGTCGACCCGCTCCAGCTCATGCGTGACGTCCAGCGCCGGGTTCAGCGCGACCACCAGGATTCGCCCGTTCATCATGGCCTCGGCAAGATGCTCACACGCTGGTAACGGCCGGGAGCCCCACCCCATCCGCGTTACCGGGTCAAGATGACCGAGCGGGTCAGGTTACGTGGCCTGTCCGGGTCCAGGCCCCGGGCCCGGGCCGCAGCCGTGGCCACCTGCTGGACTCGCACCAGCTCGGCCATGGGATCCTCTGCGCTCTCCCAGGCCAGGCCGCCCGTCGCGGCTATCTCGGCGGCCAGTCCGTCCGGCGCCGCGCCCAGGAGCCAGACCACGCTGCCCGGTCCGGTGATGGCGATCGGCCCGTGCCGGTACTCCATGGCCGGGTAGGCCTCGGTCCACATTCCGGCGGCCTCTCTGAGCTTGAGCGCCGCCTCGTTGGCCAGGCCGTACGTCCAGCCGGTGCCAAGGAAGGTGAACTGGCTGGCGCTGGTGAGCTGCGACGGCAGCGGCTGCGCCAGGATCCGGCGCGCACCGTCGGCTGCCACGGCAACATCGTGCCCGAGGTGGGCCCGGAGCAACGCAAGCTCGGTGGTGGCGAACCGGGTCTGCACGACCGAGCGCTCGTCGGCGAAGTCCATGGCGATGACCGCGTCCGCCAGCGACGTTACCGGGCTATCGGGAACGGCGGTGATCACGGTCACCGGGATCATGTGCCCGATCCTGGCCAGCAGGTCAACGATCTCGGTGGTGGTGCCGGACCGGGACAGCGCCACCAGCCTGTCGTAGCCGCGGCCGGCCGGGAACTCCGATGCCGCGAACGCGTCGGTCTCACCCTGCCCGGACGCTTCGCGCGCCGCAGCGTAGGACTGCGCGATGAACCACGAGGTGCCACAGCCGGCCACGGCGACGCGCTCACCGCTGACCGGCAGCGCCCCGGCCACGTCCCTCGCCAACTCGGCCGCCCGCAGCCAGCACCCAGGCTGTGAGGCCACCTCCGAGTCGATCTGGCCAACCATGCCCTCATTCACATCCACCCTCCCGCACCTCACATTCCCAACGAATCTCCCAACACCCCGCGCCCCAGCCACCACCCCCCGCGCAATCAAACCCACACGCCCCAGCCGCCCCACACGCGCAGCCACCCCCACACGCGCAGCGAAAGCCACACGCGCCAGCCACACCCACACGCGCAGTCAAACCCACGGCCCCCAGCCACCCCGGTCCGCCGGGCGAAGCCCGGCACCGGGGGGTCCGGGGGGTCGTCCCCCCGGGCTAGCGGCACAGGAGGGAAACCAGCGAAGCTGACCAAAGGTCAGCGAGTAGGCAAGCCCATCCCCTCCTGCGCGTTTCTGAGCGATATCTCGCAGAAACAATCGTATCTTAGCAAGCTAAGATTGCGCAGATGAAGCACGTATTGCTCATTGTGTGAACACGTGGGAAGCTACCTGCTCGGAAGAGTCGGGAGATGGTGGTGAGTCGCTACAGCCGCTGGAACGAGCTGCTCGAACTGCTCGCGGCCGATGGCCAGTTGCAGGTGGAGCGCGCGGCGGAGGTGCTCGGTGTATCGGCGGCGACGGTCCGCAGAGACTTCGACGAGCTGGCCCAGCAGCAGATGCTCACCAGGATCCGGGGCGGTGCGGTCGCCAAGGGGGTCACGTATGACCTGCCGCTGCGGTACAAGAGCGAGCGGCACCCGTCGGAGAAGCAGCGCATCGCCGTGGCGGCCGCCGCGCTGCTGCGGCCGGGCCAGATCGCCGGGCTGAACGGCGGGACCACGACGACCGAGGTCGCTCGCGCGCTGGCCACCCGGGCCGACCTGAACGCCGGGTCGTCCTCACCAGCGGTCACCGTGGTCACCAACGCGCTCAACATCGCCACCGAGCTAGCCGTCCGCCAGCACATCAAGATCGTTGCCACCGGCGGTGTCGCCCGGCCGCAGTCCTACGAGCTGATCGGCCCGCTGGCCACCGGTGTACTGGAGCAGGTGACGCTGGACATCGTGTTCCTCGGCGTGGACGGGATCGACCCGGTGGCGGGCGCCACCGCGCACCACGAGGGAGAGGCGAGCATCAACCGGCTGATGACCGAGCGGGCCGGCCAGGTCGTGGTGGTGGCCGACAGCTCCAAGGTCGGCCGCCGGGCGTTCGCCCGGATCTGCGCCGCGTCCGAGGTTGACGTGCTGGTCACCGACTCCGGCATCGCCCGGGCCGCGGCGGCCAGGTTCGCGGAAGCCGGAACCCGGGTGATTGCGGCGGACAGATGAGCGGCGGGGATCTCCTGATACTGGGTGACTGCAACCCCGACATACTCGTGGCCGGTGCCGACGTGATCCCCGAGTTCGGCCAGCGGGAGAAGCTGGTGGACGAGATCTCGCTGGTCATCGGCGGATCCGCGGCGATCACCGCGGTGGCGGCCGCGCGGCTCGGACTGCGCGTGGCCCTGGTGGCCGCGGTCGGGGATGACCCGGCCGGCCGGTTCCTGCTCGGCCAGCTCACCGCCGAAGGGGTGAACGTCTCGGCGATGGCGATACGGCCCGGCGTCCCCACCGGCGCGACGGTGGCGCTGTCGCGGGGGCAGGACCGGGCGATTCTCACCGCGACCGGCGCCATGACCGAGCTGACCGCGGCGGACGTCCCGGCGGCGCTGCTGGCCGGGGTCAGGCATCTGCACGCCGGCTCGTACTTCCTGGTCGAGCGCTCGCTCGGGCCGGGGCTTGCCGACCTGTTCGCCCGGGCCAGGGCGGCCGGGGTCACCACGTCGCTGGACACCAACTGGGATCCGTCGGAGCGGTGGGGCGGCGATCAGCTCCGCGGCATCCTCGCCCAGACAGGTGTGCTGATGCCCAACGAGGCGGAGGCGCTGCGGATCAGCGGCACCGATTCGCTGGCCGAGGCGGCCGAGGTGCTCACCGCGACCGGGTCCAGGCTGGCCGTCAAGTGCGGCGCCGAAGGTGCGCTGTGCGTGGACGGGGCCGGGGGAGCGCAGCACACCGTGGTGCTGCCGCCGGTGCAGGCGATGGATACCACCGGCGCCGGGGACTGTTTCAACGCGGGCCTGATCACCGGGCTGCTGCGCGGCCTGGACCTGCCGCGGGCGGCCGCGCTGGGCTGCGCGGTGGCCGCCGCGTCCACTCAGGCGATGGGCGGGACCGGGGCCACCCTGGACCTGGCCACCGCGATGACCGCAGCCGCGGCGGCCAGCATTGCGCAGCCGCACCTGTTCCCCTAAGGGACGCTCCAGACCTGGGCTTTTTCCGGATCCACCCCGGGTCCGTACATTAACTTCCGTCTGCTATCACTTCCAGCGGTACTGGAGTGATGATTGGCCGCCCCTGGAGGTCGCCCACCTCGGCCAGCGGCCGCCCGGCCGCGGCCGCCACCGCGCACTGCAGCACCGGCCCGCAGATCCGGCCCTGGCAGTAGCCCATCCCGCACCGGGTGACTCCCTTGACCGCTCGCACGTCCCGCGCCCCGGCCGCTACCGCCCGGCCGATGTTGGCCCACGGCACGTCCTCACAACGGCACACGACGGTGTCCGGCTCCGGCCAGCCCAGCCAGCCTGGCCGCAGCGGATAAGCCGCGTCGAGGAACTCCGCGAACCGCCGCGCGCGGCCGAGCCTGGCCCGGACAGCGGCGGTCCGGGCCGTATGCGCCGCCGGATCCAGCCGGCCCAGATAGCGCGCCGCCGAGGCCCCGGCCAGATACCCCTCCAGCTCGGCTACCTGAGCGCCGCCGGTCCCGGTGACCTCGCCGGCCGCGAACACTCCAGCCACCGAGGTGGCCTGATCCTCGTCGTGGGTCACCGCCGCGACCGGCCTGGCCGGGTGCGGCGTGTCCGCGCAGCCAAGCAGGCGGGCCAGCTCCAGGGCGGGGGAGAAGCCGTAGCTCACGTGCACCGCGTCCACGAGCAGTTCCCGCCGCGGACCGGGAACCGGCCACCATTGACCGCCGCGCCGCGAACCGGGGACCGGCCGCCACTGCCCGTCCAGCCGGGCCACCGTGGCCCGCCGCACCCTGCCTTCCCCGTGGCAGGCGATGACGGCGTGCCCGGTACGGACCGGAACCCGGTGCCTGGCCAGGATGGCGGCGTAGCCAGCGGCCTCGCGGAGCTTGCCCGGGCTGGCCACGAGGTGGCCGGCATGGGTCAAGGCGGCCCGGCCCAGCCCGGCGATTGCCCGGGTTGCTTCGAGCACGGCGAGGACGCGGACACCCGCCGTCGCCAGCCCGGCCGCGACCGGGAGCAGCAGCGGCCCGGACCCGGCCACGATCACCCGCTTGCCCATGGTCACGCCCTGGCTCTTCAGCAGCGCCTGGGCCGCTCCCGCCGTGGTCACCCCCGGCAGATCCCAGCCGGGAAACGGCAGCACCAGCTCGGTGGCACCGGTGGCCACGACCACCGCCCGCGCCCGCAGGACGGCGGGGACCATCTGGCTGCTTGCGGTCCAGCGCGATGGGCCGGGCTGGGTGGGCTGGGTCGTGAGGTGGAGGAAGAACCCCTGAGTGGCCGGGGTGGCGTGCCAGACGGTGGTTACCGGGAGGTGCTGGATGCCCGGGTGCCCGATGGCGGGACGGAGCGCTGGCGCCAGCCGTTCCTGGAAATGAAGGGAACCGGATACGGCGGGGGCTGCGGAGATGACGCTCTGCCGGTGTATCTGGCCGCCTACTGCGGGAGCGGAGTCGATCAGGGTCACCGAGCAGCCACAGCCGGCGGCCGTGACGGCGGCGGCCAGGCCGGCCGGGCCGGCGCCGACCACGGCGACGTCCACCGGGGGAGCGTCCGGCTGGGGCGGGGTCATTCGGCGGGGCCCAGGGAGCTGGACGTTGTGACCACGTCGCCGTCGTGGACCTGGACCAGGCAGGCGCGGACCGCACGATGGGGGGCGACGTCCACCAGGCAGTCGAAGCAGACGCCGATCGCGCAGAAGATGCCGCGCGGACTGCCGCCGGAGCGGGTACGGCGCCAGGACATGATGCCGTTGGTGAGCAGGGCGCCGCCGATCGTCATGCCGCATTCCGCTTCCAGCGCGGTGCCGTCGAAGGTGAAGCGGACGGGATCATCGGGCATGGTGGCCTCCGCAGAACCTGGCGGGAGAGAAGGGGGCCGGATCGACCGTGGTGGGGGCGGCGTCGATGAGGGCGGTGAGGAGTTCGGCGGTGGCGGGAGCCAGGCAGATGCCGGCGCCTTCGTGGCCGGTCGCGTGGTAGAGCCCGGGGATGGACGGGTCCGGGCCGATCACAGGCAGGTGGTCGGCGCAGGCGGGGCGGTAGCCGGTGTAGGCGCGGATCGCGCGAACCTGGCGCAGCACGGGGAACAGCGAGACGGCCCGCCGGGCGATCTCGGCGAGCACCCGGGCCTCGGGCGGCGGGCCGCCGGGCGCGGTGCTGCCGTGGCCGGGGCTGCCGGACAGGCCAGGAAGGGCGCCGCCGTAGTCGCGGCTGGAGCCGATCAGGACGGTGCCGCTTGCTGTGGATTCGACGACGGCCGAGCAGGCGAGTGCGCCGGAGTCGCTGGCCACCGCTCCTACGTAGTCGCACTCGTAGACCTTGTGCCGGATCACCGGCGGGAGCGGCTCGGTGACCAGGATGTGGCCGCGGCGGGGGCGCACCGGCAGGTCCGAGCCGAGCCGGCGGGCGACCTCGCCGCTCCACGGGCCCGCCGCGTTGACCACGATCGGGGTGGCGATCCGGCCCTGGCCGGTGATCAGCCGCCCGGCGCCGGGGTCGAGGCCGACGGCCTCCGCCCGGACGACGCCAGAGTTACCGGAACGCGCCAGGTAGGCCATGGCGGCGAGCATCGGCTGGACCTGGCAGTCCTGCGGGTAGAAGGCGCCGCCGGGTAGGTCCGGCGCGATGTGCGGTTCGGCGGCGCGCAGGCTGGGCTGGTCGAGTTCGGTCGCTTCGACGCCGGCGGCTCGCTGGCCGCCGGCCTGAGCTGACAGGGCGGCGAGCTGGCCCGCGTTGTGAGCGACGACGACACCGCCCTTGGTTTCGAACTCGACGCCGGCGGTGGTGGCGAAGTCCCGCCAGAGCGCCAGGCTGCGCAGGGCCAGGGCCAGTTCGGGGCCGGGCAGCTTGTCGGAGACCAGGATGTTGCCCTCACCGGCCGCCGTCGTGCCGCCGAGCGGGCCGCTGCGGTCGATCACGCAGACGCTGCGGCCGGTGGCGGCCAGGCAGGCGGACACGGCCGCGCCCACTATCCCGGCGCCGATGACCACGGCATCCGCACTCGGCGGAAGCTCCAGGGTCACTGCTGCGGGACACCTGCGGCCTGCCGGGTTCGGTAGGCCGCGACGTGGGTGCGGTTCGCGCAGGAGGTGCTGCAGAATCGCCTTGACCGGTTCTTGGACAGGTCTACCTGGACGTTGTCGCAGTCGTCGGCGGCGCAGTGGCGCAGGCGGTCGAGTTCACCGGCGCGGATCATGTCGCTGAACGCCATGGCCGCGTCGGCGGCGAAGCGGTCGGCCAGCGGGGCGTGTGGCGGGGTCGCGTGCAGGTGGTAGTCCCAGCCGTCGTGCTTGATCAGCTGGGGGAGCGCGTTGACCTCGCGGAGCAGGGTGTTGACCAGCACGACGGCCTCGTCCTTGGTCATCTCCCAGAGCTGTTCGAGACGCGGTCGCAGGCGCCGGACACCATCGAGTTCGGCCTGGTCGTGGGTGCGGTCGCCGGTCCACCGCCACTCGGTGACGAAGTCGTCGAGCGCGGCCATGTCGGGCAGCAGTTCGGTGCCGCGGCCGGTGTTGACAAACGCGGCGGTAGCGGCCAGAGACACCTCGGTGTCATGCGCAAAAATCACGTTGACTCCTTTCACGTGCTCCGGCTAGTGTAACTATCGTAATACATCTTCAGTGCTTACATGTCAGTCCCTACGGGCACAGTCTGGAGCGTGCCGTGACCACGAGGAGCCAGTCCACCATCGCCCGCAGCGGGCTCGGCATCGCGTTGCTGTCGGCGGCGGCGTTCGGTACGTCGGGCACGTTCGCCTCGTCGCTGATCGGCGCGGGCTGGAGCGCGGCCGCCGCCGTGACCGCCCGGATCACCGTCGCCGCGCTGCTGCTCACCGTTCCCGCGCTGATCCAGTTGCGGGGGCGCTGGCGGCTGCTGCGAACAGCGAGCTGGCGGATGGCCGCCTATGGGCTGACCGGGGTGGCCGGCTGCCAGTTCTGCTACTTCAACGCTATCGAGCACATGCCGGTCGGCGTCGCGCTGCTGCTCGAATACCTGGGTGCGGTGCTGGTGGTCGGCTGGCTCTGGCTGCGGCATGGCCAGCGGCCACGCCGGCTGACCGTGGCCGGCGCGGTGACCGCCATCGCCGGGCTGGGCCTGGTGCTCAACCTCACCGGATCCGGCGCAGTCAGCCCGGCCGGGGTGATCTGGGGGCTGCTGGCCGCGGTGGGCCTGGCCGTGTACTTCGTGATCGCGGCGGCCGGTCATGCGGAGCCGGTGCCGCCGATCGTCATGGTGTGGGGCGGGATGATCGTCGGGGCCGCCGCGCTCGGCCTGCTGGGCCTGACCGGCGCGGTGCCGGTGACCGCCACGGCGCGGCAGGTCGGCCTGCTCGGCCACCGGGTGAGCTGGATCGTGCCGGTCGCCGGGCTGTCCCTGGTGGCGACGGCCATCGCTTACGTCACGGGGATGAGCGCGGCGCGCAAGCTCGGCGCCAAGCTGGCTTCGTTCGCCGGCATGGCCGAGGTGCTGTTCTCGATCCTGTTCGCCTGGCTGCTGCTGCATCAGCTGCCATCCGCGATGCAGTTCGCCGGTGGGGTGTTCATCTTCGCCGGGGTCGCGCTGGTCAGGGCCGACGAACTGGGCGGCGATCCGAAGGTCGAGCAGGCGCCGGCCGCGGAGCGTGTTTCCGGCCGGGAAAGCGGAGATGAGCCCGGCCGGGTCAGGGTTGCCGTCCGATGAGGAACCCGGCCGGGAACGGGTCCTCGGGATCGAGCAGGTAGTTTCCCATCGCGGTCAGCCAGGCCTGGCCGCGCACCGACGGGATCACCGCGTCAAACTCGCCCACGGTCGTCCGGCCGGTCAGCCGTCCGGTGAACGACCGCCCGATCAGCGATCCATGCACGAAGTCCTCGTTCAGGCCCAGCTCGCCGCGCGCCGCGAGCTGGGCCATCCGGGCCGATGTGCCGGTGCCGCAGGGCGACCGGTCCAGCCAGCCCGGGTGAATGGCGATCGCGGACCTGGCCGGCCGCTCGCCGTCGGCGGGTTCGGTGAAGACGACGTGACGGCACTCGCTGATCCCCGGGTTCTCCGGGTGGGCGAAGTCGAGTTGCCCGTTGACCGCGTCCATGATCGCCAACCCGGTGGCGATCAGGGCGTCGTGCAGCTCCGGCTCGACCTTCAGCCCGGCCAGGGCGGCCGGGAGCAGCGCGTAGAAGTTCCCGCCGAACGCGAGGTCCACCGCCACCTCGCCGAGCCCGGGCACGTGTACGGGAGCGTCCCGCAGGTGCAGGTAGGACGGCACGTTCGTCAAGGTCACCGACCTGGCCCGGCCGCCGTCCACCTCGACCGAGGCCTCGACCAGGCCCGCCGGGGTGTCCAGCCGGATCACCGTGACCGGTTCGCGCACCTCCACCATGCCGGTCTCGACCAGTACGGTGGCGGTCCCGATGGTCCCGTGCCCGCACATCGGCAGGCAGCCGGAGACCTCGATGAACACCACGCCGGCATCGGCGTCCGGCCTGATCGGCGGCTGCAGGATCGCGCCGGACATGGCGGCGTGCCCACGCGGCTCGAACATGAGCAAGGTCCGCAGGTCGTCGCGCTGCGTCACGACATGCCGCATCCGCTCGAACATCGTGGCGCCGGGCAGCACGCCCACGCCCGAGGTGATCACCCGGGTGGGCATCCCCTCGGTGTGGCTGTCGACGGCGCCGAAGACCTTCTGCGCCCGCATTACCGGCTGACTTTGAGTGCGGCGCGGGCGGCGGCCCTGACCTCGTCGGCGTCCGCGGGTGACAGCGGCAGCCGGGGCAGCCGCACCGGGCCACCGTAGCGGCCTGCTTCCTCCTGGGCCAGCTTGATCGCCTGCACGAAGCGCGGATCGGCGTCCCAGCGCAGCAGCGGCAGCAGCTCCCGGTACTCGGCGGCGGCGGTGACGAACTCCCCGGCCACGCACAGCTCGTACAGCCGCACCGACTGGGCCGGCAGGGCGTTCACCAGGCCGGCGATCCAGCCGGTCGCGCCCATCAGCATGGCCTCGACGAACGTGTCGTCGCAGCCGCAGATCACCTCGAGCCGCGGCGCCTGCTCCCTGATCTGCGGCACCCGCCGAACGTCCTGGGAGAACTCCTTGACCGCCCGGACCTGCTCGATCTCGGCCAGCCTGGCCAGCAGGCCGGGGGTGAGGTCCACCCGGGTGGAGAACGGGTTGTTGTAGGCGATGATCGGCAGCCCGACCTTGGCTATCTCGGCGAAGTGCGCCACCACCTCGTCGTCGGTTGGCTTGTGCGAGGTCGGCGGCAGTGCCATCACGGCGGCGGCACCGGCGCGGGCGGCATGTTCCGCCCAGCGGCACGCCTCCGCCGCCGACTTGCCCGACACGCCGGGCACGACCGGGGCCCGGCCATCGGCAGCCGCGATGGCCGCGCCGGTCAGATCGGCCCGTTCGGCGTCGGTCAGGGCCTCGTATTCACCGAGCGAGCCGGCCGGGATCAGGCCCGCGACGCCCTCGTCGACAAGCCACGCGCAATGCTCGCGGAACGCTTCCAGATCCAGTTGGCCGCCGGCCCGGAACGGGGTGGTCGTCGCCGCATAGACACCAGGGAAAAGACTCGCCGCACTGTCCACGTGCACGAGTCTAGGGGGGATGGCCACAGAGTCACGATGGAAGCTGGCACGATTGGGGCCAGAGCGACGGCGCGGAAGCTGCGGAGGTTACATGGACGGCGATCGGGCGGGAGCAGTGGGCAACGGGGTGCTGGGCAGCCGGGTGCTGCGGGTGGAGGATCAGCGGCTGCTCACCGTCGGCGGCACCTACGTCGACGATCTGGACATCCCGGAGCTGGCTGGGGCGGCCCGGGTCACGTTCGTGCGCAGCCCGGTGGCGCACGCGATGGTGACCGGGGTCGATGCCTCCGCCGCCCGCGGGGAGCCCGGCGTGATCGCGGTGCTGACCGGCGAGGACGCGCCGCCCGCCGAGGACAAGCCGATGGCCGAGCCGCTGCTGGCCACCGACCGGGTCAGGTTCGTCGGTGAGCCGGTGGCGATGGTGATCACCGACGGCCGGTACCAGGGCGAGGACGCGGCCGAGCTGGTCAGCGTGGACTACGAGCCGCTGCCCGCGGTCGCCAGCCTGGACAAGGCGCTGGCCGATGAGACCCTGTTGTTCCCCGCCGCGGGAACCAACGTGATCGCCGCGGCCGGCGCCGAGGACAGCACCGGGGACGCCCTGTTCGAGGGCTGTGACGTGGTGGTCGGCGCCACGATCATGAACCAGCGGCTGGCACCGGTGCCGCTCGAGGTCCGCGGCGCGGCCGCGGCCTGGGCGGACGGCCGCCTCACCGTGTGGGCGAGCACGCAGAACTCCCAGATCGCCCGCTTCCAGGTCGCCGGGACGCTCGGCCTGCCGCCGGACGCGGTCCGGATCATCACGCCGGACGTGGGTGGCGGCTTCGGTGCCAAGATCGGCGCAGACCGGGACCAGATCGCGGTCGGCTGGGCCGCCAAGCACCTCGGCCGGCCATTGCGCTGGTCGGAGACCCGCAGCGAGAACCTGGTCGCGATGACGCACGGCCGGAGCCAGCGGCAGGACATCAGGATCGGCGGGACCTCCGACGGCAGGATCCTCGCCTACCGGATGGACTTCGTGCAGGACTCCGGCGCCTACATACGGGGCGACTACCTGCCCGGGCTGACCAGGCTGATGGCCAGCGGTTCCTACCTGATACCGAAGGTCGAGTGCAGCTACAAGTTCGTGGTGACCAGCACCACGCCGATCGCGGCCTACCGCGGGGCGGGCCGGCCGGAGGCCACCGCAGCGGTCGAGCGGGCGGTGGATCTGTTCGCGGCCAGGATCGGCATGGACCCGGCCGAGGTGCGCAGGCTCAACCTGGTGCCGCCGGACAGGTTCCCCTACACCTCGCCCACCGGCGCCACCTACGACACCGGCGACTACGTGGCCGCGCTGGACAAGGTGCTGGCCGCCGCCGGGTACAGCGAGCTGCGTGCCGAGCAGGCGGCCCGCCGTGAGCGCGGCGACCGGGTGCAGCTCGGCCTCGGCCTGTCCACCTACGTGGAGATCACCGCCGGGGACGGCGGTGGCGAGAGCGGCCGGATCGACATCCACGAGGACGGCACGGCCACGGTCTTCACCGGCAGCTCCGCGCACGGCCAGGGACACGACACGTCCTGGTCCATGCTGGTCCAGGCGGAACTGGGCATCCCCATGAAGGACGTCACCGTCATCCACGGCGACACCGACGCGATCCCCACCGGGACCGGCACCTTCGGGTCCAGGTCGCTGCAGCTCGGCGGCGCGGCCGTGCACAAGGCGGCGGGCGAGGTCAAGGAGCAGGCCCGCACGCTGGCGGCCACGCTGGCCGGGGCGAACGAGGAGGACATGGAGTTCGACCCGCGGACCGGGATCTGGCGGGTGCACGGCGCGAGCGGGACCGAGCTCGAATGGGGCAAGATAGCCGGCGCGGCCGGCCCGGACGGGCTCACCGCCGACGTCATGTTCACCGCGGACAGCCCCACGTTCCCGTTCGGCGCCCACCTCGCCGTTGTCGAGGTGGACACCGAGACCGGCAAGGCGACCCTGGTCAGGCACGTGACCGTGGACGACGCCGGCACCCTGGTCAACCCGATGATCGCCGAGGGGCAGCGGCACGGCGGCATCGCCCAGGGCGCCGCCCAGGCCCTGCTCGAAGAGGTGGTCTACGATGCCGACGGCAACCCGCTGACCGGCACGCTCGCCGACTACGCGATCATCACCGCCACCGAGCTGCCGAGCTTCGAGCTGCTCGACAGCCAGACGCCGACCGGCATCAACCCGCTCGGCGTTAAGGGCATCGGCGAGGCGGGGACGATAGGGTCCACGCCGGCGGTGCAGAACGCGGTCATCGATGCCGTCGCCCACCTGGGCGTCCGGCACATCGACATGCCCACCACCCCGCAGCGGGTGTGGGCCGCTATCACGGACGCTGCGAAGGAGGGTGCACGGTGAAGGTCGAGCTGACGGTCAACGGGGAGCAGGTGGCCGCCGACGTGGAGGACCGGATGCTGCTCGTGCATTATCTGCGCGACGTGGCCGGGCTGACCGCGACGAACGTCGGCTGCGACACCACCTCCTGCGGGGCCTGCACGGTCCTGCTGGACGGCGAATCGGTCAAGTCCTGCACGCTGCTGGCGGCGCAGGCCGGCGGTTCTTCGGTCACCACGGTGGAAGGCCTGGCCGCCGCCGACGGGACGCTGCACCCGGTGCAGCAGGCGTTCCGCGAGCAGCACGGCCTGCAGTGCGGCTTCTGCACGCCCGGCATGGTGATGGCGATCGTGTCGCTGCTGCGGGAGAACCCGAACCCCACCGAGGAACAGGTCAGGTCCGGTCTTGAGGGCAACCTGTGCCGGTGCACCGGCTACCACAACATCGTCAAGGCCGCCCTTGCCGTAGGGTGCCTGTCCGGCGAAGAAAGTACAGCCGCTGCTGCCTCTGGGAGCGCCGAATGATTCCGGCACAGTTCAGTTACCGGCGCGCCGCCTCGGCGGGCGAGGCGATCGACCTGGCCGCCGAGTACGGCGAGGACGCGAAGTTCCTGGCCGGCGGGCACTCGCTGCTGCCGCTGATGAAGCTGCGGCTGGCCCTGCCCGAGGTGGTCATCGACATCGGCCGGCTGCGCGACCTGTCCTACATCACCGACGGCGGCGACCACATCGCGGTGGGGGCGCTGACCCGCCACCACGACCTGGAGCACTCCGAACTGCTGGCCCGGGAGCTGCCGCTGCTCGCCCACGCGGCCGGCCAGGTGGGCGACCCGCAGATCCGTCACCGCGGCACGATCGGCGGGTCGCTGGCCCACGGCGACCCCGCCTCCGACCTGCCCGCGGTCGTGCTCGCGCTGGACGCGACACTGATCGCGCGCGGGCCTGGCGGAGAGCGGGAGATCCCGTCCGGGGAGTTCTTCGACAGCCTCTTCGAGACGGCGCTACGGCCCGGTGATCTGCTGACCGAGATCCGTATCCCCAAGCCGGCGGCCCGCGGCTGGTCGTTCCAGAAGTTCACCAAGCGGGCCATGGACTGGGCCATCGTCGGGGTCGCCGTACAGGGCAACGCGGTGGGGCTGGTCAACATGGGTGAGACGCCGCTGCGGGCCAGCGCGGCCGAGCGGGCGCTGGCCTCGGGAGCCGGCCCCGCGGAGGCCGCCGCGCTGGCGGCCGATGGGACGCACCCGCCGGCGGACATCAACGCCAGCCGGGAGTACCGCGAACACCTGGCCCGCGTCCTGGCCGGCCGGGCGCTGCAGGAGGCCGCGGCCCGCGCCTGATCACGGGTGCGAGGATAACGCGGAGCGTGCAGGGGTGGAAACGGGGACGCTGGGCAGCAGGCCGGGCTCCAGCAGGTGGGCCAGCCAGTGTGCCATGGCTTCGCCGTGGTCCTGCCGTATGTATCCCGCCGCCTCGGGGAAGGTGCGCTGCCAGGTCAGAGCGCGGCCGATCCCGCCCAGCCGCATGGCCAGCCGCACCTGTTCGCGAAGGTCGGCCGCGGGGTGCTCGGCCGTCCACGGTTCCAGGTAGACGTCACGCAGCCGCTGCAGCTCGGGCGCGCCGGGCGCCAGGCCGTACCGGTGGGCGACCACCCGCAGGGTCACCAGCAGGCTGGTGAACGGGTGCGCGATAGCGGCGTCGCCCCAGTCGAAGAAGGTGTACCGGCCGCCCGGCGCCGCGAACACCGAGTGGTCGTTCAGGTCGGAGTGGTCCAGCGACGGCGGCACCGGGCTGGCCGCCAGCCGCTCACACCACCGCGCCAGTCGCGGTCCCAGCCCGGTCAGCGCGGCATACTGTTCGGCGGTGATCCCGCCCGCGGTGCCGACCTGCTCCTTGACCTGCGCACAGTCGGCCAGCGCGGCGAACTGTGCTGGCAGCAGGGCCGGCCGCAGATCGGGCACGCCGAGCCGGGCCATGTCCGCGACGTGCCCCGACACGGCCCGCTGCAGTTCCGCGTACCGGCGCAGCGGCTGCTCCCAGCCCGCGGCGCCATCCATCGCGTCACCGAGCATCATGCCCCCGTCGGGCAGCAGCGACCAGCCCCGCCCGGCGTCGATGGCCAGCGGCGTCAGCACGAGATCCGGCACCCACTCACTCAGCGCCCTGGCCAGCGCCGGCTCGAACCGCGCGCCCGGCGGATCAGCCTTGAACCACACCGGCCCAAGATCGGTGACCACCCGCCCGGCCACCGACCACGGCCGGATCCGGGGCTGGAGCTCGCCGATGGACCGCGCACCCGCCTCGCCCAGCCGATCGTGTATCCACTCCGACACGCTGGCCCGCCACTGCGGGCGGCCCCAGGGCGAGAACTCAGCAGGCAGGTCAGCCACGGCAGGCAAACTTACCGTTCCTCATCACCAGGCGACAGCGGGTACCGGCTGGCAGGCTGCCCGGACGGTGCTGGGCGGCCACAGCGGCCCCGCCTCTATCCGAGTCCCAGATGGGCAGGCAGCCCGGCCACGCTGTCCAGCACCACTGGCGCACCCGCCGCGCCAAGCTGCTCGCGGGTCGAGCTCCCGGTGAGCACGCCGGCCACCAGCCCGGCCCCGGCCCGCAGGCCAGACTGGATGTCGCTGGGCGTGTCGCCCAGCACGGCGAGCTCGCCGACCGCGCCCCCGCCCAGCCGCAGCAGCGCGGTCAGCGGCAGGTCGGGGAACGGCCGTCCACGGCCGGCGTCGGCAGGGGAGAGCGTCAGGTCGGCGAGCTCATGCCAGCCGAGCACGTCGATGATGGCGTCCCTGGTCGCCGGGGAGAACCCGGTGACCAGGCAGACCCGGATGCCGGCCGCGCGCAGCCTGGTGATCGTCTCCACCGCGCCGTCCATGGCGGCGACCCGCCCGGCCCGCACGGCGGCGGCATAGTATCGCTCGAACGCGGCGTTGGCCCGGGCCGCGGTGTCCTCGTCGCCGAGGATGCGCCGGAAGACCTCGATCTTCGACGTGCCCATCATGTCCCGCACGATCGCCAGCGCCGCCTCGTACTCCGGCGTCCCCCTGCCCCGGCCGGCCTCCCCGATCGCGGCGTCGAACGCGGCCAGCACCGTCCCGTCGTCGCGGACCGTGGTGCCTGCCATGTCCAGGCAGGCGATCGTGATGGGTGTCATCCCGGGGCCGCCCTCCCGCCGACGATCGATAACGTCACTATCTCGCAGTAGCGCCCAAGCCGGTGGGCTGCCTAGGTTGCGCTGAGGCAACCCGCGCGTCACGCAGGAAGGTGCCCTAGAATTTCCTGGTGATCAGGGGGTCGGCCCGGCCGCAGCCGGACCGGGGTGTGCCCGCGCCGCCACCAGAAGCGTCCCTGGCCACAACCGGTCTCAGGCTGCGCCCCGACCCGTCGCTGGCGATCCTGGACGACGGCCGCGTGCTTCTCGGTGGTTCGCCCTGCCGGCTGCTGCGGCTTGACGAGCCCGGCGTCCGCCAGGTCGCGGCCTGGTGGCGCGGCGATCCGGTACCCAGCGCTCCCGCTGCCCGCGCGCTGGCCCGCAAGCTGCTGTCGGCCGGACTGGCCAACCCGGAGCCCCTGCCTGCCCCTGGTCCGGGTGCTGGCGACGTCACGGTCGTCGTCCCGGTCCGCGATCGCCCCGCCGAGCTGGCCCGGTGCCTGGCTGGGTGCGCTGGCCTGCGGGTCATCGTGGTGGACGACGGATCCATGGACCCCCGTGCCGCGCCGGCGGCGGCCGCCACTGCGGGTGCACGTTGCATCCGGCTGCCGGCCAGTCGCGGTCCCGGTGCTGCCCGCAACGCGGGCCTGGCCGCAGCCACCACCGCGTTCGTGGCGTTCGTGGACTCCGACTGCGTTCCGCTGCCCGGCTGGCTGGACGCCCTGCTGTGGCACTTCACCGACCCCCTGGTCGCGGCCGCAGGGCCACGGATCGTGGCCGCCGGGCCGGTCACCCCGGACCGCTGGCTGCCCGGTTACGAGCATGCCCGCTCCGCCCTGGACATGGGCGCCACCCCGAGCATCGTCCGCCCCGGTGCCCGCGTCCCCTACCTGCCCGCCGCCGCCCTCGTCGTCCGCCGCGCCGCCGCAGGCGAGGGTTTCGCCAGCGACATGCCGGTGGGGGAGGATGTGGACTTCGTCTGGCGCCTGGCCGAAGCGGGCTGGCACGTCCGTTATGAACCCGCCGCCTCGGTCGCGCACGCGCACCGGGTACGGCTCGGGGCGTGGTTCGCCCGGCGAAAGGACTACGGTACCTCGGCCGCGCCGCTGGAGTTGCGCCATCCCGGCCGGGTCCCGGCCGTGTCCATGTCCGGCTGGAGCGCCCTGGCCTGGCTCGCCGTGGCCGTGGGACAGCCGGCCGCCGGCGCCTCGGTCATGGCCGCCACCACGGCCTTGCTGGCCAGGAAGCTGGCCCCGGCCATCGAGGATCCCTGGCCGGTCGCCCTGAAGCTGGCCGGCGGCGGCAACCTCATGGCGGGCCGCTTGCTCGGCAGCGCCGTCTCCCGGACCTGGTGGCCGCTGGCCGTCCCGGCCGCGCTCGCCTTCCGCCGCGCCCGCCTGCCCCTGGCCGCCATGGTCCTCGCCGCCCCCATTGTGGATTGGCGCGAGCGGTGCCCTCCCATCGGCCCGGCCCGCTACGTGGCCGCCAGGCTCCTGGACGACGCCGCCTACAGCGTGGGCGTTTGGCAGGGCTGCCTGCGGCAGCGTACGGTCCGCCCACTGTTGCCCAGGCTGTGGTGGCGATCACGCAACACCGAACCTGGCGGGCCGGCCTGAGCCGCTGCCGCGACGGTACGTGGTCGTGATATGAGGGGATCATGACCGCTCGCGAGACCCCTCCCTTCCGCGCCGACCACGTCGGCAGCCTGCTGCGCCCGCAGAACCTGCTGGCCGCCCGCGATGACTTCGCCGCCGGGCGGATGAGCAAAGAAGACCTCCGCGCCATCGAGGACGAGGCGATCGCCGACGTTGTCCGGCTCCAGGCGGACGCCGGGCTGCAGACCGCGACCGACGGCGAATTCCGCCGCGCCTCCTGGCACATGGATTTCATCTACCGGCTGGGCGGTATCAGCAAGGCGCCGGGAAACATGGCCGTCCGTTTCCGCAATCCATCGGGGACGATCGAGTTCACCCCGGCAGCCATCCGCATCGACGGCAAGATCCGGCTGCCCGAGCCGATCTTCGCCGGGGACTTCGCCTATCTGCGCTCGATCGCGGGACAGGCCACGCCGAAGCTCACGATCCCCTCACCTAGCATGGTCCACTACCGGGGCGGCCCCGCCGCCATCGACCCGGGCGTGTACCCGGACATCGAGGAGTTCTGGGCCGACCTGTCCGCGGCCTACGCCGAGCAGGTCCGCCACCTGGCCGGTGCGGGCTGCACCTACCTGCAGTTCGACGACACCAGTTTGGCTTACCTTAACGACCCGCATCAGCGCGCGGAGATCGCCGCGCGCGGCGACGACGCCGGCCATCTGCACCTGCGCTACATCCGCCAGATCAACGCGGCGCTGGCGGGCAGGCCGCCGGGCCTGGCCGTGACGACGCACATGTGCCGGGGTAACTTCCAGTCGTCCTGGGTGGCCGAAGGCGGCTACGACTTCGTGGCGGAGGCACTGTTCGGCGAGCTGGACGTGGATGGCTTCTTCCTGGAGTACGACGACGAGCGCTCCGGCGGGTTCGAGCCGCTCCGGTTCGTCCCCAAGGGCAAGATGGTCGTGCTCGGCCTGGTGACCACCAAGCGCGGCGAGCTGGAGTCCAAGGACATGCTCAAGCGCCGTATCGAGGCGGCCAGCAAGTTCGTCCCGCTGGACCAGCTGTGCCTGTCGCCGCAGTGCGGCTTCTCGTCCACCGTCGAGGGGAACAAGCTCACCCGCGGCGAGCAGGCCGCCAAGCTCCGCCTGATCGTCGAGACCGCCGCCGAGGTCTGGGGCTGAACCAGGGCCTGAGCTGCGGCTGTCCGGGCGTGAAGCGACCATGCGCAATTGCCTGCCGCATGTCCTGCGCGTTCTTGGGCAGCACAGTGGCCATGAGCATAAGGGAGTCGGTGCCTGGGGCACTGATCTGGCTGTTCTGGTTGTTAGTGGCGATCGTTCTGATCGTCTTGGTGGCCCTCCTGATCCACCACTTCGGCGGGTTCGGTCTCGATCTTCACATCGGTGACTTCCATGTCGACCTCGGCGTCACGTAGCCGCCGCGCATAGGCAACGAAGAAGTCCAATGCCGCCGGGTCGGCCATCGCGCTCGCGTTGGCCGCCTCGGCGGCCGGAACGCCCTGCAGGATCCGGCGCACCGGGATCTCCAGCTTCTTCCCGGTCCGGGTCACCGGGATCGCGGGAACCTGCAGGATCCGGTCGGGCACGTGCCGTGGCGTGTACTCGGCCCGCAGCCGCTCGCGGATGACATTCTCCAGCGAGGCGTCCAGCGTCACGCCGTCGGCCAGCGTGACGAACAGCGGCATGAAGAACCCGCCGCCGGGCAGGTCAAGGTTGACCACGAGCGCGTCCCGCACTTCCGGCACCGAGGCCAGCGCGTTGTAGATCTCGGCCGTGCCGATCCGGACCCCGTGCCGGTTGAGCGTCGCATCCGACCGTCCCAGGACGAAACAGCCACCGCGCTCGTTGATCCGGAAGAAGTCGCCCTGCCGCCAGACGCCGGGGAACTCGGCGAAGTACGACTCCCGGTACCGCGCCTGCCCGTCGTCGCCCCAGAACGCGACCGGCATGGACGGCAGCGGCTCAGTGATCACCAGCTCGCCGACCTCGTCCACCACACTCTCGCCCTTCTCATTGAAGGCGCGCGCCGCGACCCCCAGGTGTGGCGCCTGGATCTCGCCGGCGTAGACCGGCAGGATCGGCACCCCGCCGACGAACCCGGCGCAGATGTCCGTCCCCCCGCTGCCGGTGGCCAGCCACAGGTCGCGCTTGACGTTGCGGTAGAACCAGGCGCCGCACCCGGCCGAGACCGGCGACCCGGCCGGCATGATCGCCCGCAGCGGGCCCAGCCCGAACCGCTCAGCCGGCACCACCCCCGCTCTGTTCATCAGGTCCACGTAGGACGGGCTCGCGCCGAAGAAGCTGACGCCGGCCTGCTCGGCCAGCTCCCACAGCACGTCCGGCCGCGGATGCGCCGGGCTGCCGTCGTAGAGCACCGGGCACACGCCCAGCAGCAGCGAGCTGACCAGGAAGTTCCACATCATCCAGCCGGTGGTGGTGTAGAAGAACATCCGGTCGCCGGGCCGCAGGTCCATATGGAACCGCTGCAGCTTCATCTGTTCGAGCAGGATCCCGCCATGCCCGTGCACGATCGCCTTGGGCAGCCCGGTGGTGCCGGAGGAGAACAGCACCCACAGCGGATGATCGAACGGCACCTGCTCGAACTCGAACTCCGCTGCCGTCACGGCCGGCCCGTTCAGTGCGTCATCCCAGCTCAGCCAGCCGTTGACCGCCGTGTCCACGCCCCCTCCGTAAAGAAGCGGAATAGTGATCACGTACCTCAGGCCGCTCAACTCCGCGGCGACCTGCCGCAGTTCGGCCCGCCGGCCGAACCGCCTGCCGCCGTACTGGTATCCGTCCGCGCCGATCAGCACGGTGGGGGTGAGCTGGGCGAACCGGTCAAGGATGCCGCGCGCCCCGAAGTCGGGCGAACAACTCGCCCAGATTGCCCCGATGCTCGTGGTGGCCAGCATCGCGACCACCGCCTGTGGCACGTTCGGCAGGCAGGACACAACCCGGTCACCGGGCCGCACGCCCATCTCCCGCAGCCTGGTGGCCAGCGTCCGCACCTGCCCGGCCAGCACCGGCCAGCCAACCCCGGTCAGCGGCGCGGTCTCGCTGGCATGCAGCAAAGCGACCGCTCCGGCCCGCTCGCCCCGCAGCACATGCTGCGCGTAGTTCAGCCGCGCGCCAGGGAACCACTGCGCCCCCGGCATCCGCCGGCTGCCGAGCACCCGCTCCGGCGCGGCCGACGCCTCGATCCCGCAGTAGTCCCACACGGCCTGCCAGAAACCGTCAAGGTCGGTCACCGACCACTGCCACAGCGCGCCATACCCGTCGAACCGCCGCCCGCGGTCCGCGAGCCAGCCCATGAAATCCGTGATGTTGGCGTCGGCCACCCGGTCGGCACCCGGTGTCCACAGCAGGTCGCCCTCACGCACCTCGCCGTCAAGGTTCACACGGCCGACGCTACAGCCGGCCGAAGGCGCAGGCGTAGCGGAACGTTCCGCGCAGGGTGCCGTCCCAGGCGGTGAGCGGGCGGATCTGGAAGTGCTCCGCCCAGCCGGGGCCGGGTGGCAGGACGCCGAGGCTCTCGGCGGGCAGGAAGCCGAACCGGCGGTAGTAGCCGGGATTGCCGAGCAGCAGGATGGCTGGCTCGTCCAGCGCGTCGGCGGCGGCCAGGACGCCGTGCATGAGTGCCAGCCCGACGCCCCGCCGCTGGTAGCCGGGCAGCACGCCGAGCGGGCCCAGGCCGGCCGCGGGGCGGCCGTCGATGCTGCCACGGCTGCAGACCACATGCCCGACGATCTCGTCACCGGCCGTGGCGGCCAGCGAGAGGCCGGGGATCACGCTGCCGTCATTGTGCAGTTCCTGGACCAGCCGCGCCTCGGCCACCTCGGCCGGCCCGTTCGCACCGCTGGGCGGCCTGGCGAACGCCGCACGGTGCACGGCGAGGACGGCGGCCTCATCGGCGGGCAGGTCCCTGCGCAGGATCACCCGCGAAGTCTGGCCTCATCCACGCGCGCTGACAACCGGGTTTCTGGGTACGGAGGAATCTGTGTCCGGCTGAGATAGGAGAAGATTATGAGCGATCCACCGCTCGACCCCACGTTCTATCCTTCGCCAACCGATGCGGCAGCGGCACCGGCCGAGAAAATCGCGTACGTGGCGGCCTTTTCCAGGCCCGCCGACAAACCTGACGCGATCGCCGTGGTCGACGTGGACCCGTCCTCGGGCAGCTACGGATCGGTGACGGGCTTCACCGAACTGCCGAACACGGGTGACGAGCTGCACCACTTCGGCTGGAACATCTGCTCGAGCGCCCTGTGCCACGGCGATCATGCCCAGCACGCCGAGCGGCGCTACCTGGTCGTGCCCGGCCTGCGGTCCTCCCGCATCTACATACTCGACACCAAGGAGAACCCCACCGCACCCCCGGTGGTGAAGGTGATCGAGGCGGGCGAGCTGGGCAGCCGGGCGGGCTACTCCCGCCCGCACACGGTGCACTGCGGCCCTGGTGGCCTGTACATGTCCTGCCTCGGCGGCGCGGGCGGCCAGGACGGGCCCGGTGGCGTGGCGCTGATCGACCATGACACGTTCGAGGTCACCGGCCGGTGGGAGACCGACCGCGGCGACCAGTACCTGGCCTACGACCTGTGGTGGCACCTCGCGCACGAGGTCGCCGTCACCTCCGAGTGGGGCACCCCGTCGATGATCGAGGACGGCGTCAATCCCGAACTGCTGCTCGGCCGCAAGTACGGGCACCGGATCCACTTCTGGGACCTGGGCAAGGGCACCCTGCAACAGACCGTGGACATCGGCGACCAGTACCAGATGACGCTGGAGCTGCGGCCCGCGCACGACCCGACCAAGAAATACGGATTCCTCGGCGTGGTGGTCAGCGTGGAGGACCTGTCCGCCTCGATCTGGCTCTGGCACGAGGACCAGTCCTCGGCCAACGGCCGGTGGACCGCGACCAAGGTCATCACGATCCCCGCCGAGCCCGCCGCCGCCGAGTTGCTGCCACCGGCCATCCAGCCCTTCGGCGCGGTGCCGCCGCTGGTTACCGACATCGACCTGTCCGTGGACGACCGCTACCTGTACGTTTCCTGCTGGGGGACCGGCGAGCTGAAGCAGTACGACGTCACCGACCCGTTCCACCCGCGGGAGACCGGCTCGGTGCGGATCGGCGGCATCGCCGGGCAGGCTGCCCACCCGGCCCAGCCGGACATGCCACTGCGCGGCGGCCCGCAGATGGTAGAAGTGAGCAGGGACGGCCAGCGGGTGTACACCACAAACTCGCTGTACGGCGCGTGGGACGACCAGTTCTACCCGGACGGAGTAGGCGCCTGGATGGCCAAGTTCGACGTAACCAACGGCGGCGGGATGTCGCTGGACGAACGCTTCTTCCCGCATGGCGACGTATTCCGCGGCCGCCGGGTGCACCAGGTCCGGCTGCAGGGCGGCGACGCGTCCAGTGACTCGTACTGCTACCCACCGCGAAGCTGACTACCAGGAGGATCCGCGCATGTCCGTCACTGACGAGTACCTCGAGAACAACGCGCGCTACGCGGCGCAGTTCAGTGGCCCGCTGCCGATGCCGCCGTCCCGGGGCGTGGCCGTGGTCGCCTGCATGGACGCCAGGCTCAACGTGTACGGCATGCTTGGCCTGGCCGAAGGCGAGACGCACGTGATCCGCAACGCCGGGGGAGCGATCACCGACGACGCGATCCGCTCGCTCGCGATCAGCCAGCGGCTGCTCGGCACGCACGAGATCATCCTGATCCACCACACCGACTGCGGGATGCTCACGTTCAGTGACGAGATCTTCAAGCAGAGCATCCAGGACGAGACCGGCATCAGGCCACCCTGGGCCGCTGAGTCCTTCCGGGATCCCGACACCGATGTGCTGCAGTCGATCGCCCGGATCAAGGCGAGCCCGTTCCTCCCGCACACCGACGAGGTGCGCGGCTTCGTGTTCGACGTCGCGACCGGCCGGCTCACCGAAGTGGTGAGGTGACCGGGCGGCAGGACAGACTCGGGGGTTCCGCGGCACTCGGGCGGAACCCCCGCCTCTGGCCCCCTGGCCTCCTGCTGGCCGCCGGGATTGTCCGACCTGCCATCTAGACTCATCGCATGCAATCTGGCGGCCACCGAGGTGTCTAATGCACGGTTACACGCAGGACAAAGAGGCGTACCTGAAGCGTTTGCGCCGGATCGAAGGTCAGGTGCGCGGTCTGCAGCGGATGGTCGAGTCGGACGTTTACTGCGTGGATGTCCTGACTCAGGTGTCCGCGGTGACCCGGGCGCTGCAGGCGGTTGCGCTCGGGTTGCTCGAAGACCATCTCGGCCACTGCGTCACCCAGGCCATCGAGCACGGCGGCCCGGAAGCCAACGACAAAGTCAAGGAGGCGGCCGCCGCCATTTCCAGGTTGGTCAAGAGCTAATAAGCGGGAGCGGACAGCCCGCGCTGCTGGCCGTGGCTGGTTACTGCGTCGTCCGGCTGGGGGTGGCCTGGTGGTGCCAAGCGCCTGGCAGACTGTGCGCAGCCGCCGGGAAAACCCGGCCGACAAGCGCTTCGTGGATGGTGACAGCCGTGACTGCGGCATTAATCGGTGAGCTGGCCGACGAACTGGCCGGGATCCTGCTTCGCAACGACCCGTTCTGGGCCTCGGCCCAGGGAATGCGGGAGTACGCCGGGGACGTGCCGGACCTGTCCCCGCAGGCCCGGCAGGTCTGGCGTGACCAGGTCGTGGACATCGCGGTCCGGTGTGACCAGCAGGAGCTGAGTAACCCGGAGGCCGGCAGCCAGATCCTGCTCGAAGCCGTCAGGGACAAGGCCGTGCGGGAGCTGGCCGCCGCCGACTCGCGGGTGGAAGAGTTCTCGGTCACGACCTTCCCGCTGTCCGGCCCCTCGGCGATGCTGCTGGTGGCCTCCCGCACGCTGATTGACGACGCCGGCAGCGCGGCCGCCTACCTGAGCCGGTGCCGGCGGCTCCCGGTCTATCTCGACCAGAGCACAGCGATGCTCCGGGATGCGGCCAGGGACGGCCTGCTGCCGGTCGCCCCGCTGGTGGCCGACGCCATCCGGCAGCTACGTGAGCACATGGCACACCCGGAGCGGGATCCGATGCTGGCGCACCGCCCACCCGAGGGCTGGGCCGGAGCGGCGGCCTGGCAGGACGAGGTCGAGCGGGTCATCCGTGACGACGTACGCCCGGCCATCGGGCGGTACATCGACGTGCTCACCGAGCTGCTGCCCGCGTCCCGGCCCGCCGAACGGGCCGGGCTGCTGCACATGCCGGGCGGCGTGGCCGCCTACGCCTGCGCGGTCCGCAACGGCACGACGCTCCCGATGGACCCGGACGAGATCCACCGCATCGGCCTGTCCGCGCTGGCCGAGATCGAGGAGCACATCGCCGAACTGGGCGGCCGGGCGGTGGGCTCGCACGACATCGATGACATCATGGCCCGGCTGCGTAACGAGGTATCCCGGGCAGGAGCCGACGGCGGCGACGCGATGACCCGGGCGGCGCAGGCCGTGGCCCGCGCCCAGGAGCGGGTGACCGAGATGTTCCATGCGCCGCTGCCCGCGCAGTGCGTGATCGAGCCGATGCCGCCGCACCTGGCCGCCTTCGGTGCACCGCCGTTCTACTCGCCGCCGGCCCGGGACGGCTCACAGCCCGGGACGTACCTGTTCAACAGCGCACAGCCGGGGCAGGCGGGGAGCTGGGCGCTGGAGGCCACCGCCTTTCACGAGGCGGTGCCCGGCCACCATGTGCAGTTCTCCCGGCTGCAGCTCTTGCCGGAGCTGCCACTGCTGCTGAGCGCGTTCTACGTGGTGCCGCACGGCGAGGGCTGGGGACTGTACGCGGAGCGGCTGGCCGATGAGCTCGGCCTGTACTCCGACGACATCCAGCGGCTCGGCATGCTCGCCTCCACGGCGTGGCGTGCGGTGCGGCTGGTGGTAGACAGCGGGCTGCACGCGCGCGGCTGGAGCAGGGACCGGGCCAGGGAGTTCGCCTTCGCCCATTCGCCCATGCCCGAGGCCTTCATCGCCGCCGAGATAGACCGCTACATCGCCCTGCCCGGCCAGGCGCTCGGTTACTACATCGGCCAGCAGGAGATCCTGCGGCTGCGAGAGCGCGCCCGGGCCCGGCTCGGCGCCGCCTACGACATCAGGGACTTCCACTCCGCCGTGCTCGACCACGGCAGCCTGCCGCTCACCCTGCTGGGCAAGGTGGTGGAGAACTGGGCGTCCTCGGTGGCGGCGGCCGTCTAGGAAGTGCGGACTGGGCGCTGCTCAGGCCGGCCGCGACAGCGCCCGGCTCAGCGCGGGCGCCACGCCGGCCAGCGTGGCGACCGGCTGGCTGATACCTCCGCCCGCCCTGGCCAGTGCGGCGGCGGCGCGCTCGGCCTGCGGGCTGGGCAGTGGGCACAGCACGTGCAGCCGGTCGATCCCGGCCAGCGCCGCCGCCGGGTCGCCGCCCTTGGTTGCCATGCAGTCCGACAGCAGCACCGCGACCCGCTCGGCCGCGGCCGGGCCCGCCAGCAGCCTGGCCGCCGCCCGCAGGCCGCCGGCCAGGTCGGTCATCCCGTGCCCGCGCAGCCCGATCAGCTCCCCGGCCAGTTCTTCGGGGGGCCGCGGCGAGCCGGCCGTGCGCAGCACGGTGACCTCGCTGCCGAAGGCGACGATGCCCGGATCCAGCCGGCCGCCGGCCGCCAGGACCACGCTGGCCGCGGCCACCGCGGCGATGGCGACACCAAGGCCCGACATCGAGCCGCTGGTGTCGATCAGCAGGCACAGCGCCTGCCGGTGCGCCCGCCACGACCTGGTCACCAGCTCGGCGCCGGCCGGTGGCCAGGTACCGGAGATCCGGTCCAGCGTGCGGTCCAGGTCGAGATCGCCTTCACCCGCCGCGGCCGGGCCGAGCCTGCGGGTGCCGCGGGACGGCCGTGTGCCGGCCGCGGCGAATCTGACGAAGACCCGCGCCGCCAGCTTCCTGGCCGCGCTGGCCAGCTCCCGGTCGGTGGCGGTCGCCAGGTCCGCGAGCAGCGTGGCCGCCGCGTCCGGCTCGGCCGCCAGCAGCCGGGCCAGCGCGTCTTCGTCGAGCCTGCCCACGCCGGGCGAGACATGCCCGAACGCCGCGTGCCTGGCGGCCAGCTCGGCCCGGCTGGCGGTCCGCCTGGCACCGCCCTTGTGCCGGTCGCGGCGCAGGCTGGAGCGCGACACGCCATCGCCCGCGCAGTGCACCGAGCCCGCCGGGCTGGCTGAGCCCGCCGGGCTGGCCGGGACTGGCGGGCTGGCTGGGACTGGCGGGCTGGCCGCGTCTGCCAGGTCCTCCCGGTCCGCCAGGGCCGCCAGGCCCGTCGCTTCGCCGCGCGGCGGGCCGTCAGCTTTTCCCGGGCCGCCGGTGTCGCTCCCGGCAGACGGCGGGCGATCCGGCCAGGTCTGACTCATCAGTTCGTCGATCACCGACTCCGGGCTGCGGTCGCACCCGTCGGCGATCCTGATCCGGCCGGACAGCGCCGCATGCGCGGCATCCCTGGCGGTGCCGTAGGTCAGGCCGTCCTCACCGCGCAGCCTGGCCAGCCCGGTGAGCAGCAGCACCAGGTCGATAGCGCCGCGCACCGACGCACCAAGCGCGGTGTCCCTGTGGTCGCGGGTGGCCCGGGTCAGCGTCACCGCGAAATCCACCGCCGCCTCGTCCCCGCCGGTCGCCGCGGCGGTGATCCGGCGCTCCGCCGCGGCGTCCTGGTAGCCGAGCACGACCCGGCAGATCCGGTCCGCGACCGCCTGGCTCACCCGCGCGGTGCCGATGGCGTCGAACGGGTTCATGGCCCCGATCAGCCGGAAGCCGGAACCGGCCGCAACCATGCCAAGCCGGGGGACGGAGATCTCACCCTCGGCCAGGACGGTGATCAGGACGTTGAGTGTTTCCTCGGGAATCCGGTTGAACTCCTCCAGGTACAAGATCCCGCCGCCGCGCATGGCCTGCAGCAGCGGCCCGTCGGTGAAGCTGCCCGGCACGTAGCCGTTCGCCAGCACCTGCGCCGGGTCGTACTGGCCGACCAGCCTGGCCGGGGTCAGCTCGGCGTTGCCCTCGACGAAGATCACATGCTGGCCGGTGCGCCGGGCGATGTCGCGCAGCAGGGTGGACTTGCCGGTGCCGGGCGGTCCCTCGATCACCACATGCCGCCCGGTCGCGAGCGCGACGGTCAGTACCTCGCGCTCCCGGCGCAGCCCGACGACCTCAGGTGGCTGAGTGCAGGATGACACCGCGGATGTTCTTGCCGTCCAGCAGGTCCTGGTAGCCCTCGTTGACCTGGTCCAGGGTGTACGTCGAGGTGATCAGCTCGTCCAGCTTCAGGTCGCCCGACCGGTACAGCTCGACCATTCGCGGGATGTCGTGGAACGGATCGCCCGACCCGAACAGGCTGCCCTGCAGGCGCTTCTCGAACAGGGTCAGAATGCCGCCGGACAGCTCGATGGTGTTCTTCATCGGGTCGGCCAGCCCGGTGACCACGACCGTGCCGCCCTTGCGGATCGCGTTGAACGCGCTGGTGACGACCTCCGATGTGACCACGCCCACGGTGATGATCGCCTTGTCCGCACCGACACCCCTGGTGAGCTGGTAGATCAGCTCGTGCGCCTGCTCGGCGGTCGCACAGCTGTGCGTCGCGCCGAACTGCTCGGCCGCTTCCCGCTTGTTGGCCAGCGGGTCGATGGCCACCACGTTGCGCGCGCCGGCCAGGGCCGCGCCCTGCACCGCGTTGATGCCGATGCCGCCGATGCCGTAGATGGCGATGGTGTCGCCCGGCTCGGTGGCCGCCGCGTGCACGGCGGAGCCGAAGCCGGTGGGCACACCGCAGCCGATCAGCACGACCTTGTCCAGCGGCAGGTCGTCATCCACCTTGATGGCCGAGTTCTCCGAGATCGTGGCGCGCTCGGAGAACGTGCCGAGCATGCACATGGCGCCGATGTCCTCGCCACCCCCGTGGAACCGGTAGGTGCCATCCGGCAGAGAGCCCTCCAGGATCGTGGCGCCCATGTCGCACAGGTTCGACTTGCCGGTGGAACACCACCGGCAGTGGCCGCAGACCGGCAGGAACGAGCAGATCACGTGGTCACCCGGCTTGAGCCTGGTGACACCGGGCCCCACCTCCTCGATGATCCCGGCGCCCTCGTGCCCGCCGACGATGGGGAACCGGGGTGGCAGGTCGCCGCTGCGCAGGTGCTCGTCGGAGTGACACAACCCGGCGGCCACGTAGCGGATCAGCACCTCGCCGGCCTTTGGCCCGTCGAGATCGAGCTCGGTGACCTCGAAGTCCTGCCCGATCCCGCGCAGCACCGCCGCTCTGGTCTTCATCTGCTCTCCCGCCTGTTCTCCGCGCTTGTCTGGCCGGAAACACGCCCTCGGCCACGCTGCCACTTGACGTGCCGTTCCGGCCACCCTAGATCCGCCGTGATCGTCAGCGCTAGGCACCCCGGCCACCTGGCTTTTTGACCCCTTCCGTCCCGGTTCTTGCCGGGCGACACTGGGAGGACCGTTCTCGGTGGGAAGGAGGGGACATGCAAGAGACCCCGCTCACGGTGCCAGGCTTGAGGCGGAACCTGTCGGTGTGGGCGGCCGTCGGGCTGTCGGTCGCGCTGATGGCGCCGAGCATGGCCGCGAACATCAACCCGCAGGCGAGCGCCCTCACGGCCGGGCGCGCCGTGCCGCTGACCTTCGTGATCGCGGCCGTCGGCGTGCTGCTCGTCGCCTATTCCTTCGTCCGGCTGTGCCAGTACTTCCACCATTCCGGGTCGGTCTATGCGTTCGTCGGCGCGACGCTCGGCCCGCGGGCCGGGGTGGTCGCCGGGTGGGGCCTGCTGGGCACCTACACGTTCTACGCCGTCGTCACCGCATCCGCGGCCGGCATCTTCGGTACCGCGTTCCTGCAGGCCGTCGGGATCTGGCCGCATCCGCCCACGTGGGCGCCGTTCGTCCTGCTCGCGGTCGCGCTGGCGCTGGCGCTGCTGCTGGCCGTCGTGCCGGCCAGGCGCGGGACCAGCGTGCTGCTGTCCGTCGAGGGCGCCACGGTCGCGCTGATCCTGATCGTCACCGCGGTCGTGCTGGTCAGGATCATCGCCGGGAACGCGCCGGGCGGCCACCACTTCACGCTGAGCGTGTTCGCGGTGACCCCGGGGACGAGCTTCTCCGGGCTGTTCCTTGGTGTGGTGTTCGGTTTTCTGTCGTTCGCCGGCTTCGAGGCGGCGGCCACCCTCGGCGAGGAAGCCAACCACCCGACCAGGGACATCCCGCGGGCCATTCTCGGCACCGCGATCTTCGGCGGCCTCTACTTCGTGATCGTGACGGCGGTCGAGATGATGGGCTTCGGCGCTGGCAAGGCCGGGGTCGCGGCGTTCAGCGCCTCGCCGTCGCTGCTCGGCGACCTGGGTTCCTCCTACGTCGGGCACTGGGTCGGCGACGTGATCACCCTTGGCACCACGATCAGCGCCTTCGGCTGCTGCCTGGCCAGCACGGTGGGCGCGTCCCGGCTGCTGTTCGCGCTGTCGCGGGACACCGCCGGAGCGCGCGGGGCCGGCACGACGCACTCGCGCTGGGGCACCCCGGTCAACGCCACGGTCATGATCACCGCCATGTCGGCCGCGATCGTCGTGATCTACACGGCAGCATTCCACGCCACCGCCGAGGACAGCTTCCTGTGGTCGGGCACGATCGGCACGCTGATCCTGCTGGTCATCTACGTGCTGGCCACGCTGGGCTGCACCATGCTGGTGTTCGTCCGGCGCAAGCTCCCGGTGCCGATGTGGCAGCTCGTGATCCCGCTGGCCGGGCTGATCGTGCTCGGCTACACGCTCTACCGCAATGTGATCCCGTATCCCACCGGGGCCGGCCGCTGGTTCCCGGTCGTGTCGGGTGGCTGGCTGCTGGCGGCGGTGGTGGCCGTGCTGTTCGCGCCCGGGACCGCGCGGCGGCTGGGCATCGCCCTGGCCGCCAGGGAGGGAATCGCGGCGGAGCCGCCCGGCGCGCCGGTGTCCAGGCCCGGGCTGGCCACGGCCGGGGACGACGCCACGTAACCGTTACCGGCCGGTCAGGCCCGCGTCGTGGGCCAGCAAGCCGGGCTGGGTCCGGTTGGCGTCGTATGCCCGGCCGCGAGACCCGCCTTTCGCCGGCGCGATGACACGGTTTGGTCATCCGGTTTCTCGACTCCGCCCGCTATCCGCTGGTGAATTTCGGTTCCGTACGGATCACTGGAAGCACTGTTGCCGGAATGCTGACCGTCCGGGGCGTGACCAAGCCGGTCAGCCTGACGGTGCAGGAGATCACCGTCTCGCCGGAGTGGTTCACCGCGCGTGCCACCACCCGCATCGACCGGACCTGGTTCGGCGTGACCGCTTCCCGCGGGCTGGGCGGCCGCTACCTCGACCTGACCGTCGAGGCCCGGTGCGTGCGGGCCTGAAACGGCAAGCGGCCGCCGGCCAGAGGCCGGCGGCCGCTCACGTGTCAGGGGTTGGTCGACAGGATGACCGGAATGCCCCGGTGCCGCGATGTGCCCGGGTACACCGGCCCGGTGGCGGCCTTCACCCTGCCACCCTTGGCCGGGAGCCCCCCGGCGGTGTACATGCCCTCGTCGTACTTCTCGCCATTGGCCGGCTTGACTCCGACCGCGAACGATGAATACGCGCTGCCGCTGAC
>DATGGU010000122.1:0-24913 GCA_035308365.1 Streptosporangiaceae bacterium
CGCCGAACGCCAGGTAGCGGGCCTGGTCGCGGCCGGGCGGACAAACCGGGAAGTGGCCGCCGACCTCTACATGGGCCTGCGAACCGTCGAGGCGCACCTGTCATCCATCTACCGCAAACTCGGCGTCCGCTCCCGCAGCGAGCTGGCCCGGGACTGGGCGCAACGATCCGCAGCAGCCAACGAGTAACCGAGTCCCATCCGGGCAACTCCGCGGATTTCACCGATTCGTCTGATAGCTGAGCCACGGTCTTGCGGTCTTCACGGATTCATCCGCGCCCGCCCAGCGCGCAGGATGCCTACCAAGCCAGATGAGGTGATAGTCATGCGCAGGTCCGCAAGACCCATGGCCGCCGCGGGCGTCGCCATCGCCTTCCCCACCCACGGGCCAGCCACGATGGCCACGGCGGGCACCGCCTCGCCGCTGGCCACCGGCATGGCCGGCCCCGCGCAGTCGGCAGTACCTACTGCGGGCAGCGTCCCGCAACCACTGACCGGCTACAGCAAGGACGGTGATCTCTCTGTAAAAGACGGCCTGACCGGCAACTGGACGCTGGAAGCAAACGGAGTGAATGCGGCCACCCTGACCTGCGACAACAAGAACCGGGCCGCTGATCTGGCACCAGCCGGCCTCCGGTGACTTCTACGTCAGGGAAGACAGCTTTGGCACCGGCGCAGGGACCGGAGCGGAATTAGCTCATCCGATCATCTATGAAGGAGGGACCAATGCGAGAATCTTCAGGACAGGCAGGGCATCGCAGGCTGGCGGGGTTCCTGGGGGTGTTAACCGCGTGCCTGCTGGCGGGCGGGCTTGTCCCGGCCGCGGCGTCAGCCGGGCAGGTGCGCCCGGATACCGGCGGGCCGGGGACACCCTACCTATACGCCGGGCAGTGCCTGCAGTCGGGGCAGGAACTCGACAACCAGTCGCTGGCGCTGGTCATGGGGGCCGATGGCAACGTGGTGATGACCGACGACTCGCACGCGGTGTGGGCTAACGGCAAGACCGGAAATCCCGGCGCCCGGCTGTGCATGCAAGGCGATGGCAACCTGGTCGAATACACGACTTCCAACGTGGCCGTATGGTCCAGCGGCACCGCCGGGAACCCGGGCGCTCACGCCCAGCTGACCGGAGCCGCAGGCTTCGATGTAGTTCTCAGCGGGTCCCGGCTGTGGGGCACTCCGCTGCCCACCACCGAGTTCCAGAACCCCACCTCCAGCTCGCCGGACGTGCTGTGGGCCGGGCAGCACCTGGGCGCGCCCGGCTTCGAGATGCTCGACCGCAACCAGAAGTACTCACTGTATGAGTACGAGGGCTGGCTGGAGGAATACCAGAACGGCACCCAGAACCTGCTGTGGTATTCCGGCAGCTACTGCTCCGGCAGCTCCGAGACCGACATGCAGACCGACGGCAACCTGGTCACCTACTGCAACGGCAGCGCGATCTGGTCGACCGGGACCGGCGGCCACCCGGCCTCCTACGGCATCTGGCTGCACCTGCAAACCGACGGCAACGTCGTCCTCTACACCAACTACGGCACCGCGCTGTGGGCCAACGGCGTCTAAGCCAACTTAGCTGGCGGGGCGGGCTATAGGCCCGCCCCGCCAGCCAGCGCGATGCTGCCAGATCGCGGAGACAATCAGGAATCCGGCGGTGGCGGCCAGGCCGGTAACGACGAGGACCCGGTGGATGCCGAGGCGGTGGGTGAGCCGGGCGCCGAACAAGCCGACGGTGAAGCCGGCGATGCCTTGCGGGGCGATTGCCAGGCCGCTGGCCAGCGGTGAGAGGTGCAGGACTTGCCCGGCTGGCCGTGCATGCTGGCCAGGTTGACCACGTACAGCGCCAGCGTCGTCACGGTCAGCGCTAGATAAGCCCGGTGCTGCCACGGCGGGTACCACCATGCGGGGGCGGCGTCGCGGCCGGCCAGCACCTGGATCAGCCCGCGCCACGCCCGGCGCGCCACCCGGCGGGTGCTGCTGGCTGCCGGTGCAGTGCCGGGCTTCGGTTTCACGCTCTCAGGGTAGGCCGCCGGGGCCGCCCGCTCATCATCCCAGCGTGGTCATACCTGGGTATCAGTTCGCGTCGTGGCCGGGCCGGATTGCCTTCGTGGTATGAGCGCAGATTCGGCTCCGTGGTGTGACGACCCGGCCCCGGCCCGCCAGGCAGCCTTAGCAGCATCTGGAATGCGGTAAGGCCGCTGATCCTGAAACCGTCGCGGTGCCCGCACCGTCGGCACGACGGGCAGCAAGAGTGGAGGAGCAGTGACGACGACAGTGCTTGAACTGCGCGAGGTGTCGAAGGTCTACGGGACCGGCCCCGCCCAGGTGAATGCGCTCCGGCAGGTGAACCTGTCGGTCCGCGGTGGTGAACTGGTGGCGGTCATGGGCCCGAGCGGGTCCGGCAAGAGTTCGCTGCTCACCATAGCGGGCAGCCTGGAGGAACCCACTCGTGGCCAGGTGCTGGTGATGGGGACTGATCTTACGCACTTGTCGCCTAATGATCAGGCGAGGCTGCGCCGGCGCCGCATCGGCTACGTCTTCCAGGATTTCAACCTGCTCGCCGGATTCACCGCGATCGAGAACGTCACCGTTCCGCTGGAACTGGACGGCACCTCGGGGAAGGCGGCGCACGCGACCGGGATGAAGGCCCTGGCAGAGCTGGGCATCGCCGAGCGGGCTCACCATCTCCCCGATGAGCTGTCCGGCGGGGAGCGCCAGCGCGTGGCGATCGCCCGAGCGGTGGTGGGCGACCGCAGGCTCCTGCTCGCCGACGAGCCGACCGGTGCCCTGGACTCGGTGAGCGCCAAGACGGTCATGCAGCTCATGCTCGCCATCTGCCGGCGCGGGGTAGCCGGCGTGGTCGTGACCCATGACCCACAGATGGCGTCGCACGCCGACCGGGTGGTGCTCCTGCAAGATGGGCAGGTCATCGATCAGACCCAGATCTCCCCTGGCCCGGATTCACTGCTCACCCCTGGCGCGCAGCGATGAGCGCGATGCTGCAAGACCGCCCGGTTCGTCCCGGCTCCGCCAACGGCGGTACCGCTGGCCGGCGGGTCGTGACCCGTTGGGCAAGGCGGCTGCTGCGCCGCGAGTGGCGACAGCAGATCCTGGTGCTAGCGCTGTTGGCCGTGACGGTCGGGGCTGCGTCCTTCGGCGTGGCCGCCGCCTACAACGTGGCGTCCCTGCCAAATCCGCAGTTCGGCTCCGCCAACTACCTCCTGCAGTTCGCCGGGACCGGTCAGAAGACCATGACGGCAGACATTGCGGCAGCCAGGAAGGCGTTCGGCACCATTGAGATGATTGGCCGCCGGTTCGTATCCATCCCTGGCTCGACCCAGACCGTGGAGTACCGGGCGCTGAGCCCGGACGGCCCCTACAACGGCCCGATGCTTGCCCTGGTGCAGGGACACTACCCCTCGGGCGCCGGGCAGGTAGCCGTCACCCGCGGGGTAGCGCAGAACCTTCAGGTCCGCATCGGCTCCGTACTGTCCCTGCCCGGACACCACCAGAGGGTGACCGGCATCGTCGAGAACCCCAGCGACCTGAACGACCAGTTCGCGCTGGTGCCGCCGTCGGCCGGCGGCCCGGCACAAGGGGTAACGGTCCTGCTGGACGCCAGCCCGGCCGCATTCAGCGCCTTCAGGCACACGTTCCACGGCCAGCTGGTGTGGCAGGCGCGGAGCAACAGCACCCAGGCAGCTGTCGCGGTCGGCGCGCTCGGCGTCATCACGGTGCTGATGGTGCTGGTCTCCCTGGTCGCTGCGGCGGCCTTCGCCGTTATCGCCGCGCGCCGTCAGCACCAGCTCGGCATGCTCGCGGCCATCGGGGCGACCCGCAAGCAGCTTCGGATGGTCATGGTCGCAGGCGGAGCGCTGGTGGGCATCATCGCCGCCGTCACCGGGGCGGTCGTCGGCTTGGCCGCGTGGTTCGCGGCAGCCCCGCACCTGGAAGCATTCGCGGGTCACCGGATCGACAGGTTCGCGGTTCCCTGGGACCTGGTCGTGCTGGGCATGCTGCTGGCGATACTGACGGCAGCCGGCGCGGCCTGGTGGCCAGCGCGGGCCGTATCCCGTGTCCCGGTCGTCAATGCCCTGTCGGCCCGGCCGCTTAAGCCCAGGCCAGCGCACCGCAGCGCCATTGTGGCCGTGCTGCTGATCGTGCTGTCCCTGGCCTGCCTCGCCCTGGCTAACCAGAGCAGCGGACCGCTGATCATCTGCGGCGCGCTGGCAATGGCCCTTGGAATCTCGTTCATCAGCCCGCTGAGCATCCGGGTCCTTACCGCGGCTGGCCGCCGGGTTCCGGTTGCGGTGCGGCTGGCGCTGCGTGACCTGGCCCGGTACCAGGCCCGCTCTGGCGCGGCACTGGCCGCCATCAGCCTGGCCCTGGGGATCGCCGTGGCGATCATGATCAGCTCGGCCGCGGCAATGAACGCGGCAAACGCGGGTAATCTGCCGGACAACCAGATGCAGATCTGGATCGGCCAGCCGGGCGGCAATCAGCTGGTGCCCATCCGGACGCCTGCCGAGCTGAGCGCCCAGGCTGCCGAGGTGCATCAGATCGCCGGATCGCTGGGCGGTGCCGCCGTGATCCCGCTCGACATGCCCGTCAACCCGGCCAGCAAGCCGCAGCCCGGCGGCCAGCAGCCCGTTGTCAGCCTGAACGCCCCGGTGGACCAGGCCGCCGGCCGGAACGGGATCTACCACTCGCTGGCCCTCTACGTCGCCACGCCTGCCGTGCTCCACTATCTCGGCATCAACCCGGCGACCGTCGACCCGGCAGCCAACATCCTCACCATCCAGGCCGGGCAGGACGACCTCACCACCATCACGACTGCCACGAACGCCACAAACGTTCAGCGGATCCATGTTCCTTCCTACAGCTCCGAACCCACCTCGCTGATTACCCTGAACGGGCTGCGCCACTGGCACTGGACCCAGATCCAGTCCGGCTGGACGGTCGAGTCCACCCGTCCACTGCCAGCCACTCAGATCGCAGCCGCGCGGGAGGTGGCCGCCAAGTCAGGCCTGGTCATCGAGTCCAGGAACACCCAGGCTTCGCTGGCCACGATCAGCACCGTGGCGACGGCCGCAGGAGCACTGATCGCGCTCGGCGTGCTGGCGATGTGCGTGGGCCTGATCCGCGCCGAGGCAGCCGGTGACGTGCGCACCCTGACCGCCATCGGAGCCACCAGCACCACCCGGCGTACCCTCACCGCCACCACCGCCGGCACCCTTGCACTGCTGGGTGCGCTGCTCGGATCGAGCGCAGCCTACCTGGCGCTGGCCGCCGGACACCGCAGCAACATCTCCGCGCTGAGCCGGGTGCCAGTTCTCGACCTGACGATCACCCTCGTCGCCGTTCCCGTCGCGGCAGCCCTGGCGGGATGGATCCTCGCCGGACGAAAGCCATCAGCTCTCGCCCGGCAGGCACTCGACTGACTCGCTGGCCGACCGTGGCCGCTCTGGATAGAGCGGCCACGCAAGTCAATCGGCCATGACCGTCGGCGAGCTATGCTTTCCGGCCAATAGACAGCTAAGCGAGGTCCCCACCGCAGCTCGTCGCAACATCACGGCCGCAGCACGTAATCTTTTGCGAGGAAATGGCACCCACCCCGGCCGGAGGCCGGGCCCGGGTGACGGTTCTGCATGCCCGCTAACAGGCGGATATGGGGTTTTAACGTGTCCGAGGGGCCTTGAACACGGAAACCGGTGAGATCTCCCTGGTTCGGGGAAATCATGCAACGAGAGTAACAAAGAACGAGGGCAGTATGCTCTGGATTCCGCGAAGTGTTCGCTGTTTGTGCAGTCACCTGGGCCTGTGCATAGGCAGGCCGCAGATGCGCAGGCATCGGCTCCGTCCTGCTGATGGCGCCAGCATGATCGGACGTGGGCGATAGCCAGCGGCGGGCTCAGCACCTGGTCTGCGCGGACCGGTCCCGGTCACCTTCCGTAACGATCACCGCGGCACGCACGAGCATGTAACCGCCGTTATGGGTCGGTTCTCGCCTGCAATTAGTAGCTGAACAAGCCGCGCATGTTGGGTCGTTGGGTGCCCAGCCGCCCGGTAGCCGGTGACGGGGCATGGGCCATGGCCGTTCGCGTGCCCGGAAGCGGTGCCCGTACCTGCACTCGTGATCGGCCGCTTGAGTATCGATCGTGGCCGGCTGCCCGGCGGGGCGGGGTCGAGGTAGTTGGTGCGGCGCAGCTGAGACCGCTGACCGTTGGGTGGACGTGGTGCGGGTTACGATCTTGCCGCCAGGAGAATGAATGGCGTGAGGGCGCGAGGATCGCGTTGCCAACGTGGCGGCTTGGGTGGCCCGGGGGCGCTGGCTGGCGAGGTGGTAGCGAGATGCGGCAGGTGGGCGATGGGCGGGTTCGCGGCCGGCGGAGCCTGATCGGGTACCGGTCTGTGCACCAGGCGGTGCTCGGGGCCGCCGAGCGGGTCTGGCACGACCTGCGGGCCGGTGATCTCTACCGGAGCGGCAAGGAGTTTGAGCTCATGGAGCGGGCCCTGGGTTTCGCTGCCATGGCCATGCTGACAGTGTTCCCGCTGCTTGTCGTCATCGCTGCCGCCGGCGCCGCCGCGCATCACGGCCTGGCCGTGTGGGTGGTCTACGGCATGGGCCTGACGCACTCCTCTGCCCGCGCGGTGGTGAAGCTGTTTTCCGCGCCTGCCCGGGTCCTGGGCACGACGAGCTTTTTCAGCGTGGTGCTGGTGGCGGTCTTCGGGGTGATGTTCGCGGGCAGCGTGCAGGCCGGGTTCGAGCGAATCTGGGGCCTTCCCGCCGGGCCGTGGCACAAGATCTGGCGTCAGGCGGTATGGCTGATCGTCTTCATCGCCTATATCTACGCAGACGCCGTGGTGGGTGCTGCGACACGCCATGCGCCGGTCGAGACGGCGAGCCGGGTGTCGGTGGCGGTAGTGCTTGGCCTTGGCTTTTTCTGGTGGGGGCTTCGCTTCCTGGTCGGCTCCCGGGTGAGCTACCTGGCGGCGATGCCTGGCGCGGTGGTCACGGTGGCGTTCCTGGCTGGCCTGCGGGCTTTCTCCGCCTTGGTCTTCCAGCCGCTCATCGCCGCGAACGCGGTCACCTACGGGGCGCTAGGCACCGTTTTGATCGTGCAGTCGTGGCTGATCGGGGTCGGCTGGGTCATCTATGGCGGCCAGTTGTGCGGGCGCTGGTTTCACGATGCCTGGCTTCGGGCCTGGGCCGATAGCCGCTGGGGGCACCGGCGGCCCGGCGGGGAGCAGGGTCATGGGCAAAGGGGTGGGAAGGGCAGTGACCCTGAAAGTGAGGGGCCAAGCCGGAATGGCGAGACAGGCGACGGCAGGTGAGCCATGGGCCGGCCCGTCCCGGCAGGCCCGGGTCAGTGCTCACGGCCAGGAGGCCCTGCTTTCCAGATACCGCACCACATCGCCGGCGGCCCGCCGGTGAGCTGCGCCGGTCGCGGATTAGTAGCGGTGATGCTGGAAAGCTAGTGGCAGGAGGTTGTTCCACAGATGCCCTGGAGGCCCCGGATGCTCAAGACGGTCATCATATGGACCTTCATCACGGTAGCGGGGTTTTACCTGTGAGCCAGGCGCCCAGTTCCGGTCACTGTAACCCCGGTGCGTTCTGGCGGCCCGCAGGACTCCAGTGGCCAGGTCGCGTCATGAACTCGCTGCCCGGGCAGGGAACATGCGCCTGATAACCGCCGGTGCGAGCGCGCCGAACTCTGTCAACAAATACCTGCTGCCGCACGAACACCAGGTCATTACGGTGCGCAGGCACCCGGCCATCCTGCTGGGTCCCGTTACCTTCACCGTGACCGGGCTGATCCTCGCCGCGGTGCTGACCGGCTTCGCCCGCCATAATGGCACCGCCGTTCTCCTCATCTGGCTGCTGTGGCTGATCCTGCTGGGTTATCTCCTCGTGGAGGCGATCGAGTGGATGGACAGCTACTTTGTGGTCACCAGTCACCGGATGCTGCTGACCAGCGGCCTGACAACCCGCAAAGTGGCCATGATGCCCCTGGTCAAAGTCACCGACATGACCTTCCAGCGCAACGCGCAGGGACGGATACTGGGCTACGGCACCTTCATCCTGGAATCGGCCGGTCAGGACCAGGCCTTCCGGGTCGTTGACTATCTGCCCTACCCAGAGCAGCTCTACCTCGAGGTATGCGGCCTCATCTTCCCCAGCAAAACAGACCCAGCCGACGACTGAACACCCCTGGGCGCTACCGCGGGCAGCATCACCCTCGCCGGCAGCCGCCTGACCTTTGAGAACGCGACCAGGGCACGCATGATCAGCAAGGCAGCTATACGCACAATTGCTAACGGCTGCGGCCACCAGCGCGGAATCGATCTGTCCGGTTGACGGGTCCCCAGTAATCACCAGTCCAGGCGTATAGATTGGGCCGATCTGCGCGTGCCGACTAGCACAGACAGCGAATGTCTCAGCCATGCAGATTCGGCGTTCTGCTCGGGTAAGAGCTCTTGGCCGCTGACCTTGAGCTGCCGGTCATTGGCGCGCCTGTCGGATATCCGCTGCCCTGGTCGGCTGAGCGGTGCGGGATTGCGTCACGGCTGGCCTTTCGTGTAGCCGGTTGGTGTGCCTGGTGTTATTACGGCGGTGATGAACGGGATCGGTTTTGGCAGTTTGGCCGGGGTGATGCTCGGCTGTCGCCGATGAGCAGGGCGGAGGCCGGGTTTGCCCGATGGGTAGCCCGGAAGGCGGTGACCTGGCGGCATGTCTGTTCGGTCGGCGCAGGGGGATCTGACCGAGCTGAGTGGCTGGTCCTCCAGGCAGGTGCTAACCCGCTATGGCGCCAGCGCCCGGGCCAGCCGGACCTGTGACCGCGTCATGGAAGGCAGTCTGTAACCGTGTCCGGCATGGTGTGCATCCTGGCGGTGATCTGGGCCTTGCGCCGGTGGTGGGGTCGGCTTGCCCCGGGCGTCACTGGCGGGTTCCGAGAAATTGGTTCATACTCGGAAGCGTGGCGGCGGAAAGGAGGCGTCGTGACCATCGCCGTTGAGGAAAAGCGTCTCCACAGCCTGTTCGAGCGGGTTGAGGTCGTGGAGGACGTGGCCAGGACGCTGCCTGAGGATGACGAGCGCCGGGCAAGGCTCCTGGCTGTGTCGGATAGCGCGCTGGCGGAGGAAGGCACTGTAAGGCCTGTTATCGCGGCCAGGATTCTGGGGCTGAGCGAGAAGACTGTGCGCGCCTGGGCCGCCGCGGGTGTCCTGGCCATCGCCCAGGATTCCCCCAGGCTGTTGCTGGACGTGCGCAGCATGCATGCGGTGAGTCATTTGGTCAGCGAGCTGCGGGCTGCTGGGCAGGACAGGGATCTGCTCGACCAGGTGTGGCGCCGTCTTGAGGACGCAGCGCTGCTGGATCGCGAGGATCTGCAGGAAAGCTTGGAGCAGATGCGGCGCGGCGAAGGACGTGTGCTGCGCCCGATCCGCTCAGACAGCTCCCCGGAGAGCCGCTAGAGTCGCGGGGCGTGCCCACTGAAGTCATCGCCCCGCCCCGCGCCGGCCAGCAGATAGCTGGGCTGGATCGTGCTCACGCCAGGGCATTCAGCGAGTTCGTGGATGATCTGGCGGCCCGGGGCTGCAAGGCGCTTGGCTGCCGTGACCATCGGCAACGGCCGCTAACCCACCCTGAGCACACTCCGGAAAGGAGGATTTTCGCGAGAAAATGGCACCCGACACGGCCGGAGGCCGGGCCCGGGTGACGATTCTGCATGCCCGCAAACAGGCGGATATGGGGATTTAACGTGTCCGAGGGGGGACTTGAACCCCCATGCCCTATACGGGCACTAGCACCTCAAGCTAGCGCGTCTGCCTATTCCGCCACCCGGACATGTGACCGGGCTTCGGTAGTACCGGTCCGGCCGCCTCACGATAGCAAACGTAGCCGATCCCGCGCAGGTCGGCTTCCACGGTAACTTCCCCGCCCTGGTACACCCAGTCGGCCACGACGGCGTGGCATGCGACGATGGCCAGGTGACTGGAGAACTTGACGCTACCAAGGGTAATGGCCTGACCGCAGCCGACGAGGTCGCTGGGCTCTGCTCCGACCTTATCCGCATCGACACTACCAACGCGGGAGACAACGAGGGGCCCGGTGAGCGCAAGGCCGCCGAGCACGTCGCCCAGTTGCTCGCCGAGGTCGGCATCGAGCCCAGCATCTATGAGTCTGATCGTAAGCGCGCCAGTGTCGTGGCTCGCATCCCGGGCGAGGACCCGACCAGACCGGCGCTTCTCGTCCATGGGCATCTTGATGTGGTGCCGGCCGACGCGGCCGACTGGCGGGTGCACCCATTTTCCGGCGAGGTTCAGGATGGGTGTGTCTGGGGGCGGGGGGCGGTGGACATGAAGGATATGGACGCCATGGTGCTCGCCGTGGTCCGGCAGCGAATGCGGGAGGGGCGGCGGCCGGCCCGGGACGTGGTGCTGGCGTTCCTGGCCGACGAGGAGGCCGGGGGGAGCTATGGGGCGCGCTGGCTGGTCGACAATCATGCCGGTCTCTTCGAGGGGTGCAGCGAGGCTGTCAGCGAGGTTGGCGGGTTCAGTGTGACGCTTGGTGGCAAGCGGCTGTTCCTTCTCCAGACGGCGGAAAAGGGGATGGCCTGGATGCGGCTGACGGCGCGGGGGCGGGCGGGGCATGGGTCCATGCTGAACTCCGAGAATGCTGTCACCGAGGTGGCTGAGGCGGTGGCCAGGCTGGGGCGCCATGAGTGGCCGGAGCGGGTCATTCCGTCGACCGCCGCGTTTCTGCGCGCCGCGTGTTCGGCTCTGGGTATTGATTTTGACCAGGGTAATCCGAAGGCGGCACTCGGCAAGATTGGGCCGCTATCGCGGGTAATCGGGGCGACCCTGCAGAATACGGTCAATCCTACGGTTCTCCGGGCGGGGTACAAGGTTAACGTTATCCCGGGGTCGGCTTCGGCCGATATTGACGGGCGTTTCCTGCCTGGGTATGAAGATGAGTTTTTTGCCGAGATCGACCAGTTGCTGGGTGAGCGGGTGCAGCGGGAGTTTATTCATAGGGATATCTCGGTGGAGACTACGTTCGACGGGGAGCTGTGCGCGGCGATGGTGGCTGCGCTGCAGGCAGAGGAGCCGGAGGCCAGCGTTGTCCCGTATTGTCTGTCCGGCGGGACCGATGCTAAGTCGTTCAGCCGGCTGGGTATGAGGTGTTTTGGGTTCGTGCCGCTGAGGCTTCCGGCGGATCTTGATTTTTCGGGCATGTTCCATGGTGTTGATGAACGTGTTCCGGTGGACGCGCTTGCTTTCGGGACCCGGGTGCTGGATAAGTTTCTCGACCTCTGCTAGAGGTTTGGCGAGATTAGGCCTAGTTTGACCGTGGGGCCGGTGGATAACTCGCCGGTCTATCGGAGAATTAAACCCCTCGGACACGTTGAGTGCTGTTATGGTGACGCAATGTGTGGGGCCGGGTCTCGCCGGGCCGTATCCCCCAGGCATGTGCGGCATGGCGAGCGGGTCAGACAGTGCCGCGTTGCGTTCGAGGAGGGTCGCAGGTGCGACATACCGGGGCGGTGGAGCCGACCAGGCTTCATGGTCCTACCAGGCCGGAGCCGGCCGATGAGCGGCTCCACGCCGCCGGCGCGCGGTGCTGCGCGCCCGGCGCGGCCTGGTGTGCGTCAGGTCCGAAAGTGCCCGCAGCGTCAGGTCCGGGGTCGGTCGCCGCGTCAGGCCCCGGAGTGCCCACCGTGTCAGGTCCCGGGCTGCCCGCCGCGTCAGGTCCAGGACCGGCCGGCGCATCAGATCCGGGGCCGGCCGGCGACGGTCGGCTTGGTGAACCTCAAGGATGGCGGACCGGCCATGGCACGGCCGGGCACCCCATCGTGCCACGACGTGGCTGGCGGATGGCTGGCCGTGGCCTCATTACAGGTGGCCTCATGCTCTGCGGCTGGCTCGCGGCCAGCACGGGGCACGCTTACGCCGCTCAGATCACGGCGCCCCCGGCCGCCGCTCAGATCACGGCGCCCCTGGCCCCGCACGGACACCAGGCCGACATTGTGACCAGTGTGGCGACAGCCGGCGAGGAAGCAGCCCAGAGCGCGCTGCGGCCGGTCGTCCACCTCACGGGTGGACGTCAACGGCAGGACTCAGACCACCCGGCGTCGACGCTCCTTGCAGCGCCGAGCTTCCCCGGCGCCGCGGGCGTCGGCGCCGGGATCCAGAACCGGGCCGCGGGGTGCCGGGCGGATGATCCGGTGACCGCGCTCGCCTCCCGGGTGGCTGGCGTGGCCACGTCGGTGACCTCAGGTCCGGTTCGTTCGCTCGGTTCCGGCCTGCGAACCGGCGGCATGACGGGCCAGGTTGGCGGCGTCGCCCGCTCGGCGACCTCGCCGGTACTCCAGCTTCCGGGGCGCGGCACTGCCCCCCGGGTCCCCGCTCTTCCTCCGGTTACGTTCTCAGGTCCGCGCAGCAGGCCGGTGACGCTCTCCGGGCCGGTGGCCATCACGCCGGGCACCAGCCGGGCGGTCACGCCATCGCAAACCAGCCCGGGCCGCCAAGGCTCTCACGCCGCCCGGCCGAGCCCGGCCGGCAGCGGCCGCCTGGCTCGCCAGTTCTTTTCCGCCGGCTCACCGGCCGGGTCACCAGCCGTCCGGGGCCTGCGGCAGGGCGGGCGGCACCGGCGCGTGGAGCCCAGCGATTCCCGCCACCGGCGGCCGGCTCCCGGCGACAGGCTCACTCCCGGCACGGCCAATCAGACCGATCCAGCCTCATCCGGCGGCGGTGCGGGGGCGGCGCAGGCTGTCGCCCAGGGGGCGCCTCACGCGGGCAGCCGCAACCCCACGGGCAGGCTCGTCCGCAGGAGTGTGTCCAGATGGCCAGCGGGCCGTCTGGGGGCAAACGACCCAGCCGTTTCACCCGACTAGCCGCGCCGGAACTGGCGCGCAGACCAGCCTGGCGCAGATGCCGTGCGCACGGGCATGAACGACGGCCGCACTCAGTCACGCAGTGCGGCCGGGTAATGACTGTCAGTCAAATCTTCCAAACGAAGATCAAACACTCACACGAAATGAGGAGCGACCCATGCGTACATGGGCTCAATGGACCGCAAGGGCGGCCATGCTCAGCGTAAGCTTCGTCGCCGCGGGTACGGGGACCGCGGGGCTGGCCTTCGCAGGCACGACATCAGGGGGCGCCGCGGTCATGGCCGGCTCCGCCGGTGGTGGCTGGCACACCTCCGGCAACCACTCCATCCTGGGCGGCAACCAGATCAAGATACCGATCGAGATCCCGGTCAACGTCTGCGGCAATGCGCTGGCCCTGCTGGGCGACGCGTTCGCCGGCTGCAAGGGCGGCGCGCACGTCGGCGGTCACCACCACCACGGCGGCCAGAGCTGGCACACCTCCGGTAACCATTCCATCCTGGGCGGCAACCAGGTCAAGGTGCCGGTCAAGGTTCCGGTGAACGTCTGCGGCAACAGCGCGGCGGCGCTCGGGCTGGCCGCGTCCGGCTGCAAGGGCGGCGCCGGTGCGGCCGGTGGCGGTGGCGGCTGGCACACCTCGGGGAACGAGTCGATCCTGGGCGGCAACCAGGGCAAGGCCGCGGTGAAGGCCCCGGTCAACGCCTGTGGCAACGCGCTGGCGCTGCTGGGTGACGCGTTCGCGGGCTGCAAGGGCGGCGCGCACGTCGGGGGTGGGCATCGCGGCGAGCGCTGGCACACCTCGGGCAACGAGTCGATCGGTGGCGGTAACCAGGTCAAGGTGCCGGTCAAGGTTCCGGTGAACGTCTGCGGCAACGCCGCGGCCGTGCTGGGTGACGCGTTCGCCGGCTGCAAGGGCGGCGCCACGGTGGACGCGAGGTCCGCGTCGCACATCGACCACGCGAACGTGGCTCACATGTCCGCGCCGGTCTCATCGCTGGCCACGCCGCTCGGCAGCAAGAGCATCATCCAGCAGTCAGGCGGCGCACTGGCCGGCCTGTCCAGCCTGCCCGTGCTGACCAGCCTGCAGGCCCAGGCCGCGCAGCTCACCAGCTACAGCACCGCAAACGTCAGGCCGGCTCAGGCCAGCCTGCTGAGCACCGGGAATGCGGCACCCGGCATGGGTGCCGGGTCGCTGCTCGGCCTGGTGATGGGGGCGCTGCTGGCAGGCGCCGCATCCCTCGTCGCGGCCGGGCGCAGGTTCAGCGTCCGCAGGGCGTCCCGGTGACCTAGACCCCCCGGGTCTCTCATCTCGCTCATAACCCTCGAGAAAACAGGACGGAAATGATCACTTCAAGTTCGCTCAAACGGACCGCCAAGGTCGCGGCCCTGACCGTCGCCCTCACGGCGTCCGGCTCGGCCGTGGCCCTGGCCGGCACCGGCGGCAGCACGACCAGCGGTAACAACAGCATCCTCGGCGGCAACCAGATCAGTGTGCCGGTGTCGATTCCGCTGGATGTCTGTGGCAACGCGCTGGCCCTGCTTGGCGACGCCTTCGGCGGCTGCCGGGGCGGCGCCGCGGCCATGGGCGGCCAGGGCGGCTCGAACGAGACCACGGCCGGGAACAACTCGGTACTCGGCGGCAATCAGGTCTCGGTGCCGATCAGCGCTCCGGTGAACGTCTGCGGTAACAGCGCGGCCAGGCTCGGAACGTCCGCGTCCGGCTGCCGGGGCGGTGCCACCGTCGCCGGCGGTCATGGTGGCTCGAACAAGACCACGTCGGGGAACAACTCCATCGGCGGTGGTAACCAGATCTCTGTCCCGGTCCGCGTTCCGATCAACGTGTGCGGGAACAGCCTGGCAATCCTCGGCCTGGCCATGTCGGGCTGCAAGGGCGGATCGAGTGCCGGCTCCCCGCCGCCCGGCCATCACCGCCACTATCGGTCACACTGGCACCTCCAGCAGCCCCCGCCGCAGCGGCATCACCAGCACCCACCCACGTCGCACCATGGCGGCAGTGGCCAGCCCACCATGGTCACCACTGCCGGTTCGCTGCCGATCACCGGCGCGAACTTCCTGGGCCTGCTGGCCCTGGCCGGCGGTGTTCTCGCCGGAGGCGCTGGCTCCGTGCTGGTGGCCGCACGGCGTGGCGTGATCCGGGACGTGCTCGCCGGCACCAGGCGCGCCGCCCGCTCGCTGGCCGCGGGCACGAGGTAACCACCGGGGTAGCTAAACCTCCACGAACGCTTTGCCCGTCCCGGGGGCGCGGCCCGGGGCGGGCAAAGCCCTGCCTGGAGACCATCTGGATCAATCTACGGGGGATGAAAATTTACGAAGGGCGAAACCGCCTTGTATCAGCCTCCACCCGCCGGGCGAAGTCCGGCATCGGGGGGTTCCAGGGAGTTGTCCCCCCGGGCAGAAACCGTGGGCCCGGGCGTGGCCAGGCGGAGCCCGGCAAGCAGCGCTGGCCGCCTCAGCCGGATGATCCGGCGGCGCAAGGTCGCCTTCCTGCTCCCGTCGGCGTACAACCGGAGCCGGGCTAGCTCCCAGTGCCCATACTCCGCGTGATCAGTGAGGATCCGCCTGGCGGCTTCCCGTGTCATCCCGCGTGGGAGATAAAGCACGCGGTAGTCATACTCGACCATCGATTACCATTCTGCGCGACGTCAGTCACGATTCAACCCGTGTGGTATGGGCTCCCGGGCCCCTTCGGGAACATCGATGGCCGGATCGCGAGTTACCGGACATGACGGAGAACACCGGGATTCCAGCCTGGGGTGGTAGCGTCGCGAGTCGCGGCGCAGAGCTACGCCACCAGATGTGAGGTAGAACAGCGTGCCACCAAGAAGTACAGGGACGGCCACCCGGCCAGCGGGCCGCGGTACCCGGCTCGTCATCGTCGAGTCGCCGACCAAGGCGCGCACCATCGCCGGTTACCTGGGCAAGGGCTACGTGGTCGAGTCGAGCATCGGCCACATCAGGGACATGCCCGACAAGGCGGCGGAGATCCCCGCCAAGTACCGGTCGGAGCCCTGGGCCAGGCTCGGGGTCAACATCGACGCCGGGTTCGAGCCGCTCTATGTCGTCCACTCGGACAAGAAGCAGCAGGTGGCCAAGCTCAAGCAGTTGCTCAAGGACGCCGACGAACTGCTGCTCGCAACGGACGAGGACCGCGAGGGCGAGGCGATTGCCTGGCACCTGGTCGAGGAACTACGGCCGAAGGTGCCGACCCACCGCATGGTCTTCCACGAGATCACGCCGGAGGCCATCGCCGCGGCCGTGGCCAACCCGGGCGAGGTGAACAACGGCCTGGTCGACGCCTACCAGACGCGCCGCATCCTGGACCGGCTGTATGGGTACGAAGTCTCTCCCGTGCTCTGGAAGAAGGTCATGCCGCGGCTGTCGGCGGGCCGGGTTCAGTCGGTCGCCGTCCGGCTCATCGTGGACCGGGAGCGGGAGCGGATCGCGTTCCGCACGGCCAGGTACTGGGATCTGGAGGCGGAGTTCGCCACCCGCGGTGGCAAGACGGCGAAGGACGCGCAGGACCCGGCGACGTTCGCCGCCACGCTGGTCTCGGTCGATGGCCGCCGGGTCGCCCAGGGCCGCGACTTCGCCCCCACCGGCCAGCTCAAGGACCCCGGCGTGGTCCTGCACCTGGACCAGGAGCAGGCCGGCGCGCTGGCCGCGCGGCTGTCCGGCACCGACTTCTCGGTCGGCTCGGTGGAGCGCAAGCCGTACCGCCGGTCACCCTATGCGCCGTTCCGCACCACCACGCTCCAGCAGGAGGCCTCGCGCAAGCTCGGCTTCTCGGCGAAGTACACGATGTCGGTGGCGCAGCGGCTCTACGAGAACGGCTACATCACCTATATGCGGACCGACTCGGTCACGCTGTCGCAGACCGCGCTGACCGCGGCCAGGAAGCAGGCCCGCGAGCTGTACGGCGCCGAGTACGTGCCGCAGGCGCCGCGGACCTACGCCAGCAAGGTGAAGAACGCTCAGGAGGCACACGAGGCGATCAGGCCGTCCGGGGACAGCTTCCGCACCCCCGCCACGGTCGCCAAGGCCGGGCTGTACGGCGACGAGTACCGGCTGTACGAGCTGGTCTGGAAGCGGACCGTCGCATCCCAGATGAAGGACGCCACCGGCGAGTCGGTGTCGGTGCGGGTGCGGGGCACCTCGTCGTCGGGCGAGAAGGTGGAGTTCGGCGCCTCCGGCAAGGTGATCAACTTCTACGGGTTCCTCAAGGCCTACGTCGAGGACGCCGACGAGGGTGCCGAGCGCGACGACCGGGAGCGCAGGCTGCCGCCGCTGGCGGAGAACGACCCGCTGGACGCGCTGCGGCTGGCCGCGGCTGGGCACGAGACCCGGCCACCGGCCAGGTACACCGAGGCCACCCTGGTCAAAGAGCTGGAAGACCGGGAGATCGGCAGGCCGTCCACCTACGCCTCGATCATCGGCACGATCCTGGACCGCGGCTACGTGTTCAAGAAGGGCACCGCGCTGGTCCCCTCATTCCTCGCGTTCGCCGTGATCACGCTGCTGGAGCGGCACTTCGGCCAGCTCGTCGACTACGAGTTCACCGCCAGGATGGAGGCGGCGCTCGACGAGATCGCCCGCGGCGAGGCGGCCAGGGTGCCCTGGCTGCGCCGGTTCTACTTCGGCTCCGACGGCGAGGAAGGCCTGAAGGAGCTGGTCAGCGACATCGGTGACATCGACGCCCGGGAGGTCAGCTCGTTCCCGCTGGCTGGTACCGACATCGTGATCCGGGTCGGGAAGTACGGGCCTTACCTGGAGCGCGACGGGCAGCGGGTGAACATCCCCGAGGGCACGGCGCCGGACGAGCTGACCCCGGAGCGGGCGGCCGAACTGTTCGCCCAGCCGAACGGGGACCGTGAGCTGGGCACCGACCCGCAGACGGGCCATGTCATCGTGGCCCGCGCTGGCCGGTATGGGCCCTATGTGACCGAACAACCTCGCGACGGGGATGATGGAGCCAACGGGTCCGCTAAGCCCCGTTCGGCATCCCTCTTTAAAAATATGAGCGTCGAGACCGTCACCCTGGAAGACGCCCTCAAGCTGCTCACCCTGCCGCGAACGCTCGGCGAGCTTGACGGAGAGCCGGTCACCGCGCAGAACGGGCGGTATGGCCCTTACGTGAAGAAGGGCAGCGACAGCCGGTCCCTCGAGGACGAGGGGCAGCTGTTCACCGTCTCGCTGGATGAGGCGGAGAAGTTGTTTGCCCAGCCCAAGACCCGTGGCAGGCGGGCGGGCGCGGCTGCGGCCCCGCCGCTGCGCGAGCTCGGCGACGACCCATCGACCGGGAAGCCGATGGTGATCAAGGACGGCCGATTCGGCCCGTACGTCACCGACGGTGAGACCAACGCCTCGTTGCGCAAGGGTGACGGGGTGGATTCGATAACGCCGCAGCGTGCGGCCGAGCTGCTGGCCGACCGGCGGGCGGCCGGACCCTCCGCCGCACGCCGCAGGACCACGTCGCGTAGCGCGACGGCTACCAAGAAGACAACCCGCACCTCGGCCAGTTCGGGTGGGAAGTCCCGTTCCCGGCCTCGTAAGGGTGCTTGACAGGTGAAGGCCGATACGCTGTCGCCGTGAACATGCGATCGCAGCCCGGGCAGCACACGGGGGTGCTCTCTGTCCGGCCGTTCCGCCGGCTGTGGATCGCACTGTCGCTGTCCAGCCTGGGTGACTGGCTGAGCATCGTCGCGCTGACCGTGCTCGCGGCCACACTGACCGGCAAACATGTCGCGCACGCCAGCGTGGTGGGCGCGACAGCGGCGCAGAGTGCGGCGGTCAGCGGTGTGTGGATCGCGACGTTGCTGCCCGCGCTGCTGCTCGGCCCGGTGGCCGGGGCCATCGCCGACCGGCTGAACCGCCGGACCACGATGATCACCGGCGATGTCATCCGCGGCGTCCTGTTCCTGTCGATCCCGATCTTCCCGAACCTGACCTGGATCTACATCGCCAAGTTCCTGGCCGGGTGCGCGTCGCTGTTCTGGAATCCGGCGACCGCGGCCACCGTGCCCAACCTGGTGCCCAAGGACAAGCTTGAACGGGCCAACCAGCTCAGCCTGTTCACCACCTACGGCACCGCGCCGGTCGCCGCCGGGCTGTTCTCGGTGCTCGCCCTGGTCAGTGGGCCGCTGGGCCGTGCGGTGCCGTTCCTGCAACCGAACAAGGTCAACCTCGCGCTGTACATCAATGCCGCCTCCTACGGGGTCTCCGCGCTGACCGTGTACTTCCTGAAGGAAATACCGAGGAAGCAGGTGGGCGAGCGGATCTCGGTGCCGTCGGCGGCCAAGTCGATCTGGGAAGGCTGGCGGTTCCTGCGCCAGACGCCGGTGCTGCGCGCCCTGGCCCTGGGCATGACCGGCGCGTTCGCCGCGGCGGGTGTGGTCGTCGGCCTCGGCTACGTCTACATCACCGACACGCTGCACGGCGGCAGCGCCGGCTGGGGGCTGGTGTTCTCGGCCCTGTTCGTCGGCCTCGCGCTGGGCACGCTGCCAGGGAGCCACCTGAGGGACTTCAGCCTGCGGCGGCTGTTCGGCCTGTCGATCACGAGCGCCGCCGTGCCGCTCGCGCTCATCGCCCTGGTGCCCAACCTGGCGCTGCTCGTCATCTTCGTTATCATGCTGGGCGCGCTGGCCGGGATCGCCTATGCCACCGGCCTCACCATCGTGGGCCTGGAGGTGGACGACGACACCCGCGGCCGGACGTTCGCCTTCTTCCAGTCCAGCACCCTGGTGATCCTGTTCGTGGTCATCGCCCTGTCCGGCGTGCTGTCCACGGCGTTCACGAAGCTCATCTCGAACATCACCGGCTCGGGGAACCTGCGCGTCGGCAGCGTTGTGTACCACTCCGTGGGACAGAACGTCGTGCTGCTGCTCGCCGCGCTGGCCGCCGCGACCGTCGGGGTCATCTCCTACCAGAAGATGGACGACCGCAAGGGCGTTCCGCTGCGGCAGGATCTGATACGGGCGCTGCGCCGCGAGCCGATGTTCGAGGTGGCCACGACATCGCCTGCCGCGGATACCGGTCTTCCCGTACGGCGCGGGCTGCTGCTCGCGCTGGAGGGGGGCGAGGGAGCCGGCAAGACAACGCAGGCGAGGCTGCTGGCGATCTGGCTGCGTGACCAGGGATACGACGTCGTGTCGACCCAGGAGCCCGGCGCCACCAAGGTCGGCATGCGGCTGCGCGCGATGCTGCTCGACACGGCGAACGCCGGGCTGAACCCGCGTGCGGAGGCGCTGATGTACGCGGCGGACCGCGCCGAGCATGTCGCCTCGGTGATCGAGCCGGCCCTGAAGCGCGGTGCGATCGTCGTGACCGACCGTTACATCGACTCATCGCTCGCCTACCAGGGGACCGGGCGCAAGCTCCCGCTCAACGAGGTTGCACGGATCAACCGGTGGGCAACCCGAGGGCTGACCCCGGACCGCACGATCCTGCTCGACCTGCCGCCGTCCGACGGGCTCGGCCGCCGGACCGTCTCGGCCGACCGGCTCGAGGCCGAGCCCGAGGACTTCCACGAGCGGGTGCGCGCCGGGTTCCGCCAGCTTGCCGACGCCGAGCCCGGCCGGTACCTGGTGCTGGACGCGACCAGGCCGCCCGAGGAACTCAGCCGCCAGATCCAGGAGAACATCCGGGAGTTGCTGCCCGACCCGGTGCCGCCGTCGGCCGAGGCGATCACCGGAAGCTTCCCCGCGATCACCGATGCCATGATCAACGATCCCAGCCGGGTGCGGCCGAACAACCAGCCACGAGACGGCCAGCAGCCGGGACCTGCCAACGGCGCGAAGCCAGGATGGACGAATGCCAGCCAGTAGTGACGTGTTCGGTGAGCTGGTTGGCCAGGAGCTGGTGGTGGCCGAGCTGCGGCGCGCGGCCGGGACGGCGGCCGGTGTGCTGGCCGGGCGGCCGGGCCGTCAGGCCAGCCGGATGGCACATGCCTGGCTGCTGACCGGGCCGCCCGGGTCCGGGCGCAGCGTGGCCGCCCGCGCCTTCGCCGCCGCGCTGCTGTGCCCTGACGGAGGATGCGGGTCATGTGCGAGCTGCCATCAGGTGCGGGCTGGCAGCCACGCCGACCTCATGCTGGTGCGGCCGGAGGGGCTGTCCTACGGGGTCAAGCAGACCCGGGATCTGGTGCTGCGGGCCGCCACGGCGCCGGCCGGCGGGCGCTGGCACGTCGTGGTCTTCGAGGACGCCGACCGGGCCACCGAGGCGGCGGCGAACGCCCTGCTGAAGGCCATCGAGGAACCCGCGCCCCGTACGGTATGGCTGCTGTGCGCGCCGTCTGGCGAGGATCTGGTCCCGACGATCAGGTCCCGGTGCCGGCTGGTCACGCTGCGGACTCCCTCGTCGGCGGCGGTGGCCGACGTGCTGGTCCGGCGGGATGGCGTCGAGCCGGAGCGGGCGCTGGCGGCCGCCCGGGCGGCGCAGGGTCACATCGGGCGGGCGCGGCGGCTGGCGCTCGACGCGCAGGCGGCCAGCCGCCGCGATGAGGTGCTGCGCATCCCGTCGGCGGTGACCGGCCTGGGGCCCGCGCTGGCCGCGGCTGCCGACCTGGTGAAGACGGCCGAGGATGAGGCCAGGGCGGTCACCGTGGAACGTGACGAGCCGGAGCGGGAGGCACTGCGTCAGGCGTTCGGTGAGGGGTCCACCGGCAAGGGTGTGGCCAAGGCGGTCCGGGGCGCGGCCGGGGCGCTGAAGGACCTGGAGGACCGGCAGAAGTCACGGGCTACCCGGACCAAGCGGGACACGCTCGAGGTCGCACTGCTCGATCTGGCGTGGTTCTACCGGGATGTGCTGGCCGTGCAGTTCGGCGCGAAGGTGGAGCTGGGGAATGCCGGGCGGGAAGCAGAGCTGCGCCGGCTGGCGGCGGCGTCGGCGCCGGAGTCCACGGTGCGCAGGATCGAGGCGATCATGGCCTGCCGGGAGCGGCTGGCGGTCAACGTGGCGCCGCTGCTGGCCGTCGAGGAGATGGCGCTGACCCTGGCTTCCGGTCGCTGACGGGCTCCCTCAGGCTCCCGCCGTACCCTGGGTGAGTGGGCATGATGATGGCGGTGAGCTTCGAGCGGTACGGACGGCTCTACTATCTCGACCCCGGGCCGTACTCTCCATCGATCGGCGACAAGGTGCTCGTGCCCACCGACTCCGGGCCTGAGGTGGCCGAATGCATGTGGGCGCCGCAGTGGGTGCCCGAGGACGTAGGTGGCCTGCCGGTGTGCGCCGGCCTGGCCGATGACGAAGACCTGGCCAGGGACGAGACGAACCGGCGCAAGCGGGCTGAGGCCAAGGTGGCGGCCAGGCGGCTGGCCCGCCAGCACGAGCTGCCCATGAAGATCACCGCCGTTGACTACCAGGACGCGCGGCACGTACCGGGCCAGCCCGCCGGGCCCAGCGTGGTCATCATCTACTTCAGCGCGCCGCACCGGGTGGACTTCCGTGCGCTGGTCCGCGACCTGGCCAGCAAGCTGCACACGAGGGTGGAGCTGCGGCAGATCGGCCCGAGGGACGAGGCACGGCTGCAGGGCGGGATCGGCCCGTGCGGGCGCGACCTGTGCTGCGCCACCTTCCTCAAGGACTTCGAGCCGGTGTCCGTCCGGATGGCCAAGGACCAGGATCTCCCCGTCAACCCGCTGCGGATCGCCGGTGCCTGCGGGCGGCTGATGTGCTGCCTGAAGTACGAACACCCGCTGTACCAGGACTTCCACGAGAAGGCGCCGAAGCTCGGCGAGCAGGTCGACTCGCCCGAGGGCCCCGGCACGGTGATCGGCCACAACGTCCCGTCGGACACGGTCGTCATGAAGCTGGCGGCGGATGGCCGCAGGTGTGCCTGCCCCCGGGCCAGCGTCTGCGGATCGCGCCAGGCCTACGAGGCCAGGTACACAGGTGGGCGTGGCCCCGGCGCTGGTGCTGCGGAACCCTCATGAAGGCCCGGGCGGCCGCCGTCGTGGCGTTGTGCGGCGTGGTCGCCGCCTGTTCCGGTGCTCCGGCGGCCTCACACCGTCGCTCGCCCCCGCCTGCTCCGGTGACCCTGGCTGGTTATTACGCGCAGAAGCTCCACTGGACACCCTGTGACAACGGCTTCCAGTGCGCCAGGCTGCTCGTCCCCTTCGACTACAGCCGCCCATCCTGGAAGCGGTTCTCACTGCCGGTGATCCGGCTGCCAGCCGCCGACCCGTCCGCACGGATCGGCTCCCTGGTGATCAACCCAGGCGGTCCGGGCGGTTCGGGCGTCCAGTACGCGCAGCAGGCCCGGAGCGTAATCTCCCGGGCCGTACTCAACCGGTTCGACGTGGTCGGCTTCGACCCACGCGGTGTCGGCGGCAGCGAGCCCGCCGTCCACTGCATGAGCGGCTCGCAGTTCGACAGGTACTACGACACCAACGACACGCCCGCCACCCCCGCCCAGCTCTCGGCGATCGTCTCGGAGAGCAAACTGTTCGCCGGCGAGTGCGCCAGGAACGCGGGGTCGCTGCTCCGGTACGTCGGCACCCAGAACGCGGCCCGCGATCTCGACGTCCTGCGCGCCGCCCTCGGCCAGCCCAAGCTGACCTACCTGGGCAAGTCCTACGGCACCTACCTCGGCGCCTGGTACGCGCAGCTCTTCCCGCGCCACGTCCGCGCCCTGGTCCTTGACGGAGCGCTCGACCCGGACGCGACCTCGACCGACATAAACTTCACCCAGGCCCAGGGCTTCGAGGTCGCACTCCATTCGTTCGCCGCGAACTGCATGACGCTGAGTTCGTGCCCGCTCGGTCACAATCGGCCGGTGAGTGCCGGAATCGCCAAGCTGCAAGCCATGCTCAACCACGCCGCCCGGACCCCGCTGGCCAACGACCTGGGCGACGGCCGCGCGGCCAACGCGGCCCTGCTGCTCGAAGGCGTGGCGGCGGCGCTGTACTCCCCGTCTTTCTGGCCCACGCTGCGAACCGGGCTGCAAAACGCCTTCGGCGGCGACGGGTCCGTGCTGATAGAACTGGCCGACCTGCTGCTGGAAAGGAACTCGTCCGGGGGTTACTCCAACCTGGTCGACTCCAACATGGCGATCAACTGCCTGGACCGGCCATGGCCACGGAGCCTGGCACAATGGCGTTCGGATGCCGCCGCGGCGGCCCGGGCGGCTCCACAGTTCGGTGCGGCGATCGTGTGGGGGAGCCTGCCGTGTGCCTACTGGCCGGTGCCGTCATATCCGCTGCCCAAGATCACCGGTGCCGGTGCGCCGCCGGTTCTGGTGGTAGGAACGACCAGGGACCCGGCTACGCCGTACCGGTGGGCGCAGGCGCTGGCCCGGGAGCTACGGTCCGGCATACTGCTCGGATGGGACGGGAACGGGCACACCGCGTACATGATGGGAAGCTCTTGCGTTGACGGCGCGGTAGACCGCTATCTGATCAGCGGAACGGTGCCGCGCAGCGGGACCGTGTGCCCGCCGTGAAGTCGTCTGGCCTGCGGTTATAGTCAGGTCGGGCGGTGGGGACATAGTTGCCGGCTGGGAACGGTAAACTCGGGGACCGCCGCCCTTGCTGGGCCGCGCCGCCTTAGCTCAGACGGTCAGAGCGACGCACTCGTAATGCGTAGGTCATCGGTTCGATTCCGATAGGCGGCTCGCAGGTCAAAGGCCCCTTCCGATCTTGGAAGGGGCCTTTGTGCTAACGGATGTGCTAACAGCGGGTGTTAGCAGGGCGCGCTGTTGGGGCCGGTTATGCGGCGTTGACCGCCTGGGCGAAGATGTCGGCAGCGGCGGCCTCGGCGGAGCGGATCACGTGGGCGTAGACGCGGAGGGTGATGGCCGGGTCGGCATGACCGAGGCGGGCCGCCACGACGTGCACCGGGACGCCTGCGAGTAGCAGGGTCGTGGCGTGTAGATGTCTCAGATCGTGGAGCCGGGCGCGTGGTAGCTGGTCCTTCGGGCGTGGGTCTTGCGCGCGCTCGTTGTGCGCTCGGATGAGCTTGGACATCAGCGATGTGACGGTGTCGGGGTAGATCGGCTCGCCCCAGCCAGTGGT
>DATGGU010000123.1:0-5044 GCA_035308365.1 Streptosporangiaceae bacterium
CAGGGCTGGAGCGGGAACTGGTCGCAGTCCGGCGAAACCATCACCGTGACCAACATGTCCTGGAACGGCAACCTCTCCCCAGGGGCCAGCACCCAGATCGGCGCCAACTTCTCCTACACCGGCACCAACACCGCCCCGGCCGCGGTGACGTGCACCCCGGCGGGTTCCGGCCCGCCCCCCGGATCGATTGTGGCGACCCCCACCAGCCTGCAGGTCACCCAGGGCAGCACCGGCACCTTCACCCTGAACCTGTCCGCTGCGCCCACCGCCAACGTGACCGTGTCCATCGCGGCCAGCGGCAACACCGGCCTGACCGCCTCGCCGGCGTCGCTGACCTTCACCCCGTCGAACTACTCCACCCCGCAGACCGTCACCGTCACCGCCAACAGCTCCGGCACCGGAACCACCACCTTCACCGCCAGCGCCAGCGGCGAAACCTCAGCCACCGTCACCGCCACCGAATCCCCATCGAGCGGCGGCCCCGCGCCTCAGCTCCATGTGTCGGGGAACGAGCTGGTGGATCAAAATGGGAACCCGGTGACGCTGCACGGGGTTGACCGCTCCGGCACCGAGTACGCCTGCGTGCAGGGCAACGGCATCTTCGACGGCCCGAACGACCAGGCCTCGATCACCGCGATGAAGAGCTGGGGCCCGGTCAACGCGGTCCGGGTACCGCTGAACGAGGCCTGCTGGAACGCCGAGTCCTACGTAAACTCCGCCTACGCCGGAACCAACTACATCAACGCCATCAAGGCCTACGTCAGCCTGCTGAACGCCAACGGCATCGTGGCCATCCTGGACCTGCACTGGACCGACGGCCAGTACACCGGCCCGTCGGCCGGCTGCTCGTCCGCACAGGCCACCTGCCAGAAGCCGATGCCCGACGCGGCGCAGTCCGTCCCGTTCTGGACCTCGGTGGCCAACACCTTCAAGGGCAACGACGCCGTGATCTTCGACCTGTTCAACGAGCCCTACCCGGAGCGGGCCGACAACTCCAACGAGACCGAGGGCTGGCAGTGCTGGCTCAACGGCGGCAGCTCCTGCGTCGGCATCGGATACCCGGTCGCCGGAATGCAATCCCTGGTGAACGCGGTTCGTTCCACCGGCGCCAACAACGTGATCATGCTCGGCGGCCTGGAATACTCCAACGACCTGACCCAGTGGCTGCAGTACGAGCCGGCCGACCCGGATCACAACCTGACCGCCTCCTGGCACTCCTACAACTTCAACGCGTGCAGCAACCAGTCCTGCTGGACCTCCCAGGTGGCGCCGGTGGCCGCCAAGGTGCCGCTGATCGCCGGCGAGATCGGCGAAAACGACTGCTCAGGCAGCTACATCAACCCGCTGACCACCTGGCTGGAATCGGAGAAGGCCAGCTTCCTGGCCTGGGCCTGGAACGCTGACTTCCCGTGCAGCAGCGGCCCCGGGCTGATCACCGACTACACCGGCACCCCAACCGCCTACGGCGCCGCCTACAAGTCCATCCTGCAAGCCCTCCCGGCAGGCTGACCCGCACCAGCCGCCCACACTCTGGCTGCCGGGACGGCCGGCCCCGGCAGCCAGAGTCAACCGGGCGGCTACAGCACCGTCAGGTGGATTGCCCGTGCTACTTGGACTGCATTGAGTGGGATTGATTGGCCGAATGTTACGAACCGACCGTCATGGGATACGGCAAGCGCGAGAAGGCAGGCATCGCTGACCTTTTTGGGCCGTGCAGCCGATCGGGACGGACCACATTATCGTTGAGCAGGCTGACTGAACATGGCCAGAACTCGTGATGCTCCGTACTGGCCGCATGCGCGAGTCGTTTGATTGCCTGGGCTGGATGGACAGGGCTCGGATAATGCGGCTGGCTGATGATTGTGACGAAGCCGTTCTGCGTGATAGCACATGACGCCCACCCGTAGTGGATCTCGTGACTCATCCAGTCGCGGGCCTTTTCATGGTCGACATGATCGCTGTCCAGCAGTGCCAGATCGTTGACTTCGATCGCCTGCGCGATTCAGCTGATCCACTACCCAGCACCGATGGAACTGCCCCCGCACGGTGCGCCGCGCGGGGGCAGGTTGGAGTGGGGCTGATTACGGGATGGCCGGGTCGGCGTTCTGGACCAGTTGCTGGAACGCGACGGGGAACCAGGTACCTGCTGGCGGCGAGTTGGGGATGGCGTCGGTTACGTAGGTGTTGCCGTTGCCATCGGTGTAGCTGCCGTTCGGGTCGCAGTGCGGGTCGCCCTTGCCGGAGAAGGCCGGGTAGGTGCCGTCGGACTCACCTGGCGGCTTGACCCAGATGTAGGCGTACAGGTTCGGGAACGACGAGTCCGGGCTGGCCTGGGGCACGGCGCCGATGCCCGCGTTCTCGATGTTGCACCACTCGCCACGGAACGGGCGCTGGTCGACCTTGGATGCGTTGACGAACTGCGTGGTCGTGGTGCATGTGCTGGCCGGGCAGGCGCCGGTGGGCCGGTTCGGTCCGCCCCAGCCGTCGCGCGAGGTGTCGATGAGCATTCCGATGCTGGCTGGGAAGCCCGCGCTGACCAGGCTGTTGTACATAGCCTGGTCGTAGGTGAACTCGTCGATGTACGGGTCGTAGGAGTAGTAGGTGACCGAGTCGACCGGGTTGCCGTCGACCTGCTCCGTCGCGGTCATGTACGGCTCGTGCACCGGGATGTAGTTCGCCGTGTCGGAGATGAACCCGTCGATGCTCTTCACGCCGGCGGTGGTGGCTGCCGCCACCTGGTGGAACAGGTTTACCGCTGGCTGGAAGTTGCTCGACCAGCCGAGCCAGGCCGAGTGCGCGATGTCGAGGTAGTTGTAGACGTTGGGGATCGCGTGCAGCTTGTTCAGCGCGTACTCGATGCCGCTGGTGTACACGCCGCTGGAGTTCGCCTGGGAGCAGTTGGCCACGGACTCGTTGGTGACCAGGTTCGGCAGTGAGTCCGGCTCGATGGTCGCGACGATCCGCAGGTTCGTGTTGGCATAGTCGCTGAGGATCTGTGCGATCGGGTCAATGTAGGAGTGCTCGTAATACGACAGGCCGTTGTTGCTGATGGACAGCTCGCCGTTGGAGGCGAGCGCCGCGCAGTCGCGGTCCGGCAGGTCGTAGATGACGATCGGGACGATCATCGGCGAGCCGCTGGAGTCGGCGGCCACCGCGTTCTGCAGCTGGGCCTGCAGGCTCATCCGCTGGGTGTTGTTGATCCCGCTGACATTGTCCGTGCCACCGTAGATCGCGCCGATGTGGTCGAGCCACATGGACGTGGACTGCTTGCCCACGTACTGCATCTGCGCGGCCAGCGTGCCGCTGGCCAAGCCTGCCGAGTAGTTCGCCTCCGCGGTGTAATCCGGGTTGACGTACCAGCTCGCGCCGGTGAACGGGTTGACCACGTGGCCCGGCGTCGTGCCCGAGCCTGCCGCCGTCTCGGTTCCGGTGACGGTCACCGGGCTGCAGCCGGGCGCGCTGATCGTGAACGTGGCCGCCCCGGTGCTCGAATTGTCGGCGGCGACATAGACCGGTTGCGGCAGGTTCCAGTTGCTCGACGACAGCGTGGTCGATGAACCGCTGGACACCGACAGGCCGGTGTTTCCCGAGGTGCGCGCGACGCTTACCGTGATGCTGGACGAGGGTGCCTCGTTCAGCGAGACGCCGAAGACCTCGGTCTGGCCCTGGCCCACGGAGAACTTCGGCGGATTCGCCTGGAGCGTGAGGCCCGAGCTGCAGCTGCCACCGCCGTTTGACGGGCTTTCGGTGGCGGTGATGGTGGCTGAGGTTTCGCCGCTGGCGCTGGCGGTGAAGGTGGTGGTTCCGGTGCCGGAACTGTTGGCGGTGACGGTGACAGTCTGCGGGGTGGAGAAGTTGGACGGGGTGAAGGTCAGGGTGGTGGGGGCGGCGGTCAGTCCGCTGTTGCCGCTGGCGGCGATGGACACGGTGACGTTCGCCGACGGTGCGGTGGACAGGGCGAGGGTGAAGGTGCCGGTGCTGCCCTGGGTGACCTGCAGGCTGGTGGGGGTGGCCACGATCGAGCCCGGTGGTGGCGGGCCGGATCCGGACGGAGTGCAGGTGACCGAGGCGGGGGCGGTGTTGGTGCCGGTGTAGGAGAAGTTGGCGCCGAGTTGCGTGTTGGCGCCGGGGGCCAGGTTCCCATTCCAGGAGGCATTGGTCACCGTGACGGTCTTCCCGGACTGCGACCAGTTTCCTGACCAGCCTTGGCTGAGGGTCTGGTTGCCGGTGTAGCTGTAGGTGAGGGTCCAGCCGGTGATGGCGGTGGTGCCGGTGTTGGTGACGGTGATCGCCGCGGTGAACCCGCTGCCCCAGTCGGTGCTCACCGAGTAGGCGGCGCTGCAGCTGGCGGTCGCGGCAGCGGCGGGTGCGGCCTGGATGGCCTGGCCCGCGGCCAGGCCGCCCATGCTCACCGCGAGGGCTGATGCCACCACGACGGCGCGCAATCGCCGCCGGTGGGGCGCTCGAAGTTTCATGCGGGATCCTCCTCCAGGGAGCCTCGGCGTTCGTGTGCGCCTTTGATGCTCCGCTTACGCCTGCGCGAGAGCCACCCTTCGCAGCGGCAATGCGCCCGCGCCTGCGGAAAGTCCGCTCCGCCGGCACCGCGGTGGAGAAAGTTTCATGGCGACGGGCCGGTGACCCGTGGCTGACCTGCGGTTGCCGGGTGCAGGCTGGGCGGCCATCGCGGGCGGCCGTACTCTCCTGGAATCCGGACCAGGTGAGCTGGCCTTCCCGGCGGAGAGGACGTCCATGAGCCCGTGCAAGGTGACCGCGGCCGCCCTCTTCGCCGTGTTCGTAACCTCACCGGCCTCGCTCGGCGCCGAACGCGCGCTGATGACGGAACTGCTGGAGAAGCTTTGATCCCCGCGCTGGGCACCGCGGCCGGTCCGCCGTCTGTCGTGGCCGGGTCGGTGATGTTGGGTGGTTTGGTGGCTGGGTTGCCGGTGGCTGAGCGGGTGCGGTTGGTGTCGGGGGCGGATAGCTGGCGGACGTGTGGGTGTCCGGTGGTGGGGTTGCGGGCGATGGTGATGTCGGATGGGCCGGC
>DATGGU010000124.1:0-5613 GCA_035308365.1 Streptosporangiaceae bacterium
CTGCCGTGATCGCAGACATACCGGACCCGGCCGGTGAAGCCCGAAATGATCTCCTCCTGCATGACCGGGCGGCCGGCACGGCCCAGACGGCGGGACAGGATCTGCACCTCGCTGTGCCCGTCCAGGTCGCTCACCCAGACCGGCCCGGCTTCCCGCCATGCCACCTCGGGCGCGGTGGCCGGATCCAGGTACCGCCAGCGTTCGGCCAGGCCCCGGGCCAGCGCCTCGGGTGCCAGCAGGGGAGCGGTGCGGTTGCGCCTGCGCGCGCAGGCTGGGGTGGCGAACCGTACCTGCCAGGCGCGGGTACCTGGCCAGCGGCGGAGTTCCTGCCAGCTAGCTTTGGCCACGACCTGGGGCGGCGACTGTACCCGGTACATCCAGCTCCCCAGCCGGACCGCCGCGCCGGGCGTTACGGCAGCGTGCAGGCGACCAGCGAGCGTGTCGTCCAGCAACCGCACCTGCAAAGCGATGCCCACGCCGTCCAGGCCGGGCCCAAGCGCGCGCAGCGGGCCGCAGGCCCACTTCTTCACCGGGTCGCCATGACCAGACTGAGCGTCCAGACTCCGGCCATCGCGATCGTCCAGCCATCGCGACATGACCGCATGCGGAGCGGTCAGCGGAATGGCCGCATCCGCTGGACCGGCCAGAATGACCTCCCACCGCGACGGCATCACACCCCCAGCCCTCGTTCGGCCGGGACCGATCCACGGCCCGCCGTCGCCTGCTGGGCATAGATCACCAACTCATGCCCGGTCAGATTCACCAGGCGTTCTTGGGAAGAAGCTGCCGTCGCCGCTCCCCCCGTACTGGTCAGCTCAGCCATCCCACCCCCAAGGCCCATACGTTGCCATCATGACCGCAATCTTCGGCCGCCACTACAACTTCCGTGCGGTAGCGCTTCTTGTGCCCACCTCCGTGCTGCCGCCTTCTCACCCGGAAGACTCACCAGCCATAACCTCGTAACCTGGAAGATAGGCAGTCTGAGGCAGCGGATCGTAGTCCTGAGTGCTGTTCAAAGGGGTGGTTGGTGATCATGACGGAAGGCCGTCACCTGCGCAACCCCTGCGACCGGCCCAAACACCGCCAAGAGGCTAGTTATCTGCACAACAGTCCGGCCTGGCGAAGCACACCCGGGCAATCGGACACCATCACCGCTGGTCACAGCCCCGCCAGAAGGGGTAGGGTCCGAGACGAAGTCACGCTGACAGGCGTATAGAAACCGGCGGCAACGGTCCCCGAATCGCGGTCGGACAGCATGATGGTCCGAAACGAAGTCACGCTGACAGGCGTATAGAAACAGGAACGGGAGGATGGTCAGGAGCGTTCTCCCCCCACCGTCCGAAACGAAGTCACGCCGACAGGCGTATAGAAACATCATGGGCCTGAAGGCTGCGTAGACCTCACCGGCCCGAAACGAAGTCACGCCGACAGGCGTATAGAAACCGCTGCATGGCGAAGCCGGTGTACTTGCCCTGAGTCCGAAACGAAGTCACGCCGACAGGCGTATAGAAACCCCACTTGGCATCGCGAAGCGTTGCTTTGGCTCCGGTCCGAAACGAAGTCACGCCGACAGACGTATAGAAACTTGTTGGCGGCGACTGCACAATGGTCGGCTTGTTGAGGTCGAGTCCGAAACGAAGTCACGCCGACAGGCGTATAGAAACCAGATCAGGCTGCCCGCTTGGGTCAGCTCTGGACGAGTTCGGGTCCGAAACGAAGTCACGCCGACAGACGTATAGAAACACCTCACTGTCTGTGATCGTGGAACCAGTATCGCCCGAAACGAAGTCACGCCGACAGGCGTATAGAAACTCCGCCTGGAGTTGTTCCACGGGCCTTTCATCTACTGGCCCGAAACGAAGTCACGCCGACAGGCGTATAGAAACCGCGGAAGATCCGCATGCTCGTGGTGAAGTCGACGTCCGAAACGAAGTCACGCCGGCAGGCGTATAGAAACTCTTCGGGAGCTGCGTGACATCGACGTCGGTCAACGGGTCCGAAACGAAGTCATGCCGACAGGCGTATAGAAACGCCATTGCTACTGCCACTGCTACACAAAACGCGGTGTCCGAAACGAAGTCACGCCGACAGGCGTATAGAAATCGGAAAGTGTGGGTCGCTCCTTCTGGCAGCGGCGTCGTCCGAAAAGAAGTCACGCCGGCAGACGTATAGAAACTGCTTGCAGAAGACCTACCAGGTCTCCTGCCCGTCCGAAACGAAGTCACGCCGTCAGGCGTATAGAAACGTCGTACTCGGCCCCGATCCGCATGCCACCGCCAGGGTACGAAACGAAGTCACGCCGGCAGACGTATAGAAACCCTTCGGCAGCGGCTGTACATACGTACGCGTGGTTGTCCGAAAACGAGGTCACGCCGTCAGGCGTATAGCCCGGATCCACCGATGATCTTGATGGTCGTCGGGCGTCCGCCCCGGTAAAGGGGTCGGAGGTGGAGCTTGCAGTCGCTGGTCGTCAACGAGCGCACGAGCTGCCAGTGGTCACGAGTTCCAAACTGCGGTCGCTACCGGCGTACCATCCGTTCGGTGATCCTGCGGTGTACGAAGAAGCTCCTGGCCGTGGTCGGCTCGGCGCTCGTGGAGCCTGCGCCCGCGCCGGATGATGAGGACTGGTATGCGAACCTGTTGTGGTTCGATCGCCGTAAGTGCCTGTTGCTGACCCATGTGGGCACGCTGTTTACGATCTTCGAGGCGAATCTGACGGCGGCCGGTCTTCGGTCAACAGGTCAGCTCGTCACCGGTCTCATTGACCGGGAGCTTCACCGTGAGGGGCTGCCGCCTGCCACCTTCGGCGACCTTGAGCAGCAGGAGGTTCTGCTGGCCAAGACGGCGGATCGTAGCGTGCTTGGGTGCATGAACGATATGGCGTTCTTGTGCGAGCACACCATCGGCCAGCAGGGTGGGCTTTCACACGCCGACCTCGCGGACCTTAACCGGTGGCTGCGGCGCAACATCAGCAGCGCCCGTGGTTACTGTCCACCGATCGAGCTGGCAGCGGCCAAGGCGGCTGGCGCCGGGCTTGGCTGGGCCCGTGCACGGGTGATCGCCCAACCGTGTCGCACCCCACCCGGCAAACGATCTTGATCCGCCAGCACCCACCCAGCAGTCCAACCACACCAGACCCACACAGGCCAGTCTCCTGATCAGCCAATTCAGGTTGGAACGAGCCCGTCGGGGACCGATGACTTCACGAAATGCCGGGCGGCCTGCCGGTTGCCGCAATCGGGCGCAAATGACGATGTCCGAGCGTGATGTGACCCTACAGTTAGCGTGTGAGTGAATTATCCGCGGTGCCGTCCGTGCCCGTCGCCTCGGTCCGGGCGCTGGCGCCGGTGTTTCTGAGCTACCGCACCTCCGATGGCAGTGATCTGGCCACCCGCCTGGCCTGGGCGCTGCGGGCCACTGGCGTGCCTGTCTGGCACGACATCACCGACCTGCCGCCTGGCGACACCACCCGCCGCCTGCAAGAAGCCCTCACCGCTGGACTGTCCGGTGCCGTGCTGATTGTCACCCCGGACATCGCGAACTCGGCCGTGGTCCGTGATGTCGAATTGCCGGGCTTGCTCCGCCTGGAACGCGATACCGCGTTCACCTTTGCCATCGCCAGCACCATCCCCCGCCCCGCAGCAGGCAACGGCCCCACTCGGGACGGGCTGGACTACGCCGCACCCGATGCCCTCTTGGCCCAGCCAGCGGATACCTTGCAGCGGTTCAAGCAGTACCCCCTATTCGACCAGGCCGGAATCATGGCACTCGCCCGCGAGCTCGCCGCCCAGCGGATGACCGCCATCCGCACTCTCGGCCACGACGAGCTCCTGCTCGACATCCAGACCCGCCTGGACCCGCGCGGCACCCCGCCTGAACTCCCGCTGGCTGTCCGCCTGCCGCCGCCGGCACCCGGGCAGCGACTTCCACCTGCCGAGGCCTGGTCGCCGTTCGACGCCTTCCTCGCCGACCTGCCCGGGCTGCTGGCCATCGCCGGTGCCCGGCGGCTGCGCATCACCGGCAGCGCCCATCTCAGCGTCGCGTTCGCCCTCGGCGCCGCCGTTCCCACGACCAGCGGCTGGCCGGTGACCGTCCAAGACCGGACGGGCGTGTGGGGCGAGCGCACCGGCCCACCCCAGAATCCGCAGGTGACGCTCGACCAAGAAACTGACTCACCTCGTGACGCCCCCAGCGGGGCGCCGGTCGCCATCTTCGTCGACCTCGCCCCAGAACCGCCGCCAGGCGACACCTTCGGTGCCCACCTTGACCAATGTCCCGGCCGCTACAGCTGTACCATGCGCCTGCGGTCGGCCCACCGCGGCCATATCCCCGCCGAGACCGCGGACACCCTGGTGGCCGACCTCGCCGGCCGTATCCGGACGTGCGCCGCACACGCTGCCACCCACCGCGTCGAGCTGTTCTTGCGTGTCCCATTCCCCGTCGCGGTGCTGCTCGGCCGCCTGCTCAATACCCTGAAGATAACCCTGTACGAATGGGATGACACCGGACCGGCTCCCCGCTATGTCGAGGTCGTGGCCGTGGCCTCCGGCCGCGGTGGTGGGCCGATTCTGGCGTCCGGTCCCGGTGCTGCCGGCAGGCATCGGTAGGCCGAGTGCGGGGCTCGATGCCCGGGGCAGGATGACAGGATTGGCAGCCGGTCTTCGACGTCGTCTCCGGCCCGATCATCCAAGAAGGGGCGGCCGGTGGAGGGATGGCGTCAGGCACCGTCCGGACGTCCGCAGTTGGCGCTACCGCTGGGACATCGCGGAGCCGCCAGTATCTCTGTAAACGTTAATCTTCATGGGTTTAACTGGAACTAGCTGGAAATTACTGGAAGTCGTGGCTATAGTCTGTCGCATGACCGGGCACGTCGAGGCGCTGGAGCAGCGGATCACCCAGTTGCGGGTGGCTGTGCGTGAGGCCGTCGTCGCTGGTGACCGGGTGCGTGCTCGTACCTTGCGGGAGGAACTGAGAAAGGCCGAGCTTGCCTGGGATGAGGCGCTTGCGCAGGTGACCGGCGGTGCGCCAGAGGTGCTTGCGCCCTCAGCTAGCAGTCGTCCAGGTCTGGCAGCCCCGCTGGCGGCAGCCGTCAGCCCCGGCGGCCGCCAGCAGGCACCCGGTGGCACCGGCCGCGATGCGACTGCCGGTCACGACCTGGCGATTGCCGGCGGGGCCAGCGGAAGGAACCGGACTCGGGGCCCGCTGCTGCCGTTGCGTGAGCAGGTGCACGAGGCGCTCAGCCTGCTCACCGTCCCGGCGGCGCCGAGGCTGATCGCCACCGTGCACGAGGCGTTCTTCGCCGGCTCGTTTCCGACGGCGCGGGTCACCAGCCTGCGCCGTGATGAGGAGCGCTCGTTCCGTACCGCGCCGTTCGCCCGGCCGTATTACATCTGCGCTGCGCTCACCGCGGATCTGCTGGCGCCGGTGCGTGGCTTGCTGGCCGTTTCTACCTGGCCGATGGAACGGCGGGTAATCGGATCTCTCAGCTCGCGCGTGGATTTCCTGACGGCTGCTATTCAGGTCGCCGAGGCCATCGGCCGCATCCCGGATCCATCCGCGGCGGCCAGCAGGCTGCTGTGGCGGTTCGCCGCGAGCATTCCCGGTGTTGCGGAC
>DATGGU010000125.1:0-44815 GCA_035308365.1 Streptosporangiaceae bacterium
TGCTGCTCGATGAGGCACCCGAGTTCGACCGGGATGTGCTCGACGCGCTGCGCCAGCCGCTTGAGTCCGGTCAGGTGGTGATCGCCAGGGCGGCCTTGACGGCGCGGTTTCCGGCCAGGTTCACCTTGGTGCTGGCCGCCAACCCCTGTCCGTGTGCCCGCGCCAGCGGTGCAAAGGGCGCGTGCGTCTGCACTCCGGTCGTCAGGCGCCGGTATCTGGGCCGGTTGTCCGGGCCACTGCTCGACCGGGTGGACGTGAAGGTCGAGTTCCTCCCGGTCAGCCGGGCCGAGCTGCTCAGCGACGGCAAGTCGGCCGAGCCTAGTGCGGTGGTGGCCGCGCGGGTTGCCGAGGCTCGTCAGCGCACGGCCCACCGGCTGGCGGGGACGTCGTGGCGGCTCAACGCCCAGGTGCCAGGGGGTGAGCTGCGGCGCCGGTTTCCCCCTGCGCCGGGTGCGCTGAAACCACTGGAGCATGCCATCGACCTTGGCGAGATCAGTGCTCGTGGCGTGGACCGTGTCCTGCGGGTCTCCTGGACGCTCGCCGACCTGGCTGGCAAATCTCGGCCAGACGCAGAGGAAACCTGCTATGCGCTCGGGCTCTGGCTGGGAGTGGGGTCATGACACAAGGCGATGAGCGGCAGCGGCTGGCCAGGGCCAGTCTGACCCATCTGGTCGAGCCTGGGGACAGCATGCTCGGCGCGCTGCTGCGCCACAACGAACCCGCCACCGTGCTCGCCGCCATAACCGCCGGCCGCCTGCCAGCCTCGGCCAACCCTCCGGAACGCGATGCCGGATCGGTGACTCGCGCGCTGTCTCGCTGGGCGGCCAGACTCGCGGCCATGCCCGCCGAGCTGGATCTCGCGGCCTGGCGGCGACGGGGAATCAGGCTCATCTGTCCTGGCGACCAGGAATGGCCGACACAGCTCGCGGTGCTTGGCGACGGTGCTCCGTACGCTCTGTGGGTGCGTGGGTCGGCGGACCTGCGCTACGGATGCCTGCGTTCGGTGTCCATCGTGGGATCGCGGGCCGCAACCCCGTACGGTTCGCACGTGGCCACAGAGATGGCGGCCGCGCTTGGCGAACGTGGTTGGACCGTGGTCAGCGGTGGTGCATTCGGAATCGACGGCAGCGCACACCGTGGCGCGCTCGCCACCGATGGCGCCACCATCGCCGTCCTGGCCAGCGGAGTCGACTGTCCCTACCCGGCCGGCCACGCACAACTCTTTGACGCCATCGTGGCGCAGGGCGTCCTGGTCAGCGAATGGCCGCCAGGCCGGCACCCGACCAGGCAGGGCTTCCTGGTGCGCAACCGGCTGATCGCGGCCCTGACCAGGGGCACCGTTGTGATCGAAGCCGGGCTGCGCAGTGGCGCACTGAGCACGGCCCGGCACGCCCGCGACCTGTGCCGCCCGCTGATGGCCGTCCCCGGCCCCGTGACCTCGCAGGCCTCAGCGGGCTGTCACGAGATCATGAGGCACTGGTGTGCCGTTTGCGTCACCGATGCCAAGGACGTCCTTGAACACGTGGGCCTGGCCGGTGAGTACCTTCCCGGGCGGCGGGTGGGTCCGGTCCTGCCCCGCGACGCGCTCGATCCGGAGACGTCCGGTGTGCTCGACGCGGTCCCCGCCCGGACCGGAGCAGGCCCGGCCACCATCGCCGCATCGGCCGGCGTCAGCCTGGACACCGCCATCCGCTGCCTGGGAGCCCTCGCCGCCGGAGGATTCATAGAGCGCTGCGAGCGCGGCTGGCGAATCAAGAAACACAAGGCCCAATGAACGCCAGTGTTCATCGACGGCGAATCCCGGCCCCAACGGTTCGCGGGCCGCCATGCAGTGCGGACGGGATCAGGTGGCATCGGCGCGGTGAGGGAGGGCGCGGTGAGGGAGTGTGTCTGTGGCGGCTGCCGGTGCTGACACGGCCCACCAAGCCGACCGCATTCCCCGGATTACCGCGTTACGCGCGGCACACTGAGATGGTGAGCCACGTCGAGCTGTCGCAGGCGCACGAGGAGTTCGCCCGGCATCTCGCCGCCGAGCGGGGATTGTCGCAGCATACGGTCCGGGCCTACCTGGGCGATGTCCGTTCGCTGCTGGAGCACGCCCAGCTCTGCGGACTCACCGAGCTGGCGGAGCTGGACGTGGGAGTCCTCCGCAGTTGGCTCGCCCGGCAGCGCGCCAGTGGCCAGGCGCGGGCCACGCTCGCCCGCCGTGGCGCGGCGGCCAGGACGTTCACCGCTTTCGCGCATTCCCGTGGCTGGCTGGCCCGGGATCCGGGGCCGATGCTCGGCACTGCCAAGCCGCACCGGACGTTGCCGCACGTGCTGGCCCAGCAGGAGATGACCGCCGTTCTTGACGCGGCCACGAGCGACGCGCGGCCGGTGGCCGGCGGCGACCATGCCAAGGCGGCGGCGGTCGCGCTGCGGGACGTGGTGATCGTCGAGGTGCTATACGCGACCGCCATCCGGGTCAGTGAACTCTGCGGTCTCGACATCGACGACGTCGATCACGAACGGCGCTGCGTTCGTGTGTTCGGTAAGGGTGGCCGGGAGCGTACCGTCCCGATGGGGCTGCCAGCCGATCACGCCCTGCAGCGATGGCGAAAGGACGGCCGCCCCGCCCTGGTCACCGCAAACAGCGGCCCGGCGCTGCTGCTCGGCGCCCGGGGTGGACGGCTGGACCCACGCACGGCCCGGCGCGTGGTGCACCAGCGGCTGGCCGCGGCAGAAGGTGTGCCGGACACCGGTCCGCACGGCCTGCGCCACACCGCAGCCACCCACCTGCTGGAAGGCGGCGCCGACCTGCGCAGCGTCCAGGAGATCCTGGGCCACTCGTCCCTGGCGACTACCCAGATCTACACGCACGTCTCCATCGAGCGGCTGCGCTCCAGCTACCGGCAGGCACATCCGCGCGCGTAGCACGCCGCTCCGCGTGGCTCGCACGCCGCCGGCGCCTTCGCTCCAGCTACCGGCAGGCACATCCACGCGCGTGGCACGCACCGCTTGGGGTGACTGCGCGCCGCCGCCCGGCCCGGGACGGGTAGACTACGGGACGGTCACCCGGAGTTTCCATGTCACGGGAGAGCCGGATGACCAAATTCGCGCGCCCGCTCGCCGACCGGGATTCCGGACTGGTTCCTGGCGGGGCGCACCCCTCGGTCCGCGGGCAGCGGGTAGGCCCGCCGCGGGTGTGCACGGGCGCCAGGCAGCAACCGAGACGCGTCCGCCCTGCGTGGGCAGGACGCAAGGAGAGGAAGGGACTGCCGGTATGGCTCCGGTTGTCACCATGAAGCAGCTCCTGGAGAGCGGCGTTCACTTCGGGCATCAGACCCGGCGCTGGAACCCGAAGATGAAGCGGTTCATCTTCACCGAGCGCAACGGCATCTACATCATCGACCTGCAGCAGTCGCTGGACTACATCGACCGAGCCTACGAGTTTATCCGCGAGACCGTCGCGCACGGCGGGACGATCCTGTACGTCGGGACCAAGAAGCAGGCCCAGGAGGCCATCGCCGAGCAGGCCCGCAGGGTCGGGATGCCGTTCGTCAACCAGCGCTGGCTGGGTGGCATGCTGACGAACTTCGGCACGGTGTTCAAGCGGCTGCAGCGGCTCAAGGAGCTGGAAGAGGTCGACTTCGACGACGTGGCCGGCTCGACCCTGACCAAGAAGGAACTGCTCCACCTCAAGCGTGAGCGGGACAAGCTGGACCGCTCGCTCGGCGGGATCCGCCACATGACCAGGGTGCCGAGCGCGGTCTGGGTGGTGGACACCAAGAAGGAGCACATCGCCGTCAGCGAGGCCCGCAAGCTGGGCATCCCGGTGATCGCGATTCTCGACACCAACTGCGACCCGGATGAGGTCACCTACCCCATCCCAGGGAATGACGACGCCATCCGCAGTGTTGCCCTGCTGACCAGGGTGATAGCCGACGCGGTGGCTGACGGCCTGATCGCCCGGGCCGGCGCGTCAACCGACAGCGACGAGAAGCCTTCGGCCGACATCGGCACCGAGGAACCGCTGGCCGAGTGGGAGCGCGAGCTGCTGCCCAGCCGTCCCGCCGACGACGCGGTGAACGGTAGCGCGCCGCAGGCCGCGCCCGCACAGGCCGAGGCACAGACCGAGACCGGGGCCGCAACCGAGGCGACCGAGCAGGCCGCCACCGGGGAGACCGCGACCGAGGCACCAGTCACCGACACGGCGGCCGCGACCACCGAGGCAGCATCCGAAGGATGACGCAGTCTGCCCGCACCGGTTGCGGGCCCACGAGCGTTGTTCAAGCCGCATCGCGAGTGTGAGCCCGGAGGGCCTACGCGAGCGATCGGGCAAAGGTCCGGCCACCAGGCAGATAATTTGAATAACGCGAAGTTCGCATGCAGCACAGCGGACCGGCGAAGTTTACAGACGAGAGATGGAGAAATGGCGAACGTATCGGCTGCGGATGTCAAGCGGCTGCGCGAGCAGACGGGGGCGGGGATCCTCGATTGCAAGAAGGCGCTGGAGGGGGCGGATGGCGACTTCGCCGCCGCCGAAGAGGCGCTGCGCATCAAGGGTCTCAAGGACATGGGCAAGCGGGCCGACCGGACCGCGTCCAACGGCCTGGTCGCCGTGGTGCTCGATGGGACAAGCTCGGGCCTGATGTTCGAGGTCAACTGCGAGACCGACTTCGTGGCCAAGACCGAGAAGTTCCAGCAGCTCGCCGCGGACATCGCGAAGGCCGCCGAGACCACCAAGCCCGCCGACCGGCTGGCCCTGCTGGCCGCCGAGGCCCGTCCGGGCACGACCGTGCAGCAGCTCATCGAGGAGGCGGCCGTCTCGCTCAAGGAGAAGCTTGAGCTCGGCCGGGTGGCCCGGTTCGAGGGCGGCTTCGTGGTCAGCTACCTGCACAAGAGCGACCCGTCGCTGCCGCCGACCAAGGGTTCGCTGGTCCAGTACGACAGCGACGGCGGCGACGTGACCAAGGAGGTCGCGCAGCAGATCGTCGCGATGAAGCCGCAGTACCTGCGGCGCGAGGACGTTCCGGCCGACGTGGTCGAGCGGGAGCGCCGGATCGCCGAGACGATCACCCGGGATGAGGGCAAGCCCGAGCAGATCATCCCGAAGATCGTCGAGGGACGGCTCAACCGGTTCTACGCGGATGTCGTGCTGTTGGAGCAGGCCTTCGTCAAGGAACCGAAGAAGACGGTCGCGCAGGTGCTCAACGAGAATGGGGTCACCGTTCTCGGGTTTGCGCACTTCGTGGTCGGTCAGGCTTAAGCTGGTCGCCAATCGGTGGCTTCGCAGCCTGGCTGGATCGGCTGGCTCCAGGTCGGCCGGGAGCGGTTACCGGCTGGACCGGCCGCTCCCGGCGGTACCGCCCGGGATCGTCCCGTCCGCCGCGTACCGGTGGTGATGCAGGAGGGAGACCACGAGTGGGAGACCAAGGCAGCCAGGATGAGCTCGTGGAGACGGCCGTGCCCGCTGGCCTGCGCGCGCGGCCGTTTCCCGGGGTAACGCCGGTGCACCGGAGCTGGCGCCGGGTGGTGCTCAAGCTGTCCGGTGAGGCTTTCGCCGGCGACGAGCCGCTCGGCATCTCGCCCGACGTGGTGGCACACATCGCCGAGCAGATCGCCGCGGCCGTCAGAGAGGGAACCCAGGTCGCGGTCGTCGTCGGTGGCGGCAACATGTTCCGCGGCCGGGTGCTGGCCGAGCGGGGGATCGACCGGGCCCGGGCCGACTACATGGGCATGCTCAGCACGGTGATCAACTGCCTGGCGCTCCAGGACGTGCTGGAGAAGCTGGGCGTCGAGACCCGGGTGCAAACGGCCATCACCATGGGCCAGGTGGCCGAGCCCTACATCCCGCGCCGGGCCATCCGGCACCTGGAGAAGGGCCGCGTCGTCATCTTCGGTGCCGGGCTGGGCGCCCCGTACTTCTCCACCGACACCTGCGCGGCCCAGCGGGCGCTGGAGATTGGCGCCGAGGCAGTGCTCAAGGGCACTCAGGTGGATGGCGTTTACGATGCCGATCCGCGGGTCACCCCGGACGCGGTCAGGTATCAGCAGCTCGATTACTCCGAAGTTCTCAGCCGCGGGCTCAAAGTCATGGACTCCACCGCGGTGAGCCTCTGCATGGATAACGGCCTGCCGATCATCGTTTTCGCCTTGATGGAGCCCGGGAATGTGCTTCGTGCGGTCAGAGGTGAAAGGATCGGGACTCTGGTGGGCCAGTCCGGGACCCCAGGCAACGCAGGGGAGCCGAAGTGATTGAAGAGACGCTCTTCGAGTCCGAGGAGAAGATGGAGAAGGCCGTCGCGGTCGCGAAGGAAGAATTCGCGGGCATCCGCACCGGCCGTGCTCATCCGGCAATGTTCGCTAAGATCACGGCCGAGTATTACGGGACGCAGACGCCGGTAAACCAGCTGGCCTCGTTTCACATCCCCGAACCCCGGATGGTCGTGATCCAGCCGTTCGACAAATCCTCGCTCGGCTCCATCGAGAAGGCCATCCGCAACAGTGATCTCGGCGTGAATCCGTCGAACGACGGGTCGATCATCCGGGTGGTCTTCCCCGAACTCTCCGAGGAACGCCGGCGCGAGTACGTCAGGATCGCTCACCGCAAGGCGGAGGACGGCCGGGTCTCCATCCGCAACATCAGGCGGCACTCGAAGGACACGCTCGACAAGCTGATCAAGAACGGCGACGCTGGCGAGGACGAGGTCCGCCGGGCCGAGCGCGAGCTCGACGAGCTCACCCACACCTATGTCGCCCAGGTGGACGAGCTGCTCAAACACAAGGAAGCGGAGCTGCTCGAGGTCTAGCTTGCATCTCCAGGAGCATGGACCGGCCGAAGACGCCGAGTCAGTCGAGGGCAACGAGCCGATGACGGACGCTGCCCCGGGGGGCAGCAGCGCGGCCAAGGACAGCGCGGCCGAAGACGGCACGGCCAAGGACAGCGAGACCGAAGACAGCACGGCCAAGGACGGCGCAGCCACGCCCAAGCGGACCTCGCGGGCCGGCCGCAACCTGCCAGTCGCCATCGCCGTTGGCTTGGGCCTGGGCGGGCTCGCCATAGGCACCCTGTTCACGGTGAAGTCGACCTTCCTGATCATGATGGGCGCGGCGGTCGCGATCGCGCTCTGGGAGCTGGACCGGGCATTGCGGCCACGCGGGATCAGGCTCCCACTGATCCCGTTGTATGCCGGCCAGGCCGCGCTGTGGACCTGCGCCTACTGGCTCGGCTACAAGGCCGCGCTGGCCGCGCTCGGGCTCACCCTGATCGCCCTGATGGGCTGGCGGCTGCACGGCACCGCCACCGGCTACCTGCGGGACATCACCGCCAGCATGTTCGCGGTGGCCTACCTGCCGCTGCCCGGCATGTTCGTGGTGCTCATGCTCAGCGACCCGGCCGGCGCCCGCCGGACCCTGCTGTTCCTCGCGCTCACCGTCGGCAGCGACACCGGCGGCTACTTCGCCGGCATCCTGATCGGCAAACACCCGCTCGTCCCGTTGATCAGCCCGAAGAAGACCTGGGAGGGCCTGGCCGGGTCCGCGCTGGCCTGCCTGGTTCTCGGCGGCGTGCTGCTGCCTGTGCTGCTGCACAGGCACGTCTGGCAGGGCCTGCTGCTCGGCGCCGCCGTGGTCGCCGTGGCGACCATGGGTGACCTGATCGAGTCGATGATCAAGCGTGACCTCGGCATCAAGGACATGGGCTCGCTGCTGCCCGGCCACGGCGGAGCGCTGGACCGGATCGACGCGATGCTGGTCACCGCCCCGGTCACCTGGCTACTCTTGATCGTCTTCGTCCCGCACTGAAATCTCTGGGCTTCCTTACGGTTCCCGGCAGACGGGTGCGAACGTTGGCGTACGTGCGGGTTCGTCTTCGTCCCGCGCTGAATCTCTGGGCTTCCTTACGGTTCCTGGCAGACGGGTGCGAACGATGGCGTACGTGCGGGTTCGTCTTCGTCTCGCGCTGAAAATCTTTGCGCTTCCTTACGGTTCCCGCAGACGGGTGCGGACGACAGCGTACGTGCGGCATTCACATCCGGGATGACAACGTTGTCATCCCTTGGACACCAATGCCAGGACATCGATGGGGGCAGTAGTGGTCCGCGGTGGTTGCCGTTCGCGGTGGGATGACTCTACGGGCCGACGACCCAGCTGCGGCGCTGGGCGGCCAGCTCGTTGACCAGGCTTGCCGAGCCGCGGTCCTTGGCCAGCAGCCGTTCCCGTTCGGTGATCGGGATTACCCACAGCCAGCGGACCGGGTCGCCGCCGAACGAGAATCCCGACAGGTCCGGCACGTCCGGGCCGACCAGCCCGCCGGGGTCGTCGAGCAGCAGCACTGCCTCGTTGCCGCCGCCCAGTGGGAACGTCGCGGGCTTGTGGTACCAGCGCACGCTGTGCCCCGGGCCGAACCACGTTACCGCCCGCCAGGGATACTGAGCCAGCCAGAGGAACACCCGGGCCGCCTGGGGGCTGGGCAGGGTGGTCGCCATCACCAGCTCGATCCGGGTGTAGGCGCTCGCTTCCTCAACGAACTGCTCGACCACCGGCATCCGCTGGCAGCTCATCCCGACCGTGGACAGTACCGTGTAGGGCCGGGCCGGGCTGGCCGGGCGCTCGGAGACTCCTACCACGGGCAGTTTGCCCGCGCCGGCGTCCCAGTAATGTGAGCCGGGGCCCAGCTTGTTCAGCAGATGGCCGAGGGCGGCCTGCTGGAAGCCGCCCCAGGAACCGGCGGTCTCCCGCCACTCCCAGAACGCGCTGGCCTGCTGCGCCCGCGGGCCGAGGCCTTCCATGGCGTCGTCCAGCGACCAGCCGAACGGCGTCTGGCCGATGATGTCCCGGCTGTAGCCGGGCATACCCTTGGTCATGTCGGCCCAGCCGGGGATCACCGCGAGCAACTGGCCGTTCTCCAGCACGGCGGCCCCGTCGCCCTCCTCGAACCACAGGACGGTGAGGCTGCCCGGGTCGAGTCGCGGGCGGCCGAACGGATGCTTGGTGTGCGCGAGCGGCATCACCGGCGCCCGGCCCGAGTTCAGCCGGCCGAGGTCGGTCGTGGGCGGGGCCGGCTGATGATTGGCGATCCAGGTGGCGGCGACGGGGGACGATTCGTCGTTCAGATACGCGGCCGTGGTGATCCCATCACACTCGACGATCATGCGGCGGCTCTCGTAGGGACTCGTGCTCTCCACAAGGATTTCGGGATCCGGCTGTCCGGCCCGCGCGCGCATCTTCGCCATAGAAGGAAATCTACTAACTTGGCCGTGCGCGCCAGGCATTAAGGGCGACATTGTTTCCCCTTCGCGACCGCATATCATGAACGAGTCCAGCCGCCCGCAAGATCCGTCCGCAGAACGGAGCCCAAGTGCAGCTCTCGCAGGCGGCGGCATCGGGCCGTGGCGCATCTATGGCCAGGCCGCCGCGTCATCTCGCCGATCTCGACCCGGCCGCGCGGAGGGAAGCCGCGGCGCAGCTTGGTGAGCCGCCTTTTCGCGGCGATCAGTTGTCCCGGCACTATTTTGCCCGGCTTACCGATGAACCGGATCAGATGACCGATCTGCCCGTCTCGTCCCGCGCTTCGCTTGTCGCCGAGCTGTTGCCCACGTTGCTGACCAGCGTTCGTGAGCTGAGTTGCGATCAGGGTATGACGAGAAAGACGCTGTGGCGCACCTTTGACGGCGCCTGGGTCGAGTCGGTGCTCATGCGTTATCCCGGCCGGGCGACCATGTGCGTTTCCTCACAAGCCGGCTGCGGGATGGGCTGCCCGTTCTGTGCCACCGGGCAGGCGGGGCTGACCCGGAACCTGTCCACCGGGGAGATCGTCGAGCAGGTGATCGCCGGGGCGCGAGCAGTGGCCTCCGGCTCCGCCGGTGGCCGCCAGGGCAGGCTGTCCAACGTCGTGTTCATGGGCATGGGCGAGCCGCTGGCCAACTACAGCCGGGTGCTGGCCGCCGTCCGCCGCATCACCGACCCGCAGCCGCACGGCCTTGGCCTGTCCCAGCGGCACGTGACCGTCTCCACGGTGGGCCTGGTCCCGGCCATGCAGCGGCTGACCGGGGAGGGGCTGGCCGTGACCCTGGCGGTGTCGCTGCACGCCCCGGACGACGAGCTGCGGGACACGCTCGTGCCGGTGAACCGGCGCTGGCCGGTAACGCAGGTGCTCGGCGCCGCCTGGGGCTACGCCGCCGCGACCGGCCGCCGGATCTCCATCGAGTACGCGCTGATCCGCGACATCAACGACCAGGCCTGGCGGGCGGACGCCCTCGGCGTGCTGCTGGCGGGCAAGCTGGCCCATGTGAACCTGATCCCGCTCAACCCCACGCCGGGCTCGAAGTGGACCGCGTCCGCGCCGGCGACCATGGACACCTTCGTCGCCCGGCTCGAGGCGCACGGCGTCCCGGTCACGATCAGGGACACCCGGGGCAGCGAGATCGACGGCGCCTGCGGCCAGCTCGCCGCGTCGAGCGTCTGACCGGTTAGCTGTGCGTTACTCAGAAGTTCAGGTTCTTCAAGAAGCCCACTCCGGCCGCTGCGGTGCCACCTGCACCCCGTCTGATTCAACGTTACGGTTCTTCAAGAAGCCCACTCCGGCCGCTGCGGTGCCACCTGCACCGGCACTCGGGCAGGCACAAATCGCCTGCCCTCGCTGGCCGGTCTTGAAGAACCTCCACTGGGCACCCGGGCAGGCACAAATCGCCTGTCCTCGCTGGCCGGTCTTGAATAACCCTTACGGGCCGGTACCGTTATCGGGCGATGTCCTGGAGGTACGAAGTAACCCGCCGCTACCGGCGCGCCGCATGGGTTCTGGTGCACCGGGTGTGGCAGGGCGTCCAAAATGCGGGAGTTGTGACGGCGGAGACGCCGGCCGGGCGGAAGTTCGCCGGGTTCGGCAACGGCTCGATGATCGCCTTCCCCGGCGGGTCCGTCTACGGCGAACGCTGGATCGTGCTCGGCGAGGACACGCTGGTCGGCGTGCACGTGACGATGTCCGCGGGGATGCTGCCCGGCCAGGACCTCGGCGCGGTGCCAGTGTTGCGGATCGGTAACCGCTGCGTGATCGGCCGCGGCAGCCACATCGTCGCGCACCATTCCATCGACATCGGCGACGACGTGTATACCGGCCCCTATGTCTATATCACCGACCAGAACCACGGCTACGCCGACCCGGAGATGCCCATCGGCCGCCAGGTGCCGACGAACACGGCCGTGTCCATCGGTGCCGGGAGCTGGCTGGGCGCCGGGGTGATCATCCTTCCCGGCGCCTGCATCGGCCGCAACGTGGTGGTCGCCGCCGGCTCGGTGGTACGTGGTCAGATCCCCGACCGCTGTGTGGTGGCCGGCGTGCCAGCCAAGATCGTCCGGGAGTACGTGGCGGGCAACGGCTGGTCGCCGCCGCTGCGGGCGCAAGAAGCCCCGCAACAGCACGCGGGGTCAGCCTGATGTGTTTGGCTCCACGATGGTCGCCATATCCGAGTATGGTATAAGTATGGCGGCCAAGAAGGTGACCATCACTCTCCCGGAAGAGCTGGTGGAGGCGATCAGCGCGGCGGCGCACGAGGCGGGTGTGCCCGTGTCGCGCCTGGTGGCGAGCGCGGCCGAGCGCGAGCTGCGGCTCAGGGAAGGCCGCAGGCTGATCGCTGAATGGCAGGCTGAGCACGGCGCGTTCACCGCTGAGGAACTGGCCTCCGTGCGGGCCGAGATGGCGGCCGACGACGCCGAGGCGCTCGGAGGGGCGGGCAGGCCGGCCGGGTGAGCGTCCCCTACGTCTACGACGCCGGTGTGCTGATCGCTGTCGACTCCAACGATCGCCGGATGTGGGCCCGCCACCAGCTGGCTCTCGAAGAAGGGCGCCGGGTCATCGTCCCGGCCATCGTCATAGGGCAGGCTTGGCGGGACAGCCGTCGCCAGGTGGTTCTTGGCCGTTTCCTGTGGACCTGCGAGATCGAGCCGACGGTCGCGGACGTTGCGAAGGACGCCGGTGCGCTGTGCGGGAAGGCAGGTACCAGTGACGTCGTCGATGCCGTGGTCGTCGCTGTCGCCCTAGCCCATCAGGCCATTGTGCTCACCAGCGACCCACATGACATCGCCAAGCTGGCCGGTGCGTCCGGGGCCAGGCCAGGACTGGTCGTTCGGGGTGTTTGATCAGGGCGGCCTCGCCGAGCCCGCTGGACCGTAATTTATGTATGAACATCGTATGTGTGCTATGTGAGCATGAAGCGTTGCGAATCAGCGGGGGTGGAAGTGTGCATATGCGCCAGATTGAGAAGGTACGCCTGGAGCGGGCGATACTGCACCAGGTCGAAGCCGGCGCCGGCGGCCTGCGGATGTCCAGCCGGGAGCTGCCGCTCGGCGATTCTCCCAAGCTCACCGAATTCCTGGCCGGTCACATTTCGAATGGCCTGAAGGACTCACAGACCAGAGCGGCGAAGTGGCAGGACCAGCCAGGCACTAACCGGGTGCGAGAGGCCTGCCAGTCGCTGCTTCAGGGGACCCGCGATCTGGTTCCCGCCTCTCAAGAGCTCGCCACGGCGCTGCACGACGCCATCGGAGACGACCAGCGGATCGCGCCTGGCGCGCTGGCGGTGGGCATCTACCGCGACGCCGCCGCCAGCGAACTGCACGACGAGCATTTCGCCGCCCTGGTCAAGCTCGACCCGTCGGACGTGTTCCGGCCGGAATGGCGCACCGACTCCGGCGGGATGAGCTATCTCGTCGTGAGCGAGCTGCCGGATGTGCTGCCGACGCTTCGCGAGAGGCTGCAGAAGTGCGCCTTCGCGCGGCTGTGGCGGCCCGAAGACGGCTATCACCTGCTGGTGCTCGACCGGCAGGTGCCTGATGTCTCCGCCAAGTTCTTCATGGACGGCTTCCTGGGCGCCGAGGTGGCCTTCGACGACAAGGCGCTCACCACGAGCCTCTACCGGGCCGTCAATGCCGTTCGCGAGCGTCTGCAGACAAGCTTGCCCGCCGACCGGCTGGTCGCCCTGGACAAGGCTGCCCAGGGGTTGTTCGCTGGAGTGACCGTCGATCTCGCGGAGTGGCTGCCCACCCTGCCGCCTGCCGAGCGTAACGCGATCGACGAGGAGGTAACCAAGCAGCACCTCGACCGTGCCTTCGATATCGACCCAAAGACACGGGATCGTCTGCTGGGTGGGAAAGTGCGCTATCGCGGCGACAACGGCCTTCGGGTGCAGGTCAACAGGAAAGCCTACGACCAGATGGTGACGCTGGTTGAGGTGCCGGGCCAGAGCCCACGCCTTTTCCGGGTGACGATCGAGACCAGTACCTGGGTTCCAGAGTGACGCAGCTCAGCAGCGCGCCGCTCATGTCGTTCCTGTCGGCGCTCAGCCTGCCCTTCGAAGCCATCGAAAAGCCGGAGCACTTGAATATCGGGGCACAGGTCGACGGCCAGACTGTCAAGGATCTCGACTATGCCGTCGTTGAGCAGCTGATAGATGGGTATGGGGACTGCCTGACGGCGACGTTCCTGCTGGCGGACCTCCCGGAACTCCAGATCGAACCGGGCATAACGCGGGAGGTCTTCGACGCGAGCAAGGGCAACTTCATCAGTGGCAACTCCTACGACCTCCAACTGTGGATCGACAAGTACACGCTTCTCGACCAGGTCATGGGGGCGGAAGAGGCACGCCGCAACGTGTACTACTTCTTTGCCATCTCAGTCAGAGGCCTGCTCGCCCAGGGACTTGACGAGCTGGAGCAGGCCATCTGGGGGGAGAAGACTGAGGCCCGGCGCCTGCTCATCGGTGATGCCAAACCCGGCTTGCAACGCTGCGGCCCGGCGTTCCAGATCGTCGGGGTATCCCAGCTCGCCGGGCCACTCCCTCCGCTTCTCGCCCTGCCCGCTCCGGTCACCACCGCCATCCAGCGGATGCGCACCGATCGGGTGCAGCAGATCAGCTGGGACTACCAGTGGGTGCAACAACTCACACCCATTCAGCTTCAGCTCGACGGCGAGCCGGGTGGCTCCCAAGTGGAGGAGTTGTTCGCCGCCGCCTATGTCCAGCTCTGCCTGCTCTACACCTGCGACCGGGCGCGGCGCCTGCGATCGGCCGCCGGCGACCGGGAAATCCAGGCCGAGTACATAGGCGGTCAGATCACGGTGATGATCAGCGCTCGAGAGAACCAGCCGATCGGGACTGCGCTGACCCGGGTCGCAGCTCAGGGATTCGCTGACCTGATCGACTGGTGTTACCGGCTGCGGGATGAGGGCGCGGCACGGGACTGGGCAGCCGACCGGCTGCAGTTCACCCAGGTGCGGATCGCTCAGATGCTCGAAACGGTGCCGGTGCCCGACCGGCTGGTCACGCTCATCGACCACGTTCCCGGCATCCTGTCGGCGCTCGACAACCAATGGCGCGCCTTCATCGAGGACAAGTTCACCCAGTACCTGGACAAGGAACACCAGCTCGAACGAGTCGTCGACGACGTCGTGATCAACTCCGGCGAGAAGATCACCGCACTCACCAAGAGCCTGGGCGATACGCTGCTCGCCGCTGTTGCCGTGCTCATCGGCTCAGCCATAGCGGCAGCATTCAAGGCGCCGTTCAACTCGGCGCTGTTCCGGGTCGGGGTGCTTGCCTATGGCGGATACGTGCTGGTCTTCCCTGGTCTCTACGGGCTGAGTGCACAGGTCGGCCAATTCCTCGAGATAGGAAAGGTGTTCGGCCACGAGCGAGGGCGCTTTGACAGGCTTCTGGGGGAAGAGCAGACCGGCCAGATTGTTGGCGACCGCATAGCGCACGCCAGGAACCGATACTGGCGATGGTTCGGCTTCACGGTGCTCGGCTATACCATTGCGATCACCGCAGCCATCGTGGCCGCGATTGTAGTTCCCTCGATCGTCACTTGACGTGTACGTCCGGCACTAGGACTGGGTCCGCCCATCCGGCACGGTGGGGCGTTCGTCGCTCAGCGTGCCGGGTGCCTCGATATGGAGCCCGCCATCCTGAATGGTCAGCGCGTTCCACCAGCGTCCATCACCCGGTGGCGCCAGGAGGGTGAATTCTGGTTCTCCACCAGTGACCGAAAGAGCCGCCCCAGCCTGGGCCAGGGTCCCTTCTCCCGAATAGGCATAAACCGCCAGCACGAGCAGAGAATACGAAGTGGCGCGCACCTTTAGCGTCTCGGATCCCGGCCCGTCTCGGACATCGTCGCTGAGCTGGGCGTACGGCGGGCTTTCCAGGCTTCCCGGGTTGCCGTAGTAAATATGGGACAACTTACCGTCCAGGACGATCCACGCATGCAAGTCCAGATCTCGGGAAACGCTCGTCCAGGTGAGCGTCGCGGTCAGTTCGCTCGCTGTGCTGGCGGGACGGTCCTCCATTCGTGGAGCCATCGCCGAGATCAGGCTGGGCTCGAAGGCGGCTGGGATTTCGCCCGGCCGGAAGTGGGAGGCGAAGTGAACCTGGCGCTCCGGCCATCGCTGCGCGAGGGCGGGGGCGGTGGCCGGGAACTCCTCGTAGTTCACCATCCAGACGACATCGGCGTACGTGCCGCCAACATATCGATCAAGAATTTCGCTGAGCTTACGACGCCGAAGCGTTCGCCGGTCCTTGTTTTCCACGATGGCGATGTCGTGGTAGGGAGGTAGCTGGCTGATCAGCCGGAGGTCGGGTTCCAGGCCCGCGCCGGTGCCCGGATGATAGGTCTTGCGCTGTACCCAGCAGGCGACCTGTCCCCGCTCACCGATGCTGGCCACCGGATCTCGTGCCGTGCCACCAGGGAGGATCCACTCCGCCGTCCCGTCGGCATTGGCGCTGAGGCCCAGAAGCTCAACCGGCCAGCGATGCTGGGCGGTGCGAAGGACCAGCACGACCGTCCACAGCTCGTACAGATACCAGCGGGCGCTCCAGAATGGCAACGCCAGGAACTGGAGCAAGCGCTCCACCATCTGTTCGTGGGACTCGGCGGCTATGACAGGAGCGACCTCGTCGAGCCGGGTCCGGTACGAATCCGCCAGTTGCCGGAGGAATGCCAGGTAGATTTCGGGAGTGATCGCGTCAAAGGGCTGCTTGAGGCGGTCGCTTAGCCAGTCTCCGTCGTCCCGGTGAAGATCGGGGTTGTGCCAGGTATATATCGATTCAGCGAACCCATGCAGAGTTCGCCAGATCGCGTTGACCAGTGGTTCTGGTGTGTCATCGCGGAAGCGCCTGACCGGGCGGCGCAAGACGGCCGCAGAGTCAGCGGTGACGCGGTGAGTACGCGGGGCAACCTGCATGATGTAACCGAATTTGGTGGGCTCGTCCCCCCGCCAGCGGACGTTTTCGCGCTGGAACAAACGGTTTCGATCATCGCCTTCCATAAGGTCTGCTGCGAACACGCAAATCGCTGCGAGCCGGTCCATGATCGGCTCTACGATCTGTTCAGCAGCACTCAGATGCCCGGCGTCTCGCAGTATGCTCCTAGCGTACGACAGGGCCCGGTGGAATCCGTTATCATAGAAGTCATTGTCCCAAACTGGATCGACCGGCCGCCACGCAGTCAGAGGTGACAACTCATCGTCTGCTGGATGGTCGGAGGTCATATCGGGCAGCCGCAGCTCAACCTGTGATTCCGTGATCCGTTCAGCTGTCAGGGTGCGAAAGAACTCGACCGGAAAATTGTCCAGGTCGAATTCAAACCTCGCCTCGGCTCCTTCTTTGGATACCAGGAACTTGCTCGCCCGCCGGGTCGCCGTGGTGCTCATGTCGTTCAGGAACTCGTAGATCTCGCCGATCATCCTGGCGAACGGCTCCACCTGCTCCATTACGATGAAGAAAGTTTCCTCGAACCCGGGAGAACGAAGGAGTTTGTCAGCCACATCGGACAGCTCCCCGCGTCGCGCTGTCTTCAGAAGAGCGTAGATGATCTCCTTCTCTTCCTTCTTCGTTCCGTATTCGAGTGCTTGAAGAAGATCTAAGATGCCCTGCCGCTGGTTGAAGCCCATGCCTACTCCCCGTTGTCCTCGATCAGTTCCCCCATGCTGAACGCCTCCCGTGCGCGTCGATCCGGTCAGCGCTCAGGAGCCGGCCTCGGCGATCGAGCTCGTGCCGGCCGCCCAGCAGTCCGACGTGCCCGTCGCACAGCCGACCGCCCGCAGCAGCGGGATGTTGGTGGGCAGCGTATCAGCCGCCCAGGCAGCCCCCAAGCTGGTCGATACCGCCGTGGTGGCTGGCAGGGCTGGCAGGTTGGCGGAATTGTTCACGCTTATGACGGTCCCGACCGCCTCGCAGGTCATCGCCGAGGGGCAGGAGACGCTGCGCAGCGCGCCGGTGTTCGGCGGCGGCGTCTGTACGGCCCAGCTTCCGCCGCTGCCGGTGAGGATCACCGCCTGGCCCTGGTCCGTCTGCTGGTTGCCCTGGGTGACCGGGACGAGCTGGTCGCCCACGGCTGCGCAGTAGGTCTTCGCCGGGCAGGAGACGTCGTACAGGTCGGAGTAGGTCCCCTTCGGCAGGGTTGGCAGGGCCTGGACCGTCCACGAGGTCCCGGTGGTGGTCGTGAGCAGAGTCGCCGCGCCGGTCTGGGTGCCGCCGACCGCCGCGCAGGTGCTGCTGGACGGCACGCAGCTCACCCCGGTCAGGTAGCCGACCGCCGATGGAACGGTGGTCGCCGTCCAGGAGCCGCCGAGGTTCGTGCTGGTGTCGATTATCCCGGTCAGCCCGGAGGTGGCCAGGTTGGTGATGTCGGTGCCGGCCGCGACGCAGCGGCCCGTGCTCGGGCAGGTGATCGCGTCGAAGTGGCTCACCCCGGTCACGACCGTCGCGGCGCTCCAGGTCGACCCGTCCGAGGTGGACGTGCTGATCGCCGTCTTGGTCTGCGAGCCGCTCTGGTTGCTCAGCTCGTAGCCCACCGCCACGCAGTCCGTCGCGGCGGGGCAGGCCACGGCGGAGAGGTAGTACAGCACCCCGGACGCGCTCGGTGGCGTCTGGTTGGTCCAGGTGACACCGCCGTTGGTGGTGGCCATGATGACCGGGCCGGTGGCCGAGTTGCCGACGGCCACGCAGTTGGCGGAGCTGGCACAGGACACGCCGGTCAGCCCCACCCGGGGGCCGAGCGCCACCTGGCTCTGCACCGTCCAGGAACCCGATCCCATGGTCAGGGCGTCGATGCCGCCGCTGCCGCTGGACCCGAGCGCCTGGTAGCCCGCCGCCTGGCAAGTACCCGCCGCCGGGCAGGCCACCGCGTCCAGGTAGCCAGGGCCGGCGCTCTGGGTGGACCAGGTGGTGCCATTGGTTGTCCAGGCCAGCTCGGCGGTCGCCGCCGAGCCCAGACCCGAGTAACCAGCTGCCAGACAGGTGGCCGGGGCCGGGCAGGCGATCCCGTCCAGGTACTCGACGCCGCTGATGTGTGCCTCGCCGCTCCAGGTCGTGGCGCTCACTCCGCCGTTGATGACGATCGCGCCCGGCGACACGCCGTTCGGGGCGCCGTACCCGACGGCCGCACAGTTGCCCGACGACGGGCAGGTCACACCGGCCAGGCTGGTCAGGCCGGCCGGGACCGTCGTGGCGGTCCAGGCCCCGCCGCCGTTCGTGCTGTGGATCAGCGCGCCCGCATAGACGCCTGTCGCCGGATCCTGGGTGCTCACGCCGGTGGCCACGCAGTTGCTGGTGCCCTGGCAGGCGACGCCGGTCAGGGCTGCGACGGCCGATGGGACGCTGACCGGCGTGATCGAGCTGAGATCACCGGCCACCTGCAAGACGATGCCCGAGGTGGGCTGGTCGGTCGGGCCGGTGGTGCCGACCGCGACGCAGGTCACCGAGGTGCCCGAGCCGGGGCAGGCGATCGCGTTGAGCGTGGTCGCGGCGCCGGTAACCTTGGCGCCGGACCAGTTGGCCCCGCCGTCGGTGGTGGAGTAGATGGCCCCGGCGGTTCCGCTGCCCGCGTCGGCACTGCCCACCGCCCAGCAGTCCATGCCGTTGCTCTGGCAGTACACCGACTGCAGCACGCCGAGCGCGCCGGCGACGGTCTGGATGGCCCAGGTCTGCCCGCCGTTGGTCGTGTTGTACACCACCGGCGCGGTCGAGTTACTCCCCACCGCCCAGCAGTCCGACGTCGAGGTGCAGGTGACGCTGTGCAGGTCGGACAGCGTGACCTGGTTGGTCCAGACCCGGCTCTGAGCCAGCGCCGGGCGCAGGCCCGCCGAGCCCGCCACACCCATCGCCAGCGCGGCCGTGGCGGTCGCGACGATCAGCGTCCGCCGGGTCATGAGCCCGCCTCCGCCTCGAGGAAGCTGACGATAGCCTGGACGAGCTGGCCGATCCCTGGCTGTTCACCGGGTTCCAGGACGCCGTGCACGGCGTGGTGCACCAGGTAGAGCTGGGGTGGGTCGTTCGCCATCGACAGGCGCTGGCCGAGTTCGGCCGCCTGCGACTGCGGATTGAGCGGATCCTCGTCCCCTTGGACGATCAGGAATGGCGGGTCACCGGTCGCGATGTAGGTCACCGGGCTGGCCCGTTCCATAATGGGGTTGTCCACCCCGGGCGCGTGCCCGAAGACCTGCTGGATGACCTGGCTGGCATGCTGGCCCCAGGCCGGGTCGGTGAAGTCGGACACGCCCCACTCGTCGACGACGGCCTGCAGTGCACTGGACTGGCTGCACCAGTCCGTCGTGTCACCGTTCTGGCACTCGAAGCCCGCCGAGGCCGGGGCCAGGCCCGCCAGGCTGACCAGGTGGCCGCCCGCGCTGCCGCCCATGGCGAAGATGTGGTTAGTGTCGATGAAGTATGTGCTGGCATGCGCCCGCAGATAACGGATGGCACAGTTGACGTCGACGATCTGGTCGGGGAACTGGTTGCCCGGCGGGTTGATCTGCGGCATGGCCAGCCGGTAGTCGATCGAGGCCACCACGAACTTGCCCGTGTTGAGCAGGCCGGTCGCTACCTCGATGGAGTACCCGTCGGTGCCGAGCGTGTCACCGCTGCCGTCCATGGAGTTCCCCGTCTCCCAGCCACCCCCATGGACCCACAGCAGGGCCGGGAAGGCATCGCCCGCCACGGCACCGGCCGGGGTGAAGATGTCCATCACGTCGCTGGCCTCGCCGGTGCCGACGCCAGGGCAGTACGGGATGCCCGGATTCGGGTTCGAGCCCCCCGGCCCGGAGCCGGCTATCGCGAGCTGTCCCGCCGCCTGCCTGGCCTGCACCGCCGCCGGAGCGCTCCCAGCGGATCCGATGGTCAGTAACGTCGCGACCAGTGCCATCGCCCAGATCCGCCCATCGCGGACCATCCGCCTGCGCCCTGGCGTCCGTAACATAACCGCTCCTCACCAAGCGACACGGCTGAACCACGCGACACGCGTGACTCTACGCTTTGCGAAAATTAACTCAAGGGGCCCGCCAAGCAGGAAAGATCCAGGCATTCCGCCTCATGCGGACCGTCACAGGCCGTCACAGGCCGTCGGGGTGATTCCCCGGTGCGTCCGGGCTGACGAGCTTGCCGCTCTCGCGGACCGCCTCGACGTTAGCGGCCGCCGCCCTCTTCATCGCCTCGACCCGCGCCGAGCTACGCCCCACCCGGCGTACCCGCAACCCGGGCGCCCGCAGCCGCCAGGTCAGGAACGACAGGTGCACCACCAGGTACACCCCGACGATGACTATCAGGATGGTGACCACTGCCCGAACCTGTCCCGCCTCACCGCTGAGCGCTTATAGGGCTGATTTCAGCCTACGGGCGCAGCGGGCGCAAGGGGTCACAACTCGCTACCGGGAGCTAACAAAGGGTACCAGGTGCAGACAGAACTTCTTGGCCTCGGCCGATTCGGCGTGGACAAGCAGGCCACGGCACCCGATCAATCGGGTTCCAGGCTGCTACCCGCCCACGCGGAGGGCGTCCAGGGCGTCCCTGAGGCGGCCTACCCGGTGTTCCAGCCTGGCGGTGCAGTCGGTCATGACCGGGTCGCTGCTGGAGGCGGCATGGCCGGAGAGCATGGCTACCAGGTCCTCCACGGCCGCCAGCCGTCCCGACAGCTCGGTCAGCAACGGCTCTGCCCCGTGTGCGGCAGTGCTGTCGCCCGGTTCCCCATCCTTCAGTTCCGCCGCCATGCTGCCCGAAGCCAGCCCGGGTGCGTTGCTCAGCTGGGTGCGCAGCAGTTCGGCCTGCTCCCGCAGTTGCAGGTTCTTCATGTACAGCTCGACGAAGATCGACACCTTGGCCCGCAGCACCCAGGGGTCGAACGGCTTGGCGATGTAGTCGACGGCGCCGGCCGCGTAGCCACGGAACGCGTAATCCGGCTCCGAGCTTGCCGCCGTCAGGAAGATGATCGGGATGTCCCGGGTCTTGGCCCGCCGTTTGATGTGCGCAGCGGTCTCGAAGCCGTCCATGCCTGGCATCACGACATCGAGCAGGATCACCGCGAATTCACCGGTGAGCAGCGCCTTCAGCGCGGCATCGCCGGATCTGACCGGGACGAGAACGTGGTTCAGCGAGGACAGGATCGCCTCGAGTGCTGTCAGGTTCTCGGCACGGTCGTCAACCAGCAGGATCCTGGGTTTCGCTGTCAAAGTTACGAGCTCCCTTCGGCCAGGCTCACGCCTCGCGCGGCTTACCCGGCGCGGCTTACCTGGCAGCGGCGCGCTGCAGCCAGCTCCGCATGACGCTCAGCAGATGCCCGGTGTCCACCGGCTTGGTGATGTAGTCGGAGGCGCCGGCGGCGATGGTCTTCTCCCTGTCCCCCTTCATCGCCTTCGCGGTCACCGCGATGATCGGCAGGTCCGCGAACTGTGGCATCTGCCGGATCGCCTCGGTCGTCGCGTAGCCGTCCAGCTCGGGCATCATCACGTCCATCAGGACCAGCGCGATGTCCTCGTTGTGTTCTAGCACGTCGATGCCCTCGCGCCCGTTCTCGGCGTACAGCACCTCGGCCCCGCACCGTTCGAAGACGCTGGTCAGCGCGAAGACGTTCCGCACATCGTCGTCCACGATCAGCACCTTGACACCCTGCAGGACATCATCGGGCACGGTCAGGGTGTCCGGCGGCGGCACGGCGGGCCCGGTGATCTCCTCCGGCTGAGCCCGGCCGGAGATGGAGCCGTTCTCGCTGCCCCCGGCACGGCCGCCGGGCAGGCCACGGATGGGCAGGTAGAGGGTGAACGTGCTGCCCCGGCCCGGCCGGCTGTCCACCCGGATCTCGCCGCCGAGCACCCGGGCGATGTCCCTGCTGATCGACAGCCCTAGCCCGGTGCCGCCGTAACGCCGGCTGGTCGTCCCGTCGGCCTGGCGGAACGCGTCGAAGATGACCCGGAGCTGGTCCTCGGCGATCCCGATGCCGGTGTCGCTCACCGAGAACCCGATCACCTGCGGCTCGTTGCGCAGCGGCCCGGTGAACGCCACCGCGTCCGGCCGGGAGATGCGCAGCAGGACGCCACCGGAGTTGGTGAACTTCACCGCGTTGGACAGCAGGTTGCGCAGGATCTGCTGCAGCCGCTGCTCGTCGGTGAACAGCAGCCCGGGCACGTCCGGCGAGACCTCCACATCAAAGGTCAGGCCCTTGTCCGCCGCCATCGGCCGGAACGTGGCGTGCACGTATTCCACCAGGGTGGACAGCGACAGCTCGGTCGGCTGCACGTCCATCTTGCCGGCCTCGACCTTGGACAGGTCGAGGATGTCGTTGATGAGCTGCAACAGGTCCGAGCCGGCCTCGTACACCGTCCGGGCGAACTCCACCTGCTTGGGCGTGAGGTTGCCGTCCGGGTTCTCGGCCAGCAGCTTGGCCAGCACGAGCAGGCTGTTCAGCGGCGTGCGCAGCTCGTGCGACATGTTGGCCAGGAACTCGGACTTGTACCTGGACGAGGTGGCGAGCTGCTGGGCGCGTTCCTCCAGCGTCCGCCGGGCCTGCTCGATCTGGAAGTTCTGCACCTCGATGGCACGGTTCTGCTTGGCCAGCAGCGCCGCCTTCTCCTCCAGCTCGGCGTTTGACCTGCGCAGCTCGGCCTGCTGGCGCTGCAACTCGTCGGAGCGCTCCTGGAGCTGGGTGGTCAGGCGCTGCGACTGGCCGAGTAGCGCCTCGGTGCGCGAGTTGGTCATGATCGTGTTGATGGTGACACCGATCGTCGGCACGAACTGGTCGAAGAACGCCAGGTGCACGTCCCCGAACTGGTGCAGCGAGGCCAGCTCCAGCACGGCCAGCACCTGACCCTCGAACGTGATCGGCAGCACCACGACGCTGACCGGGCTCGCCTCGCCCAGCCCGGACCCGACGGTGAGGTAGCCGGGTGGCGCGTCCCGGATCAGGATCCGCTTGCGCTCCAGAGCGGCCTGGCCAGCCAGGCCCTCGCCGAGCGTGAAGTGGCTGACGCCACCCCGGCGGAAGCCGTAGGTGGCGATCCTGGTGAACTCCTGCTCGCCCTCGGGTGGCCGCACCGGCGAAGCCTCGTGCGCGCCGCCGGCTCCGCTCTCACCTGGCAGCTCGGTGGCCTGGTGCGCCGACAGGTAGAAGGCGCCGTACTGGGCCGAAGCGAGCGGGGTCAGTTCGCTCATGATCAGCCGTGCCACCGCGAGCAGGTCGCGGTGCCCCTGCATCAGGCCCGAGATCCTGGCCAGGTTGGTGTTCAGCCAGTCCTGCTGGCGGTTCGCCCTGGTCGTCTCGCGCAGGTTGGCGACCATCAGGTTGATGTTGTCCTTCAGCTCGGCGACCTCGCCGCGGGCCTCGACCGTGATGGACTGGGTGAGATCGCCCTCGGCGACCGCGCTGGCCACCGCCGCGATGGCCCTGACCTGAGTGGTGAGGTTGCTGGCCAGGCCGTTCACGCTCTCGGTCAGCCGCTGCCAGGTCCCGGAGACGTCGCTCACCTCGGCCTGGCCGCCGAGGCGTCCTTCGGTGCCGACCTCGCGGGCCACCCTGGTCACCTCGTCGGCGAACGCGGACAGCTGGTCGACCATCGTGTTGATGGTCGTCTTCAGCTCCAGGATCTCGCCGCGGGCGTCGACGTCGATCTTCTTGCTCAGGTCGCCGTCGGCTACCGCGGTGGTGACCTGGGCGATGTTGCGGACCTGGCTGGTCAGGTTCCCGGCCATGAAGTTGACGTTGTCGGTGAGGTCCTTCCACACACCGGAGACGCCGCGGACGTCGGCCTGGCCGCCGAGGCGTCCTTCGGTGCCGACTTCGCGGGCCACCCTGGTCACCTCGTCGGCGAACATGGCGAGCTGGTCCACCATGGTGTTCACGGTCTGCTTGAGCTCGAGGATCTCACCCTCGGCGTCCACCGTGATCTTCTTGCTCAGGTTGCCATCGGCTACCGCGGTGGTGACCTGGGCGATGTTGCGGACCTGGCTGGTCAGGTTGCTGGCCATGAAGTTGACGTTGTCGGTGAGGTCTTTCCAGACGCCGGAGACGCCGCGGACGTGGGCCTGGCCGCCGAGGCGTCCTTCGGTGCCGACTTCGCGGGCCACCCTGGTCACCTCGTCGGCGAACATGGCGAGCTGGTCCACCATGGTGTTCACGGTCTGCTTGAGCTCGAGCATCTCGCCCTGCGCGTCCACGGTGACCTTGCGGGTCAGGTCGCCGCGGGCCACCGCCGTGGTCACCACGGCGATGTCGCGGACCTGGGTGGACTTCTGCGTGACCTCCGAGTTGAGCATGGCGAGCTGGGCCGCCACCTCGTCCACGAGCGTGCCGATCTGGGCGAGCATGGGGCTCTCCCCAGGCCGCAGATCCTCGGCCCGCCGGGCCCGTGGCCGGTAGTTGCCATCGCTCAGCGCGGCGAGCGCGGCCCGCACGGGTTCGAGGTCAGCATCGGTGTACCGGGCGGCCGGATGTATCTGAGACGCTGGGCTGGCCATGCCGTCTCCCTCCTCGCAACCTGGTCGCGGCCTTCCGGCCGGAACAGTTCCGCGGCAGGTGTTCACTATCTACGCTATGAATGTCACAAGTCTGTCACGATAGAGGCGCCGACCATGACCTAAGGCGACCATTCAGGAGGGCTAGGTGTCGTCATGGGTCCGGTTGAATAGCCCCCCTCCGGCCCAAACCGTTACAAACGAAGACCCCATGAGGGGGGACGTGCAGGAACCTGACGAACGGGTAGCGACCGCCACGTATGCGCCGGAACCCGCGGCCGCCGCGCAGGCTCGCCGTTTCGTCCGCGAGACGCTGCGTTCCTGGGACATACCCGGACCGGCCCCGCAGGTGTCCAGCCTGGTGGACGACGCGGTGCTGCTCACCAGCGAGCTTGTCACCAACGCCGTGGTGCACGCCGGGACACAGGTGATGCTCACCTGCCGGATGAGGAACAAGGCCGTCGAGATCGCGGTGCGGGACCGGCATCCCGCGCGGTCGCTCGCCACTTCCCGCCAGCCGGGCGATCCCACCGAACGCACCAGTGGACGTGGGCTGATGCTGCCGTCCGCGCTGGCGACCTCGTGGGGTGTCACCTACGCGCGGACCGCCAAGTCCGTATGGTTCAGGATCGGCTTCGCCGACTACCCGGCCGACGCGGTCCAGGCCTGCGATGCCCCGTCGCCGGACGCACTGTTCGCCGATGCCCCGCCGGCCGTCCGCAACGGCGCACAAGGTGCCGTCCTGCCCAGCCACACCGGCCCCGGCGCTGAGCCCGGTGACCTGCTGTTCGACGGGGTCACAGCCGTGGTCAGCGAGCCGGGCGCGCACCGGCTCGACATCGGCAAACTAGGCTACGACGAGCTGCTCAGGCACACCGTTGAGACGGCCCGCGACGCCGTGGACGCCGATGCCGCCTACGCCCTGGTCGCCGACGAAGACGGCGAACTGCGGATGCGCGCGGCGGCCGGCCTCGGCCCGCCGGCCGTGCTCGACGCGCTCGCCGGGCACTCCGGCCAGACGGCCGACATAGCCTCCAGGTCGGTCATGACCGTCCCCTTCCTGGTGGAAGGCAGGGTCACCGGGATACTCGCCGCCGCATCCGGCCAGCCCGACCGGTTCGCCGAGGGCGATTCGGCCCGGCTGCAGCGGGTCGCCGACCGGATGGCACTCTCCTTGGAACGGGCCAGGCTGGGCGAACTGGAGCGGGCCAGGCGTGGCCGGGTCAGTTTCCTGGCCGAGGCGAGCGACCTGCTCGCCGGCACCCTCGACCAGGAGAAAATCATCGCCCTGGCCGCGCAACTGGTAGTCCCGAGGCTGGCGACCTGGTGTGCCGTGCTGCTTGCCGACGACACCGGTGCCTTCCACCCGGCCTATGTATGGCATGCCGACGAGTCCCGCCTGGACGCGCTGGACAAGCTGCTCGACACTGTCCCGGTCCCCGACGTGCCCGCACGGGGCGGCGGCCGCAGCTGGTCCCTGGCGGTGGACAATCCCGACGGCCTGCCACCCGATGCCGTCGAACTAGCCTCGGACTCGGCCTGGTGCTTCCCGCTGGCCGCCCGTGGCCGCAGCCTTGGCATACTGACCATCGGCCGGTCCCGTGGCGGCGGCCTGCCCAGAGAGGTCACCGAGCTGGCCGAAGACCTGGCCCGCCGCACCGCCCTGGCCCTGGACAACGCGCAACTCTACGAACGTCAGCAGGAGACAAGCCGCGCCCTGCAACGCAGCCTGCTCCCTCCCGATATCCCCCGGATCCCCGGCCTCGACCTGGCCGTCGCACACGAGGTGGCTGGCGAAGGCAACGAGGTAGGCGGCGACTTCTACGATGTCTTCGCGGCGGGGGAGGGCCGCTGGCGGTTCACCATCGGCGACGTCTGCGGCACCGGCCCGGCCGCCGCCGCCGTCACCGGCCTGGCCCGCCACACCCTCCGCATCCTGGCCGGCGAGGGCTATGACATCGCCGCGGTCCTGGACCGTCTCAACCGCCTCCTGGTCCAGGAGGTTGAAGGAACAACGTTCATCACCCTCATCCACGGCGAGATCGCCCCGGCGGTCAGCGGCACGGACCCCGGTACCGGGCCCGCTGAGGACGCCGCCCCGGCTGTCTGCCTGTCGCTGATCTGCGCGGGTCATCCGCTGCCGTTGCTGCTGCGTGGCGCATCCGGCACCAAGCCCGCCCCCGCCATCGAGCCTCAGCCGCTGCTAGGGGTTATCGACGAGCTGACGTTCACCGCGCACGATGTCACCCTCTACCCAGGCGACATGCTGCTCTGCGTCACCGACGGCATCACCGAACGCCGTGAGGACAGCCGCCTCCTAGACGATGACGACGGCCTCGCCAGCCTCTTCGCCGACTGCGCGGGCCTGAGCTCGGGCGCGGTCGCGGCCAGGATCCAGCGCGCCGTCAGCGAGTTCGGCGCCGGCCCGCCGGCCGACGACATGGCCCTGCTCGTCCTGCGCGCTCTCTAGTTTCCAGCCGTCGCTATCAATGATGCAGGGTCCTGGTGGTGGCTTCCGGTGGCCGGGCTGAGTCGGGTGGTCATGGCGACGGTGCAGGGGTCTGGCGGTGGCTCCCGGCGGTCAGGCTAATTTCCTGGGTGCCGCGGCGACCAGCCTGAATCTCCTGGGCGTTCCGGCCATGACCCAGGCCGTCCTGGCCACCCCGGCCGGCTGCCTGGCCGGTGCGGCCGCTGCCGCCCCGGCCCGCCGCGCAGTGCCTCTTCCACGGCGTCTACTCCGCGCGCTGCGGCAACCAGCCTGCGTCCCTCCCGCCGGTAGGCGGCCAGGACGGCGTCTATCGCGTGCGGCGGCAGCGCGTCGGTCAGCTCGGTCCGTGCCATGCGGTAACCCTGCCGCGCCCCTTGCACGGCCGCCTCGAGATGGTGGCGCGCCATGGTGGCCAGAGCTACCGGATGCTTGCGCAGAACCCCATACAGACGGTAATCGGGCGGGACCACATCGAGCAGCCAGTCTACCGCCGTCTGCTCGAATTCCTCGCTCCCCGGAGGATGCACTCCAACCGGCCAACCAGGGGGAAGATACGCAGACATGGGGCAAAGGATAGCGTCAGGCCGAATGAGTATTCTAGTCTGAGCTGCTCACTTTGAGTAACTAACTGCGGCCACTATATCCCGGCTCGTTACGTGAGCTGAGTTCTCTGCGGGACCCGGCAGTGGTGTCGATGGCACACCGGCACCCACGGGGCACAGGGGGGCGATGAGCCATACCGGCACCGCCGGACTTCCCAAGCCCGAACCGTAGTTGCCCGGGCTCAGTGAAGAAGGTAAGGGGGCGGCCACCGCTGTCGGCCGGCTTCGCGCGACCTTGTTCGAGATGTGCGGTTACGGTTCTAGTGTCCGATCTGATTCGGTCTGCCGTTAACCATCTTTGGGCTAATGTGACCGATGTCACAGATGTGACTATTGAGACTCATGAGACTTACAGAAGGCCTGTGGAGTACGAGGGAACCCGAGTGACGGAAAGGTCACAATTCATCGCGGCAAGCGTGTGTCCGCAGGTGAGCGGGTTGCAGAGGGTGGCGATCATGAGCTAAACGGAGTACAATTGTCACAGAACGTAATCAATAGGTAACTATATGGGTAGTAGTGTGTTACCTACCCATAGCAGATCGATAACATGCCTGCGCAAAGGGCGTTTCGCAAGATACGTTCGCATGGCGACCGGCGGGGTGGCCGTCCGTCAGAGCCGCATCGTTTCAGGCAGCGCTTAAGCGACCCTAAAACCGCAGACAGGGGAGACACCGAAACGATGGCGAGCGAGCGGGGCACGATTCCACGCAACGTCGACGGCGCATGGCCGGAGCCGACCGCACCAAGCGGACGGAGGCTGCCGAGTGCACCGCGCGAGCGTAAACCGGCACTGGCCGCCCTGGCCGTTGTGCTGATCGTCGGCGGCGCCTTGGCCGCCGGGTTGCTGGTGATCCAGCAGGGGCACAAGACCGGCGCCATCGAGGTCACCCAGACGGTCGGTCAGGGCCAGCAGATCCCGCCGGGGGCGCTGCAGGAGATCCAGGTCAGCACCGGCCTCGGCATCGACTACGTGCCCTGGGACGAGGCGAGCCAGGTGACGCGCACCTACGCCGCCACCACGATCCCGGCCGGGACCCTGCTCACCCCGCAGATGACCGTCGCGACGAACAACCTGGCCACCGGGCTGACCCAGATCGGGGTCGCCCTGAAGGACGGCCAGATGCCCGACGGGCTGCAGGTCGGCGACCGGGTCGACGTCTATGTGGTGAGCGACTCGGCCGGCCAGTGTCCCCGGCCGGCCAACTTCCTGCTCACCACCAACGCGGTCGTCCTGAGCATCCAGCGCCCGCTCGACAATTCCAGCAGTGCCGCGTTCGACGTGCAGCTCGGGGTCAGCCCCGGCGACGCCGGCGGGGTCACCTGCAATGCCGCGAACAACAACGTCAGCATCGGGATCATCCCGAGTGGCCAGGCCGGAGCATCGCCCAGCAGCCAGCCGGCGGCAGCTCCCGGCAACCCCGCTGCGAAACACCCGGGTGGCCCTGCCACAACTCCCACCGGCAGCCATGCCACGTCGTCCCAGACGACGGGAGGTTCAGGCTGATCATGGCCTTGATCGCTATTGCGGCGGACAAGGGGGCACCGGGGGTTACCACAGCGGCAACGGCACTGGGGGCCGTCTGGCCACGGCCGGTCTTGCTGGCTGAGTGTGACCCGGCCGGAAGCGATCTCGTCTACCGCTTTCCTTCGGTGGACGGTGGCCACCTGGACCCTAACCGTGGGCTGCTCAGCCTGGCCGTGGCCGCCCGCCGGGGCATCCAGCCACACCAGGTCTGGGAGCACTCGCAGAAACTGTACGGCGGCCTGGACATCCTGGCCGGCGTCAGCGGCGCCGAGCAGGGTGCCGGCCTCGAACTGCTCTGGGGCGCCGTGGGAAGAACCCTGGCCAGCGTGCCCGAGGCCGACGTGATCGCCGACTGCGGGCGGCTCGGGCTGGACAGCCCGGTCTACGACCTGCTTGCCCACGCGTCGTCGGTGGTGCTGCTCTCCCGGGCCACGGTCGGCGAGGTGATCAGGCTGCGGGAGCGGATCAGCGCGCTGGCCGCGGGCCTGCAGCGGCGCGGCCGGCCCGGGGCCCGCATCGACGTGGTGGTCGTCGCCGACCACAAGAAGATCGGCTCGGCCATCGAGGAAGTGGGCCACGCGCTGCGGCAGGCCGGTGCGCCGGGCCGAATCATCGGTGGCCTCGCCTACGAGCCCAGGAGCGCCGAGCAGCTCAGCGGTCAGTGGGGCAGCAAGCTGGACAAGTCCATGTACCTCAGGACGGTGCGTGCGGTCGCCTCCTACCTGGTCACCAGCCTCCCCGAGATCGCCGGCCCGCCGCAGCCGCAGGCCGGGCCGCCACAACCGCAAGGAGTCCAGCCACCCCCGCAGGCCGGGCCACCGCAACCGCAGGGAATGCAGCCGCCACCGCCACCCGGTGGGCAGGTACCACCCCCGCCAGGTGCCCGGCCGCCGCAGCCGTCTTACCAGCCACCTCCGCGTGAACCGCTACACCCGCAAAACCCGGCCAGAGAGCCACGACCGCACCCGTCCTATGCCTGGCAGCCGGAGCCGGTGGCGGCCTCACCGCAGCCGTATTCCGCCCCGGTTCCGCCTGGGCCAGCAGCGATCCGGCCGGGACCTTCGGAACCGGCGACGGGCCCACAGCCGGCCGCTGGTGGATTCCCGCCCGGGCGCGGCCGGCACGCGGGGACAGCGGCCGGTCACCCGGCACCGCAGGCTCACCCGCGATCCGATGCCGGGAACCAGCCGCAACCCGCTCGCGACCGGCCGCAGCCCGAGCCGACATCAGGTACCCGTCAGGGTGGGCTGGGGGGTGGTGGGTGATGGGCCGCGTTGCGCACCTGTCCCGGCCCGGCCGTAAGGAAGCGCTGTCTGGTCGCGGGAGAGCGTGGCCGGGGCCTACGCCGGGGGGTGATGTGTGATGGACCACTCGGTCGTCAAACGGCTTCGTGGTGACGTCGGCGACAGGCTGGCCGATCAGCGGCGCCGCGACGCGGCCGCCGGGCTGGTGCCGATGTCCGGAGAGGACGAGCGGCAGTTTGCCAGGGCGCTCATCACCCAGGCGCTCGAAGAGCACGCGCGCAGTGAGATAACTTTCGGCCGCCCGCCGCCCAACGCGCAGGAAGAAGAGGATCTCGCGGCGGCGATCCATGCGGCCCTGTTCGGCGTGGGCAGGCTGCAGCCGCTGCTCGAGGATCAGCATCTGGAGAATATCGACATCAACGGCTGCGACCGGGTGTTCCTGGGCTATGCCGACGGCCGGGAGGAACTTGGCGACCCCGTCGCGGACAGCGATGCGGAGCTGATCGAGCTCATTCAGGTACTCGCCGCCTACTCGGGTCTGTCCAGCCGGCCCTTCGACACCGCCAACCCCCAGCTCGACATCCGGCTGCCGGACGGTTCCAGGCTGTCCGCGGTGATGGACGTGACGCTGCGGCCGGCCATATCCATCCGCCGCGCCCGGATGGGCAAGGTGTTCCTCGCCGATCTTGTGGGCAACGGCACCATGTCCCCCGATATGGGCTCCTTCCTGGCAGCCGCGGTGGCGGCCAGGAAGAACATCATGATCGCGGGTGCCACGAACGCGGGCAAGACGACGCTGCTGCGCGCGCTGGCGAACCAGATCCCGCCCGAGGAACGGCTCATCACGGTGGAGCGCGCCCTGGAACTCGGCCTCGACTATTTTCCCGAACTGCACCCCAACGTGGTGGCCCTGGAGGAACGGCTGCCCAACATGGAGGGGCAGGGCGCGATCTCGATGGCCGACCTCGTCCGCCGCTCGCTGCGGATGAACCCGAGCCGGGTCATCGTCGGCGAGGTGCTCGGCGACGAGATCGTCACCATGCTGAACGCGATGACCCAGGGCAACGACGGCTCGCTGTCCACCATTCACTCCAACTCCTCGATGGAAGTGTTCAACCGGATCGCCACCTATGCGATCCAGGCCTCGGAACGGCTGCCGGTCGAAGCCACGCACATGCTGATCGCCGGGGCGATCGACTTCGTGGTCTTCATCGAGAAACGCAACGAGTTCGCGCATGGCGGCAAGCTCCGCAGGTTCGTCAGCAGCATCCGCGAGGTAACCGGCGTGGACGGCCGGGTTCTGTCGAGTGAGGTGTTCTCCGCCGGGCCGGATGGCCGCGCCGTGCCGCACGCCCCCATCTCGTGCGCCAGCGAACTCGCCTTCTACGGCTACCAGACCGAACGCGGAGCATGGCGATGATCGCCTCGTCCGGCGCGCTGCTGGCGATCGTGGTCGGTGCCGTCGCCGGTGCGGGCGTCTTCCTGCTGATAGTGGCGATCCGCGGGCTGCCGGCCAAGCCAGCGGGCGCCAGGACGGGACGCCTCGAAGCCGAGCTCAGGCAGCTCTTCGGGGTGCGCGGGGCCATCGCGCTCGGGGCTGGACTGCTCACCCTCGTGGTGACCGGCTGGGTGGTGGCCGGGATCGGTGCCGCATTGCTGGCCTTCGCCTGGCGTGGGCTCGGCGGTGCCGCCGGTGAGCGCAAGGCGACGGCCAGGCTGGAAGCGCTCGCGATGTGGACAGAGTCGCTGCGGGACACCATCGCCGGCGCGGTGGGCCTGGAACAGGCGATTCCCGCCTCGCTGCGGGCCGCGGCACCGGCCATCCACGGACCGCTGGAGCGGATGACCGGCCGGCTGCAGACCCGGATGCCGCTGACCGACGCGCTCGGCAGGTTTGCCGATGACCTGAACGATCCCAGCGCCGACCTGATCATCGCCGCCCTGGCCATCAACGCCAGGCTCCGCGGGCCCGGCCTGCGGGATCTGCTGTCCGCGCTGGCCGCCTCGGTGCGTGAGGAACTGGACATGCGCAGGAAGGTCACCGCCGACCGCAGCGCCACCAGGCGCAGCGTCCAGATCGTGGTGGCCGTCTCGGTGGGCCTGGTGCTGGTAATGGGCATCTTCAACCGTGGCTACGTCGCCCCGTACAACTCCGCGGTCGGCCAGCTGGTCCTGGTCATCGTGGTGGTGCTGTACGCCATCTCGTTCATCTGGCTGCGGAGCCTCGCCCGGTTCAAGACCCCGGAGCGGCTGCTCAGCCTGACGCCGCCGGTCTCGGCTCCGGCCGCGATGCCGGAAACCGTCACGGCCTGGCAGGGGGGTGCGGAATGATCACGGCCATCCTCGCGGGAGCCATCGCCGGCGCCGGGCTCTTCCTGCTGGGCTTCGCCCTGATGCCGCGGCGGCCGAGCCTGGCCAGGCAGATCGCCGCGCTCGACGCCCCGCAGCAGGCCACCCGGCGGCCGGGCCCTGCTTACTGGGCCGGAAAGACACCCTATGGCCGGTCCGCCGATGACGAGGAGATGAGCGAGTTCAGCCGCAGGATCGGCAGCTCGCTGGCGAAAATCTGCGCCGAGCGTGGCTGGGAGTTTCCCTCGCTGCGGTCCAACCTCCTGCTGGCAGGTAAGTCTTTCGAGAACTACCTGGTGACCAAGGTCCTGCTTGGCTTCTTCGGGCTGCTGGTCACCCCCATCTTCTTCTATCTGCTGTCCGTGTTCGGCATGCGCCTGCCGTTCTTCGTCCCGGCCTGGCTCTCCCTGACGGTCGCGGTGATCTTCTTCTTCCTGCCGGATCTGGAAGTCAAGCAGAAGGCCGATCAGCGGCGGCGGGACTTCCGCCATGCGATCGGCGCCTTTCTCGATCTGGTCGCGATGAGCCTGGCCGGCGGCCGCGGCGTGCCCGAGGCGTTGATGAGTGCCAGCGAGATCGGCGGCGGATGGGCGATGGGGCTGATCAAGGACACCCTGGCGAACGCCAGGATCACCGGCCGCACTCCCTGGCAGGCGCTGGGCAAGCTCGGCGAGGAAATCAAAATTGACGAACTGCGGGACCTGTCCGCCGCGCTCAGCCTGGTCGCCGAGGACGGCGCCAAGGTGCGTGAGTCGCTGACCGCGCGGGCGGCCACGTTGCGCCGTCGCGAGATCGCCGAACTCCAGGGTCAGGCCGGCGAGCGCTCACAGTCCATGCTGGTCGCCCAGATGATCATGTGCGCGGGCTTCATGGTGTTTCTCATCTACCCGGCGATCACCGTACTGCTCGGCAGCAGCACATGAATAAAGAGGTTCATTCAGAACCACCCGGTGATCAGCCAGCCAGGTGTATCTCAGCAAAGGAGAAAGCAGATGAACAGGTTTACTGGATTGCTCGACGCAGATCCCTACGCCACTTATGCCAGGACGCTGCTGGCCATCAGGTTTTCCGAACTGCGGAAGAAGATGGACCGGGGCGACGCCGGCGCGTCCGCGATCGAGCTCGCCGTCATCACCGCGATCATCGCCGTCATCGCCCTGGCGATAGCGATCCTCATCCGGAACGTCGTCAACAGCAAGAAAGCCGCTATCAACAGCGTCAAGGGCTGAAGCAGGCCTCAGATGGCAGCTCTGTCCCGTGCGCGCCAGCGGCTCAACCGCTGGCGCATGGAGCTGATGGCGGCTCTGTCCCGTGCGCGCCAGCGGCTCAACCGCTGGCGCATGGAGCTGTCGGATGATCGCGGGGTAAGCGCGATCGAGCTTGCCATCCTCGCACCCGTCCTGCTGATCGTCGTCACGCTCATCATCCAGTGGGCGCTGTGGTTCGAGGCCAGGCAGGTAGCGCTGGACGCCGCGCAGGCCGGTGCGCAGTACGCCAGGGAACACCAGGCCGGGTGGGCCGCGAATGCGGTCAGCCATGCCGAGAACTTCTACAAGGATGTGGGCACCAGGATCATCACCGGGTTCCGCGTGACGGTGAACCAGCCGCCGGGCAACCCGGACCAGGTGTATGTGACGGTGACCGGTACCATTCCCACCTTGATCCCGGGGTTTTCCGCGCTGTCGGTTCATGAGACGTCGGGAGGTGCCCTCGAGTGCTTCAGGTCGGCAGCGTCGGGCGGCCAGCGATGCGGCTGACCCGCCGGGATCGCGGGTCGATGACCCTGGAATTCGCCCTGCTCGCGCCCGCGTTCATCCTGCTGGTGCTGCTGCTGGTCGTGGGTGGCCGGATCATCGAGGCGCAGAGCCAGGTGGACGGGGCGGCCCGCGATGCGGCGCGGGCGGCCTCGGTACAGGTTTACGGGTATAACGTGCATCCGGCCATCGCGCAGGCGGCGCAGGGGGACCTCGACTCGGGTGGCCACGACATGTGCCCCGGCGGGCTGAGCGAGAGCTGGGGTGGCGGCAGTGCCGCCGGTGAGGTCACGGTCGACGTCCACTGCACGATCAACCTCAGTTTCTTCCCCGGCCTGGGCACGATCACGATGACCGGGCACGCCCTGGCACCGCTCGATACGTATGTGGAGAGGGTCGGCTGGTGAAAGGTGCACTGATCCGCTTTGCGGCGGCCGCCCGCCGCAACGGCGACGGCGGCTCCCTCACCCTGTTCCTCGTGTTCTTCGCGATCTCCGCCCTCGTCCTGCTGGCCCTGCTGGTCGACGGCGGCATCGCGATCAACGCGAAGGAGCGCGCCGCCAACATCGCCGAACAGGCCGCCCGGGCCGCGGCCAACGACGTTAACGTCGGCCTGCTCCGGGCTCCTGACCCGCACGTGGTCATCGGCGCGAATGCCTGCGCGGCCGCCGCCAATGTCGTCGCCCGGTATCCCACGGGCAGTCACATGAACGTCAGTATGAGTAGCTGCACGGCACCCATTGGGGGTACAACGGCTACGGTCGAGGTTTCCGTACGGACATCACTAATCTTTGGATTCTTCCCCGGCGGCTTCACAATGACATCAAAAGCGAGCGCGACTCCGGTCTGCGGGATCACCGCGGGAGGGCAGTGCTGATGGCGCCTCCGATTCCTGGGCTCAGACGGGCGGTCGTGGGCCGCCGCCGCACCGCCGGCGACATAGCCGCCGGGATCCTGGCCGTTATCGCTCTCGCGATCCTGACCGTGGGTGTGCCGGTCGCGCTGGTGACCGTGCTCGGCCTGCCGATACCGCACAGCAAGCCGACACTGTCCCTGCTCACCCACCAGCTCAGCATCCTGAGCATCGTCCGGATCCTGTCCATCGTGGTCTGGCTGGCCTGGATCCAGCTCGTCCTCTGTGTGTTCGCCGAGGTCAGGGCCGCAGTCAGAGACGCAGGGGCGCCGGTCAGGATCCCGCTGTCCGGCGGCACCCAGGCGCTCGCCCACCGGCTGGTCACCGCCGCGCTGCTGCTGGCCACCGGCACGGCGGCGCTGTCGCCCGCGTTCGCCAGCAGCGGTCCACCGCCCAGGGCGCCGCATTCCATCTCGGCGGTTATCCCGGCGGGCTCGCCGGTCCACGCGGTGACAACCGCACACGAGGCGGCGTCGGTGTCGCCGGTCCAGGCACCCGAGGTAGCGGCCTCGCCGGACCCGCAGGTGGAGAAGATCTACGTGGTGAAGCCGCCGGTCGGGCGTTTCCACGAGAGCCTCTGGGAGATCGCCGAGAACCATCTCGGCAACGGGCTGCGCTACCGCGAGATCTTCGAGATGAACAAGGACCACCCGCAGCCGGACGGGACCATGCTGACCATGGCCTGCCTGATCAGGCCGGGCTGGGTACTGCGGATGCCGCGCGACGCGCACGGTCCTGGCATCCAGATCGTCGCACCCGGTGTGCCGGGCGGTCCGGTCGGCGCCGCCGAGCAGGCGGGCGTCAGCCAGGCCATCCGGGCAAACCAGGCGGCAACCGGCTCGCCAGGGCCGGCCGCCGGATCCATCCAGGGGTCGGCGACCCAGGTGCATGGCCCGGCCGGTGCCGAGCAGGCCGGTGCCAGCCAGGCGACCCGGGTCGGCCATGCCGCGACTGGCCAGCCAGGTCCTGCGGCCGGTTCCATTCCGGGTGTCCAGATTCCGCCGGCCGGTACCACCGTTCCGCCGGCCGGTGCGTCCGTTCCGCCGGCCGCTGCCACGGTTCCGCCGGCCGGTGCTACGGTTCCGCCGGCCGGCGCGGCCGGTGCCGAACAGGCGGGCCTGAGCCAGGCCGGCCAGGTGAGCCGCGCGACGGCCGGTCAGCCGGCCAGCCAACCGGATGGTGCGGCCGGATCGATTCCGGGTGTCCAGATTCCGCCGGCCGGTGCGGCCGGTGCCGAGCAGGCGGGCCTGAGCCAGGCCGGTCAGGTGAGCCGCGCGACGGCCGGCCCGCCCGCCGGATCCGGTGTGCCGGGCCGGTCTGGTGTGCCGGGCCGGTCTGGTGTGCCCGGCCGGTCTGGTGTGCCGGGTGCGCCTGGCGAGCCCGGTGCTCCGGGCCACGGCTACCACCCGCATCCTGGCCCCGGGGGCGCCGTCCACGGTCAGTCCGGCAAGCCACGGCTCACCCTGTCCCGGGAGCTGTCCTCGGCGACGCTGCTCAGCGCGGGCGTGCTCGCCGCCCTCGGCCGGCGCAGGCGCGAGCAGCTCTGGCGGCGTGCGTTCGGCAAGCGGGTGGTCATGCCCGGCGGACGGGCGGCCATGGCCGAGGCGGCGCTTCGGCTCGGCGCGCACGAGCCGTCGGTGCGGCTGCTTGATACCTGCCTGCGCTCGCTGTCCCAGGAACTCGCCGCGCTGGGCAAGACTCCGCCGACGATATTCGCCGCACACCTCGGCCAGGTCAACCTCGACCTGTGGATCGCCCCCGCCGGCCCGCATCCGCCGCGGCCCTGGCTGGCCGTGGATGACGGGCAGGTGTGGCGGCTGCCGATCGCGGCCGTGGCCAACCTCGACCCGGACGAGGCGGGCGCCGCGCTCGCCCCTTACCCCGGCCTGGTCTGCATCGGCACCAACGACAACGGCCGGATGCTCATCGACCTCGAGGTCGCGCACGGGGTCATCGCCGTGCGCGGCTCACATCGCATGGTGCAGTCGGTGCTCGCCGCGATGGCCGTTGAGCTGGCGACCAACCGGTGGTCGGACCGGATGCGCATCACGCTGGTGGGATTCGGTCCCGAGCTCAGCGTGCTGGCTCCCGAACGGATCATGGTCGCCGACACGCTCGAGGAAGTGCTCCCCGCGCTGGAGGCCAGAGCCGCGGAGATCGAGCACGCACTGGCCGCCCTGGGCACCGACACCGTGCTGACCGGGCGTTCCCAGGGCGTGCATCCCGATTCCTGGGCGCCGCACTATCTGATCTCGGCCGTCCCGCCCACCCCGCACCAGCGGGAGCGGCTGGTCACGCTGGCCGCAACGAGGAACCGGCTGGCCATGGGCTACGTCGTCGCCGGTGATGTGGAGGGCGCGACCTGGACCTGGGACGTCAGTGAACAGGGCCGGTTGCACGCGGGCGTGCTCGGATTCGACCTGCGGGCCCAGTTGCTGCCACCGGACCAGTACGCCGCCGTCGTGGAGCTGTTCCGCGCCGCGAGCCAGCCGGACGGGGTGCCGCTCGGCGATCCGCAGCCCGATGCGGCGCCGCCCGCGCAACTCGTCCCGGGAGCACGGATGCCGGTCGAGGTCACCCTGCTCGGCCGGGTGTCGGTGCAGGCGCCCGGTGGCATCGAGCCGGACCGGGTCGGAGTGGCGACCGAGATCGTCAGTTACCTGGCCGCCCACCCCGAGGGTGTCCATCCCGACGACCTCACCGACGCGATCTGGCCGCGGGGGGTCGCGCCCGAGGTCAGGAACGTGGCGCTGGCCCGGGTCCGGGACTGGCTCGGCGCTGACGACTCGGGCCAGCCCAACCTGACCACCAACGCCTCCGGCCTGATGTGCCTGGGACCGCAGGTCCGGGTGGACTGGCAGGTGTTCCGCTCGCTGGCCGGCTGGGCGGCCAAGGCCCGGCAGGAGGCCATCGGCGACAGGACCTACCGCGACCGGCCCGGCGATGCCCTGCTTGGCGCCCCCGTGCCCGGCGGCAGCCTGGAATCCGGCACCGGCCCCGGCGAGCACGTGGCACCGGCCGGGCCGGACGAGGCGGTCTATCTGTCCCGGGCCCTGGACCTGGTGCAAGGCCAGCTTCTCGACGGGCACGATCCAGGCAGGTACACCTGGCTGGCCGGCGATCCGCTGGAATACGAGGCATCCGCCTGGATCGCCGACGCCGCCCACCGGCTCGCCGAGCTGTGCCTCATCGCCGGTGACCCCCAGGGCGCGATGGACGCCATCAGGGCCGGCCTGCGGCTCGCCTTCAACGACGAGCTGCTCTGGCGTGACCTGCTGGTCGCCGCGCACGCCACCGGCCACGAGCACGTGCTGCGCGCCGTGGTCGGCGAGGTATCCGCCCGGGTCTCCCTGGACGAGGTGCTGCCCAGGATGGCGCCGGAAACCGAGGCGCTCATTGACGAACTCCTTCCCTCCTGGCGGCAGTCGGTTGCCTGACCGTCAAGCCCCCCCGCGCCGAGACCTCGGCCACCCTCACCTGGTCCCTGGGGGGCACCGAGCCGGTCTTGAGGCGGCCGGGCGATGAGGGTTCTCCTGGTTGTGCTGCTCGCGGGCGCCGGGCTGGTGCTCGGCCCTGTCCTGCGCGCCTTCGCCGTGCGGCTCGCCGTGCCACCGGGCAGGCCGTGGCGCCGGTCCTGCCCGGTCTGTGGCACATCCCTTTCGCTGGCCGGAAGCGTCCTGCCGGTAACCTCCGCGACCGGGCGGTGCTCCACCTGCCGCACCCGGGTAGGGCCGCCCTCTTTTACGGTCGAGGTGACTGCCGCGGTATTGCTCGGCCTGCTCGCGGCGCGGGTTCACCCGGGCCTGACGCTGGCGGCGATGTGCTGGCTGGCGGTCTGCGCGGTCCCGCTTGGCTACATCGACGCGGTGGTCAAGCGGTTGCCGAACCTGCTCACCGGTTCCGCCTTGGCCGGCACCGCCGGGCTGCTGCTGATCGCCTCCGCCGCCGGCGGTCACTGGTCCATCCTGGGCCGCGGCCTGCTCGGCGGCGTCGCGTTCGCGGCGTTCTGCCTCGTGCTCCTGCTCGTCAGCCCGTCCGGCATGGGCCTGGGTGACGTCAAGCTGGCGGCCAGCCTCGGCGCGGCGCTGGCCTGGCTGTCCTGGACCGCTCTCATCGCAGGCATATTCGCCGGCTTTTTGCTTGCCGCCGTCTATGGCGCGGCACTGCTTATGCGTGGCCGCGCCAACCGTAAGACCCAAATACCGTTTGGCCCGTTCATGATCGTCGGTACGTTTCTCGTCTTGCTGATCGCGGGGTAGCCCATGTCCCGAAACCTTTTCGCCGATTGCGTATTCTCCCTGAGCGGATTCCGTCGGGGCGGGGGCATCACAGCGGCGGCGCGGAGCGTACCCGCCGTCCTGCTGGCGGTCGCTGGACTGGTCGCCTTGGCGGCCTGCGGCTCGGGTCCGCCACAGACGTTCCATCCGGCAGGAGCCCAGATCGCGGTGAACGGGGGCGCACAGCCCGGTGCGTCGGGGTTCGCGGCCAGCGTGCATGTCGAATTCCAGACGCCGTTGCCTGCCCGGCCGGTGCAGGCGCAGGTGGTGCAGGCGGACCAGGCCTTCTGGCTCGCCTTCTTCCAGGCGCTGTACAGCCACGGCAAGGACTTGGCCTACCTCTCCGACATCGCCAGGGCGCATGGGCCGACGGTGACCCGCGGCGGTGCGACGCTCACCACCGGAGGCAGTTACGGGCTGAGCGAGCTGGCCGGCGATGTGACGAACTACCGGGCCAAAAACCACGGGATCGAGGGGACGGTCATCTTTTCCGACACGACCGTCAAACCCGATCGCGCGGCCCCGGGTGAATGGGACGTCAGCAGTTGCGTGAACGAATCGCAGCTTCCCGACACCAACGGCAGCGGGCAGGTGCTGCCCAACACCGGATCGCAGAGTCAGTATTACTACTACCAGACCGATGTGCTGTCGAAGGGGAGCGGCGGGCGCTGGCTGCTGGCCGACTGGAACCTCGTCGATCAGTACCCGGAGGGGAAGGCGCTCCAGTGCATGTCTTGAACGCGCGCCGCGCCATCAGGGTGACCGTCACCGTTTCCGTGCTGCTCGCATCGGGCTTCGCGGCACAAGGAATCACCGGGCAATCCGCCAAGGCTGGAGTGGTCTGCGGTGGGCAGAGCTGCGAGGTGTACCTGAGCGCCTTCATTCATCTGTCCGGCGACGTCGGCGGTAACAACCCGGTTAATATCCCGCCGCCGCCATGCTGGTATTCACCGGTCAGTGGGACCTACCCGGCCGAGGGCGCGCCAGCCGGTGCCGCGGTTCCCTTTGACAAGTTCGTCCGGGCGGCTATCAAGGGCAACTACGGTACATGGTCGCTGTCCGACGGCGGCAGCGGCGGTGGTGGGGCCGGTTTCTTCAGTGGTGAAAGGGGGACGGCCGACGCCGTTTCGGGCTATCCCAGGTACGCCAATCCGCAGCCCGGTTCCTGGTACGGGCTGGATGCGAACGGCAGCGCACAGGGGCTGGCCTGCGTGGGGTCACGTCCCTGGCTGGCGTGGGTCGCCCAGGGCACCCTGCCACCGCCGCCGACCATTCCGCTGAAGACGCTGGCCCTGTATGCACTCGCGCACATGAGGATTCCGGGCATCAGCTTCACGGTCAACCCGAGTAGCCGCAGCTATGTCGCGCTGCCAACCTTCGTTATGACGAATTTCGCGGGCTGGAGCCATAACAAATTCAATGGCCAGCCCTATCAGCATGTGACCGCGACCATTGTCGCGACCGGGCAGCAAGCCACCGTGTGGGCGGTCGGCGGGGCACTGCACATCTATGCCGGAACCGCATCGGCAACCACGTACAACCATTGCACCGCCTTCGGGTCCTCGACCAGCCCCGGGAAAATGAATGCCACTGGGCCGAATACCCCGATCGACTGTGGTGCGACCTACAGCGCGCCGTCGACGGGCGGCCCTTACACGCTCAGCGGGACCATTGACTGGCGGCCGACGTGGGCACCGGTCGGCGGCGGCCCTCCCCAGGGCCAGCCGCTGGGCGGCGATCTTGTTTCAGCTCATGGGCAGCCCATCACCGTGGCCGAGGTGCAAAGCCTGAACAACTGATCCCCTCGTCAAAAATAGCGAGCCGGGCAGTGCTGGCTGCCCGGCTCGTTGCTGTTGTCTGCGGACGTGGGCAAGACCTTTCAAAATCAAGGTTCGCTTGAGTGAACGCAGAGGTCACAGTCTAGGGGGTTTATGCAAACCCCTAACTTTCATGATCGACGATCTTGGGAGCCGCAGGTCAAGGTATTGGAGCGAGATCACGTCGAAGAGTTTTACATAACACTCTAGTTTCATGATCGTTTGTGTGGTTTTGAAATAGTTTCTAAGCGGCCCGCCGCCGCGAATGCGCGGCGTGAGTGGCGGGCTCAGCCGGGGCCTGGCCCCGGCTGCCGCCGTCGATCAGGCGCGGCGCTGCGGGCCGCCTGGCTGCTGTGGTGGTGAGGTGGCTGCGCCGGGCACTGCGAACCAGCTTCATGCGGCCCTGGGCGACTGCCTCGTTCCGCAAGCTCCTGACTCGCTCGGCGGCCACCGTCTCCATCAGCGTGGGATACATGGTTCCTCCTTTGCGAGGGGTCGTGGGTTGGCCCTGACAGGTTGCGGCTGGGCGCGGTTCAGACGCCCAGCGTCCGAAGCAGACCACGGTGAGCGCGCTTGGTGCCGGACGGCACCGAGCTGTCGTGCCGGGTGCGGCGGGTCAGCTTGGCCCGACGCGCGGCGACCGCGACAGTGCGCATGTCCCGGACGTGCTCCGCCGCAACGGTCTGACTGATCAGCGGATGCATGGCTACCTCCTTGGCGGGGGCCGTGAAGCCGGCCCGACACCATTGAGATTCGCGGTAAGACCCCACCCCCGGCATCGGACGGATGCCCTAACTTCGCCCTCAGGACCCGGCCTTACCAGGCGCATCTCGGCTTAGCCGCGCCTAAGACGCAGGTCGGGCGGCTAAGACCCGCCCGGATCCAAATAAACTGGAGTAGCCGCAGTCAGCGGCGGACACCATGACGACCCCAAGCGAGACTCACGCATGCCCGCAAGCCAGCCATCGGCCACCGCAGCCCACCTAGCCACCCGCGACGATCTGCGCAACGTGGCGATCGTCGCGCACGTGGACCACGGCAAGACCACCTTGGTGGACGCCATGCTCTGGCAGTCCGGGGCGTTCCGGGCGAACGCGCACATCGCGGAGCGGGTGCTCGACTCCGGCGACCTGGAGCGGGAGAAGGGCATCACGATCCTGGCCAAGAACACGGCGGTGCGGCACGGTGGCATGACCATCAACATCGTGGACACGCCGGGGCACTCGGACTTCGGCGGTGAGGTGGAACGCGGCCTGTCCATGGTGGACGGCGTGCTGCTGCTCGTCGACGCCAGCGAGGGGCCGCTGCCGCAGACCAGGTTCGTGCTGCGCAAGACGCTGGAGGCCGGGCTTCCGGTCATCCTGGTGATCAACAAGGTGGACCGGCCGGACGCCCGCATCGCCGAGGTCGTGGACGCCTGCTACGAACTGTTCCTCGACCTGGACGCCAGCGAGCAGCAGATCGAGTTCCCGATCGTCTACGCCTCCGCCAAGGCCGGCCGGGCGTCGCTGACCAGGCCGGCCGATGGCTCGCTGCCCGGCTCGCCGGACCTGGAGCCGCTGTTCGAGGTGCTCCGGGACGCGGTCCCGGCCCCGGCCTACGACCCGGCCGCCCCGCTGCAGGCCCACGTGGCCAACCTGGACGCCTCGTCCTACCTGGGCAGGATCGCGCTGTGCCGGGTGCATAACGGCAACATCTCGCGCGGCCAGCAGGTCGCCTGGTGCCGCAGGGACGGCAGCGTCGAGCGGGTCAAGATCGCTGAGCTGTACCTGACCGAGGCACTGGACCGGGTGCCGGTGCACACCGCCGGCCCGGGTGACATCATCGCCATCGCCGGGATCGGCGAAATCATGATCGGCGAAACCCTGGCCGACCCCGACGACCCACGGCCGCTGCCGCTGATCACGGTGGACGAGCCAGCCATCTCGATGACGATCGGGGTGAACACCTCGCCACTGGCCGGCCGGCAGCCCGCCAACCCGGGCGGACGGGGCTCGGCCGAGAAGACCAAGATCACCGCCAGGCTGGTGCGGGACCGGCTGGATCGCGAACTGGTCGGCAATGTGTCGCTGCGCGTCCTGCCGACCGAGCGCCCGGACACCTGGGAGGTGCAGGGCCGGGGCGAGCTTGCCCTGGCCGTGCTGGTGGAGACCATGCGCCGGGAAGGCTACGAGCTGACCGTCGGCCGCCCGACCGTCGTCACCCGTGAGGTGAACGGCGCGGTGCACGAGCCGATGGAGCGGCTCAGCGTGGATGTCCCGGAGGAATACCTGGGCGCGGTCACCTCGCTGCTCGCCGTCCGCAAGGGCCGGATGGACAACATGATCAATCACGGCACCGGCTGGGTGCGGCTGGAGTTCACCGTGCCTGCCCGTGGGCTGATCGGTTTCCGTACCCAGTTCCTCACCGACACCCGGGGCACCGGCATCGCGCACCACGTATTCGAGGGTTACGAGCCGTGGGCCGGTGAACTGCGCGCCCGCCCGACCGGGTCGCTGGTCGCTGACCGGGCCGGGTCGGTGACCACGTATGCCATGTTCGGCCTGCAGGAGCGCGGCTCGCTGTTCGTGACCCCGGGCACCGAGGTATACGAAGGCATGATCGTGGGGGAGAACTCCCGCTCCGACGACATGGACGTCAACATCACCAGAGAACGCAAGATGACCAACGTCCGGCAGTCCTCCGGCGAGGAACTCGAACGGCTCGTCCCACCGCGGCTGCTCAGCCTGGAGCAGGCCCTGGAGTTCTGCTCCAGCGACGAATGCGTGGAGGTCACCCCCTCCGCCGTCCGGCTGCGCAAGACCGTGCTGGACGCCAGGGAACGCGGCCGGATCCGCGCCCGCCAGTCCCGCGGCGACCGTTCCTGACCCACCCAGCAGCTCTCACCATCCCGCCCGGCTGGCGGTCGATCCCGCCCGGCTGGCGGTGGATCTCACCCGGGGGGTGGTCGATCCGGGGTTCGTCCGCCATCTGAGGGTGTCGATCCGGGTTTCGTCCGCCATGAGCGGGCCGCGGCGAGTCTGGGTGGCGGTGGATCTCGCCCGGGGGGTGGTCGATCCGGGGTTCGTCCGCCATCTGAGGGTGTCGATCCGGGTTTCGTCCG
>DATGGU010000126.1:0-2797 GCA_035308365.1 Streptosporangiaceae bacterium
CGGCCCGCCAGCCGGAAAACCGCCATGCCCGGACAGCAAAATCCCGGTTATGTGCACAGCCAGCCGAGCCGTCAGCAGCATGCCAGCTACCCGTGTGTAGGGTCGGGGACTGGCGCGGTGGCGATGCCTGGCGGTAGGGCCTGGGGCCTTCATGTGCCGCCGGTTTCCCGGTCGGTTGCGCCACCCCAGTGACCGTGGCCAGGTCGCTCCGTTTCCAGCCCCCGCCCGTCAAGTGAAGTGGACCGCCGGCGAGGTGCCCTTGGCCGGGTCCTTTTCCGTCGGTCTCTTCCCGAACAGGGCTTGCAAGTTTCCCCGCACCCTGCTCTCCAGTGATCATTTCGGGTATGGCCTGGTGGCCCGGCCCGCGTGGATGTCCTCGTGGCAGCGGCGGCAGGTGATCAGGGTCTTGCGCCGCCGCATGGCCATTAAGTGCATCCACTCGGGTTTGTCCCGGCGGCCCGGCTTGGTGAGATCGGCGAGCTTGCGGACGTGATGGACTTCCAGGCCCGCCGTGTCCTCGCAGATCTCGCAGCGCCCGGCCAGGAGCCGCAGGATCAGCTCGTTGCGCCGGGTGCTGGCCATGACCGGCCGCTGGTCGGTGAGGACGGCTGTGCGCACTCGCCGCAGCGGGATCCCGCCGAAGCGGGCGACCAGTGGCTTCCTGCCTCTGTCGCGCTCGATGGTCACTTGCAGGCATTTGCGCGGCCCGGCGGGAGTGTCGACGGTGGCCTTGTACTTGCGGGCCATCGCGCTGACCGTCGAGCGGTGCTTGCCTGCCAGCGTCTTGAGCAGCGAGGTCTCCATGACCCAGTGCAGGCGGCCCAGGCGGAACACGTCCTGGGCCAGCAGGTAGTACTGGACGAGCCCGGCGTACTCGGCCTGGTACTTCGCGACGATGGTGAAGTCGTCGTCGTGCAGCAGCATGCCGCGTTGCGCCGGTTTTCCCTTGCTCATGTAAAGCGCGCACCGCTGCCGGATGACGGCCCTGGGCACGAACAGCCCGATCGCCCCGTTGACCGCCCGGCGCCGCCGGGTGATCTTGGTGTCGGAGTGCTGGGCTTTGATCTCGTAGCCGAGGAAGCGCGCCGCCTGGCTGGTGGCGTGCGTGATCAGCGTCTTGGACTGCGACAGCTCCAGCCTGAGCTCGTCATGCAGGAACGCCGCGATCTTCGACTTGATGTCCTCGGCCTCGCGCCTGGGACCGGCGAACCCCAGCAGCCAGTCGTCGGCATAGCGGACATACCTGAGCCGCCGGTAGCCCGGGTCGGCGGGATCCTGGCTGGGGACCCGGCGGCGCGCCAGGATGAGCCTGCGCGCCTCCGCCTTGTCCTTGTGCCTGCGGGCCCGCGCGATCGCGTACTCCAGCACCTGATACGCCCGGCTGGGCCGACGGCGGCGGCCGAGGTTGTACTCGGGCAGCAGCCGTTGCTCGACGTACTGATCGAGCCGGTCAAGGTAGATATTAGAAAGGACAGGCGAGGCGATCCCGCCCTGCGGGGAGCCGCTGAGCGTGGCGTGCCACCGCCAGTCCTCCAGGTACCCGGCCTTGAGCATGTGGCCGATCAGCCGCAGGAACCGGCCATCGTGGATCTTCTCCGCCAGGATCCTGATCATTATTTCGTGATCCAAAGACCCGAAGCAGTCGGAGATATCACCCTCGATGAACCAGTGCGTCCCTTTCCAGACCTCTACCACCTCGCTCAGCGCGGTGTGGCAGCCCCGGGCAGGGCGGAAACCGTGGGAGCGATCGGAGAACCGGGGCTCGTAGTACGCCTCCAGCAGCAGCCGCACCACTTCGGCGACCAGCTTGTCCGACCAGGTCGGCAGGCCCAGCGGGCGCTGTTTCCCGTTCTTCTTGGGAATGTAGACCCGCTTCACCGGCTGCCACCGGTAGCGCTCGGCGCGCAGCGCGCCGATGATCGCCCCGATCTTGGCCAGCGACATGCCGTCCACGGTCTCCCCGGTGACCCCGGGCGTCATCGCACCCTTGTTGGCGTACAACTTGCCGTAGGCCATCAGATACAACTGCGGGTTGAACATCTGCCGGTAAAGCCGTTCCACCGGCAGACCTCGCGCACCACGCTTGCCGATGACATCCAGCACCGTTGCGGCGTCCTGCATTACGCATGCCTCCCATCGCCGGACATCTCAGATCACCTGTGCCCCTTCGCCCTGTGGCCCGGCTTTCCCGGCCTCCCTGGCAGGTCGTTGCTCCTGCGACTACTACGGGCACTCCGTCGCCATAGGGCTCGCGCCCCGCAGGCGATCCCGCGGTACGTCCCTGCTGTACGTGTCGAGCGCGACACAGGCCGCCCACTCATCTCCTTAACCGCCCTCGCTGGGCGGCGCCCCGCGTCACGGAGGTAGCCCCGGCCCACGGGTTCATGCCAGGGCCTGACGCGGCACCGGTTCCAGGCGTCATTCCGGAGGGTGCGCACATTCACCACTGGAGATTGGGCTTCAAGCAATCCAGCCTTGGCCATATCGCGCGGGTCTTGCGGCACCCCGCCCCGGACGCCTCCAGACAGCCACCGCTTTCCTGGCATGCTCTTGTCCCCTTCAGGTTTCCCGTCCAGGTAAGCCAGGCGACCCAGGAACATTCCTCCGAGTTCCTCCCAACTGCGTCGGGGATACAACAAGGCGCCTCACGGCGCACACCGTGCATGCGGTTCTCCCGCACACGGCTTACCGACGTTCTTCACCGTCGGCGTTCGGCCTGCCCGCGCCAGGGCTGGAAGGGCCTGGGCGGGATGACGGTTCCATCAAGGACGATCAGGCCCAGTTGGCCGGGTGACAG
>DATGGU010000127.1:0-10123 GCA_035308365.1 Streptosporangiaceae bacterium
GGGTCGGCTCGCCCAAGCGCCGCGAGATCGGCCACGGTGCGCTGGCCGAGCGTGCGCTGCTGCCGGTGCTGCCCAGCCGGGAGGAGTTCCCGTACGCGATCCGCCAGGTGTCCGAGGCGATCGGGTCCAACGGCTCCACCTCCATGGGCTCGGTGTGTGCGTCCACCATGGCGCTGCTCGACGCCGGTGTGCCGCTGCGCGAGATGGTGGCGGGCATCGCCATGGGCCTGATCCACGAGGGCGGCCAGTACGTCACGCTCACCGACATCCTGGGTGCCGAGGACGCGTTTGGCGACATGGACTTCAAGGTCGCCGGCACCAGGGACGTCATCACCGCCCTGCAGCTCGACACCAAGCTGGACGGCATTCCGGCCTCGGTGCTGGGCGCCGCGCTGAACCAGGCCAGGGCCGCCCGGCTGACCATCCTCGACGTGATGCGCGAGGCCATCCAGACCCCGGGCGAGATGAGCCCGAACGCGCCGCGGATCATCACGGTCAAGGTTCCGGTGGACAAGATCGGCGAGGTCATCGGCCCCAAGGGCAAGATGATCAACTCGATCCAGGAGGACACTGGCGCCGAGATCACCATCGAGGACGACGGCACCATCTACATCGGCGCCACCGACGGCCCGTCCGCCGAGGCCGCCAGGACCGCGATCAACGCCATCGCCAACCCGCACATCCCGGAGGTGGGGGAGCGGTTCCTCGGCACGGTGGTGAAGACGACCACGTTCGGCGCGTTCGTGTCGCTGCTGCCCGGCAAGGACGGCCTGCTGCACATCACCCAGATCCGCAAGCTGCACGGCGGCGCCCGGATCGAGAACGTGGACGACGTGATCAAGGTCGGCGAGAAGATCCAGGTCGAGATCCGCGAGGTCGACGACCGCGGCAAGCTCTCGCTGATCCCGGTCGAGGTGGCCGAGCGCGAGGCCGCCGAGGCCGCGGCCGGGGGCGAGCCCGCGGCGGACAGCCACCGCGAAGGCTCGCGGGACGGCCACCGGGAGCGCCGCGACGGCGACCGGGGTGATCGGGGCGACCGTGGTGAACGGGAGGGCGGCAGAGACGGCCATCACCGGACCCGCCACCGTCACCGGGGGCCACGCGAGTCGTGAACACCCCCGCTAACTCCAACGGCAGCAACGGGCGGGTTTCGCCCACCGACAGCACGGTGGCCCGCACCGTGCTCCCCGGCGGTCTGCGGGTGATAACCGAAGCGCTGCCGGCCGTCCGGTCGGCGGCGTGCGGGATCTGGGTCGGCGTCGGGTCGCGCGATGAGGACACCGCACACGCCGGCGCCACCCACTACCTGGAGCACCTGCTGTTCAAGGGCACCAGCAAGCGCACCGCTCTGGACATCTCATCGGTCATGGACGCGGTCGGCGGCGAGCTGAACGCCTTCACCGGCAAGGAGTTCACCTGCTACTACGCGCGGGTGCTCGACTCCGACCTGCCGCTGGCGATCGACGTGCTGTGCGACATGGTGGCGGATTCGCTGATCACGCCGCGCGACGTGGACGCCGAGCGGGGCGTGGTGCTCGAAGAGATCGCCATGAACGAGGACGATCCCTCGGACACCGCGCACGAGGCGTTCGCCGCCGAACTGTTCGGCGACAGCCCGCTGGGCCGCCCGATCCTGGGCACGGTCAACTCGATCAACTCGATCAGCCGCGACCAGATCGCCGAGCACTACAAGGCCAGGTACACCCCGCCGCACCTGGTGGTCGCGGCCGCCGGGAGTCTCCAGCACGACGCCGTGGTGGACCTGGTCAGCCAGGGCTTCGCGGCCGTCACCGGCGGCGACGCGCCCGCGCCGCCCCGGGTCGGCGGCACCTACCAGGCGGCCGCCCCGGTGAGCAACGGTAACGGCCCGGCCGGAATCCGGCTGGTCTCACGGGCCATCGAGCAGGCCAACCTGGTGTTCGGCTGCACCGGCCTGTCCAGGACCGACGACCGCAGGTTCGCCCTCGGCGTGCTGAACGCGGCCCTCGGCGGCGGGATGTCGTCCCGGCTGTTCCAGGAGGTGCGGGAGAAGCGCGGCCTGGCCTACTCGGTGTACAGCTTCAACTCCCAGCTCGCCGACACCGGCGTGTGGGGCATCTACGTCGGCTGCCTGCCTGCCAAGGCCGACGAGGTGCTCGCGATCTGCCGGGATGAGATCGCCAAGGTGCTCGACGGCGGCCTCACCGACGCCGAGCTCGTCCGCGGCAAGGGCCAGCTCCGCGGCTCGATCGTGCTGGGCCTGGAGGACCCGTCGTCCCGGATGAGCAGGCTGGGCAAGTCCGAGCTGGTCTACCCGAGGCTGGAACCGCTGGAGGAAATCCTCGCCTCGATCGAGTCGGTGACCCACGACGACGTGCGCGCCGTCGCCGCCGAAGTGCTGTCCAGGCCCCGGGTGCTGTCCGTCGTCGGCCCGTTCGACGACGGCGACGCGTTCACCTCCGCCCTCAGGCCATGATCGGGGTTGGCGTACTGGGTGCCAAGGGACGGATGGGCACCCAGGCCGTCCGCGCCATCGAGGGCGCCGGTGACCTGGCCGTGGCGGCCACCGTCGACCTGGGCGATGACCGGGACGCCCTGACCGGCTGCGACGTGGTGGTGGACTTCACCAGCCCGGCAGCCGTGATGGGCAACCTCCGCTGGTGCGTCGATCACGGCCTGAACACGGTGGTGGGAACGTCCGGCTTCGGCGAGCACCGGCTCGGTGAGGTGCGTTCCTGGCTCGGCGGCGCACAGACCCGGGTACTGATCGCGCCGAACTTCTCGGTCGGGGCGGTGCTGATGATGCACTTCGCCGCCCAGGCCGCCAGGTTCTTCGAGTCGGCCGAGGTGGTGGAGCTGCACCACCCGGCCAAGGCGGACGCCCCCTCCGGCACCGCGCTGCGGACCGCCTCGATGATCGCCGCCGCCCGTGCCTCGGCCGGCCTCGGCGCCCCTCCGGACGCCACCGAGACCGCCGTCGAGGGCGCCCGGGGTGCCGTGGTGGACGAGGTTCACGTGCACGCGGTCCGGCTGGCCGGCCTGGTGGCACACCAGGAGGTGCTGCTCGGCGGGCACGGCGAGATCCTGACGCTCCGGCACGACTCGCTGGACCGCGCGTCGTTCATGCCCGGCGTCCTGCTCGCCGTCCGCCGGATCGCCTCCCTGCCGCCCGGCCTGACCGTCGGTATCGAGTCGTTGCTAGGGCTCGCCTGACCGGGTTTTGAAAGGTCTCTTACGAACGCGACCTCAGCGTGGCTACGCCTTCTCCGCTGAGTTCGTCGAGCACGGGCTTGCGCCCGGTCATGGCCATGACCAGCATCATGATCGGCCCGGACACCTCGGGCCCGGTGCCGTGCACCCAGTCGGTGTCGGTCGCCCGCAGCGTCAGGCCCTCGATCCGCCGCTTGGCGCCGATGAGCAGGTTCGAGCCCTTGAAGAAGTCCGCCACCCGCACCGCGGCTTCGACCGGGTACTCGTGCTGGATCCCCAGCGGCCGGCGGATGTCCTCGGAGTGGATCAGCGTCTCACCGAGCATGGTGTCGGCCGGCCCAGGCGGGTGCTTGACGGAGGTCAGGACGCCGGTGAACCGGGCCAGGCTGTCGGCGGGGGAGCCGCCCTTCTCCGCCGCGATGTCCTTGGCCTGCAGCCGGGAGAAACTGAGCCCCGAGGCGAGCAACTTGGTGAAGAACGCCGGCGGCGTGATCTTGGCCGTGGCGGTCATGTGCGCCAGCACGTCACGCACCGTCCAGGCATCGCACAGCGACCGCGTGGACCACTGGTCCCCGCGAAGTTCTCCCAGGTCATCGGCCAGAGCCTTGCGCTCGGCGTGGATCGTCGGCCAGATATCCATGTTCCCGCCCGGTTCCTGTTGTTCGGTGAAGGCTAAATTAGGTAACTACCGAATAAGCCGCAATCGTACAGCGCAGGCCGGAGGTTGAGTGCGCGACATACAGAAGGTGCTGGCGGCTCTCACCTCACCCATCCGGCGGGAGATCCTCGCGCTCATCTGGGACCGGGAGCTGCCCGCCGGCCGGATCGCCGAGGCGTTCGCGGTGACCAAGCCGACAATCTCGCAGCACCTGGCCGTGCTGCGCGAGTCCGGTCTGGTCACGGCCAGGGTGGCCGGCACCTCGCGTCGTTACCAGGCCCGCCAGGAGAGCCTGCGCGGCCTGCACGCCGCGCTCGGCGACCCGGCCAAGTGGAGCAACGCCGACGACATGCCCGAACGCGCTCTCTGCGACGTCCGCACCAAGCGTGTCGTCGTGGCCAGCACCGACGTCACGGTCAGTCAGGCGGACACGTTCACCGCGTTCACCGACCCCGCCGTCTACTCCCGCTGGCTCGGCGTGCCGGTCACCATCGCCGACGGCTACTTCACCTGCACCATGGAGTGGGGCACCCAGGTGCGCGGCCGGTACGAGGTGGCCTGCCCGCCGGAGCTGATCGTGATGCGCTGGGACTTCGAGGACAATAACGTCCCGGTGCCCGGTGGCGAGATGACCGGCTACCTGCGCGTCCACCAGCGCGACAGCGGCGCGCACGTCGAGGTGCACCAGATCGTCGACACCGCCAGCCAGGCAGAGTTCATGGAGTCAGCCTGGGCGCTCGTGCTGGGCCGCCTGCGGGCAGGCGTGACCTCTGCCCTGGACCCGGGGGCTGCCGTCACTCCCCGGCCCCGCCGCCCCAAGCGCCTTACAGATCCGCCACCGCGGGGATCACCTCGGAGCCGATGATCTCCAGCGGGGTCAGCGCCTGCACGTTCACGACCATCCCGATCGCCGCCTGGAAGCCCATTCCGGCGAGCTGCCCGAGCTGGTCCACCACCTGGTTCGCCTTCTCGCCCTTCTCACCCACGTCGTAGACGAAGTAGCAGGTCTTCTCGATCTCGTCGTAGTCACGGCCCTCCCGCTCGCAGTGCTCGCGCAGCACGTCGAGCTTGTGGCCGAGCTCCGGCCCGGGGAACAGGTTGCAGGCCTGGGCGTAGCGCGCCACGAACCGCAGCGTCTTCTTCTCACCGCCCCCGCCGATCATGATCGGCGGATGTGGCTTGGTCAGCGCCTGCGGCGAGTTCAGCGGGCGGTCGAGCTGGTAGTGCCTGCCCCGGTACGGGCTCTCGTCACCGCGCCACATCTGCAGGCAGATCTGCAGCGTTTCCTCCAGCCGCTCGAACCGCTCGGCCACCGGGGGGAACGGGATGCCCAGCCCGCGCGACTCATCCTCGTTCCATGCGGCGCCGATGCCCAGCCACGCCCGGCCGCCGGACAGCACGTCCAGGGTGGTCACGATCTTGGCCAGGATGCCCGGGTGCCGGTAGACGGTCCCGGTGACCAGCGTGACCAGCTTCGCCCTGCTGGTGCACGCGGCCAGATAGCCGAGCGTGGTGTACGCCTCGAGCATCTCGTGCTCCGGTGGCCCGACCACGCCGATCTGGAAGAAGTGATCCATGACGGCGATGAACTCGAATCCGGCCTCGTCGGCGGTCCGGGCAACGGCGGCCAGATCGGCGCCGAGCTGGGCCGGGCCGCCCGGCCAGGTGAAGTCGGGAACCTGCAGTCCTATTTTCACGCCTTCACCCTCTCATGACCGGCCAAGTCCCGTGGCAAGCTCATAGGTATGAGCGAAGACCCGAACTGCGCGGTCGCCCACGGCCACGCCCCGGCCGAACAGCACGCCCGCACCCTGGTCGCCGTGTTCGATTCCCCGGTGGCCGGGTTCCTGCTCCGCTACGCCAGCGACGTCGGCTACCGCCCGGTCCTGCTCGACCCGTCCGGCGACGCCCCGGCGCCTCCCGCCGTCAAACTGGTGACCAGCTACGCCGAATGCTCCGGCCCGGACACCGACGTGGTCGTCACCGACCACCACCGCCCCGAACTCGGCGTCGTGCTCCGCGACATCCTGGCCGCCCAGGCCGCCTGGATCGGCGTCATGGGCAGCCCGCGCCACCAGGGCCCGCACGTCGCCGCCCTCACCGCACTCGGCGTGCCCGCGGATCAGATCGCCCGCGTGCACCGGCCGATCGGCCTCAACATCGGCTCGAAGACCCCCGCCGAGATCGCGCTCGCCACGATTGCCGGGCTGATCGCCGCCCGCAACCAATGTCCCGGCGGGTTTGAATTCTAAATTTGACGGTATCCCTCCGCCTCGCCGGTCCCGCGAGGCCGTCCACTACGAACGCTGGTAGAACGGCAGGTAGATGGGGGCGCCGGTGGCGCGGGCCTGTAGCGCGGCGGTGTAGCGGCGGGTCATGAAGGCCGGGAAGTGCTCGCCGAACTCGGCGAGACCGGCGAACTTGTAGCCGTCTAGTTCCTCTTCCTGCACCTTGATATCGGTGCCGGCCGGAATCTCGCCGCCGTCGAACACGAAGAACACGAACGGCCTCGGCCGTTCCTCGTTGGGCGGCACCCAGTCCAGGACTAATAGCCGCCTGGGCGCGATCCGCAGCCCGGTCTCCTCCTCGACCTCGCGGGCGCAGCCCACGTGCGGTGGCTCACCGTGCTCGAGGATGCCGCCAGGCAGTTGCCAATGGTCGCGGTAGTTCGGCTTGACGATCAGCACCCGCCCGTCCGGGTCGGTGATCAGCGCGGCCGCGGCCGCGTGCATACTGGGCAACCCGGCGTACCAGGTCTCCCTGTCGGTGAACATGACTGACGGCACCGGCCCTCCCACTCGGTTCGCGCGAGCACAACGCCCGCGCGGTAGCGTATCTGGCGCGAGGACGGCCACCTGGGCCGGCCGGGGCTGACTGCAGGAGGCATGAATGCAGGCCGAAGTCAAGGGCAGCACGATGCCGGTGCTGGAGGTCTACCTCCAGCCCGGGGAGCAGTTGGTGTCACCGCACGGCGAGCTGTCGTGGATGTCGCCCAACGTGCGGATGTCCCAGACCACGTCGGCGGGCGGCAGCGGCGGCGGGCTCATGCAGGGCCTGAAGCGGGTGATGGGCGGCGGCAGCCTGTTCCTCACCACCTTCGAAGCCGGCGGTGGCCCCGGCATGGTCGCCTTCGCGGCCAAGCTGCCCGGTCACATCGTGCCCGTGGACGTCGGCAACGGCCAGTCCTACGTGGTGCACCGGCGCGGCTGGCTGTGCGGCACCGGTGGGATCACCCCCACCGTGGCGTTCCAGCAGTCGTTCCGCGGCGGCCTGTGGGGCGGCGAAGGCTTCATCCTGCAGCGGCTGGACGGCGAGGGCCGGGCCTGGGTCGAGCTGTCCGGCGAGCTGACCACCTACACGCTCGAAGCGGGCCAGACGCTGCTCGTGCACCCCGGCCACATCGGCATGTTCCAGGCGCAGGTGCAATTCAGCATCACCCAGGTGCCGGGGATCGCCAACAAGCTCTTCGGCGGCGACGGATTCCACCTGGTGGCGCTCACCGGCCCCGGCCAGGTCTGGCTCCAGTCGATGCCGCTGCCCATCCTGGCCCACGCCCTGGAGCCCTACCTGAACGTGTCCGGCGAGCAAGCGGCCGCGGGCGGCACCGTCGGCGGGATCGTCGGCAACATCCTCCGCGGTTAGGTTCGGTTGCCGGCCACGCCCGGTGGTTCCGTAAACTTTTGCCTGGACATAGAGGAATAGGAATATAGTTTTTAGACTATGCCTATGCCTGCCTACATGATCGTGGACGTGTTCACCGGGACCCCGCTGGAGGGCAACCCCCTCGCCGTGTTCACCGACGCCCGCTCCATCCCGGCGGACCGGATGCAGCGGATAGCCAGGGAGATGAACCTCTCCGAGACCGTCTTCGTGCTCCCGCCCGAGCAGGCCGGTGACGCGCGGATCCGGATCTTCACGCCGGCCGGCGAGCTGCCCTTCGCCGGGCACCCGACGCTCGGCACCGCCTACGTGCTCTGCGGCCAGCGCGGCCTGGACGCGATCGGCCTGGAGACCGGCGCCGGCCTCATCCGGGTGGACTTCGCCCCGAAGAACGGCCAGCCCCCGCCCGGCCGCCCCGGCCTGCCCCACCCTCCGCCCCTGCCGGGCAGCATGCGCCAGCCCGTGCCCACCTGGGAGCTCTACGAGCGGGCACCCGAACTGCTCGCCGCGCTGGGCGTGGCCGAAGCGCAACTCCCGGTCGAGGCCTACCGCAACGGCCCCAGGCACGTCTATGTCGCCCTGGACAGCGAGGACGCGGTCCGCAACCTGCGCCCCGACTTCACCGCACTCGGCAAGCTGCCCGGCATCGGCATCTGCTGTTTCGCCGGCTCGGGCTCCCGCTGGAAGTCCCGCTGCTTCGTGCCCGCGCTCGGCGTCCCCGAGGACCCGGCGACCGGCTCGGCGGCCGGCCCGCTGGCCGTCCACCTGGCCAGGCACGGCAGGATCGAGTTCGGCCAGCAGATCGAGATCCGCCAGGGCGGGGAAATCGGCCGTCCCTCCATCCTGCTGGCCACGGCTGAGGCGGCGGACGGCCAGGTCACCGGCGTGCGGGTGGCGGGCTCGGCCGTGCTGGTTGCCCGCGGCGAGCTCCTTGCTTGACAGCGCGGTGCTGGCCGCCCTGGCCAGCCCGAAACGGCTGCAGGTGCTGCAGTGGCTCAAGGATCCCCGGGCGCATTTCCCGCCCCAGCGCGACGGCGACCTGGTCGGGGACGGCGTGTGCGTCGTCTTCATCGCCCGCAAGCTGGGTGTCGCCCAGCCCACCGCGACCACGCACCTGCAGGCCCTGGCCCGGGCCGGCCTGGTGACATCCAAGCGGATCGGCCAGTGGACGTTCTACAAACGCGACGAGGCCGCGCTGGCGGCTCTCAAGGACACCATCGTCAGGGAGCTCTAACGGGCGGCCGGAGACTCCTGGGCAGCAACGGGCCGCGCTTCGGCCCGCTCCGGCCGTGGCCAGGAGCTGCCGCGCAGCAGGACCCGGGCGACCAGCTCCGGGTCGTCGGTCATCGGCACGTGGCCACAGCCGCCGAGCCGGACGAACGTGGCGTCCGGCAGGCAGTCCCTGGCCACCAGGGCCTGGCGCGGGGGGAGCAGCCGGTCCTTGCTGCCCCAGGCGATCGTGACCGGGATGTTGCCGGGGATGCTCGCGGTGAACGGGGTGCCGGCCTCCAGGATCGCGTTCATCGCCGGGACGGCCGCCATGAACGCCGCCATGTCACCTTCGGCCTGCTCCGGGCTCATCCGGGACGGCCTGCTCACGATCGTGGCGTACATCATCGCCCGCCCGGACGTGCTCTTCGCCAGCCGTGGCGCGATCGGTTCGATCCGGCGGCCCAGGATCTGCATGGTCCAGAAGATCCGCTTGGCGTACCCGAACTCCCGGTCGTTGCGCCAGAACCCGGCCGGCGACAGCGCCGTCACGCTCGCCGCCTGGCCGAGCGCGGCCGCCTCCAGCGCGATCCGGCCGCCGAGCGAGTTCCCGGCCAGGTGTGGCCGGCCGAGCCGGAGTTCCCCGGTCAGCTCGATCAGGTCCGCCGCGAGCGCCTCGGTCACCGAGCGGTGGCTGAGGTCCAGCGGCGGCGACTCGCCGTGCCCGGGCAGATCGACCGTGATGACGTCGCGGTGCGGTGTGAGCAGCTCCAGTACGGCGTCCCAAGCCTGGCGCCGGTGGCCGAGCCCGTGCAGCAGCACGAGGGACGGTCCCGATCCCGCACGCGAGTATGCCAGCGTCACGGCAGGCCCCCTTTACTAGCGAGTAACCTAGATGTTACACCGCCGCCCTAAATGTTTCACCACCCAAAACCGGCATTTCGTTACGCCTGAGATTTGGCCGCCGTGGGATGTGAACCCGGCGGACCGGTCAGGCGTCCTGGTTACGGGCGTGTCTGAGTAATCGTTGACAGAAATCGTTTTAGGATGGTCGGCAGGCAGTTGCTGGGGTGACGCGCGCTGGAGGAAGTGTTGATGACTGTGCTGCGGACCGGGGGTTCGAGCAGGTTGAGACCGGCGTTCCCGCTGTCGCGGTGGCGGGGCTGCTGTCCGGAGCTGCCATGTCGGGGGCCAGCTCCGTGGCCGTAGCGCCGCCGGCCGCGGTGGACCGGACCGGCAACCTGGTGATCGCCGACGTGGACGGGCACGTCACGGGTGGCCCTGCGCGAGTCATAAGCGAGGGCCATCGCCGCACCGCCGAACACATACAGATCTGCCACCACGCCGCGCCTGGCAAGCCGGTCACCGAGGCGGCGGAAGGCCTCCTCGATGCCCGCGCGGTCGAGC
>DATGGU010000128.1:0-31440 GCA_035308365.1 Streptosporangiaceae bacterium
ATGCTAGCCGAGTCGGCCTGCCTTGATCTTGGTGGTGAAGGTGTGCCAGGCGGCGGGGGTGATGGTGAGCATCGGGCCGGCCGGGTCCTTGCTGTCACGAACCGCGACGCGCGGGCCTTCGGGCCGGGTCGCGACTTCGACACAGGCGCCCTGCCCATTGCTGTAGCGGCTCTTGCGCCAGGTGGCGACCTCGACGCACTCAGCCTGTCCGTTGCTGTGGCTGCTCTTGCGCCAGGTGGCGACTTCGACGCAGTTGCCTTCGCCGTTACTGTGGCGACTCTTGCGCCAAGCGCTTACCGGAATGTTGATCACGTTCATTGCCGTAGCTCCTCGGCGGCTCGATGGATGAATTCTTTCGACCTCGCCTCGTCGAGCGAGGCGTTCCAGATGTTCTCGAACGCTGCGGTGTAGCGCTCGACTTCGTTGGCCTTATCCAGGTACAGGGCTCCGGTGAAGCCGTCCATGTATACCGTTGGCGGCTCGCTGTCCGTACCGTTGCCACTGAGAGGAAACCTCAGAATGACGAATGGACCCGTCAGCAAGCCATCCTGCATCCCCGCACTGAACGGTACGACCCGTAGGGTCACAGTTGGCAGGTTGGCCGTCTCGACGAGTTGGTCGAGCTGCTGGGCCATTACTGCAGGGCCGCCGACCGGGCGACGCAAGATGCCCTCATTTAGCGCAACGCGCAATTCTGGAGGCGCTGTTGCACGTCGCACCAGCGCTTGCCTGGCCATCCGTAGTTCGACACGGCGGTCGATCTCCTGATCGTCCTCGTCAGGGTTGTGCGCCTTTATGAGGGTGCGAGCATACTCACTGGTCTGATAAAGGCCCGGCACGAGATCTGACTGGTAGTCGCAGATCTGCGACGCCGCCTCTTCGAGGCCGATGTAGACGTCGAACCACTCGGGGATGACGTCACCGTAGGCCTGCCACCAGCCCTTGGACTTGGTTTCTTTGGCCAGGGCCTTGAGGGCTTCGGTGAGGTCGGCGGGGGCGCCGTAGACGCGGCACATGGCTTCGGCGTCGAAGCTGCGCAGCGAGGTCAGGCCGTTCTCGATGCGCCAGATCTTGGTCTCGGACCACTCCAGGTTCTCGGCGGCGGTCTTGACCGTCATCCGCTGCTTGTTGCGCAGGTCGCGCAGGTGCCGTCCGAGCTGGCGGCGCGGGACGGTGGAGCCGGTCGTCGGGTCGGGCATTGCTCAGCTCACCTGTCTTTCATTACGAGGGTATCGTGCCCTCGCTTTGCAAGCACTAAAGTACTCGGTTTGAAATGAACTTTATGGCATGGCACTGACGTGTCGAACTATTTTCCATGAAAGCTTGCACCTCTTGTTTCCCAGGGCTTAAGTTCGTTTCCAGCGCGGGGCCGGAACGGTACGGAGGGTCACGGCACGCGATCAGGGGCAACCTACGACCAGGGGGAGACAGGAGGGGGGATGAACCAGGAAATGGCTGGTCAGGGTGCTGCCCAGCTACAGGTCGTGGCGTCGTCGGCGGAGCGGAAAGTCACCCGCGTATACCCAGGAACGCCCGAGCAGGTGAGCCGCGCCCGGGCCTTCATTCGCGGCATTCTGCCGCCCGGCGAGCTGGCGAGCGACATCGTGCTGGTTACCACAGAGATAATCACCAATGCGGTGCGGCACAGCCGTTCGGCATTGCCGGGCGGCCTTTTCACCGTCACGCTGATCCTGCGGGCCACCGAGTGGATCATGGTCGAGGTCGGTGACCAGGGCGGCCCCTGGACCATGCACGCTCACGATATCGAGCACGGTCGCGGCCTGACCATCGTCGCGGGCCTGGCCGGCGAGGACAACTGGGGCGTGGAAGGCAACCAGTCCGGCCGCACCGTCTGGGCCCGCTTCCCCTGGCCCACCGTCACCCCGGCGCCGGCCCAGCCGGCCCGTCAAGCCAGCAACGGCCACGCACCCAGCCAGCCCCCCGCGATCACCCCTGATGCCCTCCATGATCGCGAAGACTCTTTGGCACGGCAGTCCTAAAGGCCTTCGTGATCATGGAGTGCGGCGGTAGGTGCGTGGGGGATGGGTTGGATGATCATGGACTGCGGCGGTTAATGCACGGCGGTGGGTTGGATGATCATGGAGCGCGGCGGTTGGCCGCAGCGGGCCATGCCACCTGGGCAGGCCGGTTCACTGCCAGGCACGGTGCTGAGCGGTTCCTGACTTTCGCTCAGGAACTGGCTGGTGCGCCATAGGCGACACCGCAGTCCACCGCGGCCGCCAGCACTTCAGGATCGGCGGCCTCAATGAGGTGCCCACAATGTCCGAGTCGGCGCGCCCAGGAGAAGCCAGGAAGAGCGAGCCGCCGATCGCGAGTGCCATTGAGTGCCCATAGTCGGTACGCGTGCCCCGATTCGGCCCGCAGCACACCCACCGCAGGCGCCCGTCCCATGCGGCCGATCGGTCACGGCCTTCGACGAGCTCACGGGAGCCGTCGGTCGAACCGTCATCGGCGACGACCACGTGGAATCCCGCGTAGCTCTGGCGTTCCAGCGAGGTGAGGAGCAGAGCCAAGTTATCCCGCCGGTTATAAATGGGAACGACCGCGCCGATCATGTCTCACCTCCGTCGCCTCGGTCATGCCACGCCCGTAGGGTAGACAACGTCGCTTCACCAGGCGCAAGGATCGGGAATCAGTGGATGGGAAAACCGCGCAACATGCCGGGCAAGCGGGACGACCTGGTCACGTACCTGGATAAGCCGGTGTTTGCCTGCCCGGTATGCGGGAATCCATTGGCCCGCCACGACCGCACATTCCAGTGCATGGAAGGACACACGTTCGACATCGCACGGGAGGGATTTGTCAACCTGCTGCTGCCGCAGCGTCGGCGCTCCAAGAACCCCGGCTACAGCAAAGAAATGATCGCGAGACGGCGGGACTTCTTCGACGCTGGCCACTACCAGCTTCTCGCGGACAGGGTTGCCGAGGTGATCTTGTCCTGCTTGCCTGGACAAGCTGAACAGGTGGTCCTCGATGCCGGCTGCGGCGAAGGATATTACCTGCGCCGCTTGCGTGCCCGAATGGGTGGGCAACGGCCAGGGGGGCGACCCTGCTGTGCGGCACCGACATCTCCAAGCCCGCTATCCGGGTGGCTGCCAGACGCGATCCTCAGGGTCTGTATGCAGTGGCCGGTACCTATCACATGCCGGTATTGCCTGACCGAGTTGATGTACTCCTCACCCACTTCTCTCCGGTGAGCGCCGATGACTTTCGCCGGGTTGTCCGGCCCGGCGGCGTGGTTGTCGTCGGCAGCCCTGGCGAGGAACATCTGTTCAGTCTCAAAGAGTTGTTGTACGACAAGCCGGCAAAGCACGAGCCGGCGCCCACACTCGCCGACGAGCCCAGCTTCAGGCTGATCGGCACCCACCGGATTCAGTACGATCTCCCCCTGCGAGGCCAGGGTGAGGTTGCCAACCTGCTACTCATGACGCCCTACTACTGGTCAGTGGACCAGGCAACCCAAGCCCGTCTCGCCGATCTCGCCTCTCTCGACACCGAGGTCGATGTGATCGTGCATGCTTACCGGAGAACCAGCGAAGCGAACCAGGAGCAGCAGACCGAGTGACCCGGGTGCTGGTCGACGGCCGAATAGACGGACAAGACGGCATCGGCCGATATACCGCATGTCTCATCCGAGCCCTGCGCGCCCAGGCTGGATCCGCAGTCGCAATCAACGTGTTGTCTCCGACTGGTACCCCCCGATACAGCCGGGCCGAGGGAACAGAGCTACTGGATACGGCGCGGGCATGCCAGGCAGAGGTTGTCCATCTCCTCGACTACCGGATTCCGCTGGAACCCACCGCCATTCCCTTGGTGGTGACGATGATCACGCGCGGACAGGCTGCGTGGGTCAGTGGGCGATGGCCAGTTCGACGATTCGGACGATGACCATGATCATGGCTATCCCCAGGTAGAGCCACATGGCGGACATGGCCAGCTTGCGGCCGGTGGATATGACCGGGCGGTCCAGCAGGGTGAGTGGGGGCATCCGCCAGGCCATCCGGCCCGAACGGTCCACCGGGAGGGTGGCGACCGAGGTGGTCCGCAGGCGCCGGATCAGCGCGAAGGCTCCGGCCAGCACCGACACCGCACCGCAGGAAATCAGGATCGCCACGATCTGGCCGGACGTGATGCCCGGGAAGACGACCGAGGCGGTGAGCACCACCGACAGCGTCACCAGGACGGCCACGACGGCCGAGGCGAACATGTTGGTCTTGCGGCCGTTCACCCAGGGGCCGAGCACCGCCCGGTCATTGCACAGCAGCAGCAGGAAGACCGTGGCCGAGGGCAGCAGCACGCCGGCCAGGACCTGCACGCCCTCGGTGAACAGGCCGAGTGGCGAGCCGGGGATGAGGACGACCGTCGCGGCGGCGGCGACCAGGCCGCCGTAGATCGCGTAGAAGCCCTTGGCGCCCTTCACACCCCGGTGCAGCGAGTGCTTGAGGCCGAGCACGTCGCCGATCGCGTACGCGGTGGACAGCGAGACCGCGAACGCGCCGATCACCGAGGCATCCAGCAGGGCGATCGCGAACAGCACGCCGGCCGTCCGGCCGGCGTAGGCGCCGATGCCGCTGGCCAGGCCGGCCGCGTCGGTGAAGTGGCCGAAGCCGTGGGTGCCCGCGAACGCCGCCGTCGTGATGCCCATCACCATGGCCGCGCCGACCACCACGATCACAATGCCGATCCACAGGTCGGCCTTCTCGTACTTGATGAAGCGCGGCGTGATGCGCTTGTCGATGATGTAGCTCTGCTGGAAGAAGAGCTGCCATGGGGCGACCGTGGTGCCGACGATGCCGATGATCAGCAGCATGACCGTGGAGAGCTGGCCGGTGCCACCGGGCAGCTCGGGGATTACGAAGCCGCTGGCCATCCGGGACGTGGCCGGGTGGGCCAGGAAGTAGACCGGGATCAGCAGCAGGCTGGCGCCGCAGAACGCCAGGGCCATCCGCTCGAAGCGGCGGAAGCTGCCGGTGAACGCCGAGCCGATGACCACGGCGGCGGCCAGCAGGACCGATACGACCCTGGGCAGGCCCAGGTAACCGGCGGCCAGCGTGATGCCGATGAACTCGGTGATGATCGTCAGCGCGTTCAGCAGGAAGAGGTCGATGACGCTGAACGCGCCCCAGAACCGGCCGAACCGCTCCAGGATCAGCCGGGCGTGCCCGACACCGGTCACCGCGCCGAGACGCAGCACCATCTCCTGGTTCACATAGAGAACGGGAACCAGGAGCAGCAGGGTCCACAGCAGGCGGGTGCCATAGTTCTGGCCGGCCTGGCCGTAGGTGGCGAACGCCCCCGCGTCGTTGTCGCCGACCATCACGATCAGCCCAGGGCCGACGATGGCCAGCAACGTCTTCAATGTGGCGGACAGGCCACGCCGGGGAGAGGTGTCGTCGAGCCTGATCGTGCCGAAGGCACCGCGAATGTCGCCGACGTGCTCGGAGTCGAGCACCGCGCTGCGGACCTGTGCCGTCGTGGTCATGATGATCCCTCCCTCTGCCCAACGGGCGCCCTGGGAGGCACGCGGCAACCACCGTGAACCGGGCGCGGCGGGCTGATGCGCGGCGCGCCAGGCCCGGACGATCAGCGGGGGTGGTGGTTACCTGGTGCCGGAAGAAAACGAGAACGTGCTGGTGCAGGGCCGATGATGACCCGGTCTAGCGCAATCCATGTCTCGCCTCCTCCGGCCGTGACACACGGGGGTGTCCACACGATGGCACTGGGGAGGAAACCGGCCGCAACCGGGAACACCCCAACTCGTCAGAGCTTTGGCACGACGCGACGTAGCACCCGCTGGGCGCAGCCACTTCGGGTCACCCCTTAAGCCGGGGAGACCTGTCCTGACCCTGGGCGTCTCTCGACGTCGTGGGATCAGTGGCCTGTGTTCGCGTCGACGCCTCACCGAACGAGGTGCCGAACAACACCCACAGCTTACCTTCCGCTCAGGCCCTGGGCAAAGACCGAACGGGCAATGAGCATCTTCACGGCAAACCGGGCATCAGGCTCGCGGTTCGGCATCCCCGGTCGCAGGGCCGGGGTCCGTGCCCAGGGAGTCCGCGAGCCGGCGCGGGGCGATGGTGCGGTAGGCGTCCGCACAGAGGCCGGCGATCTCCGGCCAGTCCAGGCCGGGCACGTCGAGCCGCACCCCGATCCAGCCCCGGCCGCCGACGTAGGGCGGGCGGAAGAACACCTCCGGTGCGGACAAGGTGAGCTCCTGCTGTGCGCCAGGCGGCGCGGCGCACCACAGGTGCGGGAAGCCGTGCTCGTGGTGGCCGTCGGCCCACAGGGTCACGAAGGTCTTGCCCCGGACGAACCAGGTCGGCGCGCCATGGCTGGGCCGTTCGGTCACCTCGGGCAGCGCCAGGCAGATCGCACGTATCCGCTCCACCAGGCCAGGCTGGCTGAGACTGGTGCCGTCAGGGGCACCGGCGGGCCCGGACGGCATCATCAGAGCGCCTCCGCTCGCTTACGGGCGGCCTCGATCTCCGCCTCCGCGTCCGCCCGGGATGCCCAGCCGGTGTGCGCCACGCCCTTGCCGGGCTCCAGTTCCTTGTAGACCTCGAAGAAGTGCTTGATCTCCAGGCGGTCGTACTTCGGGATGTCGCCGATGTCGGCGTAGCGCTTCATCCGGGGGTCGGTGGCCGGGACGCAAAGGATCTTGTTGTCCGGTCCCATCTCGTCCCGCATCTGGAACACGCCGATGGCCCGGCACCTGATCAGGCAGCCGGGGAAGGTCGGCTCTTCCAGCAGCACGAGCGCGTCCAGCGGGTCGCCGTCCTCGGCGAGGGTGTGCTCGATGAAACCGTAGTCGGCCGGGTAACGGGTCGAGGTGAACAGCATCCGGTCCAGCCGGATCCGGCCGGTCTCGTGGTCCACCTCGTACTTGTTCCGCTGGCCCTTGGGTATCTCGATGACCACGTCAAAGTCCACGATGCCGTCCTCCCCAGCAGCAAGCCGAACACGCCCGGCAGGCGTTCTTACCTTAGTCGCCGGAGCTGGCTCGACCGCTCCACCGCCGGGCGTATATATGAGGGCGAGTATTCGCGAAAGGGAATCCCCTTATGCCCCGATGGCCACGGGCTGGCAGCGCCACAGTGACGGCGATTGCCGCCCTCGCCATGCTCAACGTGTTCGGGATCGCCGCAGCCGGGGTGCTCGCCTGGAAGCTGCCGGGCCGCCTGGCGCAGTGGAAGGTTCCAGCCGTCGCCACGGTGCGGTTGACCGAGCCTGGCACCGTGCTCGCCGGGACCGGGACAGCCGGGCCGGTGCCTACCCAGGCCGGGCTGGCGGCCAGGCTGTCCGGCCTGCTGTCGGGCAGCATGCTCGGCTCCCATGTGACCGCCGTGGTCGCGGATCTGGGCTCGGGGAAGGTGCTGTTCTCCCGCGACGGCAGCTCGCCGTCGGCCCCGGCATCCACCGCGAAGCTGGCCACCGCCGTCGCCGCTCTGGACGTTCTGGGCCCGGGTGCGCGGTTCACCACCCGGGCCGTGCAGAGCGGGCCGGGCGGGATCATCCTGGCCGGCGGCGGCGATCCAACCCTGGCGGCCGGGCGGCCGCCGTCCGGCCAGTACCCGGAGCCGGCCACCCTGCAGGCGCTGGCCGCCAGCACCGCCCAGGCGCTGCGCGCCCGGCATCTGAGCACGGTAAGGCTCGGCTACGACACCTCCTTGTACAGCGGCCCCGGTCTGGCGCCCGGCTGGTCGCAGAGCTACGTGAGCACCGGCAACGTCACGGATATCACCTCACTGGAGGTCGACCAGGGCAGGCTGCTGCCGGACGGCCTGCCGCAGGATGCCGATGTCCCGGGCAACCAGCGGCCCCGCTCGGGCGACCCGGCGGGCGACGCGGCCAGGGCCTTCGCCCGGTTCCTGCGCCGGGACGGGATCCGGGTCAGCGGGGCGCCGCACCCGGCCACGGCGGCCGGCCGGGCCGCCCAGCTCGCGGCCGTGAACTCGCCGCCGCTGACCGCGATGGTGGCGCAGATGCTCACCGAGAGCAACAACGTGATCGCCGAGAACCTGGCCAGGCATGTGGCCATCGCCACCGGGCACCCGGCCACGTTCGGCGGGGCCGCAGCGGCGGTGACCAACGTGGTGCGAGGGCTGGGCGCGGGAACGGGCGTACACCTGGTCGATGGCAGCGGGCTGTCCCCGCAGGACCGGATCCCGGCGGCCACGCTGGTCCGGCTGGTGGGCCTGGCCGCCTCCACGGCTCACCCGAACCTGCGGGCCGCCATCACCGGCCTGCCGGTCGCCGGGTTTTCCGGAACGCTCAGCGCCGGGCAGAGCGTGTTCGGCGACCTGGACGCGACGGCCCGGGGAATGGTCCGGGCCAAGACCGGCAACCTGGACACGGTTGTCAGCCTGGCCGGGCTTGCCGACGACCGGGACGGGGCCGTGCTGAGCTTCGCTTTCATGGCGGACAAGGTGCCATCGGCGCGGGACCTTCTGCGGGCGGCGGCCCAGATCGGCAAGCTGGCCGGCGCCCTGGCCGGGTGTGGCTGTGGCTGACGCCCCCGCGCGACGGCGCCACCCTTGCCCGCCGGCGCCCGCCCCTCCGTAAAGAGAGAAGAAGGAATCCGGCGGCCGGGCGGTCCGCCAGGGGACGTACGGTGGAGCAATGAACAGCAGCAGCCCGCAGATGATCGACTGGGACGTGGCCATCGCCACCGGAGTGCGGTGGGTTCGCCCCGGGCCGCAGGTAAGCATTGCCGAGGCCAGACGGGCCGTCAGCGAACTGCGCGAGCTGGCCGATGCGGTCAGGGAGCCCGTCCGTGAGCTGACCGGGCTGCACAGCCCCGAGGTGAGCGGCCAGGTCGCCGTGGTGGACCGGCCGGGCTGGATCCGGGCCAACGTGGACGGGTTCCGGGTCGTGCTCGACCCGCTGGTGACCCGGCTGGCCGAGCGCGGGACGGTGCCGGTGCCTGGTTCGATGGTCACCGCCGTGGGATCGCGGATGACCGGGATGCAGGCCGGGCTGATCCTGGCCTACCTGGCCAGCCGGGTGCTCGGGCAGTACGAGCTGTTCCTGCCGCCGGACCCGGGCGGCGGCCAGCCGGTGGGCAGGCTCACCCTGGTCGCGCCCAACATCGTCATGGTGGAGCGGGAACTCGGGGTCGATCAGCACGACTTCCGCCGCTGGGTGTGCCTGCACGAGGAAACGCACCGGACGCAGTTCACCGCCGTGCCGTGGCTGCGCGGGTACGTACAGCAGGAGATGACCGAATTCCTGCTCGCCTCGGAACTCGACCCGGCCGCGATCCTCAAGCGGGTGCGCGCGGCCGCCGACGCCGTGGCCGGCGCGGTGCGCGGCGGCGATGACGGCGAGAGCCTGATCGAGGCGATCCAGACGCCGAAGCAGCGCGAGATCCTGGACCGGCTCACCGCCGTGATGACGCTGGTGGAGGGGCATGGCGACTACGTGATGGACGCCGTGGGGCCGCGCGTGGTGCCGTCGGTCGCCCAGATCAGGGAGCGGTTCAACGCGCGGCGCGGGTCTGCCAACCGGATCGAGCGGGCCATCCGGCGGATCCTGGGCATCGACCTGAAGATGAAGCAGTACGCCCAGGGATCGAAGTTCGTCAAGGCGATCGTCGAGGAAGCCGGGATGACCGTGTTCAACAAGGTCTGGGCCTCGCCGCAGACGCTGCCCACCAAGGCGGAGCTCAGCGCCCCGCACGCCTGGCTCGACCGGGTCGGCGCCAGCGACGGCGGCGCCAGCGAGGGCGGCGCCAGCGAGGGCGGCGCCAGCGAGGGCGGCACCAACGGCAGCGGCGAGTGGTACGGCAGGCGCGCCGTCGGCGAGACCGGCTAACGCGCGGCAGCCGCGATGGGGCCGCATCCAGCCGTCGCGGAGCTGCGGGCCGCCGTCCGGAAGCAGCTACAGGACCTCCATCCCGGAGATCTGGTCCTCGCCGCCTGCTCGGGCGGCGCGGACTCACTGGCGCTGGCCGCCGCGCTGTCCTTCGTGGCGCCCCGGCTCGGGCTGCGGGGGGGCGGTGTGACCGTCGACCACCAGTTGCAGCCGGGTTCGGCCGATCAGGCGGCGCGGGTGGCGGCCCAGATGACCGGGCTTGGCCTGGCGCCGGTGGAGATCCGCACGGTCACCGTCGGCGGGTCCGGCGGGCCCGAGGCGGCCGCCCGGACGGCCAGGTACCGGGCGCTGGACGAGGCCGCCGAAGCGACCGGGGCGGTCGCGATCCTGCTCGGCCACACCAGGGACGACCAGGCCGAGGCCGTGCTGCTCGGGCTGGCCAGGGGGTCGGGCGGGCGGTCGCTGGCCGGCATGGCCGAGCGCTCGGGCCGGTACCGGCGGCCGTTCCTTGACGCCGGCCGGGACCGGACGCAGGCGGCGTGTGCGGCGCTGGGCCTGGCGGTCTGGGAGGACCCGCAGAACGCCGATGACCGCTACACCAGGGCACGGGTCCGCCACCGCGTCCTGCCGGTGCTGGAGGAAGCCCTCGGCCCTGGGATCGCCGAGGCGCTGGCCCGCACCGCCCGCCAGCTCAGGGCCGACGCGGACGCCCTGGACGAGCTGGCCCGCCAGGCCGCCGCGCGGCTCACCCCGCCCGGCGCTGACCGGTTCACGCCGCCCGGCGCTGAGCTGGACGTCGCCGCACTCGCCGGGCTGCCCGCCGCCATCAGGACCCGGGTGCTCAGGCACGCGGCCATCGCCGCTGGCTGCGGCGGCGGATCCCTCACCGCAAAGCACATCGAGCGGCTCGGCGAGCTGGTCACCGGCTGGCACGGGCAGCGCGGGGTGGACCTGCCCGGTGGAGTACGCGGGGTGCGCGAGTGTGGCAAGCTGCGGTTCATCACCGGTGGCGGCCAGGGCACGGAGGGCGCGGATGGACGCGAGCGACATGGGAGCCGACCTGAAGGAGGTGCTGATCACCTCCGAGCAGCTTCGGCTGCGCGTCGGGGAGCTCGCGGCCCAGATTGACGCGGATTACGCCGGCCGCGAACTTCTGCTCGTCGGTGTGCTCAAGGGAGCCGTCATGGTGATGGCCGATCTTGCCCGCGCCATGCACCTGCCGGCCGAGATGGACTGGATGGCGGTCTCGTCCTACGGTTCGGGCACGAAGTCCTCTGGCGTCGTGCGCATCCTCAAGGACCTCGACACCGACATCACCGGGCGGCACGTGCTCGTGATCGAGGACATCGTGGATTCCGGCCTGACCTTGTCCTGGCTGCTCGGCAACCTGAGATCACGCGGGCCCGCCTCGGTGGAGGTGTGCGTGATGCTGCGCAAGCCTGCCGCCGCGCAGATGGACGTACCGGTCAGGTACACCGGATTCGACATCGCCAACGAGTTCGTGATCGGCTACGGCCTGGATTACGCCGAGAAATTCCGGAACCTTCCGTTCATCGGGACCCTCGCCCCGCATGTCTACGGAGGGGCGGGGAACACATTGCGCGATGAGAAACGTTGACCTGCTGAAGGATAAAGCGCACATGCGGCCCTCAGCCGCGCGGTGCGCCCTGGGTGCCAGCAGCCGCGAGCGCGGTGTACTGTCGAGTATCCGCCGCCGCAGCCAGGACGAGAGGGACACCAGGCATGGCGCTGGGAAGCAAGGTAGCCTCGCCGGGGAGCGGTGGGACATGATGCTGGTCGGGAGGGTTCGACCCGGGGCACACATGGTGAGCAGGGTCATTCGCCGATGGATCTGAAGCGATACTTCCGCGGGCCGTTTCTCGGCATTCTCGTCACGCTGTTCGTGGTTGTCCTGGTGTTCGAGTACGCCAGTGGCGGCAGCTCGTACAAGCAGGTCAACACCTCACAGGTCGTGCACGCGATCGAGAATCACCAGGTGAGTTCCGCCCAGTTGCTGAACAAGGACAGCACGGTCCAGATCACCACCACCAGTGGGGTGAAGGAGCAGGCGTCCTGGGTCGGCAACCAGGGCCAGGTGCTGCAGGCTCTCCTGCAGAACGAGTTCGATCACGGCCAGCTCAAGGGCGGCTACAACGTTCAGGGGACCGGCGGCTCGGCCTGGCTCACCCTGATCGAAGACCTCTTCCCGTGGGTGCTGGTCGCCCTGTTCCTGCTGCTGATCATGAACCAGATGCAGGGCGGCGGCTCGCGGGTGATGAACTTCGGCAAGTCCAAGGCCAAGCTGATCACCAAGGACACGCCGAAGACCACGTTCGCCGATGTGGCCGGGGCCGATGAGCCGATCGAGGAACTCCAGGAGATCAAGGAGTTCCTGCAGAACCCGGCCAAGTTCCAGGCCATCGGCGCGAAGATCCCCAAGGGCGTGCTGCTCTACGGCCCGCCGGGCACCGGCAAGACCCTGCTGGCCAGGGCCGTGGCCGGCGAGGCCGGCGTGCCGTTCTACTCCATCTCCGGTTCGGACTTCGTCGAGATGTTCGTCGGTGTCGGCGCCTCCCGGGTGCGTGACCTGTTCGAGCAGGCGAAGGCCAACGCCCCGGCCATCGTCTTCGTAGACGAGATCGACGCGGTCGGCCGCCATCGCGGGGCAGGCCTCGGCGGCGGGCACGACGAACGGGAGCAGACCCTCAACCAGATGCTGGTCGAGCTGGACGGCTTCGACACCAAGGGCGGGGTCATCGTGATCGCCGCCACCAACCGGCCGGACATCCTGGACCCGGCGCTGCTGCGCCCGGGCCGGTTCGACCGCCAGATCATGGTGCCGCAGCCCGACCTGACCGGCCGCAAGGGCATCCTGCGGGTACACGCCCGCGGCAAGCCGTTCGCCAACGACGTGGACCTCGACGTGATCGCCGGCCGTACCCCGGGCTTCACCGGGGCCGACCTGGCCAACGTGATCAACGAGGGCGCCCTGCTGACCGCCCGGGGCAACGCCACCCAGATCACCATGGCCGCGCTGGAAGAGGCCATCGACCGGGTGATGGCGGGCCCGGAGCGCAAGAGCGTGCTGCTGTCGGAGAAGGAGCGCAAGCTGATCGCCTACCACGAGGGCGGCCACGCGCTCGTGGGGCACGCGCTGCCGAACGCCGACCCGGTGCACAAGATCACGATCATCCCGCGCGGCCGGGCGCTCGGCTACACGGCGTCGGCGCCGGCCGAGGACAAGTTCCTGGTCACCCGCGCCGAGATGATGGACCAGCTCGCCATGCTGCTGGGCGGCCGGACCGCGGAGGAACTGATCTTCCACGAGCCGACCACCGGGGCGGCCAACGACATCGAGAAGGCCTCCCAGATCGCCCGGGGCATGGTCACCGAGTACGGGATGAGCGAGCGGCTGGGTGCGCGCAAGTTCGGCACGGGGGACGGCGAGCCCTTCCTTGGCCGGGAGATGGGGCACGCCAGGGACTACTCCGAGGAAATCGCCTCCGCGATCGACGAGGAGGTGCGCCTGCTCATCGAGGCCGCGCACGACGAGGCCTGGGAGATCCTGGTCCAGTACCGCGATGTCCTCGACCACCTGGTGCTCGAGCTGATGGAGAAGGAGACCCTGTCGCGGGCTGCCGTGCTCAAGATCTTCGAGCCGGTGCAGAAGCGGGCCGTCCGCGGCACCTACACCGGCTACGGCAAGCGCATCCCGTCCGACCGGCCGCCGGTGCTCACCCAGAAGGAGATGGCGCTGACCGCCGCGGCCGACAAGGACGCCATCGGGTTCGGCTCGGGCGCGAACGGCCAGGCCAGCCTGCCGAGTGTGGCTCAGGACGATACGCCGGGCGGCGAGGGCAGGTGACGTGACGTCCGGCGGGCCCGCACACGTGCCCGCGGGCCCGCCGCCACCGGGTCCGGCTCAGGACGGGCATCCGGGCGCTGCCGATATAGATCGTCCACGGATTGAACGCGCGGTTCGTGAAATTCTGCTGGCCATCGGAGAAGATCCCGACCGGGACGGGCTGCGGGCCACGCCGGCCCGGGTCGCGCGTGCGTATGCGGAGCAGTTTTCCGGGATGCGGCAGCGTCCCGAGGACGTGCTTACCACGCTATTCGACGCCGACCACGATGAGATGGTGCTGGTCCGCGATATCGAGGTCTATGGGACCTGTGAGCATCACCTTGTTCCTTTTTTCGGGTATGCGCATATCGGATATATCCCGAACGAGAAGGGGCAGATCACCGGGCTTTCCAAGCTGGCCAGGCTGATCGATGTCTACGCCCGGCGCCCGCAGGTCCAGGAGCGCATGACCAGCCAGGTAGCGGACGCGCTGATGCAAACCCTGGAGCCGCGAGGGGTCATCGTGGTGGTCGAGGCGGAGCACCTGTGCATGACCATGCGCGGGGTGCGCAAGCCCGGCGCAAAGACGCTCACCTCGGCGGTGCGCGGCATCTTCCGGGATTCCGACCGCACCCGGGCCGAGGCAATGAGCCTCATGTACGGGCGGCGCTGATTCGCATTACCTGATTACGCACTTGCCCGGGCCGGCCGCCAGACTCAGACGACCGCGTCATAGTTGGCTTGCACCGGGGTAAATGTTCCGCCTAGTGCGAAGATTTGGGCAATTCACGGAGGTATGCTGACCCTCTGCAGGTGAATGGTTCACCTGGATCGGCGCATGTCTGGTGTTGTCTAGGTTCGCGCACTTTGATCGCTGTCTGCCACTACGCTCATACACAGTGATTCCGGGGCCTGACGGAAATCTGGGATGAAGGAACAGGACTCAGTCGATTCTGGCGCGCGCCGGGCGCGCACCACGGCGCTGCGCGCGGCCGGCCCGCCGGCCTCGGCCACACCTCCGGACGGCCCCGATCCCGGCGACGGGTCCGGAGTGCAGCCGGAGCAGGGCATGCAGAGCGTGCCGGAGACGGTGATCCCGCAGATCCGGGACCGCCGGAACCAGAGCAACCTGGTGCCGACCGTGGCTGCGTTGTTCGCCCTGCTCATCGGGCTGAGCGACATCCTGTCCGTCATCGATTCGGCCTGGAAGCGCCAGCTCGTTCACAGCAGGCTGCACCGGATCGCCATCGTCATGCCCGGCACGGATGTCGCCGTCACCGGCACCGCCGAGGTGATCACCGGCCTGATGCTGCTGATGCTCGCCTACGGGCTGAAGAAGCGCAAGCGCCGGGCCTGGCAGGCGGTCATCGCCCTGCTCGCGTTCAACATCGTGATCCACCTGACCCGCGAGCTGCACATCCCGATCGCCGCGGTGTCCCTGGTCACGCTCGGCGCGCTGCTGTACTTCAGCGACTACTTCTACGCCAGGGGCGACCGGCGGACCCGGTGGAGCGCGCTGTGGGTGTTCTGCGGGCTGGCCATCGCCGATGTGGCCATCGGGATGACCTACATCATGGTGGCCCGGGGGCTGGCCAAGGACTACTCCATCCCGCAGCGGCTGGAGCACGTGCTCTACGGGCTGGTCGGGGTGTCCGGCCCGGTGCAGTTCGTCCCCGAGGCCCGCAGCGACGGGTTCGACCTGCTGACCAGCGGCTTGGGCCTGTTCACCGTCGTCATGACCATCTACGTGTTCCTGCGCGCGGCCGAGCCCAAGGCCAGGCTCAGCGAGCGGGACGCGGGCCGGATCAGGGAGCTGCTGGCCAAGCACGGCGAGCGTGACTCGCTCGGCTACTTCGCGCTGCGCACCGACAAGAGCGTGATCTGGTCGCCGACCGGCAAGTCGTGCATCTGCTACCGGGTGCTGCGCGGGGTGATGCTGGCCAGCGCCGACCCGCTGGGCGACCCGGAGGCCTGGCCCGGCGCCATCCAGGTGTTCCTGGACGAGGCGGCCGCGCACGCCTGGATCCCGGCCGTGATGGGGTGCAGCGAGCAGGCCGCCGAGATCTGGTGCCGCGAGGGTGAGCTGACCGCGCTGGAACTCGGCGACGAGGCCATCGTGGACGTGGCCGATTTCAGCCTGTCCGGCCGGGCCATGCGCAACGTGCGCCAGATGGTCTCCCGGGTGGCCAGGGGCGGCTACGTGTCCGAGGTCCGGCGGCTTTCCGACATCAGCCCAGCCGAGATCGAGCAGCTCAACCGGCAGGCCGACTCCTGGCGGGGCAGCCCCACCGAGCGCGGCTTCTCGATGGCTCTCGGCCGCGTCGGCGGCCCCGGCGACGACGACTGCGTGGTCGCGACCGCCACCGAGAACGGCGAGCTGCGCGCGCTGCTGCACTTCGTCCCATGGGGCAGCGACGGGCTCTCGCTGGACCTGATGCGCCGGGACCGGGCCTCCCAGCCCGGCCTCAACGACTTCCTCATCGTGGAGGCGATCAAGGCGGCGCCCTCGCTCGGGGTCAAGCGGCTGTCGCTGAACTTCGCCGTGTTCCGCGCGGCGCTGGAGCGGGGCGAGCGGATCGGCGCGGGCCCGGTGCTGCGGGCCTGGCGCGGGCTGCTGCTGTTCCTGTCCAAGTGGTTCCAGATCGAGTCGCTGTACAAGTTCAACGCCAAGTTCCAGCCGTCCTGGCAGCCGCGGTTCTTCGTCTACCCCAGCATCGGGAACGCCCCCCGGATCGCGCTGGCGGCCCTGGAGGCCGAGGCGTTCCTGGTCTGGCCGAGGCTCGAGGTACGCCGGGTGGCCCGCAAGATGGGCCTGGGCAAGCTGCGCCGCCGGCTGGTGCGGATGCGCGCGGCCCGGCGCGTCTAGCCGACAGCACCGCGGCGTGCCCCACCAGGCCGCATAGGCTGGCCTGATGAGCGATGACAGCGTGCTGCCCGGCCTGCCTCGGGCCGGCCGGTGCCTGGTGATGGGCGTCGTCAACGTCACGCCGGACTCGTTCTCCGACGGCGGCAAGTGGCTCGGCACCGAGGACGCCATCGGCCACGGGCTCGACCTTGCCAAACAGGGCGCCGACCTGGTGGACGTGGGCGGCGAATCCACCCGGCCGGGGGCCCAGCGGGTGTCGGACGCCGAGGAAATGCGCCGGGTGATCCCGGTCATCGGCGCTCTCACCTCGGCCGGGGTGCGGGTCAGCGTGGACACCATGCGGGCCCGGGTCGCCGCGGCCGCCGTGGAGGCCGGGGCCTGCCTGGTCAACGACGTGAGCGGCGGGCTGGCCGACCCGCAGATGCCGCGCCTGGTGGCCAAGGCCGCAGTGGCCTACGTGGTGATGCACTGGCGCGGCCACAGCCACGACATGATGAAACGGGCCGTCTACACCGACGTGGTGGCCGAGGTCGCCGCCGAGTTGCGGCGCCGGGTGGACACGGTGACCGGCGAGGGCGTGGACCCGGCCCGCATCATCCTGGACCCCGGCCTCGGCTTCGCCAAGCAGCCCGGGCACAACTGGGCGCTGCTCACCGGGCTGCGGGAGATCGCCACCCTCGGCGGCACCTGCCCGGGCTTCCCGGTCCTCATCGGCGCCTCCCGCAAGAGCTTCCTGGGCAAGCTGCTGGCGGCCCCGGACGGCACGCCGCGGCCGTTCGCCGGCTGCGACGGCGCGACCGTGGCGGTGACCGCGCTGGCCGCGGCGGCTGGAGCCTGGGGGGTACGGGTGCACGAGGTCCCGCTCAACGTGGACGCTGTCCTGGCTGCCAGGGCCTGGCGCCAGGCAGCCGGGGAGCGCGGGTGAGCCTGGACCGGATCGCGCTGCGCGGACTGCGGGTCCGTGGCCGCCACGGCGTCTTCGGGCACGAGCGGCGAGACGGCCAGGAGTTCGTCGTCGACGCCGTGCTCGGCGTCGACGTCCGGCCCGCGGCGGCCGGCGACGACCTGTCCCGTACCGTCGACTACGGCGTCCTGGCCGAGCGGCTGGCCGCCGTCGTCGCCGGTGAGCCCGTGCGGCTCATCGAAACGCTGGCCGAGCGGCTGGCCCAGGTCTGCCTGGCCGAGCCAGGAGTACAGGAGGCTGAGATCACCGTTCACAAGCCGCAGGCGCCTGTGACGCAGGTTGTCCAGGATGTGACCGTGACCATCACACGGAGCCGGGCGTGACCGCAGCCGCCCCCCAGCCGCGCCGGGTGGTGCTGGCCCTCGGCAGCAACCTGGGTGACCGGCAGGAGAACCTGCAGGGCGCGGTGGACGCGCTGTTCGACGCGCCCGGCTTCCGGTTCCTCGCCGCCTCGCCCATCTACGAGACCGCGCCGGTGGGCGGCCCGGAGCAGCCGGACTACCTGAACGCGGTGATCACGGTGCGGACGGCCCTGCCCGCGCGGATGATCCTGGACCGTGCCCGCGGCGTCGAGGACGCGTTCCAGCGGGTCAGGGACCAGGTCTGGGGCCCGCGCACGCTGGATGTGGACCTGATCGTCTGCGGCGGCGAAATCAGCGACGACCCGCAGCTCACCCTGCCGCACCCCCGGGCGCACGAGCGCGCCTTCGTGCTCGCGCCCTGGCACGACATCGAGCCGGACGCCGAGATCCCCGGCCGCGGCCCGGTGGCGGACCTGCTCCGCTCGGTCGGCCTGGCCGGGGTCCGCCGGCTGGACGGCAGCGAGCTACACCCACCGGCATGACCCCGACGAAGCCCCGCGCGCTGTTCGGCCTCGGCGTGGCCTGCGCCCTGGTGACCTGGCTGCTGCTCGTGCGGCTCTACAGCTCGCTGCCGCCGCTGCCGTGGACGCCATCCCTGACGCTGGTGCTGCTCGCCATCGTGGAGGGGCGCAGCGGGTACCTGCTGCGCCGGCGGATCGCCGGGCGCTGGCAGGCCAGCCAGAACGGTGACGGCAGGAGCCGGCCGAAGCCGCTGCATCCCATCGGGATCGCGCGCACCGCGGCCGTCGCCAAGGCCAGCGCACTGGCGGCCGCGGTGATCGCCGGGCTGGCGCTCGGGTTCGTGATCGACCTGACGCGATCGCTGAGCGAGCCGATTCCGCGGCAGGACACCTTCGCCGCGCTGGGGATCTTCGCGAGCGCGGTGCTCCTCGCCGTCGCCGCCGTCTACCTGGAGCGCTCCTGCCGGGTGCCCGGCCCGCCCGGGGATCGCTGAGCCCTGGATATGCTGATCATGTTCGTCCGGTACCGGGAGACCCCTTTCAAGATCGCACAATACGCTCAGGAAACCAGGCTTGAGCAGGACGAGCACCCCGCGGACGCCGGTTTTGAAAGGGTCTTAAAGACTGGAACGAGATGGAATCTGACGTGACGATGGGCCAGGCGACGGCCCAGGCTCAGGCACGCCCGGCCAGGCTCACGGTCGGCGTCATCGGCACCGGCCGGGTCGGCGCCACCCTGGGCGTCGCGCTGGCCCGGGCGGGCCACCAGGTCGTGGCCGCGACCGGTGTGTCCGAGGCGTCGCGGCGCCGGGCCGCCGAGAGACTGCCCGGGGTGCCGATCACCGAGCCGCACGAGGCCGCGGCCCGGGCCAGCCTCATCCTGCTGTGCGTTCCCGACGACGCGCTGCCCGGGCTGGTCGCGGGCCTGGCGGCCACCGGAGCCGAACTGTCCGGCCGCCTGCTGGTGCACACCAGCGGCCGGTACGGCACCGGGGTGCTGCGGCCCGCCACCGCCAGGGGTGCGCTGCCGATCGCGCTGCACCCGGTCATGACGTTCACCGGCCGGCCCGACGACGTCGAGAAGCTGCACGGCATCAGCTTCGGCGTGACCGTCCCGGACGAGCTGCGGCTGGTCGCCGAGGCGCTGGTGATCGAGATGGGCGGCGAGCCCGTGTTCATCCGGGAGGAAGACCGGGGGCTGTATCACGCGGCGCTGGCCAGCGCCGCCAACCACCTGGTCGGGCTGGTGGCCGAGGCGTCGGACCTGCTGCGCGGCGCGGGTGTGCCGAACCCGGGCCGTATGCTCAGCCCGCTGCTGTTCGCGGCGCTGGACAATGCGTTGCGGCTGGGCGATGCGGGGCTCACCGGGCCGGTCGCCCGGGGTGATGCCGACACCGTCGCCCGGCACATCGAGGTGCTCGCCGCCGCGTCGCCGCAGGCGCTGAGCGCCTACCTCGCGCTGGCCAGGCTGACCGCCGGGCGCGCCCTGGCGGCCGGGCTGCTCTCGCCGCCGGACGCGCGCCGCCTGCTCGACGTGCTCGCTTCCTTCCCCCACCCGGATGGGCCGGCCGGATGACCGTGCCGGTGGCCCGGACCAGGGCGGAACTCTCTGCTGCCAGGGCTGGCCTGGCCGGGCCGGTGGTCCTCGTGCCGACCATGGGGGCGCTGCACACCGGCCATGTGGCGCTGCTGCGGCGGGCTCGCGAGCTGGCCGGGACCGTCGTGGTGTCGATCTTCGTCAACCCGCTGCAGTTCGGGCCGCATGAGGACTACGACCGGTACCCCCGGGTGCTGGACGCCGACCTGGCGGTCTGCGCGGCCGAGGGGGTGAGCCTGGTGTTCGCGCCTGGCCGTGCGGACATGTACCCGGTCTCGCCGCAGGTGACCGTGGACCCGGGCCCGGCGGGCCAGGTGCTCGAAGGAGAGTTCCGGCCCGGGTTCTTCGGCGGCGTGCTGACCGTGGTGCTGAAGCTGTTCCAGCTGGTGCGCCCGGGAATCGCGGTGTTCGGCCAGAAGGACGCCCAGCAGCTCGCGCTCGTCCGCCGGATGGTCGCTGACCTGGATCTCGGGGTCCGGATCGAGTCCGTGCCCACCGTGCGCGATCCCGACGGCCTGGCCACCTCCAGCCGGAACGCGTACCTGTCGGCGCCGGAACGTTCGGCGGCGCTGGCCCTGCCACGGGCGCTGGCGGCCGGGCAGGACGCGGTGGCCTTGGGGCCAGCGGCCGTGCTCGCGGCTTCGAAGGCAGCGCTCGGCTCTTCCGGGGTGGCGGTGGACTACCTGAGCCTGGTGGACCCCGCGACGTTCACACCGGTGGACGGCGCGCACACCGGCCCGGCCATCCTCGCCGTCGCCGCACAGGTGGGGCGCACCCGGCTGATCGACAACGTTCCGTTGACGTTTGGAGAGTAACCTCCCACTCATCCCTCACCAGGAGTGCCATGCTGCTCGCCATTGACGTCGGGAACACCAACACGGTCCTCGGGATATTCGAGGGCAGCGAGGTGATCGAAGACTGGCGGATCGCCACCGTGCCCGACCGCACCGCCGACGAGAACGCCGTGATCCTGCAGGGCCTGCTCGGCCAGAGCTCCCGGGTCAAGGACGCGGACGTGACCGGCATCGCACTGTGTTCCACCGTGCCCTCGGTGCTGTATGAGATGCGGGAGATGTGCCGCCGCTACTACTCCGGCCTGCCCGCGGTGATCGTCGAGCCCGGGGTCAAGACCGGCGTGCCGGTCCGGGTGGACAATCCCAAGGAGGTCGGCAGCGACCGGATCATGAACGCGCTCGCCGCCGCCCACCTCTACGGCGGCCCGGCCATCGTGGTCGACTTCGGCACGTCCACGAACTTCGATGTGATCAGCGCCAACGGCGAGTTCATCGGTGGCGCGCTCGCTCCCGGCATGGAGATCTCCGTCGATGCGCTGTCCCGCCGCGCCGCCCAGCTCCTCAAGGTGGAGCTGGCCAGGCCGCACCGGGTGATCGGCCGGAACACGGTCGAGTGCCTCCAGTCCGGCATCATCTACGGATTCGCCGGGCAGGTCGAGGGCATCGTCACCCGGATAGCCAAGGAACTGGTCCCCGGCGACCCGGACTCGGTGACCGTCATCGCCACCGGCGGCCTGGCCCCGGTCCTGCTCGATGAGGTCGACGTCGTCGACGCGTACGAACCCTGGCTCACCCTGACCGGCCTGCGGCTGGTATACGAGCGAAACACCGAGGATTCCTGAAAAGCCATAATCTCCTTACGGAGGGGGCCGGCCCGGTGCCAGCCGGCGGCGCCGGTGCTGGCCGGACTGTAAAGCACGGTGCCGGCGACCCGGTGTGACCGGTAACCTCTGGCAGGTGACAGAAGAGACCGAACTGCCCGAGCAGATGCGGGTCCGGCGAGCCAAGCTGGATCGCATCAGGGCCTCGGGCCGTGACCCCTACCCGGCCGGATTCGAGCGCACCGACACCATCGCTGAGGTGCGCAAACGGTTCGCCGGCCTGGGCCAGGGCGCGGCCACCGGCGAGCGGGTGGCCGTGGCGGGCCGGGTCATGCTGTCACGGCCGGGCGGCAAGCTCAGCTTCGCCCGCGTCAGGGACGGCAGTGGCGACATCCAGATCATGATTTCGCTGGACCGTTCCGGCGAGCAGGCCCTGGAGGAATGGAAGCGCGACGTCGACCTCGGTGACCATGTCGGCGTCGTGGGCGAGGTCATCACCTCCCGGCGGGGTGAGCTCTCGGTGCTCGCCGACCGCTTCGTGATCACCGCCAAGAGCCTGCGCCCGCTGCCGGAGAAGCACAAGGGCCTGACCGACATCGAGTCCCGGGTGCGGCAGCGCTACGTGGACATGATCGTCAACCCGGACACCCGCCGCCTGGTGGAGCTGCGCAGCGCCGTGCTGCGGTCGCTGCGTGCGGGCCTGCACAGCCGGGGCTTCATCGAAGCGGAGACTCCCATCCTGCAGCCGGTGCACGGCGGGGCCAACGCGGCGCCGTTCGTGACCCACCACAACGCCCAGGACCGGGACGTCTACCTGCGGATCGCGCTGGAGCTCTACCTCAAGCGGATGATCGTGGGCGGGATCGAGAAGGTCTTCGAGATCAGCAAGAACTTCCGCAACGAAGGCATGGACGCCACTCACTCGCCCGAGTTCACCATGCTCGAGGCCTACGAGGCCTACGGCGACTACGACACGATCGGCACCCTGACCAGGGAGCTGATCCAGCAGGCCGCCAGGGACGCCCTGGGCACGACCGTGCTGCACCGGGCCGGCGGCGGCGAGTACGACATCGGCGGCGAATGGCCGGCCAAGACCGTGCACGGCGCGATCTCCGAGGCTCTGGGCGAGGAAGTCACCCCCGGCACCAGCGAGGAAGACCTGCGCAAGCTGTGTGCCCGGGCCGGCGTCCCGGCCGATCCGGGCTGGAACAGCGGGCAGGTGGTCCTGGAGATGTACGAGCGCCTGGTCGAGGAACGCACCGTCGAGCCGACCTTCTACCGGGACTTCCCGGTCGAGGTGTCGCCGCTGACCCGGCGGCACCGCTCCGACCCCCGGCTGGCCGAGCGGTGGGACCTGGTGGCGTTCGGGACAGAGCTGGGCACCGGGTACACCGAGCTGGTCGACCCGGTCGAGGAACGGGCCAGGCTCACGGCGCAGTCGCTGCTCGCGGCCAAGGGCGATCCGGAGGCCATGCAGCTCGACGAGGATTTCCTGCGGGCACTGGAGTACGGGATGCCGCCGACCGGTGGCGTCGGGTTCGGCATTGACCGCATCCTGATCATGTTCACCGGCGCGACCATCCGGGAGACGATCCTGTTCCCCCTGGTGAAACCCGAATAACAGCAAACGGCCCCCGGGCTGGGTCAGCCGGGGGCCCTGTTCGCTCGTGGTCAGACTATGCGGACGGCTCCGACGAAGGCGCTCCAGTAGATCGGCTGTACCTGCACGGGCTGGCCGAAGGACGGCGCGTCGACCATGAGGCCGTTGCCGATGTACATGCCCACGTGGCTGATGTCGGCGAAGAAGAACACCAGGTCACCGGGCTGGAGCTGCCAGCGCGAGATGTGCTCGCCCTCGTTCCACTGGTCGCCGGTGTAGTGGTCGAGGTGGATGCCCACGTGAGCGTAGGCCCACATCACCAGGCCGGAACAGTCGAACGCGCTGGGGCCGGCCGCTCCCCACTCATACGGGTCGCCGCGCACCGACAGCGCCCAGCGCAGGGCCTGTTCGCCGATGGAGTTGCCGCCGGGGATGGGGATGTTGGGGAACGAGCCGGTCCGGGAGAAAATGTTCATCGCCTGCTGGTAGGCGGCGCTGTTCAGCACGTTCATCTTGCGCTGGATGACGGCCCGCTCGGCCTGCATCTGCTTGACCAGGCTGGTGACCTTGTTCTTCTGCTGCTCGGCGGTCTGCTGTGCCCTGCGGGCCGTGGCCTCGGCCGCCGCCAGTGCGCTGACCTGGTCGCCGGACTCCTTGTCCAGCTGCTGCATGATGGCCGCCCGGCCCACCACGACCGACGGGTCGCTGCTGGTGATGAACTGCAGCGTGGGGTCGACGCTGCCGGTCATGTAGCTCTCGGCGGCGAGCTGCCCGACCTGCGTCTGCCCGGCGCCGAGCTCCTTGGCGTCCCTGGCCGCGGTCGTCGCGGCCGTCGCCGCTTCGGCCCGGGCCTGTGCAAGCTGAATCTTGAGCCCGTCGTACTGCTGACCCAGCGCGTCGATCTGGTTTGACAGCACCTTGGCCTGAGCGATGAGCTTCTGCAGGCTGGGCGGTGTGCTCTGCTGTGCCGCCCAGCTGCTGACGCTGGGCAGGATCACCCCCGCCGCGGCGAGCGCTGTCGCCAGCACCGCCGTCCGCGTCCAGCCCCGTCGCGAACCAATACGTACCCGGCCGGGCAAAGACCCCGGCTTTGTGTGCCCCCCGCGATGCGAGTGCCGCACACGGTCTCCTTTCCTAGCCGCCGACCGGACACCTAACAGCCACCGTTGGCCGCGAAGCAAAGTTACCGAATCCTTAATGGGCCGCGTGTCATTACCGGGAACTTAATTGACCGGGTCGCCCGGGTTGCCCACCTCCCCGGAATAGTAGCGATAAGTAATTGATTAGTGACACTGTGTGCAATAAGAGAATTGCCGCAGCTCTTCGCCGGGTTTGGGTACCGGGCCCGAGGCTGGCCCGCACCCGGCAGGCCCCAATCGCCTGCCCTCGCTGGCCGGTCTTGACGGACCCTCACTAGGGTGCGGGCAATGGAGTACACGCTCAGGCGGGCGCGAACCAGCGACGTCAAGGCCATCCGCAAGCTGATCGACGCGAACGTGGCGTCCGGCCGCCTGCTGGACAAGCCGACCGTCACCCTTTACGAAGACATCCAGGAGTTCCTGGTGGCCGAGCGGGCGGACGGCCCCGTCGTCGGCTGCGGGGCACTGCACGTGATGTGGGAAGACCTGGCCGAGATCCGGACGATCGCCGTCGACCGCTCCTGCCAGGGCCACGGCGTCGGCCGCCGGCTCGTCGACGCCCTGGTGGCCGGTGCTCGCGAGCTGGGCGTGCGGCGGGTCTTCGTGCTCACCTTCGAGGTCGGCTTCTTCGCCAGCCGGGGATTCGAGGAGATCCGGGCAACCCCGGTCTCCGCCGAGGTATACGCCGAGCTGCTCCGTTCATACGACGAGGGCGTGGCCGAATTCCTCGACCTGGACTCGGTCAAACCCAACACCCTGGGCAACACCCGCATGCTCCTGCGCCTTTAGTTTCCTGCCTGGTTTCCTGCCGCCGCCGGTGCTGGCCTGATATCACTCTTGCGCCAAACTTCCCGTGATCGCGGACGGTCTCAGAGAAGGCGGAGCTGGCGGGGCTGTCTGGGCTTGGGGGTGGGCTCGGCCGTGTGGGCGAGCAGTCTGGGGTCGATGGCGGCCAGGAACGGGGAAGGGCCGCTGGGCCGGTCCGCGCCGTAGCGGGTCCGGGTGGCCGCACAGCTCATGAACAGCCTGCCGCGTGCCCGGGTCATGCCGACGAACAGCAGCCGCCGTTCCTCGGCCTCGCCGGTGTCCTCGGGCCCGGCGCCGGGGAGCCACAGCGGGAGCAGGCCGCGCTCGCAGCCGGCCAGGAACACCGCGCCGAACTCCAGTCCCTTGGCCGCGTGCATGGTCAGCAGCGTCACGGCCTCGGCCCTGGCATCCAGGGCGTCGGCCTCCGCCCCGACGGCTATCTCGGTGAGGAACAGCCGCATGTCGTGCCCGCAGCGGTCGGCCAGCGGACGGAGAATCTCGCCGGCCGTCTGGATGTCGGTCGCGACCGCCGCCGGTGCGCCCGCCGTCAGCTTGCGCACCGCGGCGCGCATCCGGCTGGTAACGGAGCCTTCCGCAGGTTCGGACGGGCCTGAAAGGACATCGCGGGCGCTAACCGCCGGGGGTGGGGCAAGATCTGCGGAGAGGCCTGGCGCGCCCGTAGCGTCCGTTGTACCGCCGTTCAAGCCGGCGTGTGTTGGGGCTTGCGGGCTAAGGTCGGCGCCGGCCCGGTTGGCGGCGTTCGCATCGGTGCGTGTGCCCGGCCCGGCGTCCGCGTGCACGCTGGCGTCCGTGAGGCGCATCTCACGCACGATCTCGGTCACGCCGGCGCGGTGCGACAGGCGGTCGTGGGACCGCTTCTGGAACGGCAGCCCGGCGCGGGTGAGCGCCTGGGTGAGCGCGGCGGCCTGGCCGTCGGTCCGGTACAAAATGGCGACGTCGGCCAGGCCGAGTCCGCCGTGCCCCTGCCCGTCGGCCCGCCCGCTGTCCAGCGCGTGGAAGCTGGCGCCACCGAGCAGCCGTTCTATTTCGGCCGTGATCCACTCCGCCTCGGCCCGCTCGTCCGGCGCCTCATGGAAGACAATGGACGGCCGGTTACCCTTGGGCGCCCTCGCGGCGGCCCGCAGCACCCGGCCGGGGACCAGCGTGGCCGGCCTGACCGCCTGCATGGCCGCGTCCACGATGCCGGGCGCTGACCGGTAGTTCGTGCTGAGCTGTATCGTCTCGGCGCTGGGAAAATCGGCCGGGAACCGCAGGAAGTAGCCGACATCGCAGCCACGGAACCCGTAGATCGCCTGGTCCGGGTCGCCAATCATGGTCAGGCTCGCGCTCGGCGGCGCCCCCTCGGTCAGCCGCCGCAGCAGCTCATACTGCGGTTCGTTAACGTCCTGGTACTCATCCACGCTGACGCACGGCCACCGCGTGCGCAGCGAGGCGGCCAGCTCCGGCTCGCGCCCCAGCAGGGCGACCGGCAGCTCGACCAGCGCGTCGAAGTCGACGAGCTGGCGGGAGGTAAGCTCCGCCAGCAGATCCGCCCGCGCGGCCGGATCGGTAGCCGCCTGCGTGAGCATCCGCCGTCCCGCCGCAGCCGACCCGGCCAGCTCGGTCACCAGCGCCAGGACACCGGCCTCATCGGCGACCCGGAACTGCGGATCGAGCCCGGCCAGCTCGGCGTTCTCCCGGAGGATCTGCAAGCCAAGGCCGTGGAACGTGGTCACGGTCAGCGCGGCCGCGCGCGGCCCGAGCAGCGCAGTGAGCCGCAGCCGCATCTCCCCGGCGGCCCGCCGGGTAAAGGTGATCGCCAGGCACTGACCCGGCCGCACCTTCCCGCTGGCGATCAGGTAGGCGATCCGGTGGGTGAGCGTGCGGGTCTTCCCGGTCCCCGGCCCAGCAATGATCAGCACCGGCCCAGCCGCACTGGCAGCGGCCCGCTGCTCAGGATCAAGCCCCTCCAGCAACGCCGCCGCCTCCTGACCTGCGGCGACCACCTGCGGCACGTCAGACGCTCCAGCCGCAACCCCAGTTGCCCCCGCTGAAGCCGCATCGGTCTCTGAAGCCTCAGCCGCAACCTCTGAAGCCCCAGCCGCAACCTCTGAAGCCCCAGCCGCCGCTGGAAGCCCAGTCGCTTCTGGAGTCTCAATCGTCTCTGAGACCTCAATCGCTTCCAAGGCCTCGGTGGTTTCTGGGGTGTCGGGTGTGATTGGGGTCGTGGGGGGCGCTGTGTGCTTGCGGGAGGGGTTCGGCGCGCTGGGGGTGCCGGTGGTGGCTGGACGGGCCGGTGCCAGTTCCGGGATGTCGAAGAGGGCGCCGGTTGCGGTGAGTTCTCCCGGCTGCATCAGGCGGATCGTGCCGTATTCGCCGTCGTATCCGGCGTCCCTGACCACGTCGCCCCGGCGCAACCGGGCGATCGCCTCGGCGAGCAGGCTGCCGCCGGCTCTTGTGAGGTCGTCGTGCGGGACGGTGGTCAGGATCTCGATCTCGGGGCCGAGCGCGGCGACCAGCTTTCCGGCTTCGCCGACGACCTTCTTACTCTGCGAGCCCACCGACATGATTTCCCCGAGGATCTGGGGAAGCCTGATGAGGTTGGTGCTCTGGGGTGCGTTTGGCGGGCGGTACCCGGCCGGCCGATCGGCCAGTGTGGCCACCCGGTGCAGCACTCCGACGGTCAGTGGTTTATCGCATTTCGGGCAAATGCCGCCATAGTCCCTCGTCTGTTCCGGCTCAAGGCGTACGCCACATTTCCTATGGCCGTCGAGGTGATACTTGCCCTCCTCCGGATAGAACTCGATCGTGCCGACGAGACCATCCCCGGTGCGCAGCGCGTCCGCGATCGCGAAGTAATCGAGTGTGGTACTAAAGGTCGTAGCCTCACGGCCCAGCATCGGCGGAGAGTGCGCATCGGAGTTGCTTACCAACCGATAGGAGTCGAGTACAGAACACATCCAGTTCATCGGCGGATCTGAGGACAGGCCGGTCTCGATGGCGAAAACTTGGTCAGCGAGATCCGCATAACACTCTGCGACACTGTCGAAGCCCGACCGTGAACCTAGTGCGGCGAACCACGGAGTCCACACGTGTGCCGGCACAAGGTAACAACCCGGGCCGCCGTTTAGCGTGATCTCAAGTAGATCTCTGGAGTCGAGGCCGAGGATCGGACGGCCGTCGGAAGCCAGGTTCCCGATCTTGGAAAGGGATGTGGTAATGCGATCGGCGGCCTCGAACGACGGGGCATAGAGCAGATGGTGAACCTTTCTCGTCCGATCCGCCCGGCGGTAGATAGTAGAGATCTCCACCGACAGCATGAAGCGGACCTGGCGGTCACAGCTCGGCGGGGTTTCGCGCCGCAGCCGCGCCTCCAGATCCGGGCGGAGCCGGAACAGGCCGGGCTCGGCCGGGATGAGCGACTCCTTCAGTTCTTCCGCCCAGGCGGGGTGGGTGAAGTCGCCCGTCCCCACCACGCTGATCCCTTTCCGCAGCGCCCACCAGGCAAGATTGCGGAGGTCGCAGTCCTTGCTGCAGGCGCGGGAGAACCTGGAGTGGATGTGGGTGTCTGCGTGGAACATGCCGCCGTCGCTAACTGATGCCACCAGAGAGGAAAGTGTGCCGCCGCCGATCCTGCCACGCATGGCCCACCGATGGCCGGGTTCCACGCCGTTTGGGCCCATGGGTCACAATGCCTAGACAGGGTACGTCAGGGTATGCCGTGGCGAGACGGGCCACGGGTCTAAGGCGGTGCTCTATGCGGCGGCCGAAGTGACAGGCCAGCCTGGCTAAACTGGCGGGAAGGAGTGGGCGCGTTGCAAGACCTGGCCGTACTCACACCATCGCTGCTCGTATGTGCCCTCTTCGTGTGGGGAGTAGTCGCCCTGCTGCGCCATGAGATGGCGCCCAAGCGGCGCAACAGGGAAGATGACAGCGGGGCAGAGGATATGTCAGCCCGCGGTGAGATTTCGTCTCAGGAAGAGACTGCCGCAACCACTACATCTGATCACGAAGAGGCGGTACATCGCCAGACCGGAAAACCCCCGGCCGGAAAACCCCAGACCGGAAGCCGTTCGCCGGGCTAGACTTGATAGTCTGTCTTGCCGGATTGATGTGGAAGTATCTGCCTCCTGATTACTGAGCGTTACAGTAATCTTCCGGACTGCTTGCGTCGTCTTCCAACCGGAACTCTTACTTGTTTCTGCGCGTCAGGAATTGTCAGAACCAACCGGCGGGTATATGTTTGCTGCCTAAATATACTTACCCCAGTGGAAGGGCTGGCACCCATGGTTCAGAAGGTGAAGGTGACGGTCGTCTGCGACCTTCCCCACGATGGCGAGGTCGAAGGGCAGGAGACAGTTCAGTTCTCCTTTGACGGCACCGCCTACGAGATCGACGTGTGCCCCAAGCACGCTAAGGAACTGCGCGATAAGGTCGGCCAGTACGCGGATCACGCCCGCCGGGCAAGTGGCGCGGGTGGACGGCGCCGCCGGTCGCGCACCGGCCCCGGCCGTGAGCGCAGCGGAGAAATCAGGGCGTGGGCGAAGCAGCGTGGATACAAGGTGAGTGAGCGCGGCCGCATTCCGGCGACCATCATTCAGGAGTACGAAGCATCGCACTAAGCCAGTAGCGAGGCCGAGGCGGCGGACGCTGCTCAGCGGCCTTGGGCCGCTTTCGCTGTGGCCCGCAGTATTTGTCCGGGGGGGACGGCCCCCGGGCCCCCCGATGCCAGGCTTGGCCCGGCGTTGCGGGGGCCGGGTGGTCGAGTACGTGATTGTTGGCTTTCAGCCGAGCTAGCCGCACTGATCGTTGGCCTTCGGCGGCTTTCGCTGTGGCCCGCAGTATTTCTCCGGGGACGGTCCCGATGCCAGGCTTCACCTGGCGCGTCGGGGGTCCGGGAGGTCAGCACATGTTTGCCGGCTTTCAGCCAAGCCTGTGACCTGATCGTTGACCTGCGGCCGGCTGGGCCGTAGCCCGCTCTATTTATCTCGGGAACAACTCCCGGTGCTTTTGCCCGGCTTGGCGCGGTTTGAGCCCCGAACCCAAGGGGCTGGCCGCTGATGCGTCCTTGGCCCACCGAAGGGTTGCAGGTGTGCTTCGGGGTTGGGGTTACGTCTTCTGGCAGGCGCCGCGGCCCGCTGCTGACTTGGCAGCGGGCCGTTCGCTTGCGGCGTACTCGGAACACCTACGGCCCTTCAAAGGGTTGGATGTGATGAAGGCCCGTTGCTGGGGAACGACTTCAGCGTGCGATGTGCGCGGATGGCGTAGCCCCTGGCACTTGGCTAGCTTGCGGAACAGTGGGGACCGGACATCCCGGGCCTGCCGACCGCCCTGTGAGGAGCGCGAGATGTTCGAGAGATTTACCGACCGGGCGCGGCGTGTTGTGGTGCTGGCTCAAGAAGAGGCCAGGATGCTCAACCACAATTACATCGGCACGGAGCACATCCTGCTTGGCCTGATCCATGAGGGCGAGGGCGTCGCAGCCAAGGCGCTGGAGTCGCTCGGGATCAGCCTGGAGGCTGTACGCCAGCAGGTCGAGGAGATCATCGGCCAGGGCCAGCAGGCGCCGTCGGGTCATATCCCGTTCACCCCGCGGGCCAAGAAGGTACTTGAGCTCTCCCTCCGTGAGGCGCTTCAGCTCGGCCACAACTACATCGGCACCGAGCACATCCTGCTCGGCCTCATCCGCGAGGGTGAGGGTGTGGCCGCTCAGGTGCTGGTCAAGCTCGGCGCGGACCTGAGCCGGGTGCGCCAGCAAGTGATCCAGCTGCTGCACGGCTACCAGGGCAAGGAGCCAGCGGCGGCCGGTGCCCCGTCTGAGTCCACCCCGGCCACCTCGCTGGTGCTGGACCAGTTCGGCCGCAACCTCACCGCCGCCGCCCGCGAGGGCAAGCTCGATCCCGTCATCGGACGGGAGACCGAGATCGAGCGGGTCATGCAGGTGCTGTCGCGGCGGACGAAGAACAACCCGGCCCTGGTCGGCGAGCCCGGCGTCGGCAAGACCGCCGTGGTGGAGGGGCTGGCCCAGAAGATCGTGAAGGGCGAGGTCCCTGAGACCCTCAAGGACAAGCAGCTCTATACCCTGGACCTGGGTGCGCTGGTGGCCGGATCCCGCTACCGCGGTGATTTTGAAGAGCGGCTGAAGAAGGTTCTCAAGGAGATCCGCACCCGCGGCGACATCATCCTGTTCCTGGATGAGCTGCACACCCTGGTCGGCGCCGGTGCCGCCGAGGGCGCCATCGACGCGGCATCCATCCTCAAGCCGATGCTGGCCCGGGGTGAGCTGCAGACCATCGGCGCCACCACGCTGGACGAGTACCGCAAGTACCTGGAGAAGGACGCCGCCCTGGA
>DATGGU010000129.1:0-51570 GCA_035308365.1 Streptosporangiaceae bacterium
CCGTTACAACCTCAGAGTGACCTGGCAGCGCGCAACGTCCGTCCTCTACTTAGCGATCGCTGCCTACTGCGGATACGTGCTCATCGTGACCCTGGTGACGGTGGCTCGCGCGTAACGCGTCAGGTCCTGCTCATCTGCATGGCCATGGCGTGCTCCACCAGGGTGATGAGTGTCGACTTGGTGGACTTCCGGTCCCGGGCGTCGCAGCGGACCACGGGAACGTTCGGGCTGACCGCCAGAGCGTCGTGCACGTCCGCCGAACTGTACGGGAACTGGCCGTGGAAGCCGTTGACCGCGACGATGAACGGCAGGCCCGCCGCCTCGAAGTAGTCCACGGCCGGGAAGGAGTCGGCCAGGCGCCGGGTGTCTACGATGACGATCGCGCCGATCGCGCCGTTGATCAGGTCGTCCCACATGAACCAGAACCTGTGCTGGCCCGGGGTGCCGAACAGGTAGAGGATCAGGCCTGCGTCGAGGGTTACTCTGCCGAAGTCCATGGCCACCGTGGTGGTGGTCTTGTCCGGCGTCTGGGAGAGGTCATCGACATGGTCGCTGGCCGACGTCATCACCGCCTCGGTGGTGAGTGGGGTGATCTCCGAGACCGAGCCGACGAAGGTGGTCTTGCCCACGCCAAAACCGCCGGCGACCACGATCTTGACCGAGGCCATCGCCGTCTCAGGCCCATCGTTCAGGCCGGCCCTAGAGCTTGCGAAGTCCACTTAGTACCCTTTCGAGCAGGTTAAGGTCGGGCCGGCCATGGGCGTGATCGATCTGATGAACCCGGACCAGCCCGTCGACCGCCATGTCCGCGACGAGGACACGTGCCACCCCCAGAGGCATTCTGAGCACTGCGGAGATCTCCGCCACCGAACGCCAGTCCCGGCAGAAACCGAGGATCGCCTGGCATTCCGGGCTCAAGACTGACAGGTCACGAGCCTCATAGTGCGAGGCTGCCACCATCGCCTCGATTTGCAGCTGATAGCGAGGCTGTGTCCTGCCCCCAGTCACAGCGTAGGGCCTGACGAGCGAACTCTTCTGGCCATCGGTGCCGGGCATCGCCCCGGCAGTCATGGGGATGCCACCGGTCAGCTTGCGCACGCCGCCAGGAAGCATCTGGTCCCGTCCGTCCCGCATCCGGCCACCACCCGCGGGCGAGTATTTCTCCTCGCCCGTGTCCGGTGGAGGGTCAGCCCCTCGTGGCCCGGGCAACGTATTTTCCTGTCACGATCAGCCATCCTCCGGCCGTTACGGCTGGAACGCCCTGCGGACTTCTGGCGTGAGGGCACGACCCACCCGCTCGACGAGCAACGTCATCTCGTAGGCCACCAGGCCCATGTCACAATCGGCCGCCGCCAGCACGGCCAGGCTGGAGCCATTGCTGATCGACATCACGATGAGCAGGCCCCGTTGCATTTCGACAACTGTCTGGGTGACGTACCCGCCCTCGAACACGCGGGCCGCACCCTGCGTCAGGCTGGTAAGCCCCGAGGTGACCGCGGCGAGCTGGTCGACGCGGTCGGGGGGAAACCCCTGGGAGCAGGCCAGCGGAAGACCATCAGAGGACACGACGACTCCGTGGGCCACGGCGGGAACCCGTTCCACGAAGTTGGTAAGCAGCCAGCTCAGATCCTGCAGGGGCTGGACCACTGGATTCACGAGCCCTCCTTCACTGCGGGGGGTCCGAGGGGCCGTCCCCTCGGGTGATCACTCCCAGCGGCGCCTCCCGGCGGCGCTTTGGCGGCAATCGTCATGGTGCCCGGCTGTCCGGGTACCGCGCCGGTTGCCATGCCACCCGGACCGCGGGCTCCCGGCGCCCACTGTGTATCAGGTGGCATCGTCTTCCCCCCCACTGGATACTTCCTCGCTCTGGAGCGCGGCCCGGCCCTGGCGGGTGCCGCGCTGGAAGCTTGTCATGCGCTGCCTGGTCGCGGCCGCCGAGCGGACAAGATCCGGACCCTGATCCCGCTCGCTCTCGGCCGCCGAGCCAGGAACCAGGTTGGCCTGCGGGACGCGCCTGGGCAGGCCGGCCGCGGTGACTCCGGCCGAAGTAGGCGACTCGGCCGCCTCGGCGGCCCGCCAGCCTTCGTCCACCGGGGAGCTCCAGCCGGTGGCGATCTCTTCCCCGGCGCCGTCGTCCGTCCGTGATGCGCCGATGTGCTGCCTGCCCCGGCGGAACCAGTCGGACTCGACCGACTCGAAGATGGGCAGCCGGTTCTCGTCCATGGACGCGGCGGGCGGCACGATCACGTCGTCCGGCGTGGTGCCGCCGGGAACCCGGGCCGGCCTTGAGGTCAGCCCGAACGGCGCGTCCGGGCCACTGCGGGACGAGCCGGAGCCGGGCTCGGCGTGCTTGCCGGGCCACCAGTCCTGGTCGGCCGTGATGGCCCCGAGCTCGTCGGCCAGGCTCCTGGTGGGAGCCCCGAAGACCGGCTCAGCCTCGTCGCTGGGAGCGGTGGACGGCTCGTCCGGCCGGGCAGGTGCCAGCCCGCTGTCCGGGGCCGGCATCCCGTTGCCGCGGGCCGGCGGTGTGCCGTTGTCCTTGCTGCGCACCGGGAGCGGGTCGATGCCACCGCCCGCCGTCCCCAGGTTGCCATCGGCGGCGGGCCTCCCGTCCTCGGCCGGGCCCGCCTGCTCGGGAACCTTCGGCGCGCTGTCGAGATCCGGGTTGATGGCCATGAACCTGGGCGCCCGGGCCCGGGCCACCGCCTCCTGTGCGGCGGTCCGCGAGTCGGTGACGTCCGGGGAGTCCGGGCTGAACCCGCGGAGCCCGCCGAGCGACCCGGTTGCCCCGGCGGTGCTGTCCAGCTCGAACCGCCGAAGCCCGTGCGGCGCGTCGGTGGCCTCGTGCGTCACCGTCTCGTCGGGCAGCCAGATCAGGGCGGTCAGCCCGCCCGAGGGAGCCGGGCGCAGCCGGACCCTGATGCCGTGCCTGGACGCCAGCCGCGCGACCACGAACAGGCCCATGCGCCGGGAGACCGACACGTCCACCACGGGCGGGTTGTCCAGCCGCCAGTTCGCGTGGGACATCTCGTCGGCGGCCATGCCGACGCCCTGGTCGGTGATGTCCAGCAGGACCCCGCCGCTGTTCAGCAGGTGCCCGGACACGTTCACCTGGGTCTGCGCGGAGGAAAACGCGGTCGCGTTCTCGACCAGCTCGGCCAGCAGGTGAACGACGTCGTTGACGACCTGGCCGCGCACCGCGATGCCGGGCTGCACGTTCAGCACGACCCGCTCGTAGTGCTCGATCTCGGACACCGCCGCACGCAGCACGTCCACCAGCGCGACCGGCTGCGTCCACCGGCGGGACGCCTCGTAGCCGGCCAGCACCAGCAGGTTCTCCGAGTTGCGGCGCATACGGGTGGCCAGGTGGTCCAGCCGGAACAGGCTGCCCAGCCGCTCGGAGTCCTGCTCGCCCTGCTCCAGGTCGTCGATCAGGTGGATCTGCCGCTCCACCAGCGACTGGCTGCGCCGGGAGAGGTTGACGAACATGGCGTTGACGTTGCCGCGCAGCCTGGCCTCGTTGGAGGCTAGCCGGACCGCCTCGGCGTGTACCGCGTCGAAGGCGCGCGCCACCTCACCGATCTCGTCGGTCGAGTCCACGTCGATGGGCTTGATCTCGAGGTCGCCCTCTTCGCCCTCGCTCTCACTGAGGCGGCGGACGATTCCGGGCAGCTGCACGCCGGCGATGCTGAGCGCGTCAGCGCGCAGCCGGCGCAGCGGCCGGACCATGGACCGGCCGATGATGATCGTGAACATCAGGCCGAGGGCCAGCACGAGCAGGACGACGGCACCGACGATCGCGGCGTCGGTGATCGCGTTCTTGCGCAGGGTCTCCGCCCGGTCAATGACGTCGCCCATCAGCGTCCGCTCCACCGAGCCCATCTGGAAGCTGATGACGTTGGACTGGTCGGCGTACCAGTCGTCCGGCGTGGTGGCGTCCTTGGCCAGCGACAGCGACGCTCCCGGCGTGGTGGCCAGGGCGGAAACCAGGGAGAGCGCCTGAAGCTCGGCCGACGCGGCGGGCCCGGCGTCAGACCGGGCCTGGGCGCCGTTCAGGAGCTGGCTCTGGCTCGGGGTGGCGATGGCGTTGAACGCCTGCTGCGTGGTCTGCTGCGAGGACACCGAGTTCTGCAGCGCCGCGAGCTGGCCGGGCTGGAAGCTGCCCTGCAGCAGCGCGGCGGCCAGGATGCCGCGCTGGTCCGACGCGTCCTGCTTCATCAGCGACACGAGGCCCAGCACGTTCACCATCTGGGCGAGCGTGGGGTCGCCACCGCCCTGGGCGATGTCGGCGTTGAAGTCGAGCAGCGTGGTGATCGTGGTGCCGTACTTCTGCACCACGACCAGCAGCGGAAGCTGGGTCGTGGTGGCCGCGTTGCGCAGGCTGGACAGCGCGGTGGGGTCGAGCGCGTCCAGCATGGCGGCAGCGGCCTGCTGGGCCGCCACCGGGTAGGAGCCGTTGATCTGCCGGGCCAGGCCGCGCACCACCGCCGCGTACCGGTCGGTGATGTTCCAGTGCTCCCTGATCGAGGTGAGCTGGGGTAGCGCTTCCTGCTGGACGCCCGGATCGGCTGACAGCTCGTTGACCCGGCCGCCGTTGGCGCCGAGCCCGATGTAGTAGACGGTCAGATCCCGCTCGTCCTCCAGCGACTGAACCAGTTGCGTGACGTCCTGGCCCAGCAGGGCGAGCTGATGGACCCGGCTGTAGGTCTGGGCGCTGCGCACCGAGGAGTAGATGAAGAACCCACCGAAGACAAGGGCCGTCACGGTCGGGATGGCGACGAGCAGCAACAGCCGGGATCTGACTCGCCAGTTCTTCAGCTGGCGGCGGGTGGCCTTGCGCCCCGGCGCCTGCGTCAGCCCACCGCGGTCCTGGCCGGCCGGGGGCGGGGCATCGACGGGCTGGCCGCTGGCCTCGCCTGGCGGCCCGGAGTCAGGCTCCGGCCCAGGCATGCCACGGCTGCCCATGGCCGGTCCCGCACCCGGCCCCTCCGGGTTCGTAAACGCGGAGGAACGCGCGGCAGGAAAGACAGACGTGCCGTCGTCGGCCGCCGCTCCGTTCGCGGCGGCTGTAGCGGCGACACGGCTGTTCTTCTTGCCTTTTGCCCGCACAGCGTCATCACTCCTCACCTGGCCGCAGTGGCGCGCTCCCGTGCCTTCGAACTCCTCAGCGGGAGCGGCGATGCGCATCCGCCCATGGGTGACGATCCGTCAGCGGTGCCGCCAATGGCAACTCTAACGGGTAACCCGTCAACCATCATCAATATGCGTACGACCAGGTAAAATGGACGTTACCTAACGTTTTCAGTACAACCTGTCAGCCGTAGGGTACTCTCATCTCGTTCCGGACTTGTTCTGTTACGCCCATAAAGTGCCCGAGGGAGTGCAATCCCGGGGGGCGACCCCCCGGAGCCCCCTTGAGTGAGGGATCCCCTCGAATGAACTGGCGAGGTATCGGCTCCGTATGAGATGGCGAGGTAGCGGTTTCCCAACCGCCGCGGCGGTCGCGGTAGTGCTGCTCGCAGCGGGCTGCCATGGGACCGGCGGGGCCGGCACCGGTGCGTCCGGCTCGATGCAGCTCACGGTGGCCGCGGTGCCCGGTGTCTCGGACGCACCGCTCTACCTTGCCCAGCGGCAGGGATTGTTCACGAAGGCCGGCCTGAAGGTGACCATCCAGCCGTTCACCACGGCGGGCGCCGAGCTGCGTGCCCTGTCGAACGGTTCCGTCCAGGTGGCCACCACGGACTATGCCGACTTCTTCTATGCCGCGAGCATCGACCCCAACCTGGAGCTGCTCGCCGACGGTTACGACGGTGCGCCCAACGTGATGGAGGTTCTGACCCTCCCCGGCTCCAACCTCACCTCGCCCGAGCAACTGGCCGGCAAGACCATCGGCACGCCCGAGCCACAGGAGTTCAAGTACGACCCCAGCATCCCCTACAGCATGGAGACCCTGGCCACGCAGTCGGTTCTGCTGGACGACGGGGTGGAACCCACCCAGGTGAACTGGACCGCGATGCCGGCCCAGAACCTCGTCGGCGCGCTGAAAGACCACCGGGTGGACGCCATCGTGGTGACCGAGCCGTACATCTACGAGGCGCAGAGCGAACTCGGCGCCATCGAGGTGGTCGACGCGCTCAGCGGCGGCACGGCCAGCCTCCCGCTCAACGGCTACTTCACCACCAAGTCGGCCGGCCGTGCGGACACGGACGCCCTGCGGACCTTCCGGACGGTGCTGGAGCAGGCGCAGGGTGATGCTGGCACCGGGCAGACCCTGCGCTCGGTGATCTCCCAGTACGCCCATGTCCCCGTCGAGACCGCCGACATGATCACGCTCGGCACCTACCCCGCCCTGCCGAACGTCAACGGCATTCAGCAGGTCGCGGACCTCATGTTCTCGTTCAACATGATCAGCCAGGAGCTGAGCGTCGACCAGATGATGTTCAGGTAGCTACCTGTCGGTCATGCCCAGCTCGCGGGCGATGATGAGGCGCTGGACTTCTGAGGTGCCTTCGCCTATCTCGAGGACCTTGGCGTCGCGGTAGAAGCGGCCGACGGGGAACTCGTTCATGAAGCCGTAACCGCCGAAGATCTGGGTCGCGTCCCTGGCGTTGTCCATGGCCGCGTTGGCGGCGGTCAGCTTGGCGATGGCCGCCTGCTTCTTGGCGGGCTGGCCCGCCGCCAGCCGGGCCGCCCCGTCGTACCAGGCCAGCCGCGCCGCGTGGACCCGTGCCTCCATGTCCGCGATCCGGAACTGGATGGCCTGGTAGTGACGCAGGTGGTGGCCGAACGCCTCCCGCTCCCCGGTGTAGCGCAGGCACTCGTCCACACATCCCTGGGCCAGCCCCACCGACAGCGCGGCAATGGCGATCCTGCCGCCGTCCAGGATCTGCATGAACTGCGCGTAGCCACGCCCGCGCTCGCCACCGAGCAGGTTGCCCTCGGGGACCCGGCAGGAGCTGAACGCCAGTTCCCGGGTGTCAGAGGCGCACCAGCCGACCTTGGAGTACTCCTGGCCCACGGTGAAGCCCGGGGTGCCGGACGGCACGATGATCGCGGAGATCTCCTTGGACCCGTTCTCCCTGGTGCCGGTGATGGCCAGTGGCGTCACCACCGAGGTGATCGAGGTGCCCGCGTTGGTGATGAACGCCTTGCTGCCGTCGATGACCCACTCGCCGCCGTCCAGCCGGGCCGTCGTCCGCATGCCGCCGCGGATGTCCGACCCGCCGCCGGGCTCGGTCAGCCCGAACGCGGCCAGCCGCTCCCCCGAGCACAGGTCCGGCAGCCAGGTGGCGCGCTGCTCCTCGGTGCCGAACAGGTAGATGGGCATCGCGCCCAGGCAGACCGCCGCCTCCAGCGTGATGGCCACCGAGGAATCCACCCGGCCCAGTTCCTCCAGCGCCAGGCAGAGCGCGAAGAAGTCACCGCCCATCCCGCCGTATTCCTCCGGGAACGGCAGCCCGAACAAGCCCAGCTTGCCCATCCGGGCCACGATCTCGTACGGGAACTCGCCGCGTTCGTAGTAGCCGCCGATCACCGGCGCCACTACCTCATGAGCGAATTCCCCGACCGTCCGGCGAAGTTCCGCGTGCTCATCGTCGAGCTGAAAGCTGATCATCGTCCCGCCCCTTTGCGGCTAAAAGACCCCTTCCAAAGCTCACTGTCGCTGGCTGACCGCCGCGGCTCAGAACCTGGCTTCATGATCGTGATGACTCTGAATAGGTCTTCCGTCGGCCTATCGTACGCGGCTGGCCCGACTGCCCCTCCCGGTGGCGTAGGGTGCGGTCAGGACGTGATGTGGCCGCCATCCCACCGCGGTCCGGGGGACATGACCTTTCACCCACACAGACCAGCCGTCGTGGAGGACGACATGCCGACCCAGACCTGCCCGGTCTGTGCCGCGGAGGTCCAGCAGGACGACCTCATCTGCTTCACCTGCGGTGCCAACCTGCCGAGGGCGGCGATGCCCGACGACGATCCGGCCACCCCGCCCACGGTCATGCAGGCGCACCTCAAGCGGGACAACGGCGCGCTGCGGTCGTGCCCCAACTGCGGCATCAGCGTCGCCGACCCGGCCGACCTGATCTGCTCGAACTGCCGGCAGCCGCTGCCCCAGGGACAGGGGCAGATCTCCCCGGTGGTGCTGCGCCTGGTGTTTCCCACCGGCAACGTCGACGTCCCGGCGGGCACCTCGCTGCTGCTCGGCCGGGACCCGCAGGAGTCGCTGGTGGCCGCGGCCTTCGCCCGGTTCGAGAACGTGTCACGGCGGCACGCGACCGTATCGGTGGACGACGCCGGCCACGCCAGCGTCCGCGACGAGCACTCCACCAACGGCACCTGGGTCAACGGCGACCGAGTGCTCCCCGGCGTGGACGTGCGGCTCGCCGACGGCGACAACCTCCGCCTGGCCGCCGACATCACCGCCGAGGTCCTGCTCCCCACCCAGCAGCCCGACCCGGCCACATTCAGCCGCGATTAACCTCCCGGCGTCCGCCTGATGCCCGCTTAGACTGCCGTCCGCGTCCATCTTCGGATCTTCTTCACTTCCTTACGGCGGCGGCCGGCCTCGCCGGTCAGCCGAGGGCAATCGTGTGCATCCTGGGGCTATACGGGCCCGGATCGATCATGAGATCATCGCCGCGAGGGCTGCCAACGACGGCGGGAGCGGACCATGGCGGTGAAACCCGAGACGGCAACCACGCAGGGGACACCTGGGCTGCGGCGCGATGCGATCGGGCTGCGCGAGGTGCTGTTCCAGAGCATCACGGACATGGCGCCCGGTGCCGCGATCGCCGCGTCCATCCCGGCCGGGGCGGCGTTCGCCGGCGGCGCGCTGCCGCTGTCCGTGATCCTGGCCATGATTGCCTGCCTGTTCTGCGCGAGCTGCGTCGGGCTGCTGGCCGCCCAGATGCCCGCCGCGGGCTCGCTGGCCACCTACGCGGCCCGTGGCCTGCACCCGGCGGCCGGGTTCCTGGTCGCCTGGGGGTACGTCCTCGTCGGCGTGCTGATCCCGCCGCTGGTGCTGCTGCAGCTGGGCTTCACGACGGCCTCCACGATCAACTCGGAGTTCCACTCCTACCCGGCGAACCTGTGGTGGCCGTGGGCGCTGGCCGGCGCGGTGATCGTGCTGGCGGCCGGTTACTACGGCATCCGGACGTCCGCCCGGCTGGGCACCGTGCTCGGCGTGTCCGAGATCGCCGTCTTCCTCGTGCTCGCGGTGTTCTTCATCGTGCACGCCGGCGGGCACAACACCTTGTCGGTGTTCGGCACCTCGCACACGCCGAGCGGCTTTCGCGGCATGGCCGGGGTGATCGGCGGGTCGGTCTACACGATCCTCGCCTTCGGCGGGTTCGAGGGCGCGGCCCCGCTGGCCGAGGAAACCCGGGATCCGAAGCGGACGATCCAGCGGGCCGTGCTGCTGGCCACGCTGTGCATCGGCGTCCTGTACATCTTCACCACCTACGCCGCCGACGTCGCCTTCGGCCCGGCCAGGTTCAGCACGTTCAGCGTGGCCGGCTCCTCCTCCTGGGAGGGGATGGCCCGGAGCCTGTACGGGCTGTTCTGGTTCTTCGTGTTCCTGGCCATCGTGAACTCAACGATCGCGAACGCCAACGCCGGGGTGAACGTGTCCAGCCGCACCGCCTACGCCATGGGCCGGATCGGTGCCTTCCCGCGCTTCCTCGCGCTGGTCCACCCGAAGCACCACTCCCCCGTTGCCGGGATCATCGGCGCGTTCGCCGTCACGGTCGCCGTGACCCTGGGCCTGGGTCTTCCCTACACCCCGGAGACAGCCTTCTCCATGGTGGGCACCGGCATCGTGATCGTCCTCGCGGCGATCTACATCGTGGTGGACGCGGCCTGCATCGGCTTCTTCGCCCGCCGCCGGGCCGCGCTTGTTTCGCCGCAGCCACGCCCTACGGCAGGTGAATCGCCGCAACCACGCCCTGCGGCGTGGAACCCGCTGCTGCACCTGGTCATCCCGCTGCTCGGCATCGCGGCGTTCGTGCCGGCATGGCTGACCGCGGCCGGGATCAAGGCGTTCTCCTTCGTGGCGCCGCTGTCGGCCCCGGTGTCGTACATGGGCCCCGGCGTGGCCGCCTGGATGGTGGCCGGAGTGATCTACCTGATCTACTTGTACCGGCGCGACCCACGCCGGGTGACCGAGGTCGGCCTGGTCCACTTGGAGGAACCTGAATGATCGGCGGGCTCGGGCCCAGCGGCCCCGAGGTGCTCACCTTCCGGCCCGAGCCGGGGCAGTACGCCTGGACCTTCGGCGGGGTGGCCCCGGTCGCCCGGGTCCGTCCCCCGGTCATCCTCGATCTGTACACCGAGGACTGCTTCGCCGGGCGGGTCCGCTCGGAGAACGACCTGGTGTCCGAGGTCTGCGAGTTCCCCTACCTGAACCCGCAGACCGGGCCGTTCTACGTCGAGGGCGCCGAACCCGGCGACACGCTGGCCGTGCACTTCGTCTCGGTCGAGCCGGCCAGGGACTGGGGCGCCTCCACCACCGTGCCGCTGTTCGGCGCGCTGACCGGCACGCACGTCACCGCGCTGTTGCAGGACCCGCTGCCTGAGATCGTCTGGCTGTGGCAGCTCGACCGGACGGCGGGCACCTGCCGGTTCACCGCCCGCCGCGGCGACTACACCGTGGACCTGCCGCTCAGCCCGATGCACGGCACGGTCGGCGTCGCCCCGGCGAACCTGGAGGTGCGCAGTGCCCTGGTGCCCGACGCGTTCGGCGGGAACATGGACACCCCGGAGATGCGCGCCGGGGTGACCTGCTACCTGGGCGTGAACGTCGAGGGCGCGCTGTTCTCGCTGGGCGACGGGCACGCCCGCCAGGGCGAGGGTGAGACCTGCGGGGTCGCGGTGGAGACCGCGATGAACACGGTGATCGCCCTCGACCTGGTCAAGGGCGTGCCGTGTCCCTGGCCGCGGCTGGAGTCGGACACGCACATCATGTCCGCCGGGTCGGCCCGGCCGCTGGAGGACGCGTTCCGCATCGCCCAGCTCGACATCGTGCAATGGCTGGCCGGTGACTACGGCCTCGACCCGCTGGACGCCTACCAGCTCGTCACCCAGGCCGTCGAGTCGCCGCTGGCCAACGTCTGCGACCCGAACTACACCAGCGTGGCCAAGCTGCCCAAGCAGTACCTGCCGCCGGCCGCGGCCATGGGTGGAGCCCACGCCAGGCTCCGCGAACTCACCAAGCAAGTTCCATGATCACAAAGAGGTTTTAGTGCTCCCGCGCTAAAGACTCTTCGCAACCATGGAAGATCGCCCTCAGGCCAAGGCCAGCCCTGTACACCCCGGGGCTGCCCTGGCCCAGCGCCGTCATGTCCATGGCACTGGATGCCATAGCCTCAGGCGGCGCACTCCCGGCAGACGAGTTTGCCGTTCCTGTCCTCCGCGAGCTGGCTCCTGTGGTGCACGAGGAAGCAGCGCGAGCAGGTGAACTCGTCCGCTTGCCGCGGGATCACCCGGAACGAGAGCTCCTCGTTTGACAGGTCAGCCCCCGGCAGTTCGAGTGACTCCGCCACGTCGTCCGGATCGACATCGATCGTGCTCGACGATCTGTCCATCCGGCGCGCCTGCAGCTCTTGCAGGCTGTCCTCGGTGACGTCCTCGTCCGTCTTTCGAGGGCTGTCGTAGTCGGTGGCCATCCGGTCCATCCCCCTCCATCTTCTGTACGCGTCGTCGTCGCGCGGGTGTAACGCTCGGGAAGCCGCAGTTGTGCCCGATTCAGGCGGCGAATTCTGTCATGTTGGGCAGCCGGGTACACGTAACCCGGGCCGCAACCGGTTCATTCCTACGTCCTCCCAGGTCAAACGCCAAACTTTGGCCTGAGCGTGTCCACCCCCGGCCGCTGTCCGCGCCGCCGGCCCAGCCATCACGTGCCACGCTGCGCCGCACAGCGTACGGCATGATGGACGATTCAGGCGTCACGTTCCGGGTCGAGCGCGGCTAGATGGTCATGCAGTTCGCCGAACAGGCCAGTCCCGGCGGCGATCGTCAGGTCAGGTCCGGGCGGCTTGCCGGACAGGCCGCCGACCGTGGCGCCCGCCTCGGTGGCGACCAGACCGCCCGCGGCGATGTCCCAGTAGTTCACGCCCCGCTCGTAGTAGGCGTCCACCCGGCCGGCCGCGAGCGAGCAGAGATCGACCGCGGCGCTGCCGCCCCGCCGGATGTCCCGCACCACCGGCAGCAGCGCGGCGACCACCTCACCCTGCACCCGCCGCCGCCCGGCCGCGTAGCCGAACCCGGTGGCCACCAGGGCCCTGCCCAGCGCAACCCCCTCATTACAGCGCAACCGTACGGCGGGCCGCCCGGCCGCGTGCAGCCACGCCCCGCCGCCGGTCACGGCGGTGAACACCTCGCCCCGCTCGGGCACATGCACCACACCGGCCACGATCGCGCCGTCGAGTTCGGCGGCGATGCTGACCGCGAAGTCGGGCAGCCCGTACAGGAAGTTGACGGTCCCGTCCAGCGGGTCCACGATCCAGCGCACCCGGGTGGCACCCCCGCCGCTGTGCAGGCCGCCTTCCTCGCCCAGGATCGAGTCTGCGGGGCGCTCACCGAGCAGCCGCTCGCTGATCATGGACTCGGCGGTGCGGTCGGCCTCGGTGACGACGTCGGTCGGGCTCGACTTGGTGGCCACGACCCCCGGCCGGCCGGCCGACCGCCGGTCCGTCAGCATCCCGGCCGCCTCGGCCGCCGCCGCCACGGCCAGCTCGAGCAGCGCGCCCGGGTCAGGGTTCGGCTCGGCAAACTCCCCTGCGTTCACGTCGGCCTCACTCGGTGGAAGGTGGCGGAACCGGAATCCTAGCGAGGCGGCCAGGGGCAGCAGCCCAGGGGGCACATGTGCGCGGCCGGGCCCATGCCGCCAAGCGCTGCCGGGGGCGTGCCGTCCAGCCGCTCGCGGACCAGTTCGGTGACCATGGAGACGAACCTGGGGTCGGTGCCCGGGGTCGCCGCGCGCTCAACCGGCAGGCCCAGGCGTTCGGCCGTCTGTCTGGCCTCCAGGTCCAGGTCGTGCCTGACCTCCATGTGGTCCGAGACGAACCCGACGGGGACGATGACTGCCGCCGGGGCGCCACCAGAGGCGAGCTCGGCCAGGTGGTCGCGGACGTCGGGGCCGAGCCAGGGCTGGGACGGCGGGCCGCTGCGGCTCTGGTAGACCAGGCGCCACGGGTGGCCGCCCACTTGCCCGGCGACCAGCCGGGACGCCTCGGTGAGCTGGGTGACGTAGCGGCCGTCCTGGGCCGAGCGCGGCCTGGCCGTGCTTTCCTGGCCGGAAAGATGCCCTACGGCTGGGCCGCTGGCCGCCGCCATGGCTTCGGGAATGCTGTGCGCGGTGAACACCAGGTGGGCGCCGCCGGAGACGGCTGCGGGCAGCCGGGCCAGCGCCGCGCGGGTGCTGGCCGCGAGCGGCTCGATGAAACCCGGATGGTTGAAGTAGTGCCGGATCTTGTCGATTACCGGCGCGGCCGGGCCGGCCTGCGCCCGGGCCCGGGCGATGTCCTCCAGATACTGGCCGCAACTGGAATACGACCCGTAGGCGGAGGTCACGAACGCCAGGGCGCGGGTGATCCCGTCGGCGGCCATGGTCGTGACCGTGTCGCCGAGCATCGGGTGCCAGTTGCGGTTGCCCCAGTAGATGGGCAGGTTCACACCCGAGGCCGCGAAGTCCTTCTCGATCGCGCCGAGCAGGTCACGGCACTGCTGGTTGATCGGGCTGACCCCGCCGACGGCGTAGTAGTGCTCAGCCACCTGGGCCAGCCGCCCGGGCGGCACCCGGCGGCCGCGGGTGACGTTCTCCAGGAACGGGATCACGTCACCGGGACCCTCGGGACCGCCGAAGGAGACGAGCAGGAACGCGTCATAGCCAGGCATCATGGCTAGAACGTTAGCCGTAGACCTGCCCGTACTGCTGGGCCAGGGCGAGTACCTCGTTCACGTACCACCGTGCGTGGTTGTAGGCGAAGATGGCGGACGGCAGCGTCGCGGGATTGCCCGCCCCCGCCGCGCACAGGTAGACCGCCGCCGACGGTACCGCGTCGTAAGGGTTCATGATGTTCGGCGCGCCGGTCTCGCCGAACGCGTCCATTCCCCAGATCGCCCAGGTGGACGGCATGAACTGCATCGGGCCGAGGGCGCCCGCCGAGGACGGGCCGTTGTTCTGGCCGTCGCCGCTCTCGATCTGGCCGATGGCGGCCAGCACGGTCCAGGACATCCCCGGGCAGTACAGCCTGGCCGAGTCGCGGAACAGCTCCAGGTAGTTGGCGGGGCGCCCGGCGGTGGCCTGGCCGTTGGCCGGGAGCCGCTCCTGCTGCGCGTTCTGGGCCTGGGTCAGGCTGAGCACCTTGGCCTGCCTGCCGAGCACGCCGCGCACTGCGGCCTCCAGGCTGGTCACGTTCGCCCCCGGCGCGCTGACCAGGGCGCCGAACTGGCGGACGAGGCCGAGCTGCCGGGACAGCGAGGTGCCCACGACGGCGTCCACGCCGAGCAGGCCGAGGGTGGCGGTGCCGCCGAAGACGACGGACGGCTGCCGCGCCCCCGACACCTGGTAGCGCTTGCCCACCCGCAGGCCCAGCGTCTTGGCCTCGGCCGGGGTGGTGATGAACTCGCCCCGGTCCAGCGCGGCCCAGATGCCCGCGAGATCGGCGGTCTGCGGCGGGGTCCAGGACCGGAACCGGGCCGGGTCGGCGCCGATGGTGTTGACCAGGCGGCCGTTGATGCGCACGGCGCCGCCATCGAGGCCGATCGCGCCGCGCACATGACGGAGCTTGCCGATCCGGGCGAGCTGGCCGCCGGTGATCCCGCTGAGGTTGACCGCGAACAGGTCCGGCAGGAAGGTCTCATGGAGCTGCGTCGTGTGTGCCGTGATCTTGACCGGCTTGGCCGGCGCCGGTGGCGCGGACCCGCCGGCGGCCGGGGGGATGATCGTGGCGACGGTGAGCTGGGCCTGGATGACCCCGGGAGATGTGGCCGCCGAGGCGGGCGCAGGTGAGCTGATGGCAGCGGTCAGCGCGAAGGTGGCAGCGGCTGAGACAGCGAGACGGTACGTGGGCGAACGACCGCGACCCGCTTCGTGGCGGTCCCGGGATTCGTGATCCCGGGAAGATACCGCGGGCCCTGGCGAAGACGGCCGCAGACCGCCGGGCGGCATCGGCTGCCGGGCGGACGGTCTGCACGTCACCGGGCGTCTCACTGTGTAACCGCCATAGCGATACCATAACCGGCCGAAGCCGTCAGCGGGGGAACGGGCTTCGGCGGCGCGCCGGGTCGCGTCGCTGACCTCGCTGAATGCCTTTTCTGGCACGGATATTCGCTTGACCTGACCCCTTAGCCTGGTGGTGGAGGTTGCGCCAGGTGACGGACGTCCGGACTGAGCGCGCCCGCAGGCGCGCCGGCCCAGCGGGTGCGGCCGATCGTATTCTCAGCAGCCGCTACGCGGAGATCTTCCGGCTTCCCGGCTCACGGCAATTCTCGGCCGCCTGCTTCATCGGCCGGTGGCCGATGTCCATGGTCGGGCTCGGCGTCATCCTGGTGGTCACGGCCGCGACCGGCAAGTACGGGATCGCCGGCGCCGTGTCCGCCGTCGGCTCGCTCTGCTACGCGTTCACCGCGCCGCAGTTCGGCCGGCTGACCGACCGGTTCGGCCAGGCCCGGGTGCTGCGGCCACTCACCGTGGTGTACACCGCCAGCACGGCCGCGTTCATCGCCTGTGCCCAGGCGCGGGCGCCGCTGTGGACGCTGTTCGTGACCGCGGCCCTGTTCATGTCCTCGATGCCCTCGCTCGGCTCGATGGTGCGCTCCCGGTGGAGCGCCCTGCTCGGCGACTCCCCGCTGCTGCACACGGCCTTCTCGTTCGAGTCGGTGGCCGACGAGCTGATCTTCGTCACCGGCCCGGCCCTGGTCACGGTCCTGGCCACCCAGGTGCTGCCGGTGGCCGGGATCGCGGTGGCCGGGGCGCTGGCGGTGGCCGGCGCGCTGATGCTGGCGGCGCTGCGCGGCACCGAGCCGCCGCCGCGGCCCGCCGGTTATGTGGGCGGGCGGGCCATCGCCGTGACCGGCATGGCGGCCATCATGGCGATCTTCACCGGCCTGGGCGCGATGTTCGGCACCATCGACCTGAGCACGGTCGCGTTCGCCAGCGAGCACCACCACAAGCCGCTGGCCGGGCTGATCCTCGGCACCTACGCGCTGGGCAGCGCCATCGGTGGCCTGTGGTACGGCGCCCGGCACTGGCGGGTGCCGCTGCACCGCAGGTTCCTGATCACGCTGGCCGGCATGGTGATGGGGGTGGCGCCGCTGTGGGCGATGCCGAACGTGCCGGTGCTGTTCGTGGTGATCTTCTTCTGCGGGCTGTCCACCGCGCCCACCCTGATCGGCGGGTTCAGCCTCATCGAGCGCAAGATGCCGCCCGGGCTGCTGACCGAGGGCATGTCGCTGCTGTCAACGGCCATCGGGGTCGGCCTGGCCGTGGGGCCGCCGGTGGCCGGGCGGCTCATCGACGCCCACAACGCGCACTGGGGATACATGTTCGCCCTGTTGTGCGGGGCGATCGCCCTCATCGCCGGCCTGGCCGGCGCCAGGACCCTGCGCCCGGCCGCCGAGGCGGCCGGGCCGGCCCGGTAAGGCCCGGTCATGGCTGATCGGTTCGGCAGCGCCTGTACCCGGTAAGCGTTCGGGAGCTGACTCAGCGTGTCCACTGTCCGGGGTGGCATGGGCACGCGGGAGGTGATATTGCCCAGGACAGTCACCGGACAAGCTAGTCTCGCCCCTATGAGTTCCGAAGCCGGCCACGGTCACGCGGCGCACGACTCCGGAGCGGCCAACTCCGTCAGCACCCAGTCGGCGGGCCGCACGACCCCGGCTAACCGCCCGGCGCAGCCGAAGCGGCAGTCCCGCCGCGGCGGTGTGCCCGCGCAGGAGCGCGAACTCGGTGCGCAGGGCAGGCAGACCCTGCGCAGGCTGCTCGAGGCCGGCATGGCCGAGTTCGACGAGAATGGGCTCACGGCGGTCCGGGTAGACGACATCGTCCGCCGGGCCAACACCTCGCACGGCACGTTCTACCTGTACTTCAAGAACAAGGAAGACCTGTTCAGCACGCTTCTTCGCGATGCGCTGAGCGACATGGAAGTGGTCACGGGCGACTTTCCCGTGGTCACCCGCAACGACGCCGGCCGGGCCGCGCTGCGCGCCTGGGTGGGAAAGTTCTGCGACACCTACGCGGCGCACGCCGCGGTCCTGCGGGTGCTCACCCAGGCCGAAGTGATCAGCGACGACATGTGGAGCGACGGCCTGCAGCTCATGTTCCGGCTGGCCGAGGCCATGACCACCGGCATGACGGCCGCCCACGCGGGCCGGGCCGAGCACGCCGAACTGACCGCCGTCGCCTGCCTGCTGATGCTGGAGCGGGTGAACTCCCTGTTCAGCGTCGACGTCAGGCTGCCCAGAGACGAGATGATCGACCGGATCGCCGCGATCATCTACGCCGCCTTCAGGACGCCCTGAAGGATTCCACCACCGCCAGCGCGTGCAGCGCGGCCGGGACGTTGTGCACACGGAAGACGCGGGCGCCGTGCCAGGCGCTGACCGCCAGGGCGGCGGTCGTCCCCTCCAGGCGGTCGGTGACCGGCAGGGCCAGCGTCTCGCCGACGAAGTCCTTGTTCGAGACCGCCACCAGGACCGGCCAGCCGGTGGCCACCAGCACGTCGAGCCTGCGGGTCAGCTCCAGCGAATGCCGGGTGGCCTTGCCGAAGTCGTGCGCCGGGTCGATGAGGATGGCCTCCGGGCGCACCCCGGCCGCCACCGCCCGCTCGGCCTGGCCGGTGACGTAGGCGGTGACCTCGGCCGCCACGTCGGCGTAGCGCGGGTCCCTGGCGACCGTGCGCGGGATGAGCCCGCCGGCGTGCGAGCAGACCAGGCCCAGGCCCCGCTCGGCGGCCACCAGGGCGAGGCCGGGATCGTAGCCGCCCCAGGCGTCGTTCAGCAGGTGCGCCCCGGCGTCGGCCACCGCGTCGCCGACCTCGGCCCGCCAGGTGTCCACGCTGACCGCGACCTGCGGATGGCGCTCCCGGACGGCGGCGGCCAGCCCGGCCACCCGGCGGATCTCCTCGGCGACGGTGACCTCGTCGCCCTCCCCCGCCTTCACCCCGCCGATGTCGATGATGGCGGCACCGTCGGCCACCGCCTGGCTGGCCGCATCCAGCGCCGCGCCGAACTCGTAGGTGGCACCGTGGTCGAAGAACGAGTCCGGTGTCCGGTTCACCACCGCCATCACCGCGAACGCGCCAGGCGGCACCTCCACCGGGCCAAGGCGGAGCGTCTGCGGCTGGTCCACGCGGAGCAGGATAGAGGTGGGGCGATACATGCGCCCGTGGCGGGCAGAATTGATGTGTGCGATTTCTTGGTGAGACAGTGCCCGGCCACGAGCTGACCTACAGCGACGTGTTCATGGTGCCGAACCGGTCGGCCGTGGCCTCGCGGCTTGACGCGGACCTGGCCACCCGGGACGGCAGCGGCTGCACGATCCCGATCGTGGTGGCCAACATGACCGCGGTCTCCGGCCGCCGGATGGCCGAGACGGTGGCCCGGCGCGGTGGCATCGCCGTGCTGCCCCAGGACATCCCGGTGGACGTGGTCGCCGAGGTAGTGTCCTGGGTGAAGAGCCGCGACCTCGTCTACGACACGCCGATCATGCTCGGCCCGGCGGACACCGCCGGTGACGCGCTCGCCCTGCTGCCCAAGCGGGCGCACGGCGCGGTGGTGGTGACCGAGGACGGGCGGCCGGCCGGGGTGGTCACCGAGGCGGACTGCCAGGGCGTGGACCGGTTCACCCAGCTCGCCCAGATCATGTCCGCCGAGTTGCTGACGCTGCCCGCGGGCACCGACCCGGAGCGCGCGTTCGGCCTGCTGCACGGTGGCAGGCACCGGCTGGCCCCGGTGGTGGACCACACTGGGCGGTGCGTCGGCATCCTGACCAGGACCGGCGCGCTGCGGGCCACGCTGTACCAGCCGTCGGTGGACGCCTCGGGGCGGCTGCGGGTGGCGGCCGCGCTCGGCATCAACGGCGACCCGGCCCTGAAGGCGAAGCTGCTGACCGAGGCCGGGGCCGACCTGCTGGTCGTGGACACCGCGCACGGCCACCAGGAGAAAATGATCAGCGCGCTGCGGGCGGTACGCGACGCGGCGCCCTCGGTCCCGCTGGTGGCCGGCAACGTGGTGACCACGGCCGGTGCCGGCGACCTGATCGGCGCCGGGGCGGACATCGTCAAGGTGGGTGTCGGCCCCGGGGCCATGTGCACCACCCGGATGATGACCGGCGTGGGCCGGCCGCAGTTCAGCGCCGTGCTCGAATGCGCCGCCGAGGCCCGCCGCCGGGGCGCCCACGTCTGGGCCGACGGCGGCGTCCGGCACCCGCGCGATGTGGCGCTCGCGCTGGCCGCTGGCGCGTCCGCGGTCATGATCGGCTCGTGGTTCGCCGGCACCTACGAGTCGCCGGGTGACGTGTTCCGGGATCCGGACGGCAGACTGTACAAGGAGAGCTTCGGCATGGCCTCGGCCCGGGCGGTCCGGCTCCGCTCGGCCAGCGACTCGCCGTTCGAGCGGGCCCGCAAGGAGCTGTTCGAAGAGGGCATCTCGGCGGCCAGAATGTACCTGGACCCGCAGCGCCCCGGGGTGGAAGATCTGATCGACGTGATCACCGCCGGGCTGCGCAGCGCCTGCACCTACGCCGGCGCCAAGGACCTGGACGAGCTGCACGAGCGCGCCGTGATCGGAGTGCAGAGCGCGGCCGGCTACACCGAGGGAATGCCACTGCCCGCGAGCTGGTGACGCCTTCAGCTCACCGGGTCCGGTGCCGCCGTGCCTGCCCCCTTGCCCGATGGCGTGGCCCCCGGGCCCGGTGGGTTGGCCCCGTTGGCCGATGGCGCGGCCCAGTTGCCCGATGGCGTGGCCGGGACGGCCGTGACCGCTCCAGCGGGCTGGATCGCCTGGGCGGCCCAGCGGCCGATGCGGTCCACCAGCTCCCCGCCGGTGGCAGACTCGGCGTGGCCGAAGCCGGGGATGACCCACAGTTCCTTCGGCTGCTCCGCCGCCTCGTACACCTCCTCGGCGTGATCGACCGGGAAGTACAGATCCTCGTCGCCATGCACAACGAGCAGCGGAGTGGGCGCGATCAGCGCGGCCGCCTCGGCCGGCGGCACCGGCGCAGGATCCCAGCGCACCGGGTTGATCCTCGTCTTGAGCACGTGCCGGGTGATCAGCCGCCCGGACCGGTGCTCCACCGCCCAGTGCACCCGGCGCATCCGCTCGGTGCCGCGGAAGTACCAGTGCCCCGGCCCGCTCACCGCGACCACGGCATCCACGCCGCCGATCAGCCCGGCCTGCCGCAGCACGATCGAGGCCCCCATGGAGAACCCGACGGTGGCGACCCGCTGGTAGCCCAGTTCCCTCGCGTAACGGATGGCCACGTCCAGGTCGTAGATCTCGCGGTCACCCAGCGTGGACAGGCCGCCGGACCGGCCGTGCCCACGGAAGTCGAAGCTGACCACTCCGTAGGTTCTGTTCAGCCGGGTGGAGATCCGCCACACGGCCGGCCGCTGCCAGGACAGCGTGAAGCCGTGCGCGACGATGATGGCGAGGCCATCGTCACCGGCCAGGTGAACGCTGTCGATCGGAACGCCGTCCTCGGTCACCAGCGTGCGCACATAGGGAATCGGCCTCGCCATCAACGATGCGCGGCGATATTCCAGCCGTTCAGCCTGGAGGTGAAGCCGCGCTCCCTCCTCTCAGTCCTTGGCGCCCGCCTGGGAACATCCTTACCGGTCCGGTACGCCCCCCACACCGGGGCAGTGCACGTGAGATGAGCCTACAAGTTCCGCATCACCAGACAGGGGCCGTGGCGGCTGGATGGCTGGGTCTTGACAGATGAGGCGGCCCCTGAAAACATCCGCTAGTTAAGAAGCTTTCCTAACTAATGGGAGGTGGATTTTCGTGCGACGACACTGGTTAGTGGCGAGGCTGGCGGTGGCAGCGCTGCCTGTGGCCGCGCTGACCATGGGCATCTCACCGGGCACGTCGGCCGCGACGGCCCATGGAACCGCAGGACACCGGGCGCCAGCCCACCGGGCCGGCCTGGCGCCGGACGCGCAGACGCTCAACATGCTCGTCACGCTGTATGGCTGGGACGATAACTCGCCCCCGGGCTGCGCGACCGCGTACTCCGGCTGCGCGGGGGGCATGGGCACCTACAGCGATCCGATCACATTCGCCACCGACCAGGCCGAGCTGCCCGTCGGCACGATTGTCTACTATGCCCCGCTGGCGCGGTACTTCGTCATGGGTGACGACTGTGTCGAGTGCGACCAGGACTGGACCGGGCAAGGGCCCGACGGCGGGCCAAATTACCGTCATATCGACCTGTGGGCCGGCGGCGCGGCCGGTGATGACGCCAGCGCACTGATCGCCTGCGAGGACAACTGGACATCCAATGGGCAGGTGCCGGTCATCGTCAACCCGCCCAGCGACGAGCCCGTCGCCAACAGCGGCAACGGCGGGCCGGTTTTCGTCGCCAGCACTTCGCACTGCTGGCAGCCAGGTGACAACGGCGGAATCGGCGGCGGCGGAGGCGGCGGGTATCCCTCCGGTTTCCACCAGCTCGTGGATCAAAACAGCGGCGACTGCCTGGATATCAGCGCAAACTCCACCTCGAACGGCGCCAGCCTGATCATCTGGCCATGCAAATCTACCGGGCAGGCTAATCAGGAGTTCGAGTTCAGCCCGGTGTCCAACGGCTACGGCGAGCTGACCAACCAGAACAGCAACAAGTCTCTCGCCGTCCTCAGCGCCTCCACCTCGCCCGGTGCCCAGGTGATCCAGTACACGACGAACGGCACCACCAACTCGCTCTGGCTGCCGGTCTCGCTGGGCAACGGCCAATGGCAGTTCAAGAACCGCAACAGCGGCCTGTGCCTTGATGTGAACGGGGCCAGCACCCAGGAGGGCACCATACTCATCCAGTGGACCTGCAAGTCCAGCGCGGCGGGTACCAACCAGGCGTTCGCCACGCAATAAGCCAGCGATCCACCGTTTACGGCCCGGGCAGTGCGTCCCATCGCCCCTGCCCGGGCCGTCGTGCGCCCAGGAATTGCGGGCTCCGCGCCCGCACCGGCCCCGAACAGGCGGGTGAGCCGTAGCCTCTGGTCCGTGACAGGATCAGCGCAGGCTCCGGACGCGCCGGGCACGGCGGATGTTACCTCGGCGGTGACGGCGTCATTCGCATTCGGATGGCAGATGGCACGGCTCTACACCGGCCCGCCGAGTTCGGCGCCGGAGCCCCGGCTGGAGGAAGATCTGCCGGGCCTGAGTGGACTGCCAGCAGCCGAACTGGTGAAACTGGGGCTCGCACAGGCCGGCGTGGCGCTGGGCCGGGCCGCGGCGATCGCCCGGGCGATGGCCTTGCGTCTGTGGGAACCGCTGACCGTGGCGGCGGTCTTGATGGGCACTGGTGTCTGGCTGATCATCGCTGATAACGGCCCGTTGCGGGTCTTCCCCGCCGGTCCCGGCTACGGCAGGCTATTAGCTCTCGAACGGCAACAACTTAGTTCGCATACAGCAACAGTTCCCTGGACGGGGAACGCCACCGGCCGCGCAGGGGAGACGCCATCATGTCCGTGCTCAATGCCCTCATCGACGCCATCCGCGGGGGGCGGGTCGAGGTGGTCGACCTCACCGCTCCGCTCAACGCGGCGACGCCCGTGATCAGGCTGCCCGAGCCGTTCGGCAATACCCTTTCGTTCAGTCTGACCGAGATCAGCCGGTACGACGATCGCGGCCCGGCCTGGTACTGGAACGACATCAGCACCGGCGAGCATATGGGCACGCACTTCGACGCGCCGGTGCACTGGGTGACCGGGGCGAACCTGGAGGACGTGGCCCAGGTGCCACCGCAGCGGCTGATCGCCCCGGCGGCGGTGCTCGACTTTACCGCCGAGGCCGCGGCCGACCCGGACTTCCTGCTCGAAGTGGATCACATCCGGCAGTGGGAGAGTGAGCACGGCCCGCTGCCCGAGGGCGGCTGGCTGCTCTACCGCACCGGCTGGGACGCCCGCTCGGCCAGCCAGGAGGACTTCCTCAACGCCGACGCCAACGGGCCGCACACGCCGGGCGTGTCGGTCGACTGTGCCCGCTGGCTGGCGGCCGAGGCGCCGGTCCAGGGTATCGGCGTGGAGACCGTCGGCACCGACGCCGGCGCGGCGCACTCCTTCGACCCGCCGTTCCCGTGCCATTCTTCGCTGCTCGGCGCTGGCAAGTACGGGATCACCCAGCTCCAGAACCTGGCCAGGCTGCCCGCCCAGGGCGCCGTGGTGATCGCCGGGCCGCTGCCGATCACCGGTGGCTCGGGCAGCCCGTGCCGCGTGCTCGCCCTGGTTGAGTCCTGATGCAGGTTGCGCAGGCCGTCGCTGACACCCTCACCGAACTGGGAGCCGACACGGTCTTCGGCGTGGTCGGCAGTGGCAACTTCCGCGTCACCAATGGGCTGACTGCCCGCGGTGTCCGGTTCGTCGCCGCCCGGCACGAGGGCGGCGCGGCGACCATGGCCGACGCCTGGGCGCGGCTGGCCGGGAAGCCGGGGCTGCTGACCGTGCACCAGGGGCCTGGGCTGACCAACGCGCTCACTGGCATCACCGAGGCGGCCAAGAGCCGCACGCCGCTGGTGGTGCTCGCCGCCGATGTCGCGGGCGCGGCGGTGCGGTCCAACTTCCGGATCGACGTGGCCTCGATCGCGACCGCCGTGGGCGCGGTGCCCGAGCGGCTGCACTCACCGGAGTCGGCGGTCGCCGACACCGTGCGGGCGTACCGGACCGCCGTCCGGCAGCGCCGCACCGTGGTGCTGGCCATGCCACTGGATGTGCAGGCCGCCGAGTGCGGCCCGCCCGAGGTGCCGGACGAGCCCGCGCCCTCGGCGGCCGCCCCGGCGCCGGACGCCGCCGCCGGGCTGGCCACGGCGCTGGCCGAGGCCAGCTGCCCGGTGTTCATCGCCGGGCGTGGCGCACGGGCCGCGGCGGCCCGCGGCGACCTGGAGAAGCTGGCCGACGCCTGCGGGGCACTGCTGGCGACCTCGGCCGCGGCCAAGGGGCTGTTCCGGGGCAGCCCGTGGGATCTGGACGTGAGCGGCGGGTTCGCCTCACCGGTGGCGGCCGAGCTGATCAAGGGCGCGGACCTGCTGGTCGGCTGGGGCTGCTCGATGAACATGTGGACCATGCGGCACGGCACGCTGATCGGGCCGGGCTGCCGGGTAGTGCAGGTGGACGACGACGAGGCCGCCATCGGCGCGCACACACAAGTGCAGTTCGGCGTGGTCGGCGACGTGGCCGAGACGGCGCGCGCGGTGGCCGCCGTGCTGCCGGCCCACGCGGTCGCCGGGTCGCATCCGGCCACCGGCTACCGCTCCCCCAGGATCCGGCAGCGGATCGCCCGCACCGCCCGCTGGCGGGACGTGCCCTACGCCGACGAGAGCGACTCCGCCCATATCGACCCGCGCACGCTGTCCATCGAGCTGGACGACCTGCTGCCGGCTGACCGGCTGGTCGCGGTGGACTCGGGCAACTTCATGGGCTACCCGAGCATGTTCCTGTCCGTGCCCGACGAGCAGGGATTCTGCTTCACCCAGGCATACCAGTCGGTCGGGCTCGGGCTGGCCTCGGCCGTCGGCTCGGCGATCGCCCGGCCGGACCGGCTGACCGTGGCGGCGCTCGGCGACGGCGGGGCGCTGATGGGGATCAGCGAGCTGGAGACCGTGGTCCGGCTCGGGCTGCCCATGGTGATCGTGGTCTACGACGACGAGGCCTACGGCGCCGAGGTGCACCACTTCCAGCCGGACGGCCTGGCCACCGGGACGGTCACGTTCCCGCCCGCCGACATCGCCGAGATCGGGCGCGGCTTCGGCTGTGACGGGGTGACGGTCCGCCACCGGGAGGACCTCGAACAGGTCCGCCGCTGGCTGGACGGGGCCAGGGAGCGCCCGCTGGTGATCGACGCGAAGATCACCAGCAAGCGCGGCTCCTGGTGGCTCGAGGAGGCGTTCCGCGGCCACTGACCGCGGCGGAGGCGTTCCGCGGCCACTGGTTGCGTGGCCAGTCAGTGGCCGCGGAACCCTTCCCTTGCAGCCCAGCGGCAGCCGGAGCAGTCTTACGGCAGGAGCGAGGCTGGGCTGGCCCCGGGCGGCGCTAGCTGGTGCAGGCGCCGTCGTTGTTCCAGGCGCCGGACGGGCCGCCCGGCACCTCGTCGTAGTTCCACTGGTTGGCGGTCCACAGGTCACCGTTGTAGGAGACCTGGTTGCCGCTGGTGTAGGCGACGTTGTTCGCCCACGGAGCCGCCGTGCAGCCGCCGCCACCGGGCGGTGTGGTGGTGGGCGTCGGCGGCGGGCTCACCGGCGCCTGCTTGGCGAAGGCGACCGTGTAGGCGGTGAAGTCCCAGGAGTTCTGCGGGACGCTGCTGCATTCGCTGGAGAGCTGGCCGTTGTTGTCCGGCGGGTTGCACTGCCGGTCGCGGTTCACTGACCAGAACGTGTACCGGCCGAGGCCTACGCTCTCAGCGAAGGTCAGCACGGTCTGGAAGTCACTCTGGTAAAAGTACTCGGCGCTGTCCGTCCGGCCGTTCATGCCCGAGAACCCCTCGCGCGCGTAGGCCTGCGCGCTGGTCCAGCCGAATGTGCTCATTAGCTGGGCGTTGAAGTCCTTCAGGGCGGTGACCTGGGAAGATCCACCGCTGAACCCGTTGTCGAACGGCATGATCGTGTAGTCGTTGGGGGTGAAGTTCAGGCTCTTGGCCTCCTCCAGCAGCAGTCCGCCGAAGTAGTTGGCCCCGGTGGGCGTCGACGGGATGGTGACCGACACGAACAGGCCCGGGTTGTTCTGCTGGAGGATCTGGGCCGCGCCGAGTTCGTTCGCGATGGCGGAGGAATTCTCGATCTCCGGTTCCTCCAGGTCGAAGTCGAACGCGTGCAGGCCGTACTTGGTCACCACCTGCTGATATGCCGCTGCCGTGGCCGCCGCCGAGCCGCACACCTGGCCGAGCTTGGTTCCGTTATAACCACCCATGGAGACGATGACGTCACCGCCGTTGGACCGGATCCCGTTGATCACGCTGGCCACCTGCGTGTCGGACGAAACCGGGTCGGTGCCGTTCCAGGCGGGGGTGCAGGAGCCGTTCCCGGCCAGAATGAAGGCCATGTCGAAGGCCTTCTGCCCGGTGGCCGACATCGCCGCGCTCAGGTCGGGCGCGCTGGAGTCGAGCACACTGTAGTAGGGCGCCGATTCGTACCAGTTGAGGGACAGGGTCGTGTCATGACTGACCCGGGTCGCCGCGAACGCGGTGCCCGCGCCGGCGATGGCGATGAGGACCGCCGCAACGACGGCGGTCACCGTCCGCGGGTTTGTGCCACGCGGCTGTGTGAGCGGGGTTCGATCCACAATCCCTCCTTCGGGACGCCAGACCGTCACAGACCTGAACCGATACAAACTAATAGGAAAGTTTCCTAATAGTTTATATGTAATCGTAGTCATTCGGCTTCTCTCAGTCAACGGTTGATCGCCGGCGACCGGCCCGCGCGGGTGCTGTTCAGCCCTGCGGATGAAACCGCCGGCCAGCCCAGACGTGCGCGAAGCAGAAGACGCCAGATGACCGCAACCTGGCTGGTTGCGGTCATCGGCTGGGATCACGGCCTCTCCAGAGCCACTTTCACTCTGGCACCACCGTCTCAGTATGTCAATATTTCCGATTGGATTAGTTATCATGTTTGGCACTCAGCCGATGTGACATCGCTACCGTGTGAGGCACTGCGATGTCACATCGACTGCGATATGCCTTTGGCCAGAGGGTGCGCGCGCTGGACCGCTGTGTTATCTCGTGTCCTCGGCCCTTTCGCTCGGCACCTTTTCGGGTTCGGGGACATCGGGAATCCGGACCGTGGGCTCGGGCGCGGCGCCGACGCGGACCAGTTCCCCGGATGGGTAGACTTCCTCGCCGTGCACCGCGACGTCGCCGATTTCCAGGTCGGCGTCGGGGATCCGGAGCTTGGTGAACAGCCCGATACCCTTCAGGATGAGGAAGGTGACCAGGGCGTCCCAGACGATGATGGTCAGCGCCGCCCCGGCCTGGATGGCCAGCTCTTTGGGGTGACCGTAGAACAGGCCGGCGCCGGAGACCGACGGGTTCTTGCCGAGGCCGAGATACACGATCATCTTCGGGTCGGCGAACAGGCCGACCAGCAGGCCGCCGAGCAGGCCGGCGATGCCGTGTGTGTAGACGACCCCCAGCGCGTCGTCGACCTTGGTGAACGGCCAGACGTAGCGGGGCAGGTAGGTCCAGGCCACCCAGACGACGCTGGAGGCGACGAGCCCGATCACGATGGCGCCGACGCCGGTGACGTAACCGGCCGCCGGGGTGATGCCGACCAGGCCGCAGATCATGCCGTTGATCCCGCCGAGGAAGGTCGGCTTGCGTTCCCGGCTGAACGCCATGTCCATGATGATCCAGGTCATCATCGCCACGGCGGTCGCCAGGTTGGTGTTGACGACGGCCGCGGCCGCGTCGGTCCCGGCGAAGTATGGGTCACCGCCGTTGAACCCGTTCCAGCCCAGCCACAGGATGCCCGCGCCCACCGCGACGAACAGCAGGTTGTTCGGGACGGCGTGGTCGCGGTCGCGCTTGAGCCTGGGCCCGATCACCGCGGCCGCGACGAACCCGGACACGCCCGCCGCCAGGTGGATCACGTAGCCGCCGCTGTAGTCCAGCGCGCCCTTGCCCGCCCAGAAGCCGCCGCCCCACAGCATGAAGGCGTTGACCGCGTAGGCGAAGGTGATCCACAGCGGCACGAAGATCAGCCAGACCTTGAACTTGATCCGGCCGATCACGCTGCCGATGAACAGGATCGGCGTGATCGCGGCGAACACGAACTGGAAGTAGGCGAGGGAGGACTCGGGGAACCGGAACTTCGGCATCAGCCCGTTCAGCAGCGGGATGTTCGCCTGTCCCTGTTCGCCGCCAGCTCCCAGGATCGTGCCGGGCTTGCCGAGGAAAGTATGGATCCACGGTTCGCCGAAGCCCATCTTGAAGGCCCACAGGACCCAGACGATGAGGGTGAGGCAGAACGTGCTGAATACCATCAGCACCGTGTTCATCGCCCACTTGCGCTGGACGATGCCGCCGTACAGGACGGCCAGGGCCGGAATGCTCATCAGCCCGACGAGCGTCGCCGCTGTCAGCTGCCAGGCGTTGTCCCCGGAACTCAGCCAGCTTGGGTAGGGAACCACCGCGCCTCCATACTTTATCGGCCGGAAACACGCCCTATGGCGAGCTGCCGTGGAAGGGGCTCCGCCGGAGGTCCAGGCCGCGGGCGCCCTGGGTAGCCCGGACGGCCGCTTCGCTGTCCTTCAGAACACCTACAGATCTCCCAGATCCGGGTTTCGGACCTATTTCCCGTTCGTTACACATGCGGTAACGCACCTGGCAGGGACGATGGCAGATGTTTCATGCCTGTTTCGGGCCGACCTTATTTCGGGGATTTAAACAAAACAGCACCATTACGGGGCACTTACCGTCGCCGTGTGATGACCGTACGCACCAGGCCATCAGAGGCTGGCAGACCAGAGCGGGTCCTACCGGAAGCCGGCAGCGCCATCAGGAGCCACGCCGGCCAGGAGCCGGTCCTACCGGAAGCTGGCGGGGCCGTGCTGCAGGAACAGTGCGGCCGCCGCCGTGCGGTTGGGGCAGTTGAGCTTGGCCAGCACGCAGGCAACGTGCCGCTTGGCGCCGTGCTCGGAGATGTTGAGCTGCTGGGCGATCTCCTTGTTGCTGTGCCCGTCGGCCATCAGCGACAGTACCTGCCCCTCGCGCGCGGTCAGCAGGAACGGCCGCTCGGCCAGCCCGGCCTCGTTCGCGCGCAGCCTGCTCATCAGCCCGCGGGCCAGCCTCGATGGCATCGGCGACTGGCCACTGGCGAGCTGGCGCAGCGTGTCCGCGAGCGACGTCCTGGTCAGCGCGGACTCGAGCAGGTAGCCGTCGGCGGGCAGGGCCACCGCCTGGCCGATGATGTCGCCGTCGGCGGTGCCGCAGTCCCGCAGCAGCACCAGGGTCGCCGCGTCCCCCGTGGCCGCGGCCGCCGCGATCTGGGCGTAGTCCGCGGCTGGCAGCGGCGGCGCGGCCAGCACGACGGTGACCAGCGAGGAAGCCAGCATTCCGGTGACCTCGGCCAGGTCGCCGCTCTCGTGCACGGCGCCCAGGTCGGGCAGCGCGGCCAGCATCGCGCACAGGCCGAGGCGGATCACCTCGCTGGCGCCGGTCACCAGAACCCGGCCGGCCGGCTGCATCCGCGAGGCCGGCCGGACCGCCGGGTCCGGGGCGGCCCGCAGCAATGGCTCAATCATGGGCTTCCTCGGTAAGGCGCAGCGTCTTCGCATCGGGTTCCACACCATCCCAGCCAGCGGAGGTGGGCGCATCCGGACCAGGCCCCGATTTTCCGGGGCTGGCCGGGCAGATCTAGGTAACTTCCACCTATTAACTGCGTTCCAGCTATGTCAGGCTGCATGGGTGTAAACCCGGCAGGCTGAATCCTCCGGCAGTGACCCATGTGACCACCGGGCACGGATGCCGTCGGTGGCCTGGACCAAGGAGAGAGTGATGTCCGGAACAGAAACGAACGGCATGGACGAGACCGGCCCCCGCGGTCAGCAGGAGCCAGCCCGGGCAGCCAGCATGGCCCGGCTGCTGCCGTCGGTGACCTTCGGCATGCGGGCCGCCGTGCTGGCCGGCGTGGTCGTGGCCGGCGTTCCGGCCGCCGCGAATGCCCTATCCCCCGCGGTCACCGCCGGGCTCAGCGGTCCGATCACCCAAGTGATAGGCATGGGCTGGACCACATGCTGTGGCCAGGGCACTCCCGGTGGCGGGCCGGTGGCCAGCCCCGCGTCATGAGGATTGTTAAGGCAAACGCAGCCGGCTCTGTGATTTGTCTGTAATGTCGGCATTATGCGGACCCGCTCACCGTTCATGGTCGGCAGAGACGACGAACTCCGCATCGTTGAGCGGGCTCTAAACGCCGCCCGGGAGGACCGCGGCGGTGCGGTGTTCGTGGTCGGCGAGGGCGGCATCGGCAAGTCGCGGCTGGCCGCTGCGGCGGCTGATCTCGCCTTCGCGGGCCAGCTGAGCATGCTGCGTGGCCGGGGCAGCTCGATCGCCCCGATGGTCCCGTACCGGTCGCTGACCGAGGCGCTCATGTCGCTGCACCGCTCCGGCGATCAGATAGACATCGGTGAGCTGGGCCCCTACCGGCCGGTGCTGGCCCGGCTCATCCCGGACTGGGGCACCCCCTCGGCCGCGGACGACAGCGGGTCGCTGGTGGTGCTGGCCGAGGCGGTGTTGCGACTGGTGGCGCTGGCCGGCCGCGGCCGCGGCTGCCTGCTGATCCTGGACGACATGCAGGACTGTGACCCCGAGACGCTGGCGGTCGTGGAGTACCTGGCCGACAATCTGGACCGCCAGCCGGTCCTGCTGCTTGGCACGGTGCGCGCCGACCCCTGCCCGGCGCTCGAGCTGGCCCAGTCGGCGGCCCAGCGGGGCTCGGGGGTGCTGGTGGAATTGCACCGGCTGGGCCGCCGCGACGTGCGGCGGCTGGCCGGTTCCTGCCTGGGCGCCGACGCGTGCGCCGTCCCCGATCAGGTGGCCGAGCACCTGTGGGTGGGCAGCGAGGGCATCCCGCTGCTCGCCGAGGAACTGCTCAGCGACATGCTGCGGGAGGGCCAGCTGGTGGACGAGGGCGGCGGCTGGCAGGTCACCGGCACGCTGCAGACCAAGGTGCCGGTCACGCTGACCCGCGACCTGGCTCAGCGGCTGGACAAGATCAGCTCCGGCGGCCGTGAGCTGCTGTCGGCCGCGGCCGTGCTCGGCCGGCGGTTCCCGCTGACCGTGCTGCAGGCGGCCACCGGCGTGACCAGCCGTCAGCTGCTCAGCCAGTTGCACGACGACGTGATCGGCCAGCTCGTCGCGCCCGACGAGGAAATCCCGGACTGGTACGCCTTCCAGCATCCGCTGATCGCCGAGGCGATGCTGACCCTGCTGGCCCCGGCCGAGCGCGCCCGGATCACCCAGCAGGCCGTGGCCGCCGTCGAAGCCGTGTACCCGGGCCTGCCGGGCGAGTGGTGCCAGGTCGCGGCCAGCCTGCACCTGCAGGCCGGCGACCGGCCCCGGGCCGGCCGGCTGTTCGCCGAGGCGGGCCGCCGGGCGCTGGCCCAAGGCGCGGCCAGCTCGGCGGTCACCCTGCTGGACAATGCGCTGGAACTGCTGGCCGACGGCGCGGACGCGCAGGCGCGGGCGGACGCGTTCGCCTCGCAGCTCTACGCGCTGGCCGAGGCCGGCCTGGTGGAGCGGGCGGTCGCCTCGGCCGGCGAGCTGGATCAGGTCGCCGGACTGCTGAGCCCACAGGCCCGGGCGCACCTGCACACCCGGCTGGCCTGGGCGCTGGCGGTGGCCGGCCGGTCCAGCGACGGCCTGGCCCAGGTGGAGATCGCCCGGCGGCTGCTCGGCCCGGACGCCGCGGCCACGGACACCGCGGCCATCGACGTGGTCGCCGCCCACATGGTGCTCGACCTCCCCGGCCCGGACAACCTCGCGGCAGGCGAGGCCCTGGCCCGCCGCGCGGCGGAGGTGGCCGGGACCGCCGAGCTGCCCCTGGTTGCCTGCCAGGCGTGGCAGTTGCTGGGCGCGCTGAGCCGGTCCAGGGATCCGGACGAGGCGACGGCCTGCCTGGAGCGCGCCCGGCAGATCGCCGTCCAGCATGACCTGCCGATCGAGGAGATCCATGCGCTGATCAGGCTCGGCAACGACGACGCGCTGCGCGATGGCAACGTGGCCCGGCTGGAGCAGGTCCGCCGAGCTGCCTCCCAGGCCGGCGCGGTGACCGCCCGCTACCAGGCGGAGGCGAGCATCGCCTTCTACGCGATCCTGCGTGGCGAGTTCGGCACCGCCAGGGAGCTGATCGACCAGGTGCTGGCCTCCACCATGCGGCTGCGGCTGATGGAGACCACGCAGTACGCGCTGCTGCTGCGCGCGGTGCTGGCCGGCCATCAGGGCAAGCGCCGCGAGATGGAGGCCGCGCTCGCCGACCTGCGCCGCTGGAACGGTGACTTCGCCCTGCACACCCCGCGGTCCTACGGCCTGGCCCGGGCCTGGTGCGCGCTGCTCGAGGAAAACCGCGCCCGCGCGCTGGACGATCTGTCCCACGCGCTCGCCGCCGAGGAAAAGAGCCCCACCGTCTTCCAGCTCACCGGCCGGTACGGACTGCACCTGCTGCTGTCGGTGCTGCACGGGACGATGGACTGGCCGCAGTACCGGGAGCTGACCGCCGCGCCGGTGAGCAGGCTGCGCTGGGACCGGCAGTTCGCGCTGTTCGCCAGCGCCGTGCTGCTGGGCCGCTCGGGACAGCCTGGGCAGGCGGCCGAGGCGGTGGCCGAGGCGATCGCTGTGGGCGCGCCCTATGCCACCGGCCGCCACATGGGACTGCGGCTGGTCAGCGAGGCCGCCATCGCCGACGGCTGGGGCACTCCGGTGGACTGGCTGCGGGCCTGCGAGGACTACTTCCACGGCTGCGACGCGCGGGCGGTGGCAAGCGCCTGCCGGGCGCTGATCCGGCGGGCCGGCGCCCCGGTCGGCCAGCGGCGCCGCGGCCAGTCCAGCATCCCATCGCCGCTGCGCTCGGTGGGCGTCACCGTGCGCGAATACGAGATCCTGCGGCTGCTCACCGAACGGCTCAGCAACCGTGAGATCGCCACCCGGCTGCACCTGTCGCCGCGCACCGTGGAGGCGCACGTGGCCAGCCTGATCACCAAGACCGGCCAGCGCGACCGGATCGCGCTCGGCGAATTCGGCAAGGACCCTTTCAGAACAAGGAAAACGATCAAAGAACTGGGTGCTGAGCTGAAGCTGCCAGTTGGCGACCAGGTGTTTTAAAGGGTTCTCCGTAACCTTGGACCGCTAAGTCTGCGCCTCGACCCGGCGCTGGAGCTTGTTCATGCCGGCCAGCCAGCGGTCCGGGCTGGCGGCCCGGCCCGCATACATCTCGGCGACCTCGGGGTGCGGCAGGATGAGGAACTGGCCGTCGGCGATGCCGTGCACCACCGCCTCGGCCGCGGCCTCGGGGGTGATCGCCGCCTCGCTCAGCAGCAGCCGCCCGACCGGGCCCGACGCCTCCAGCATCGGGGTGCGCACCCCCTGCGGGCACAGCGCCTGCACGGTGATGCCGCGGTGCCGGTAGGTGGCGGACAGCCACTCGGCGAAGCTGAGCGCCGCGTGCTTGGTGACCGAGTAGGGCGCCGTGCCCAGCATCATGAGCAGCCCGGCCGCGGACACCGTGCAGATCAGGTGGCCGCTCCCCCGCTCCAGCCAGGGTGGCAGCAGCAGCCGGGCGGCCCGGACGTGCGCCATCACGTTCACCTGCCAGGACAGCTCCCAGGTCTCTTCGGGCGCGTCCTGCGAGCCGCTCAGGCCGACCCCGGCGTTGGCGCAGTACATGTCGATCTGGCCGAGCGCTTCGGTGGCCGCGCCGATCAGCGCCGCCACCCCGTCCTCACTGGCCGCGTCGCCCGGCACCGCGACGGCGCCGCAGGCGGCGGCCACCTTGGCGGCCGCCTCCGCGTCGATGTCGTTGACCACGACCCTGGCACCACCCGCGGTGAACCTGGCCGCCATCGCGGCACCGATGCCGCTGCCCGCGCCGGTGATGACCACACCGGCGCCGTCGACCGACTTCACCGTGCTCCCGGCAGGTCGGCCAGCCCCGCCAGGGTGGCCCGGTGCCGGTCCGGGGTGCCGAACGCGACCGATCCGCTCTTGGCCCGTTTCAGGTACAAGTGGGCTGGATGCTCCCAGGTGAACCCGATGCCGCCGTGCAACTGCACGCACTCCTCGGCCGCCTTGACCGCCGTCTCGCCGCAGTAGGACTTGGCCAGCGCCACCGCGACCGGGGCGTCCCCGCTGCCGTCGGCGAGGCACGCGGCCGCGTACCTGGCCGCCGCCCTGGCCTGGGCGACCAGCACGTACAGGTCGGCCAGCCGGTGCTTGACCGCCTGGAACGAGCCGATCGGCCGGGCGAACTGGTGCCGCTCCTTGGCGTAGGCGGTGGTCATCTCCAGGCAGCGCTCGGCCACACCGAGCTGTTCGGACGCGAGCATGGCCGCCCCTGCGGACAGCGCCGCCGTGACCGCCGCCCCGGCCACGTCACCGGCGGCGATCCGCCGGGCGGGCGCGCCGTCCAGCGTCAGGTCGCACAGCACCCTGGTGCTGTCCAGCGAGACCACCGGCGCCTTGGTCACCCCGCCGGCCCGCGCGTCCACCGCGTACAGGCCGTAGGGCACGCCGTCGGCCGGCACCAGCAGCACGTCGGCGGGCAGCGCGTCGGCCACGCCGGTGACGGTCCCGGCCAGCCTGGCCCCGGCGCCGGCCGGTACCCCGGCCACCCGGACCGAGGTGGGCAGCGCGCTGCCCGGCGCGGTCTCGAACGGCACGGCCAGGGCGGCGGTGACGCTGCCCTCGGCCAGCGCGGCGAGCAGCTTGCGGTCGTCTTCCGAGGCGGGCTCGGGGCCGGTGGCCGCGAGCAGCGCGGCGGTCGCCACCACGGCGCTGCCGAGGTAGGGCACCGGCGCGACCGCCCGGCCCGTCTCTTCGGCCACCACGGCCGCCTCCCGGTAGGACGCGCCCGCCCCGCCGGCCGGCTCGGGCACGAGCAGCCCGCTGCAGCCGAGCTCAGCGGCCAGGGAATGCCAGGCCGGGAGGTCGTAGGGTTCGCTGCTCTCGATCCGGGTGAGCACCGAGGCCGCCGGACACCGTATGGAGAGAAAATCTCGCACCGTGGCACGAAGGTCGTCCTCGGTTTCCCCATACAGCAGATCGGGCGCCTCGCCAGGGGCGGCTGGCTGCGTCATCGCGGCAGATCCTTCCATGGCACGTCCTTGTCCACCCGGATTTCAGGGGGTAGCCCGAGCACCCGCTCGGCGATGATGTTGCGCAGGATCTCCGAGGTCCCGCCCTCGATGGAGTTGCCGCGGGCGCGCAGGTAGCGGAAGCCCGGGCCGCGGCCGAAGAAGTTGGAGGCCTCCGGCCTGCGCATGGTCCAGTCGTCGTAGCGCAGCCCCTCACCGCCGGCCAGGTCCACCTCGAACGAGGAGATCTCCTGGTTGAGCCGGGCGAAGATCAGCTTGGCGGCTGACCCCTCCGGGCCCGGCTGGCCCGCGGCGAGCTGCTGGCGCAGCCGGATGCCCGCGATCCTGGCCACCTCGGCGTCGACCCACAGCCGCAGCAGCCGGTCGTGCAGGCCGTGGGTGCGCTTGGCTGGCTGGTCCCGCCAGGCCGCGGCGGCGGTGCCGATCATGCCGCCCTCGCGGGGCAGCGCCCCGCCACCGATGGACACCCGCTCGTTCATCAGCGTGGCCATGGCGACCCGCCACCCGTCGCCGACCGCGCCGAGCCGGTCGGAGTCGGGAATCACCACGTCGGTCAGGAACACCTCGTTGAACTCGGCCTCACCGGTGATCTGGCGCAGCGGCCTGACCTCGACCCCGGGCGCGGTCATGTCCAGCACGAAGTAGCTGAGGCCGGCGTGTTTGGGCACGTCCGGGTCGGTGCGGACCACCAGGATCGCCCAGCGCGCCTCGTGCGCCATGGACGTCCAGACCTTCTGCCCGTTCACCCGCCAGCTCTGCCCGTCCTCGGTACGGACCGCCCGGGAGGCCAGGCCGGCCAGGTCGGAACCGGCGCCCGGCTCGCTGAACAGCTGGCACCAGACCTCCTCCCCGGTCCACAGCGGCCGCAGCCAGCGCTGCTGCTGCTCCGGCGTGCCGAACGCGAGGATGGTCGGCGCGGCCATGCCCAGGCCGATGCCGATCCGGCGCGGGTTGTTCTCCGGCGCGCGGGCCGCGGCGAACTCGGCATCCACGATCGGCTGCAGCGCCCTGGGCAGGCCGAGCCCGCCAAGCCCGGGCGGGTAGTGCACCCAGGCCAGGCCGGCGTCGAAGCGGGCCCGCAGGAAGTCCAGGCGCGGCGTCGAGGCGGGATCGTGCTTTTCCAGTACCTCATGGACCCGCCGCCGGATGTCGCCGGCGGCGGTGGCCGCCGGGCCGGCGGCCGTGTCGCTCAGCACAGCGGGCCACCCGCCACGTAGATCACCTGGCCGGAGACGAAGCCGGCGCCCTCACTGGCCAGGAACGAGATGACGTGCGCCACGTCGGCGGGCTGGCCGACCCGGCGGACCGGGATCTGGCTGGCCGCCGCCTTCTGGAAGTCCTCGAAGCCCATGCCGACCCGGGCCGCGGTGGCCGCGGTCATGTCGGTGACGATGAAGCCGGGCGCGACCGCGTTGGCCGTGATGCCGAACTGGCCCAGCTCGATGGCCAGCGTCTTGGTGAACCCCTGCAGGCCTGCCTTGGCGGCCGAGTAGTTGACCTGGCCCCGGTTGCCCAGCGCCGAGCTGGACGACAGGCAGATGATCCGGCCGTACCGCTGCTCCACCATGTGCTTCTGCGCGGCCCTGGCCATCAGGAACGAGCCGCGCAGGTGTACGCCCATGACCGTGTCCCAGTCGTCGTCGGACATCTTGAAAATCAGGTTGTCCCGCAGCACACCGGCGTTGTTGACCAGCACGGACGGCGGGCCGAGCTCAGCGACGACCTTGTCAACCGCGGCCTCGACCTGGTCGGCCTTGCTGACGTCCGCGCCCACCGCGACCGCCCGGCCGCCCGCCTCGGTGATCGCGTCCACCGTGCTCTTGCAGTTCGCCTCGTCCAGGTCCAGCACGGCGACGGCCATCCCGTCGCTGGCCAGCCTGGTAGCCGCCGCGGCCCCGATTCCCCGGGCGGCACCGGTGACGATGGCGACGCGGGCCTGATCTTGTGACATAGATTCCTCCTGGTAGTAACAGGTCGTGGCTCAGCTCTCGGTGGCGTGCCTGCGCAGCTCGCGGCGGGCCAGGGACCGCTTGTGCACCTCGTCGGGCCCGTCGGCGAACCGCAGCGACCGCGCGCTCGTCCAGAGCTGGGCGAGCGGGAAGTCCTGGCTGATCCCGGCGGCGCCGTGCGCCTGGATCGCCTTGTCGATCACCCACTCGGCCATGGCCGGGGTGCCGATCTTGATGGCCTGGATCTCGGTGTGGGCGCCCTTGTTGCCGACCGTGTCCATCAGCCATGCCGTCTTGAGCACGAGCAGCCGGGCCGACTCGATCCGCACCCTGGACTCGGCGATCCAGCCCTGGATCACGCTCTGCTGGGACAGCGGGGCGCCGAACGCGGTACGCGAGCTCACCCGGTGGCACATCAGCTCCAGGGCCCGTTCGGCCGCGCCGATCAGCCGCATGCAGTGGTGGATCCGGCCCGGGCCGAGCCGGGCCTGGGCGATCGCGAACCCGTCGCCCTCGCCGCTGATCAGGTTGGCGGCCGGCACGGTCACGTTACGGAACTCGACCTCGGCGTGCCCGCCGTGCGCCCCGTCGTCGAAGCCGAACACCCGCATGCTCCGCTTGATGTGCACGCCCTCGGTGTTGGCCGGCACCAGGATCATCGACTGCTGCTTGTGCGGCGGCGCCTGGTCGTCGGTGCGGCCCATCACAATGAGGATCTCGCAGCTCGGGCTCATCGCGCCGGACGACCACCACTTGGTCCCGTTGATCACGTAATCGTCGCCGCGGCGCTCGATCCTGGTAGCGATGTTGTTGGCGTCCGAGGATGCCACGTCCGGCTCGGTCATGCAGAATGCCGACCGGATCTCGCCGTTGAGCAGCGGTTTCAGCCACCGTTCGCGCTGCTGCGGGGTGCCGAACTCGGCCAGCAGCTCCATGTTGCCGGTATCCGGCGCGGCGCAGTTCAATGCCTCCGGGGCCAGCCACGGGCTGTGCCCGGTAATCTCCGCGAGCGGTGCATACTGCAGGTTGGTCAGCCCGGCGGTTCCTGGCAGCCCCTCGGTGTGCGGGGCCTTGGGCAAAAACAGGTTCCACAGACCTCGGCTGCGTGCCTCGGCCTTCAGCTCGGCCATGACCGGTGGCCGCTCCCAGTGGCGGCCCTCGGCGGCGGCCTGCGCTACCTGGGCGCGGTACACCGGTTCGGCCGGATAGATGCGCTCGGCCATGAAGGCGAGCAACCGCTCGCGCAACTCCTCCGTGCGGGTGTCGTACGCGAAGTCCATTCCACACCATCCGGCCTGTCGTCGTGCCCGCTCCCGGACCCGCCACGAGTCCGGACAAGCGTACCTACTGGCCAGTATCTACCCCCGCCGCACCCCCGCCAGCCACGCCCTCACTGCTGGTCCGCGAGACGGTCGAGGGCCTGGCGGGCCTTGTGCTGGGCGGCTTCGGCGCGGCGGACTTCGGCGGAGGCCATTCGGAGGCGGTAGCGGGCGTCGGTCAGCTCGTGTTCGAGCCGCCGGACGGTCTCGGCCTGCTCCCGTTCGTCCTGGACGGCAGCCGCGGCGGCCTGGTCGGCGTCGGCGACAGCTTGCTCCGCGGCGGCCCTGAGCTTGGCCTGGCGTTCCTGCGCCTGGGCCTGCGCCCGAGCCGCAGCCTCGGCCAGTTTGGCCTCCCGCCGCTGGGCCGCGAGCGCCAGCCGGTTCTGCCGCTCCTGAGTCGCCTGCCTCGGGCTGGCGGCCACCCGGCGCTCGCCGTCCGACTGCTGGCGCGGGCTGGGCGATGCGGCCGGGGGAGCCGGTGCGGCCGATCGTGATCTGCCCGGAGCTGCCCCGGCCTTTCCCTTGGCTTCTTTAGGCGCGTCTGGCAGCGGCGGCACCAGGACCAGCGGCGCCTGGCCGGATCCGAAGCCGGGCCTGCTCGCCGCGCGCACCAGCGTGCCCTGCTGGATCTGCCCGGCCACCTCAGGGTCGGCCAGCGCGGCGGCGAAGGTGGCGGTGATCTCCTCGCGCATGGCGGCGGGCGCTGCGCTCTGCCCGGCCACCGCCAGCGCCTGCCGCACCAGGGCGCCGATGAGCTGCCGCCGCTGCTGGGTCAGTTCCCGCATCCGGACGCCGTCCCCGGATCGTTCGGCGGCCCGCAGCCGTTCGCCGAGGGCGGCCAGTTTCGACGCGCTGTCCGGGTCCGAGCGGGCGAGCTGGTTGATCACCCAGGCCGACCTGGTGGGCTTGCGCAGGGCGGCGATCTGCCGGGCGGCCAGCGGCTGGCCCGCCGCCCTGGCCTGGCCGGTCAGCTGGGTGCGGCGCTCGATGAACTCATCAGGGTCGGCCGAGTACAGCTCGGCGACCGCCGCACCCAGCAGGTCACCACCGCTCATGCAGCCATCCTGCCGCAGATGAGGGACCCGGTGCGGCCCGGCGAGCACAGCCATGGCGCGGTCAGATCCCCGGCAATGGCGGACCTGGTGTGCCACGCTGGCCTGGTGACGTCGCAGACAGTAGAAACCGTGCGCGGCCCGGTGGCACTGGACGACCTCGGCCGCGTGTTCATGCACGAGCACGTGTTCGTGCTGAACGAGGAGATCCGGCAGAACTGGCCGGCCGGCTGGGACGAGGACGAGCAGGTCGCCTCCGCCGTCGCGAAGCTGGCGACCCTGGAGCAGCGCGGCGTCGCCAGCATCGCCGACCCGACCGTGGTGGGCCTGGGCCGCAACATCCCGCGCGTCCAGCGGGTCGCCGCCCGGACCGGCGTCAACATCATCGCCGCGACCGGCATTTACACCTACAACGACGTCCCGCTCTACTTCCGCTATCGCGCCCCGGACAGCGGTAAGGACGGCAACGACCCGATGACCGACCTGTTCGTCGGTGACCTCACCGAGGGTGTGGCGGACACCGGGGTCAAGGCCGCGTTCCTCAAGTGCTGCATCGAGGAGGAGGGCCTCACCCCCGGCGTGGAACGGGTCATGCGCGCGGTGGCCAGGGCACACACGATCACCGGCGCCCCGATCATGGTGCACACCCATCCCGGCAGCCAGTCGGGCCTGGTGGCGCTGCGCGTGCTCACCGAGGAAGGCGCCGGCCTGTCCCGCGTGCTGCTGGCCCACTGCGGCGACACCGGGGATGTCGGCCACCTGGCCCAACTGGCCGACACCGGCTGCCTGCTCGGGATGGACCGCTTCGGGCTGGACGTCATCCTCCCGTTCGAGCAGCGGGTGGCCACGGTGGCGGCCCTGGCCGCCCGGGGTTACGCGAGCAGCATGGTCCTGGCCCACGACGCCTCCTGCCACATCGACTGGTTCCCGCCCGAGCTGCCGCCGGTACTGGCGCCGAACTGGCACTTCACCCACCTGCTCGACGACGTGCTCCCCGCGCTCAGTGACCAGGGCGTAACGGACGAGCAGATCACGGCTATGCTCACCGGCAATCCGCGCCGTTTCTTCACCCCGCTGTAGCCGGAACCAATTTCTCTGACTAAGGTCAGAGAATGGATGGTGTGCTAATCGACCAGGTCCGGCGCTTCAACCGGACGGTCACGCAGCGGATCGGTGCCCTGAACGACGCCTACCTAGCCCGTGGCCGCCCGCTCGGCCAGGCCCGGCTGCTGTGGGAAATTGGCAGCGGGGAGACCGAGGTCCGTTCGCTGCGCGCCAAGCTCGACCTGGACTCCGGCTACCTGAGCAGGCTGCTGCGCACCCTGGAGGCCGACGGCCTGATCGTGGTCGGGCCGGACGGCGCCGACGGCCGGGTCCGCACGGCCCGGCTCACCCCGGCCGGCCTGGCCGAGCGGGCCGAGCTGGACCGCCTCTCCGACGAGCTGGCCGCCTCGATCCTGCGCCCGCTCAACCAGCGGCAGCGCGGCAAGCTGACGTCGGCCATGGCCGAGGTCGAGCGCCTGCTCGTAGCGTCCATGGTGGATGTGGCGATCACCGACCCGGGCCACCCGGACGCCCGGCACTGCCTTTCCTCGTACTACGCCGAGCTGGCCGAACGCTTCGACGGCGGCTACGACCCCGAGCGCAGCCCGCTGGCCGGCGACGAGGTCCGGCCGCCGTCGGGGGTGCTGCTCGTGGCCACCCTGCATGGCGATCCCGTCGGCTGCGCCGGACTGAAATTCCTCCCGGACGGCTGCGCCATGGCCAAGCGCATGTGGGTAGCCCCCACCGTGCGGGGTCTTGGCCTGGGCCGCAGACTGCTGGCCGAGACCGAATCCATCGCGGCCAGTCATGGCGTGACAACCCTCAGGCTGGATACCAACAAGGCCCTTACCGAGGCCATCACCCTCTACCGCTCATCAGGCTTCCGCGAGGTCGCTTCCTTCAGCGACGAGCCATATGCCCACCACTGGTTCGAAAAGCACCTTCCCGCCCAGCCCGCGACCGGCGATCCCAGCCCAGCATGACCGAAAGGCCGCCAGCATGGATCATGACGAACTACAGCAGCGGTTCGCCGCGCTGACCACCGCCCACCTGGCGGACGCCTGCATCCGGGCCGGCCTCCCGGTCCGCTGTGCCCCCGCCCAGCTACGCGCCCTGTCCCCCGGCAGCCGCCTGGCCGGCCGCGTCGCCCCGACCCGCCATGCCGGCAGCGTAGACGTATTCCTGGAAGCCTTCGAGGACGCCGCCCCTGGCGACATCCTGGTAGCCGACAACGCCGGCCGCCTCGACGAAAGCTGCATAGGCGACCTGGTCGCCCTGGAGGCACGAGCCGCCCGCCTGGGCGGCATCGTCATCTGGGGCCTGCACCGCGACACGGCCGACATCCTGGCCATCGGCCTGCCCGTCTTCAGCCTCGGCGCCATCCCCACCGGCCCGCTGAGCATGTCCACCCGCGCCCCGGACGCCCTGGAGTCCGCCACCGTCGGCGACTGGACGGTGACCCGTTCGGACGTGGTCGTTGCCGACGACGACGGCGTACTGTTCCTGCCCGCCGCCTACGCCGGCGACCTCATCGAACTAGCCGAAACCATCCGCGACACCGAACGCCGCCAGGCCGACCTGATCCGCTCCGGCACCACACTTCGCGAGCAGGTCCAGTTCAGCACCTACCTGACCCAACGCCAGCACACCCCGGAGCTGACCTTCCGCGACCACCTCAAGGCCGCAGGCGGAGCCATCGAGGTGTAACAGCGGACGGCCATCGCTACCTGAGCAGCAGGTGGCTGATCCGGCGGCTGGCCACGGTCAGGCCGATCAGTCCCATCACGGCCAGGTAGACGGCGTGCCAGAGCAGGCTGGGTGTCACCGAGCCCAGGGTGAGGTCGCGCAGCAGCACGACTCCCTGGTACAGCGGCGTGCACTCCACGACGATCCGCAGCGCCGGCGGGTACACCGACAGCGGGTAGAACGACGCGGAGAACAGGAACATCGGCAGCGTCGCCAGCATGATGAACTCGAAGTGCTGCCAGCTCTTCATGTAGGTGGTGCCCGCCATCCCGGCCGCCGCGAACGCGAAGCCGGTGAGCAGTGCGACCGGCACATTCAGCACCGCCCATGCCGAGTGGACCAGGCCCATCGCCAGCATGATCACCATGAACGCGAGCGCGTACAGGCCGCCGCGGATCAGGGCCCAGGAGATTTCACCGAGCGCGATGTCGGTGGACTGCATCGGCGTCGCCAGCGCGGCGTCGTAGAGCTTGGCGTACTTGAGCCGGAAGAACACGTTGAACGTCGAGTCGACCATGGCGCCGTTCATCGACGAGCTGGCGAGTAGTGCCGGCGCCACGAAGGTGACGTAGGTGACCATGTGCCCGCCCGGCGCGGTCACGTGGCCGACCAGCTTGCCCAGCCCGACGCCGATCGACAGCAGATAGAACAGCGGTTCGAGCAGGCCGGACAGGAACATCAGCCAGGCGTGCCGGTACACCCGGGCGTGCCGCTCGACCAGGTGCAGGCTGCCGCGCGAGCGCACCGGGACCGGCAGCACCCGCAGCAGCCCGGCCGCCTCGCCGAACGCCGGCGCGGTCATGACGGGCACCCCCCATCGTCAGGCATGCAGCCTCCTGCGGTATGTCCGCTGCCCGGCCAGCAGGCCCGCCACCGTGATCGCGAGCAAGTAGCCGACGTGCAGGAACGCGTCGCCAGCGGTCAGCGTGCCGAGGCTGATGCTCCGGCACAGCGCCACCCCGTGCCACAGCGGCGTGATGTATGCGACCGGGCGGATCCAGGCCGGGAGCTGGGTGACCGGGAAGAACGTACCGGAGAACAGGAACAGCGGGACCAGGACGAACCTGAACACCACGGAGAAGCCGCTGTCCTTGTTCTGGGTGATCGCCCAGGCCTCGATGGGCGCGGCGAAAGCCAGGCCGGTGAGGACGGCGGCGGGCACCGCCAGGATCACGGCCGGCGAGCGCGCCGCGCCGAAGACCGCCATCACGGCGAGGAACATGCCGCAGTTCATCAGCAACCGCATCGCGACGAAGAGCTGGTGCCCGTGGAAGATGTCACCCGGCCGCAGCGGTGAGGCGGCGGCCGCCTGGTAGGTGCGGTTCCACTTCACCGAGCCGAGCACCGGGTAGGTGCATTCGCCGATGCCGGTCTGCATGGCCTGGGCGGCCAGCAGCCCGGGCGCCAGGAACATCAGGTAGCTCACCCCGCCCAGGTGCCCGGTGCCGTGCTTGTCCACCAGCGTGCCGAGCCCGAGCCCCATCGCGCTCAGATACAGCAGCGGGTTGAACAGGCTGGAGTAGATCGACCCCTTCCACGTCCTCCGGTAGTCGGTCAGCCACATCCGGAACTCGCGCCATGCCATCACAACGGGCCATGGCGACCGCAGCTGCGTGACAACAACCATCAGTCCTCCAGCCGCCGCCCGGTGAGCCGGAGGAACACATCTTCCAGCGTGCTTCGCCGCACCAGCGAGGTCACCGGGTCCAGGCCCAGGTCGTGCACGCTGACCAGGGCGTCGTCCCCATCCGTAATGTAGAGAAGGATTCGGTCGGCGAGCACTTCCATCCGCTCAGCCGGAACGGCGGCGAGTTTCTCCGCGGCCTGCTCGTGCGTGGACGGGTCGAACCGCAGTTCCAGCACCTCCGGCGTGGAATAGGTGCCGATGAGCTCGCGTGGCGAGCCCTCCGCCGCGATCTTGCCGTGGTCCATGACCACGAGGCGGTCGCAGAGCTGCTCGGCCTCGTCCATGTAGTGGGTGGTGAGGATCAGCGTCACGCCCTGCTGCTTCAGCCGGAACAGCCGGTCCCAGACCACGTGCCGAGCCTGCGGGTCGAGCCCGGTCGTCGGCTCGTCGAGCAGCAGGATGTCCGGTTCGTTGATCAGCGACCTGGCGATGGTGAGCCGCCGCTTCAGCCCGCCGGACAGCGGCTCGACGTGATCGGCCGCCCGGTCGGAGAGCTGCACGAAGTCGAGCAGCCGCTCGATCCTTTCCCTGATCACCTGCCTGGGCAGGCCGAAGTACCGCCCGTAGATCAGCAGGTTCTCCCGCACGGTCAGCTCGACGTCAAGCGTGTCTTCCTGTGGCACCACCCCGAGCCGGGCCCGGATCGCCGGCCCCCTGGTGACCGGATCCATGCCGAGAATGGTCAGCTCGCCCCCGCTCGGCGGCGAGACACAGCCCAGCATGCGCATGGTCGATGACTTGCCTGCGCCGTTCGGCCCAAGGAACCCGAACGCCTCGCCACGGCGGAGCTCGAAGTCGATACCATCGACCGCCGTGAAGTCCCCGAAGCGTTTGGTCAGGCCGCGAGCGCGGACGAGGATGTCTGACTCCGGCACGACGGCGACGCTACCGGCTGCGTCCGACATTTCCGAACGAGTTTTGCGCGCCCAGCCTCTTGGCCTGCGGTATCAGCCCTTCAGGCCGCCGCAGCCGGCCGACCCCGCCGGTGGCGGCATCCGCGACTGACTGGTGGGCACCAGGTGCAGCGACTGAGCCAGCGCGGCATCGGCCTGCGCCTGGGTGAGCGTCCCGGTGGCGACCAGGCGGCTGAAGACGTGGGCCTCGCGCGCATGCGCCTGCGCCGGGTTGGTCAGTGGGTCATACACCGACGGCGCCTGCACGGCACCGGCCAGCAGCGCCGCCTGTGGCCAGGTCAGCTGGGCCGGCGGCACGCCGAAGTACCCGCAGCTCGCCGCGCCGAGGCCGTAGTAGTTCTGGCCGAAGTAGGCGATGCCGGCGTACATCTGCAGGATCTGCGTCTTGCTGTAGGTGAAGCTCAGCTTGACGGCGAGCGCGACCTGTTCGGCCTCGGCGGAGAAACTGGACTGCCCCGGGGTGTACAGCATCTTCGCGAGCTGCTGGGTGATCGTGGCCCCGCCCTGCTCTGGGCCGGTGCCGGTCAGGTAGCCGACGATCACCCGGCCGGCCGCGATCGGGTCGATGCCAGGGTCTGAGTAGAACCGGTGGTCCTCGGTGGCGATCAGCGCCTCGCTGAACCTGCTGGGTACCGGCGGCCCGGGAAACGCGACGCCGTGTGCCCCGGCCTGGGCGCGGGCGAGCGCCCAGGCCTGACCGGCCGAGGGCGTCGCGATGAGCAGCATGCCGAAGCCGGCGGCGGCGGCCACGCCGAAGACGAAGAACATGGTCACCATGCGCCGGACCATCCTGCCGAGCCGCCGCCTGAGGCGGCGCGGGTAGCCAGGCGGCGCGTCATCGAATCCTGGAGGGATGTCCCGAGACCGCGGCGGGGGGTCATAAGAGCCGTCCTCGACGTCCCAGTTCCCGGGCAGGATGTCGTGTGACCTGCGCAGGAGGTCGTGGGGCAGGATCGGGCCCGGGACTGTGTCGCCGTCCCGGGCGCGGAACGTAGCCATCGCCGGGCCGGCCGGCTCCGCTGCCCGTCCCCGTCCCCACATGCCTGTCCCTCCCTCCGGGGCCGGTATCTCGCGTCCGCTGCCCCGGCTGGCAAGAAGCCGCTAGGTTCCCTACTTCCCGTTGTCCACTATCTCCCGCCAAAGAAGAACGGGCTATCTGGAAAACGAACGATATATCCCCTGGAGTGCCAGGTCACACCGTAGGCGCGAGGTCGGTGCCTCCCTCGGCCATCTCCGCCAGGTCATTGGCGACCTTGGCGATCCGGGTCCCCGTATGGTGCCGGCGCGCCCCGGTCCCCCCTTGCTGCCAGGGACGCGGCCCATCCAGCGGCCGGTACTCGATCCCGGCCGCATCCAGCCGCCCCAGATGCGCGCCCACCCGGCCGCGCAGCGCCGGCCGGCCGCCATCGTGTGACTCCCAGCCCGCTGGGCCACCGTGCCAGGCCACCTCGGCGAGCGCACACGCCCGCGGGAAAACCATGTAGTCGAGCGCCCGCGAATCCGGGATGTATTCGGTCCACACCTGGAACTGGGTGCCGATCAGATGCCGTTGGGCGCTCTGCGGCAGATCCAGCGGGACAGGCCGGTGGCCCGCCACATCCTCGATGGTGATCGGGCCGCCGATGGCCAGCGGCTCGCTCTCGTCAGCGGACTGCGCATAATCGAAGTACGTCGGCATGACCGGCGAGGAAATAACATCATGCCCCGCCAGCGCCGCCTTCCGCCCGATTTCCTGGCCGCGCCAAGCCATCACGAGCGTATCGTCGCGCAGCCTGGTCCCGGTCCCCGTGCTGGCGAACCCCTCGTCCCAGACCACGCTGCGGACCCCGAACGAATCGGCCAGCATGTCCGCGACCTGCCGGAGAAAATAAGCGTGCAACGCGTCATCGTCCGGCAGCCCCAGCTCCCGCCGGTACCCGGCCACCCGCGCACTGTCCCGCCAGTGATCCAGCACGCACTCATCCCCACCGATATGCACGATCTTCGCCGGGATGGCGCCGAGCAGCTCCCCGAACAGTTCCTGGAGCACACCCACCGTCTCCGGCAGCGGCGCCACAATCTGCGACGTGATCCCCCAGAAGGTCGCGACCTCATACTGCAACCCCGGGATCGGAGACAGCTCGGGCAACGCGGCCAGCAGCGCCGAGGCATGCCCCGGCACCTCGATCTCCGGCACAACCGTGACCATCCGCTGCGCGGCGTACGACGCTATTTCGGCGAGATCATCGAGCGTGTAGTACCCCCCGTGCGGCGTGCCATCATAAGTTCTCGGCCGCACCCGGGACGACCCGACCTGGGTCTGCGGCCGATACGATCCGACCCGGTGCAAGGCCGGATGGCCAGGACTCTCGATCCGCCACCCCTGATCGTCGGTCAGGTGCAGATGCAGCCGGTTCAGCTTGTGCGCGGCCAGCATGTCGATGAACCTGAGGACGGTACCCTTCGGGAAGAAGTGCCTGGACACATCCAGGTGAGCGCCACGCCACCCGAGCACAGGCGCATCCTCGATCTCCGCACACGGCAGCACCCACGCCTCCCCCGGCGCCGGCGCCGCACGGAACGCCGCATCCGGCAGCAACTGCCGGATAGTCTGCGCCGCGTAGAACGCCCCGGCCGGATCCGCAGCCGTAATCTTCACCCGATCCGGGGTTATGACCAGCCGGTACCCCTCAGCGGGGATCGTTGAGCCGGTGTCTACCAGGATCTCCGGACCCTGTTTCTGGTGGCCTACCGTCGGCCACGGCAGGGCCGCGAGTACGTGCGTGACCGCGTCTGCCTCTGGTTGCGCGCCGGCCGCGGCCACGATCGGGGCATCTCTGTGGATCATGAGATGGCCAGGCTGTGCGTGAACCTGCGCCGGATAGGGCAGAAGCGTGGCAAGCCGGTCTGGCATAGCTTGGTATCCCCCAGTCCGCCGCCGGCATGACACTCTGGGGGCCGGCAGCTATCGAGCGTCAGCGAACGTCCCGACGCTACGCTAAGGTAAGTACGCCTGCTCCGGCAGGCACGTGCCTACGGGCACCGGGACGTGGCGCAGTTTGGTAGCGCACTTGACTGGGGGTCAAGGGGTCGCCGGTTCAAATCCGGCCGTCCCGACGGGTTCGTCAGCTATGTTCGCCGATCTGCGATCGGCTTCGCCACAGGCCGCGGTCTTATCCCGGGGGGCCGAGCCCCGGACCCTACGGTTCGGGCTGGGATTGGTCACGCACAGCGTAGCCTCTGGTCAGCCGGTCCAGACCAGGTGAAAGACCCGGATCAGGCTCGCGTCCTGATCGGCGATGAACTCGATGAACCCGAAGTCACCCAAATCGGCGACGCGCCTGCCCGGTACCGGCGGCGCAGGCGTGCTGAGCACTGGGTCGTACGGGTCATCGCAGATACGGGTCAGCGTCCGAACAAGCACGTCGAAGGCATCGAGCGGGAGGCCACGCATCTGGCGGAGGACCTCAGCCTCCAGCCACGGCCGCCAGCTCACAAAGCCGGACGGTACAGCCGAACCGCGTCCTCCAGCAGCATGCCGCCGCTGACCGGCCCGCGGGCGGCTTCCAGCGCCTCGGCGTAGCCCGGATCCTTGACCGCCTCAGCGTGATATCGCCACCGCCGCAGCAGACGGTCCAGTTGCTTCCACCCAGCCGGGTCCCGGGCTCCCTCCACCGCCTCGCGGTATTGAGCCAGGAAGAACCCACACTCGTCGCCGGGCAGCTCGTCCAGAATCCGCTGCGGGTCGAGCGGGTCCCCGCCTACAGGATCGACCGGTTGCGCGCTCATTCCCCCATGCTAGCCAGTGACCGTGCCGAGAACGGGGACTTCCTCACCCGGGTTCCTCCGTGCCTAGACGTCCGGCGGGACGTCCTGGACGTCCCGAGAAATGGCCTACCCGATGTCCCCGGTGCATGCGCATGGGAAGGCCCCTCCCGTCCTGAGGGAGCCACAGGAGCCAATCAAGGGAGCCAATGCCTTCCGACTCCCCCGGGCTCGCCGCGACTCATCTAGGACGTTGATGCAGGTGAGAGACTCTCCACCCGGCTCCTTCAGACCGGGTCAGACGCCAGACTCGTGCCTGGGGGTCAAGGGGTCGCCGGTTCATGTAAGGAACTCCGGCGCTTGATCAGCGCAGGGGTTCCAGGGTTGCATGAGCATCCCCGGCTGGTCTGGTAGGTGGCGACGACTTAGGTTCTGAGGCTGGTGTTCTCGCCGGGCCTCGCGGATTTGATTGCCACTGCTGGCCTGGCCACGGATGACCCGCATGAGGGAAGTGGACCAGCCCGGATCGCCGGCCTGGTCCGGTTGCAGCGCATGAATGGGAGCCGTTGCCGGGCTCCTGCACCTTGGGACCGTGGCCGATGGGTTGCTGCCTGCTGTGCCGCCGGAGCTGATGGGTCCTGGTGACGCAGATAAGAGGTGGCTAGTGGAGGAGCAGGACAGGCAGCCGGTGCCGCGGCGCCTGGTCGGGATTGACCTGGGTATCGCGTCGCGGCATTCGGTGCGGGTGCTGGAGGCTGACGGCACGGTGGTGTGCCGGGCGTCGTGCCTGCCGACGGTGGAATCACTCGCCGGGGTGGAGCGGGCTGCGCTTGCTGGCGCAGTGGAGGGGACCACGCTGGCGGTGGTCTTCGAGCCGGCTGGGCCGGCCTGGATGCCGATCGCGGTGTTCTTCGCCCGCCGCGGGCATGCTGTTTACCGGGTGTCTTCGGCCAAGGCTGCTGACGTGCGCCGGTTCTTGCGGCGGCACGCGAAGTCGAATGGGATCGACGCGGAGACGCTGGCCCGGTTGCCGCTGGCGGACCCGCGGGGGTTGCAGCAGCTCGAGCTGCCCGGCCCGGACGCGGCAGCGCTGGACCGGCGGGTCCGGGCCTGCGGGCGGCTCACCGAGGCGGCCAGCAAGCACAAAGTACGGATCAAGGACCTGGTCCGGCAGCTGATGCCGATGACACCGCTGACCGGCGACCTGGGCAAGGCCGACCTGGCGGTACTGGAACGCTACGCTGACCCGCGCTGCCTGCGGGCCGCCGGTGACGGTGAGCTGACCCGCCTGATCACCACGGTGTCCGGGCATCAGCAAGGACCGCAGCGGGCCGGTCAATGGCGGGCCGCCGCCGCTGCGGCCGTCGAGCTCTACGGCGACCACCCCGCTGTGCCCTATGACGAGCTGGCCGCCGAGGTGGCCACCGAGATCCGGCTGCTGCGCGCCATCCAGGCGGAACTGGCGATCCACGCCGCGGCCCGCGAACAGCACTACCGTCAGGTCGATCCCGGGCAGCTCGCCCGGTCGCTGCCTGGCTTCGCCGAGATCAGCGCCCCGGTCCTGGCCGCCGCGATGGGCCGCCCCGGCCGGTTCCGGGACAGGACCCGGTTCAAGTCCTACGCCGGGCTGGCCCCCCGCGCCAGCGAGACCGGCGAGACCGACCGCAAAGGCCAGCCGATGAGCAAAGCCGGACCCTCCCAGCTGCGGTCAGCGTTCGTCCGCGCCGCTGATACCGCCCGCCGCCAGGACCCGCAGCTCGCCCGGATCTACTACCTGCAGATGACCGAGCGCGGCGCCACCCACCTCAAGGCCTGCTGCGTCCTCGCCGAACGGGCCTGGACCGTGCTCAGCCGCGGCACGTCCTATGTGATCTGCGACAACAACGGCAACCCCGTCACCCCTGCCGAAGCCAAGCAGATCATCGCCGAACACTGGACCGTACCTGAGGAGATCCGCAAACGGCGGCGCAGCCGCAAGACAGCGGGGAAGGCCCCTCAGACAGCCCTTACCAGGCCGGACAAGCGAAGCGACCCTCCCCGCCCACGATCGTCGCGGCCCCACCACAAGGCAGTCAACCCCGTCACCTGACCAGCCAGCCAGCACCAGCCTGCCGGCCACGCCGCCGGCAGGCCTGCTGGCATGACCAGAACTCCGCACAACCAGCCGCCAGAAGATCTTTCAGCCGCGGCTTGACGTGGAAGCCCCCATAGGGAATCAAATCCGGCGTCCCGACAGGCGAAGCACCTGGTAGAACAGGTATTGTCGAACGTTCGAGATAGCGTTTATGGATCTTGGTCTCTCACCGAGTGGCCACCGAGTGACCACGACAAGCAGCGTGGACTCATCACACGAGGTTGGGTCAAGTGCGCTACTTGTCGACGTCTAGGAACAGAGTCCCTAGACGTACCGGCTTTGCGCTGTAGTCCTCACGAATACGAAGGTTGAGCACTTCGGGGTCTCGGCCGTCAGCGTCTCTCGGCTATCACGACGCTGGGCCAGGTACCTGCCCTCAGACCACGTGATGATGTAGGCGCTCCTCATCGTGTCAGTCATAACCACACAGGTCATTCCGGCTATCCGCCAGTTCTGTGCTGATCCGTTTTTCCGTCATCATCGGAGAAGATGTCCTCCAGGAGAAGCCTGAGACGCGCCGGTGGCTCCTCTTCGGGGAAGATTTCGCGCACCGACGCGAGGATCTCATCGACGGTGTGCAGGCCGAGCACTTGCGCAAGTTGCCGGATGTCTGCTGAGTCGCGAGGCCGGGCTGCGAGCGCTTTCATAGCCAGCAGATGTTCGGGCGAGGCGGCGAAAACCCGAAGACCCGGGTGGTCGAATACCCGGGAGGCTGCCGAGTCCCCGCCAGGGGCGACATATGAACTGGCCTGCTCGTTCAGCCACCATCGGGGCAGGCCGAGCTCGGTGGCCACGGCCTGTGCCTCCTCAAGGACAATGCCGTGCGGCTTGAAGAGGGCATCGACGTCACGGGTGGCCCTGCGCGAGTCATAAGCGAGGGCCATCGCCGCACCGCCGAACACATACAGATCTGCCACCACGCCGCGCCTGGCAAGCCGGTCACCGAGGCGGCGGAAGGCCTCCTCGATGCCCGCGCGGTCGAGC
>DATGGU010000130.1:0-55315 GCA_035308365.1 Streptosporangiaceae bacterium
CACACCTCAAGGATGGCGTCGTAGGTGCCCTGACCGCGCAGGGTGCCGTAGCACAGCTCGGTAGCCAGCGCGGCGTCCCGGCCGGTCAGCCCACGTTCGCGCAGTAGCGAGGGGAGCAGCAGATTTGCGTACGCGCCGCGGCTGTCCACGGCCGCCAGCACGTCGAAGGCGGCCCGCCGCACCGGGTCCGAGCGCTCCGCGCGGCCAGCACGATGGCCCCGGCTGCCCTGGCCGCCGCGTTTGCTCTGGTCGTCGCGTTTGCCCTGGTCGCCGCGGCCGTTTCGGCCGGTGAGCGCCCCCGGTCCGCCGGCGGGGCTGCCCATTTCAGCCCAGCCTCGGGGCCGCAGGGCCGGGCCCGTCAGGACCGGAGCTGGCCAGGCGCAGGCCGCGGGCCCATTCCCCGGCCGTCATGCGCCGCTTGCCCGCGGGCTGCACGTCGCCGAGCAGGACCGGGCTGGTTCCGGTTCCCACCAGTACACCCCCGCTGCCGACGCGGAGCTCACCGGGTCCTTGAGGGGTGTCCTCGCGGGGCGCTGCTTCGGACACAGGGCCCAGTTTCAGCCGGGCACCGTGGAACTCCGTCCACGCCCCCGGCGCCGGGGTGCAGGCGCGGATCAGCCGCCCGATCGCGGCCGCGGGCAGCGACCAGTCCACGCGTGCGTCGTCAACAGTGATCTTGGGTGCGAGGCTGATGCCCTCATCCGGCTGCGGCCGTGGAACCAGTTCGCCCGTCTCGATCCCGTCCAGCGTGGCCACGAGCAGCCCGGCGCCGGCGATGGCGAGCCGGTCCAGCAGGTCGCCCGAGGTGTCGGTGGGCTTGATCGCCTCGGTGAGGACGCCGTAGACCGGGCCGGCGTCCATCGCCGCCACGATGCGGAAGGTGGTGGCACCGGTGATGTCGTCGCCATGCAGGATGGCGTGCTGCACGGGGGCCGCTCCGCGCCAGGCGGGCAGCAGCGAGAAGTGCAGGTTGACCCAGCCGTGCCGGGGAATGTCGAGCGCCGCCTGCGGTAGCAGGGCACCGTAGGCGGTGACCGGGCAGCAGTCCGGTGCGATGGCCCGCAGCCGGTCCAGGAACTCCGGCTCCCTGGGCTTGGCCGGCTTGAGCACCTCCAGGCCGGCCTCGGCGGCCAGCTCGGCGACCGGGCTGGGGACCAGGTGCCGGCCGCGGCCTGCGGGCGCGTCCGGACGGGTGATCACGGCGGCGACCTCGTGCCGCGAACGCAGGATCGCTTCCAGCGAAGGAACGGCGGTGCGCGGGGTACCGGCGAACGCTACACGCATGGGCTGTCCGATCCGCCTTAGCGGGCCTCACCGTGGGTGTCGTGCGGCGAAACCTTCACCTGCCGCAGCGAGTCTCCCCACCACTCGGCCTCACGAATGGCTTTCATCGCGAGCTTGCGCTGCTCGGGATCGAGCCGGTCGATGAACAGCACGCCGTCCAGGTGGTCGGTCTCGTGCTGGATGCAGCGGGCGAGCTGCGCGCTGCCCTCCAGGGTTACCGGCTCGCCGTGCATGTTGAAGCCCCCCGCGACCACCCGTGAGGCGCGCTTGGTCGGGAAGGCGAGCCCGGGGAACGACAAGCAGCCCTCGTCGTCGGTCTCTTCCTCGGCGGAGAGCTTCAGCGTCGGGTTGACCAGGTGCCCGAGCTGATCGTCGATGTAGTAGGTGAAGACGCGCAGGCCGACGCCGATCTGCGGGGCGGCGAGGCCCAGCCCGGGCGCCTCCATCATGGTGTCGGTGAGGTCCTGGACGAGCCTGCGCAGCTCGGCATCGAAATCGTGCACCGGCTCAGCGGGGGTGCGCAGCACGGGGTCGCCGAAAAGGCGGATAGGCCTAACGCTCACCAGGAATCCTCCGAAACGCGCGACAGACGTCGCTTCTTCTGCAGCCCCAGCCCGGATGCCGGAATGCGGACCGCTGCGGCCGGGCCGGTCAAGGATGCGTTCTCAGGCGTCCAGTGTATGGCCGGACCGGTCCCGGTGTGCCTCGGCCACGGTGCGGGACCGGGCCTTGAACGCGGCCTTGCGGGCCGCCTTGGCCACCGCCGGATCGTGGTGATGGCTGCCCAGCGCGGTGAGCAGCCCGATCAGGCCGGGATGGCCGACCTCCCACAGACCCGCCACCAGCTTGGCCTGCCCACCCGAGGGAAGGTCGGGCAGCAGCTCGGCGACCACGTCCTCGGGTTCAGCCTCCTCGAGCAGGCCGGCCCCGAGATCGACGAGCAACCACTCCTGGTCACCCCGGCAGAACTCGGCCTGCTCGCCGTGGTCGCGCAGCCAGACCACCGCGTGCGGGCGGAGCACGGGGTCGGCCAGCGCGCTACGGACCGGGGGGATCGCATCCTCGCCGACCCGGTCGAGGACGGCGAAGGCGGCGCCACGCAGCCCGGGCGATCCCTGCCTGGCCGCCTCCATCAGCTCGGCCGCGGCGTCCGCCGGGCCGCGCAGCGCCAGCCAGGCGGCGATCTCGGCCTCACCCTGCTCCGCGTCGTAGTCGGCCAGGGCCCCGAGCAGCACGGCCGCCCGGTCCTGCGCGAGCTGCCCAGCCACCGGGAGCTGCCAGCCCCTGGCCCGCAGCCGCCGGTACACGCCCCAGGTGCCGAGCCTGGACAGGCCGACGGTGAGCACCCCGGCTTCCTCGTCGCTGCCGAGGTCGACCACGCCGAGGTCGGCCAGTGTCTCCAGCGCGGCGGACAGCCCGACGACATCAGCGGTGGTGCGGCCCGTGTCCGGCATGGCGGCCTGCGGCGGCACGCCGCGGTCGCCGCCGGCCGGGTCACCCTGCGGCGCCTGCTGGCGCGCGGCCTCGTACGCCTCGAACAGCGCGTCTATCCGCACCGGGTCGCCGACCGTATAGAGGGCGGTCATCAAGCCTTCCAGCTCGGTCGTGCGCATCATCACGCCGAGCGCCTCGTCCCAGAGGGTGAGCACGGCGTCCGGGTCCCCGGACGCCAGGATTTCGCCGGCCTGGCCGGGCGATGCCTGGTTGATCATGAGGGCACCGGTGGCGACCTGCCAGGCGGCCAAAAGTTCATCCTGGGTCAGGTCGAGGTCCGCGGCCGCCGACTCGGCGGCCGCAGCCGGCAGAACGGGCACCCGCTGGCTTTCCTGGGCGACGAGCCAATCATGGTCGGCGGCCCAGCGGGCCAGGTCACGTGCTGCCCGCAGCAGCGGGGCGACCCGGGCTGCCGCCGCGAGCTCATCCCTGGGAGCAAGCCGGACCGCGGGCGGGCGGGGGGCGCCGGTAGCGGTCCTTGGCGAAGTGGCCACCCCTGCACCATACGGCGTCCGCGGGGCAACGCTGCCACAAGAAGGCTGTTACACGCACCCGAGTGATCTTGCCCTCAGCGCTCTGACGTGCGCAAAGGTGTCTTTCGCCGGGTTGGAATAACGGGGGGCCGACGGCAGCGCCGAGCCGGCTCACACCCGGAATGTGCCGGCATTCGTGATCAGTAGGCCGCCAATAACACCTTCCTAGATAAGGTCAAGAGGGTCCATCTGGACCCGCACGGACCCGGCTGCCTTGCGGGCGCTGCGCACCCCCTGGGCTTCCTGAAGCGCCCTGGCGAGGCCGGCCCCGGCTGCTCGGGGGACCCGGAAGAACACCCGCACCTCGGCTCCTTCGGAGCCGCCGGCATCGCCGGTTTCGACCGGGCCCAGCACGTCCGCGCCGGGTGGCAGCTCGGCGGCATCGATCAGTTCGTTCACCGCGGCCGGTGGCCCGAGCGCAGCCGCCATCCGCACCGCCGGGGGGAATCTGAGCTGTTCGCGCTCGGCATACTCCCGCTCGGCGTGCACGACCGGATCCCAGCGGATCAGCGCCTGAACGGGGGCCAGTGACGCGTCGGCCACCACGACCACCTTCCCGCCCTCGCTGCCCGGCCGGACCAGCGCGGCCGCGTTCAGCCACCTGCGCAGGGCTTCCTCGGCCGCGCGCAAGCTCGCCCGGCCCAGCAGGATCCGCCCGTCGAGCAGCAGGGCGCCCGCATACCCCCCGTCGGCGACAGGTTCCGCCCCGGGCGTGGCCACCACCACCGCAGGCTGTGCGGACACCGAAGCGATCACCGCATCCCCTCGCGACGTGCGCACCGGGACCGAGGGAAACGCCCGCCCCAGTTCCTCGGCCGTACGCGCCGCCCCGGTCACGATCGACCGCAACCCCGCAGACCCGCAATGCGGGCACCGCCAGGCGGCGGCCTGCACTCCGCACCAGGCACAATACGGCTGGGCCTGCGCGCCGGGCATCGCCAGCGGCCCGCCGCACGCGGCGCAGCGGGCCTGCTCGCGGCACCGCCCACAGGCCACGGCGGCCAGGTAACCACGGCGCGGCACCTGCACGAGCACCGGCCCACGGCCGAGCGCCTCCCGCGCCGTGCGCAGCGCCAGGCTCGGCAGCCGCGCGGCCCCCGCCACCGCGTCCCTGGCCAGCTCGGCGTCGTCCCCCGTGCCCCGGATCAGCGGGGCCAGCCGCCGCACGGCGGACCGGTCGCCGGCCAGCGGCCTGGCCCAGCCGCTGGCCACGAGCTGAGTCATCTCCGCGGTCCGGGTGAACCCGCCGATCAGCGCTGCCGCCTTGCACCGGTGCGCCCGGAGCGCGAGCACTTCCCTTGTGTGCGGGTACGGTGCATGGAGTTCCTCGTGCAGGTCGTCGCCGTCATCCCAGACGACCACCAGGCCCAGATCCCGGACCGGCGCGAACATGGCCGCCCGCAGCCCGGCCACAATCGGGACGTCACCGCGCAGCGCGGCCAGCCAGCGCCGGTACCGTTCCGCAGGCCCAAGCCCCGCCGACAAACACACATGCCGCCCCGGCCCCAGCACCCCCACCAGCGCCTTGTCCACCTGATCCAGGTCCCTGGTGTCCGGCACGACGATCAGCGCCCCACGCCCGGCCGACGCGGCGGTGCCAGCCGCCCTGGCAATCTCCTCGGCCCAGTACGGCCCAGGCAGCGCCGACCAGGCCGCACGCGGTGCCCGCCCACCGGCGAGGGCCGCCAGGAACGCCTCACCAGCCGGATACCGAGCCCACGTCCCCGGCGACGGCACTGCCAGGTCTTGGCCAGCCGGGATCGTACGGGCGGACTCGGCTGCGGCGTGCCGGGGTGGGATCGCCAGGCGCAGCACGTCGGCCAGGGTGCCGGCGTACCGGTCCGCGATCGCCCGGGCCAGCCCCGCGACCTCCGGCGTCAGGACAGGCTCGGGCGAGACCACCCGTTCCAGGTAGGCCAGCCTTCCCGCATGGTCGCTGGTCTCGTGCCGGCTGAGCAGGTAGCCATCCACGAGCTGCCCGGCGAACCGGACCCGCACCCGGCAGCCGGGGACCGCCGCCGTGTCCATCCGCTCCGGCACCAGGTAGTCGAACGGCCGGTCAAGGTGCGCCAGCGACATGTCCACGGCGACTCGGGCGACCGGCAGTTGCTGGGCAGCCACCGGCGCCGCCTTGCCGCCCTTGGACTTGCCGGCTCCGCTCTTGGCGGCAGGACGGCGCACCCGGGCAGGCGGTGTGCCCGCCCGGGTGCCCTGGGAATTCCCCTGCATTTTTGGCACTTATCCGTCCAGCCAGAGCCACATCAGCGCGAACCGTGGTCTACGGCACATCGTCTGGCAGCAGCCGGAACGCGCTGTGCGGCGTGAGCGGCCGGATGACGCGAAAGTGCCGGCGGTCCAGGGTAGCGATGACATCGGTGCGGAATTCCCGCGCGAGCACGGCGTTCATCGCATCGGCTAGCCCAATCACCGGGTAGTCGCCGAGCACCGCATGCGCCGCGAGCAAGAGCGGGCCGACCGCCGGTACTTCCCAGCGTCCGGCAGCTACCCGGCTGGCAATGTACCTGAGGATCGTATTCGCCGTGGCAGGTCCTTGACGGGTGGTGATCAGGTGGCCGAGCTCAGTGAGGACACAGGGCGAGACCACGAGGTGGCCAGTTTGTGCCACGCCGTTCCTGACGGCGTCGTGGTGCTTGTCGGTCCTGCTGAAGAAGGCAATCAGGGCGGAGGTGTCGGCTATGACCACGGGAAGAGGGTCAGTCATCGCCGCCGAAACCAGCCATCAGGCCGCCCGCCTGCTCCGAGAAACCGGGGTCGCCGTTGAATTCCGGGACGGCATCGTCGAGCCCCATGGGATCTGTCCGGAACGGGTACACCGCCGGATCTTGCAGGCCGTAGGGCCGGAGCACCGCTACCGGCTGGCCATTCTTCGTGACCGTGATGGTCTCGCCAGCTTCTGCCCGGGCAAGGACCTGCGTGGTGCGCTGGTTCAGCTCACGAGCTGACGCCTCCATGACTTCATGGTACTACATGTAGTACATGGATGGCGCGCTCAGAGGGTGCCGCAGGCGTTGTCGGCTTCGGCAGCGTCGTGGTTGAGGGCGAGGATGACCGAGGCCGGGATATGACCGGAATTCTCGTCGGCGCGTGCCCTTGCAAGCTGGGTGACCAGATTGTTCAGCGCTTTTCTGGATTCGGCGTTCTTGCTCTTGGCGGCGGCCGCGCGAAGGTAGCTGATTGCCCGGCTCAGATCCGCCGCCGTTTTCGTGCTGCCGGTCCTGTCGCCAAAGTCCTCGATGGCCTTGTTGTAATGGGTGAGCGCCGACTCTTTGAACGCCGTGCAACCGGGGTCGGCCGCCTTGATGACATGCGGCGCCACATAGATGAAGGCCCCCGCCCAGATGAACGACATAACGATGCCTGCCCAGGAGCGCACCGCGCCGCGGCTCCCCCGGCGGGACCGGCGGAGGCCGAGTACTCCGAAACAGATTCCCAATACGGCCCCGATCCCGGTCATCCCGAGAATTCCGCTGACCAGAGCGCCAGTAGCCCACCCGTTGGAGCCGCCGGCCAGCGGACCGGAAGCCGGTGCCGCAGCAGGCTCGGCAACCTCGGCGTCGCCGGCCGGCACCCCGGCGGTGAATTCCCCGCTGGCCGGGCCGGCCGGTGGCCCGGCTACGGCTGGGTCGGCAGGCGAGCCCTCCGTAGCCTGCTCCTTGGGTGTCGGCATTCGGTATCCATTTCGGATCGCGGGGTGCGCGGGAGAGCGAGATGATCGTATTTGGGCTCGTTGCGCGGTGTCCAGCGGCTGGCAGCGGCGGCTGTCCCATACCGGGCACGAGATTTGTTTCTGCAGGAAGCTCTGACCCGAGGGATCGAGGTCCGTTACCTAGCCCGGTATTCTCGTCGGCTGCGGCCATCTTGGTCAATTTTACCGAACCGAGATATGCCGCACGTTTGCTGAACGCGGTCGCGGGAGGTCTGTGTGGGTGCTGTGCCTGCCGCACGTTTGCTGAACGAGGTGGCGGGATGTCTGTGTGGTGTTGTGCCTGCCGCACATTTGCTGAACGAGGTGGCGGGATGTCTGTGTGGTGCTGTGCCTGCCACGTGCCGGCCGGCCGGGTTCCCTCATCGGAACGGCGGGACCTGGCCGGGAGGCAGAGCAGGAATTGCGGGTTTGCCCGAGGTCAGAAACCGACGGCGGCGCGGAGGGCATCGACGCGATCGGTGCGCTCCCAGGAGAAGTCTGGTTCCTCGCGGCCGAAATGACCGTAGGCCGCCGTCTGGGTGTAGATCGGCCGGAGCAGGTCGAGATCCGCGATGAATGCCGCTGGGCGCAGGTCGAACACGGCGAGCACGGCGTCCTGGATGCGCTCCACCGAAATGTGCTCAGTGCCGAAGCACTCCACGAACAGCCCGACCGGCTTGGCCTTGCCGATCGCATATGCGACCTGGGTCTCACAGCGGTCGGCCAAGCCGGCCGCCACGATGTTCTTGGCCACCCAGCGCATGGCGTAGGCCGCGCTCCGGTCCACCTTGGACGGATCCTTACCGGAGAAGGCGCCGCCGCCGTGCCTGGCCATCCCGCCGTAGGAGTCGATGATGATCTTGCGGCCGGTCAGCCCGGCATCACCCATCGGCCCGCCGACCTCGAAGCGCCCGGTTGGGTTGACCAGCAGCCGGTAGTTGCTGGTGTCGATGGTGAGCTCGGCGATCACCGGCTCGACGACATGCTCACGTACGTCGGGGGCGAGCAGTTCCTTGAGATCGATGTCGGGCGCGTGCTGCGCGGACACCACCACCGTGTCCAGCCGTACCGGCTTGTCCTCGGCATATTCGATGGTGACCTGGGTCTTGCCGTCCGGGCGGAGGTAAGGCACCGTCCCGCTGCGCCGGGCTGCGGACAGCCGCCGGGCCAGCCGGTGCGCGGCCATGATCGGAAGTGGCATCAGCTCGGGTGTCTCCCGGCACGCGTAGCCGAACATCATCCCCTGGTCGCCGGCGCCCTGCCGGTCGTAGGCTTCGGCGCCTTCGCCTTCCCGGTACTCATAGGCATCGGAGACACCCTGGGCGATGTCCGGGGACTGCGATCCGATCGAGACGGACACACCGCAGGATGCCCCGTCATAACCCTTGGTGGACGAGTCATACCCGATCTCCAGGATCTTCTCCCTGATGATGCCGGGGATGTCCACGTACGTTTCGGTTGTAACCTCGCCGGCCACGTGCACCTGGCCGGTGGTGATCAGGGTTTCCACGGCGACCCGGCTGCGCGGGTCGTCCTTGATCATGGAATCAAGGAGGGCGTCACTGATCTGGTCAGCCATCTTGTCGGGATGACCTTCAGTGACCGACTCGGAGGTGAAGAGGCGACGAGCCACCTTATTTCCCTATCTGCCGGGTGGAGACTTCGCCGCAGTTTATCCGGGTCCGGCCTGTCCGGGCGCGGCGCGGCTCCGCAAGCCAGCGCCGGGACCGGCCGAAACCCGGATTCGGTCAGGAGATCCTGGCTGCGACGAGATCCCACACCACGTCGGCGAGCGCCTCCTTGCGGCCTCGCGGGACGTGCGTGACGCCGCCGTCCGCCGCCAGGATCACGGCCTCGTTCTCGCTGGTCCCGAAGGCCAGGCCGCCCCCCACCTGGTTGACGACGAGCAGGTCGCAGCCCTTACGGGCGAGCTTGGCCTGGCCGTTGGCCAGCAGATCCTCGGTCTCGGCGGCAAAGCCGACGACGACCTGCCCCGGGTGGGCGCGGTTCGTGGACAGTTCCCGCAGCACGTCGGGATTCTCCGCAAGCCAGATCGGCTCTGGCCCGGTTCCCGTCTTCTTAATCTTTGACTTCTCCCGTACCGAAGGACGGAAATCCGCAACCGCAGCGGCCATCACGACCGCATCGGCACCGGCCGCCGCGCAGACCATCGCGTCCCTGAGATCCACGGCGGACACGACCCGGACCAGTTTGGCCCCGGCCGGATCATCCAGCCCGACGTTCGCGGATACCAGGGTCACGTCCGCTCCACGCGCGACCGCCGTGCGGGCGAGCGCGTAGCCCTGCAACCCGGACGACCAGTTGCCGAGGAACCGCACCGGGTCGAGTTCCTCCCTGGTGCCGCCGGCCGACACGACCACGCGCCGGCCGAGCAGGTCTGGCCGGAGGCCGGAGATGCCTCGTTCGAGCACCCGGAACGCCACCTCGGCCAGTTCGGCGGGCTCCGGCAGGCGGCCAGGACCGGTGTCCGGCCCGGTCAGCCTGCCGGCCGCCGGCTCCACCACCAGCGCTCCGCGCTGCCTGAGCAGGGTCACGTTAGCCTGGGTCGCCGGGTGCTCCCACATCTCGGTGTGCATGGCCGGGGCGAACACGACCGGGCAGCCCGCCATCAGCAAAGTGGCCGTCAGCAGGTCGTCCGCCCGCCCGGAGGCGGCTCTGGCCAGCAGGTCAGCGGTAGCCGGGGCAACGATCACCAGCTCGGCCCACTGGCCGAGCTGGACATGCGGGACCTCGTGCACGTCCGCCCACACGCCGGGAGTGGCCGGCTTGCCGGACAGCGCGGCCCAGGTAGCCTCCCCGACGAAGCGCAGCGCGTCGTGCGTGGGGATGACACGTACCTCGCAGCCCGACTCGGTAAGACGCCGAAGCAGCTCACAGGCCTTGTAGGCCGAGATACCGGCACCAACGCCGAGAATGACGTGACGTGCCATATTCCCCCGTCAGGGCTCAGGCGGCCCGGGGTGGGCGGCCCGGATCAGAGAATGGCCGATCAGACCAGGAACTGGCCCTAGGCGGCCGGTTCCTCGGTGCTCTCAGCGGTCAGCAGCCGCTCGCGGATCTCGCGCAGGGCGATCGAGAGTGGCTTCTCCTGGACGCGGGTCTCGACCAGCGGCCCGACGTACTCGAGAAGTCCCTCACCGAGCTGGGCGTAGTAGGCGTTGATCTGCCTGGCCCGCTTGGCGGCCATAATGACCAGACGGTACTTGCTGTCGACCACGCCGAGAAGATCGTCGATCGGCGGGTTCGTAATGCCTTCCGGGGCGGGAGTCCCTGCCACCTGCTGCCTTCCATGAAACTTTCGTCGTCGTATCAGCGAAACATCAAGGCTACCAGCTCACGGCAGACCTCATCGACGGATGTGTTGACGAGCGTGACGTCGAATTCCTTCTCGGCCGCCATCTCCTCGCGCGCCACCTCGAGGCGGCGCTCGATGACGTCGGGCGGCTCGGTCCCGCGCCCGGTGAGCCGCCGGACCAGTTCCTCCCAGGAGGGCGGAGCCAGGAATACCAGGCGCGCGTCCGGTACCGCTTCGCGCACCTGACGCGCGCCTGGCACGTCGAGCTCCAGCAGAACTGGAATGCCCGCGGCGAGCTTGGCCTCGACCGGTGCACGCGGAGTGCCGTGCCGGAGGTTAACGTAGGGCGCCCACTCCAGCAGTTCGCCGTCGGCTATCAGCCGGTCGAACTCACGGTCGTCAACGAAGTAGTACTCGCGGCCTTCAACCTCACCGGGCCTCGGCGGGCGAGTGGTCGCCGACACGGACACCCAGAACCGTGGGTGGATATCGCGCAGCCGTGCGACCACGGTGCCCTTACCGACGCCAGAGGGCCCAGAGAGCACGGTCAGCCGTGCACGGTTGCTAGAAGACGTGGAACCGGATGAGATGGCCGTGCCCTCGCCCTCTGGGTCGCCGGGAGCGGTCAGATATCACCGCCGAATTCGGTCTCAAGAGCTGCCCGCTGGTTCGCTCCGAGACCACCAACACGCCGGGACTCGGCAATGCCGAGCCGCTCCATGATCTGCTTTGCCCGCACCTTGCCGACACCCGGCATCGACTCGAGCAGTGCCGAGACCTTCATCTTGCCGATGACGTCGTCCGACTTGCCGTCCTTGAGTACCTGGGGCAGCGTCGTCGAGCCACGCTTGAGCTTGTTCTTGACCTCGGCGCGCTCTTTGCGGGCCCTGGCAGCCTTCTCCAGAGCGGCAGCACGCTGATCGGGTGTGAGGGGAGGAAGTGCCACGCCGGTTCACCTCGGGTTTCGTATCGAAAAACTCGCTTCGGGAGGGGAAACTAGCGAGTTCAGCGCGCCACGGCAACGCGAACCCCCGTTTGTTGTGTCACAAATTGCCGATAACTACCATCCGCTAGTGACCGAATACTAAACGCTACGGCACGGAGCCGGGAAACCGTCACTGCCTGGACGCCCACATCCTGGCGCCTCACCCGGTTCCGGGGCGAACGTCCAGATACCAGATCCCGGTCTGCCACCAGACCCACCACGGCCAGCCTCAGTCATCCTTCCTGACTGGTAGCAGTCGCAGTGTAACCCACAGTCGGATTGAGTTGTGGCACCTGTGAACTTGTGCCGCATACAGCCATATCTCCGCCGATGTCACGCCGGGGCAGCGGGGGTGCGGACTACTGGCGCTGGGTGTGGGCTTGGTGGCGTCGCTGTCTGCCGGAGATCCTGCACGCGATCAAGGCGAATGCGCCCCGCGCCGAGGTCCACGTCCTGCGCGATCCCGCCATGGTCCGGCGTTCTGTCACCAGAGCACGGGAGGCGGCGGCGAACGCTGGCGCCGCCCCGCCCGGGTGTCGCTAGGCACCCGGATGGTGGCCCCGGTCACGGCCTTGGCGATGCCGGCCCCGGCGACCCGGTCAGCGAACAGCGGCTCATCCCCGGCGTCTCGCGTCAGCGGCTTTGGCGATGGGACATGCGGTTACGCGTGTGCCGCCCGCAGGAGCTGCCGGGCTGGCATTGGGAATCGGGGTGTGAGCATGCGGGATATGTCGCTGCAGTGGGATTGCCCGAAGGGCGTGGTGAGTGTTCTCGGCCGCCAGGATGGCGCCGTTATGTGGCACTATGCAGGCCCCCCAGCTTTGCCGGGATTGGCGCCTGGATCGTACCGGCCCGATCGAACGCGCTACTGCCGGCGCCCCGGCAGCGCATATCGGAAGATCTTATAGAGATCCATTAGGCCCAAGATCCGAGGGTAATGACCGGGGCGCCGGGATACCGATCTGGCTCGACTTCCCGGCCGATATGAACTGGGCATGCTACCCAATTAGGGGCGGGCATCCGCCGGTCTCGAGAGCTAGGGATTGTGCACTTGTGCAGCCGGGAGATGGAAGCTTCAGGAAGCGGCGGCGTGTCGAACGGCTAGCGGCTATGGGGGTCGTTACCATATCTAGCAACATTGAGTGCGGATGTTTGCGACATCGAGAGAAGTTTCAGCATCATTGACCGTTTCCGCAGGCCCGGTAACGCGGTCAATCGGCTTCTCGTATGGTCTGCAGTCCGGGTTCCCGCTCCAGGTCGTACCTGGATAAGAGATTGAAATGCCCGTAATATCCTGATATGGGCAATTTTAAGTTACGCCTGCCGTTTATGGCAAGAAGAACTGTTGGTTAAAGTCATGAGAAGCGGTAAGGTCTCTGCTACACACGGTTAAGGAAAAGTCCGGCTCATCCAGCACGATGGCTTTCAGAACCCCTCACGGTCAAGCATGAAGTGGGTAGCGGAACTACCTGAACACATCTAACCGAACGGCAGGCATGAGTGCGCATCGCGAGCCTCATGCTGCGGGTAAGGGACGTCTCTGCCAGGCCATCGCAGGGTCCAACAGAGGTGCACATGTCATGGCGGGGCGGGCAGATATTGGGCTCTATGAGCGCGAAGCGCAGTTGCGCTTGGCTGCCGACACCCTCAGCAGCGCGGCAAACCACCGGGGGCGCGCGCTGTTCATTGTCGGTGGCCCCGGACTCGGCAAGACCTCGCTGCTTGAACATATCTGCCGGATAGCCCAGGAAGACTTCATAATCGGCTCGGCCACCGGTGACCTGATGGAGACGTCGGTCGCATTCAGCTTCATCGGCCAGGCCCTGGACGCGCTCGGCTGCCCGGATCCGCACATCGACGCCAGGGCACCCGGCGCGAGCGTCAGCGATGTGCGCTCCACCCAGTTTCACCGCGTGTCGCGCTGGCTGCGCACGCTCAGCAAGCCCGCGGTGATCACCCTGGACGACCTGCACTGGGCGGACAGCGAGTCCGCCGCCCTGCTGTCCTACCTGTGCAGGCGGCTGGAGCGGCTGCCGGTTGCCATCTTCGCAACGCTGCGGCCGTGGCCACCAGCCGCTCACGACCTCGCCCGCCGTCTGGCAGCGACCAGGCACGCGGCGCTGACGGAGCTGGCACCGCTGTCCGCCGCCGCCGCGGCCCGGCTGGTCACCGACCGGATTCACGCCGAGGCCGGCGAGCCGGTCATCCGGCGCGCGGTCTCGCTGTGCGGCGGGAACCCGCTGCTGCTCGAACAGGTGTCGGCGCTGGTCGACCGGGGGGATGACCTTTCCTCACCAAAGCTGTCCAGAGAGCTGCCCAACCCGCAACCCGTGCTGCTGAGCCGGTTCGCCGCCCTGCCGACCGAAGTGATCAGGTGCGCACAGGCGGCCAGCGTCTTCGGCACCAGGTTCCGGCCCGGCCTGGCCGCCAGCGTGGCCCAGGTGCCGGAGAAGGATATCGAGCGCACGCTCGAAACGCTCTCCCGCAGCGGCTTGGTCCGCGAGGTGGCCGATCACATGGTGGAGTTCGTCCACCCCTTGTTCAGCCAGCTCCTCTACGAGGATCTTGGCAGCTCGCTGCGTGAGCAGTTGCACCGGCGCGCCTGCCTGGTGCTGCTGGACCGGGGCCTGGACCGGGAGGCGGCACGGCACGCCATGCGCGGCCACCTGGTCGGCGATCCGACGGCGATCGCGGTGCTCGAACGGGTGGGTCTCGATGCCTTGCGCCAGGGCGCGGCCGCCCAGGCCGCCGAGCACCTGCGCGCCGCCGTGGAGCTGGCCGGTCAGCGGGCTACCCGTACCTCGCTCACCGGCCTGAGCGAGGCGCTGCTCGCGGCCGGCCAGTACCGGGAGGCGATCGAATGCGGTGAGCGGCTTGTGACCATGCCTGCCGAGTCACCGGGCGAGCAGGCCGAGGCCCTGGCCATCCTGGCCAGGGGGCTGGCCCAGTCCGGCAGGCTTGCCGAGGCCTGTGACTACCTGGAAAAGACGGTGGCCGCGGCCAAGGACACCGACCTCGCCCTGGCCATCGAGGCACAGACAGAACACGGCTACTACCGCTGGTGGATGAGCGGGCCGACGGCGGCGCTACCTTACCTGGCGAAGGCCCGCGACATGGCCAGGACCGGGGCGGCCGGCTCGCGGGTGGCGGCGGTCTGGGGGTTCGTCGCGCTGCAGGCCGGTGACCCGTCCGGATTCGGTGACACCGCGGTCGCGGGCCGGGCAGTCCTCACCGCACCGCGCAGCCACCTCGCCGATTTCACCACCACCTGGGGCGCGCTCGCGTCGTTCGCCGTCTCGGCCGGTGTGCTGGAACATTTCGGTGACGCCGAGCGGGCCTACACGACTGGCCTGGAGGCGGCCGAGCAGGCCGGCGCAGGTCTCACGGCGGGCGCGCTCGGGCTCAGCGTGAGCTATGCGGAGCTGCTGATGCGGCTCGGCAAGCTGACCGAGGCGCTCGACGTCACCACCCGGGTACTCGGCCTGTCCGACGTCATGCCGGCCCTCACCGCGACCGCCAGTGTGATACACGCCGGAATCCTGCTGTACCTCGGCCGGATGGAGGAAGCCGTGCAGTGGCTGGAGCGCGCCGAGGCCACTGCCGGGTTCCGGCTGAGCTGGATTCCCGCGCTGCGGCTGAGCTGCATCAGGGGCGAGATAGCGCTGCGCGCCGGGGACTGGACCACGGCGAGCGCGCACTACGTGGAGGCCGAGGAGCTGACCGCACAGGCAGGGATCGAGGAGCCCTGCTTCTCCCCATGGGCCCGGCACGCGATCGTGTCGCATCTGCGGTCCGGCCGTACCGGGGACGCGGAGCGCGTGCTCGGCTGGCTCGGCCGGTGCTCGGTCAGCCTGCCGTGCCGCTGGCCCAGGATCGCGGCGCTCACCGGGCTCGCCGGGCTGGCCGAGCTGGCCGGGGACACCGAGGCGGCCGAGGCGGCCTTCAAGGAAGCGCTGAGCATGCACGCAGGCCTCGGGCTTCCGCTCGAACGCATCGAGACGCTGCTCGAATACGGCATGTTCCTGCGCCGGGCTGGTTCACAGGCCCGGGCCAGGCCGCTGCTCGCCGAGGCCATCGCCGCCGCCGAAAGCCACGGGGCCAGCTGGCTCGCCGCGCTGGCCCATCGCGAGCTCGCGGCCAGCGGCGGGCGGCGGCGGCGGCGCGGTGCGGCCGACAACCGCCTGACCCCGCAGCAGCGCCGGGTCTTCGACCTCGCGGTGCAAGGTCTCAGCAACGACGCCATCGCCAGCCGGCTCCGGGTTTCGGCCGGCACCGTCAAAACCCACCTGGAGCACATCTACGCCAAACTGGGAGTCCATTCCAGACGCGAACTCATGCTCCGCCGCATCGATCCGCCACCTGGGCCGGGTGTAGCCTAACTGAACGTTCAATCGTCTAGGCCGGCGGAGTGTTTGCGCAGTTAACCCTCCGCCGCAGCCATGCTGGCCATGGGGTAACCGACGGTAAGCCTCCGCCGGCTGCCTGATGTCATCGGTCGCCGGATACCCCATGCTTGAACACGAAGTGTCACACGCCCACCGGACGGAAGGCATATGGTCAGCAAGACTCGCACGATTGCCGCGAATATCGCGGAACTTACTCTGATGCTGAAACCGGGAAATGATCCAGATGGCATTGGGGTGGGTAACCGTGGCAGGACACGATTGGTGCGGTTAAGCGGACCGGCGGAGCTGAACGCCGGGATCGGTCATGCCTGGCAGCGGGCCGCGGGTAAGGGCGGTCCGCGGATGCCGGTGCTGAATGAGGCCTATTCAGAACGCCTGGGTGGCCAGCCAGCCACCGCAGCTCACAAGCTCGGTGTCTTGCCCGCCCGGCTGGTTTTGAATAAGTCCCAATGGCTTCCGGGTTCTCCGGGCGGGTTGGCGAGGCACTTGCCGTAGCAATGGTCGTGGCGCCCGGCGCCTTCCAGGTAAGGCATGCGCCCGCCGGGTGCTCACTAGTGGTGGGGAGTGATCGGGGTGCTAGACAATCGTGCGGCCACCGCTTCGGTGGTCACTCTGCCGGTAGCCGGCCGGGAAGAACCGGCCGTCGAGCGCCTGCCCGACGGTCTTGACCGGGCACGAATTCCGGTGCGGGTATGGGCCCGCGACCCGATTTCGCTGGCCGGGCTCACGTCTGCCCTTGTGTGCCGGCCCGAGTTGAAGATCGTGGACGCCGACCGGGGGGCAGCGGCCAGGGTTGCCCTCATCGCAGCGGACAGCCTCGATGAGTCCGTGCTGTCCATGCTGCGGGCGATGAAGGCGCAGGGATGCGCGCGTACGGTGCTGGTGGTCAGCACCCTGTCCGACGATGATGTGCTCGCCGTGGTCGATGCCGGGGTGTGTGCGGTCGTGTGGCGCTGGGAGGCGACCGCCACCTGGCTCAGCCAGGTGGTAGCCAAGGCGGCGGCCGGGCAGCCCGCCCTGCCGGCCGATCTGCTGTCCAGACTGCTCAAGCAGATCGGGCGGCTGAACCGGCAGGTGCTCTCCCCGCGTGGCCTCACCCTCAACGGCCTTTCCGCCCGGGAGGTCGACGTGCTACGGCTGGCCGCCGACGGGCTCGACACCGTGGAGATCGCGCACCGGCTCGCCTATTCGGCCCGTACCGTCACCAACGTCTTCCACGACATCACCTGCCGCTATCAGCTTCGCAATCGTACGCACGCGGTGGCATACGCGATACGCGAAGGCCTGATCTGACCTTGACCGCGAAGGCCGGGCAGTTCGCCCGGCCTTCGGCGTTGTAATACCTGGCCGGTCATTTATGCAGCAGGCCGGAGAACGACAGGGCCGGGGTGCACTTGGTGGTTCCGGTATTCGTGCATACCACCACGATCTCGAGCGGATTGGCCGCGGTGAAGGTGAGCGGCTGCACGAAGTGGTAGTCCAGGTTGCGGAAGTCGGCCAGGCCGAATTCGAACAGTGGGGTCTTGCCGGCCTGGATCTTCATCGTCCCGGTGTCGCCGGCCGGGTTTTCCAGTACCACATCGCTCACCGTCAGCGTCTGCGGCTTCTTGAGCTTGTAGGTGTAGGTTCCGGTTTTCCCCGGGGGAACGTCCGAGGGGATCAGCGTGGAGACCGGGACGGGCGCTGGCGCGCTGCTGCTGCTGCCGGCCGGCGGGCTGGGTGACGCTCCCTTGTGACCGGCGCCAGAGCCGCCGCCGGCCGCGGCAGCGTCGGCGTTCGCCGCCGCCTGGTTCGCCTGGCTGGCCGCCTGACTGGCCTTGGCGGCACTGGAGGCGAGGCTGCGCGTCTGCTGCTGAACGGCCTGGGTGGCGGCGGCATGCACCTCCGGCTTGAACACCAGGAACCACAGTGCGACCAGCGCCGCGCCGGCCACGATGGCGAGCGCCAGGGCCGGAAGCAGCCACTCGGGCATGATCTGGCGCTGCAGCAGCGCCCCTTCGGCGGTGACCGGTTCCGCCTCGCCGGGCAGGATGAACGCCTGGAACGGCAGGCTCTTGCTCTGACCCTTGAGGAACCGCTTGCGCGGCGCCACCCGTAGCTTGACGAACGTCGCCGTGCCCGGATCCGCGGTGATGAACTCCGGCTTGAAGCGGAACTCCAGTGCGTCGTCCGGATCGGCCGCGGAGAGCCTGACCTCGGCCGGCGCGTTGCCCCTGTTCTGCACGATCAGCTTGTGGTGGCCCTGGCGCCTCGCGTGTGAGGTCTTGGGGACGAGTTCGGCCGAGATGTCGGTGAAGGACCCGACGGCGACCATGCCCTCCTCGATGACCGAACCCTCCGGGTCCTCCTGCGACATCACCCGCAGCGCGAACGGCACCGGGCCCGCCGGGGGAAATGACGCCCGGGGCGGGCGGAAGGTGATGCGGGCGGATCCGCCGGTCCCGGGCAGCAGGTTGAGCTGGTCCGGCTCCACCGTCGCCCACTCGTTGGCGTCCCCGAGAACGTCGAGCAGCACCCGGTCGACGACCATGCCGGTGTTGCGCACCAGCACCTCGCACGAGGCCTGAGCGCCGGGCGCTGCCTCGATCGTGGATCCCTCCAGAGCTGCGATGACACCCATGGTGCGAGCGTCGCATCGGACGGCTCCAGCGGCGTTCCGCGCCGCGAAGACCCCGCAGAGGTTCCCGCTGCGCTTTCCCGCAGCCCGGGCTGCGGGAAGGCGCACCGCCCTGTGCATTCCAGGCTGCTCCCAGGTCTGCCAGCAGGGCTGGAACGCCGGGATAAGAAGTAACGGTGATAGCGATGAATGCTGGACACAGGGCGATGCTGGGGTTGCTGCGGCCGGTCTGCCTGCTGGCCGTGATCACGGCCGGCCTGACCGGCCAGCCGGGCGCGGGCAGCGGCCGCACCGTCGCGCGGGTGACCCCGCATCAGGCTTCCCTGACATCGCTCACCCTCACCTCGACCGGGTCGGACGGCCAGCCCGCGGACGCGGCGAGCAGCCAGGCCGACGTCGCGGCCGGCGGCGGGTACGCGGCCTTCCAGTCGAGGGCCGCGCTGCACGTGACGGCGTCGGTGCCGCAGACCGGGGCGGCCCAGCCCGGAGTGTCCAGCGTCTATGTGCACGGCCTGGTGACGGGAACGACCACCCTGCTCAGCGACGCGGCCAACGGCGACGCCACCGCACCGGCCATCTCGGCCGACGGCCGGCTGGTCAGTTACGAACAGAACGGCGACGTCTACCTGGCCGGCCGGCAGGCCAGCGGTTCCGGCGGGTACGACGCCAAGGGCAATCTGGTGCTGCGCCGGGTCACCAGCACGCCGAACGACCTCAACTACGAACACGTCACACCCTGCCCAGCGGTCCTGGGCAGCACCACGGCCCGGGTCACGCCGTGCGGACCCCGGCTGTCCGCCGATGGCCGCACGCTCGTCTACCCGGCGCAGCTCACCCCGGTCTCGCCTGAACTGTCCATCGCGGCGACGTTCGGTGAGGATGCCAGCCCCAGGAAGGGCACGACCGCCGACGGCTTCCAGCCGTCGGCCCTGAACGGCGACATGCTGGACTTCACCCCGTACTTCCCTGGAGACGGCTTCTACGGCGATCCGTTCGGGGTGGCCTTCGTCACCTACACCGACACCGGCAGCACCCCGGTGTCCTTCAGCGATCCGGGCGGCATCACCATCACCGAGCCGCCAGGTAACGCGGCAAGCAATGTGTTCACCCTGGGCGAGGACACCTGCTCGGGCAACATCCTCAGCCCGGGGGGCTTCTGCTCGGTCAGCGTGGCCTTCGACCCGTACGCCTGCTCTGAAATCTACCTGAACAAGCTGAGGCTGGTCAGTGGCGACCTGGTGACGCACGCGAGCACGCCGGCCGGTCAGTCCGCGCTGGAGATGACCGGGTTCTGCGACGACATCCAAACCGGCAGTGCCGCCAGGGCCGCTCAAAACGCCAGCCAGCCGAGCTGTCCCGCCCCGCCCAAGGGTCTCGCCCTCTACCCGATGCCGGCCATGAGCAGTGACAACCAGGGAGCTCCGCTGGCCGACGCCGGCGGGGCCGAGGTCGGCAGGCCCTACCTGGTCTGGACGACGATGCAGGCTCCCCAGGGCCTGGGCACGGTGAACGTGCTGTTCCAGCCCGGCAACGGCTCGGACTGCCATATCCGGCTGGTCAACCCGGCGAACCTGAAGCTCGATCTGGCCGACCCGCTGCCCGCCAGCGCCCCACCTGCCTGCTTCAGGGGGGAGCCGCTGCTCAGCGTGACCGCCGCGCCGGTTGCGCCGCGGCCGGGCGCGCGGCCGTCCACCCCGTCACCGTCCCCCCAGCCAGCGGCGCCACCAGGCGCGCGGCAGGCAGGCACCGGGCGTGGCCCGGCAGCGGTCCAGCCACAGCTCGGGTGCACCGCGTACCTGCTGATCGACCCGGGCTCGGTCACCCCGGACAGCGCGCTGCTCGGCAGCAGCGCCCCGACGTCTGACGGCCCGGACGTCGTTCCCACGGCCTACCTCACCGAGCAGGGCGTCCGGCACGTCATCGTGGCCCGCCGCGACCCGGGCGGTGCGGGGAACTTCGCCGCCTCCCCTGCCACGATCGTGAGCGTGACCGGCGGCGGCACACCGCTGCCCGGGGCGAGCCAGCCGTCGGTGTCGGCGGATGGCAGGTATGTCGGCTTCGCCGCCCCGGTGCCCATCGGCACCGCCGGCCAGCAGGTGGCGGCCGGGGCCAGCCAGGTGTGGCTGCACGACACCGGCAAGGCCGGCAACCGCAGCGGCAAGCCCGGCCTCACCACCCTGGTGTCGTGCCTGCCGCGACTGCGGGCGGGCCCCTGTACGGCGGCGGCGAACGCCGATTCACCCTCGCTGGCCGGCGGCGGCCAGCAGGTCGCGTTCGCGACCACGGCGGCCATCGTCCCGCACAGCGGCTTCCCCGGAACGGGCGGCCCGGCGGCCGCGGCCGGCCGGGTCTCACCGGACCAGGTGTACCTCCGCTCGGCCGCCGCCAAGACGACCGTGCTGATCTCCGCGCCGCCCGCCGGCAAAGGAAAACAGCCGGCCGGGGGCAACGCGGCCAGCTCCGCCCCGGTGGTCACCGAGGATGGGACGGCCGTCGGCTACGTGTCGCTGGCGACCAACTTGACCACGACGCCGGTCCCCTCCGTAACCTTTAACCTCTACCTGCGCCCAGCCACCGGCGCAAGTGCGCCCAGCGAACTCGTCTCCGCGGCGGGCGCGAGCCTGCCCGCCGGCACAGTGGCCGGCCTGCCGAGCCTGGATGCCCACGGCAGGCTGGTAACGTTCCCGGCCAGCGCGGCGCTGGTCACCGGCGCGCCGCCGGAGGTGGACAGCGTCTACACGTTCGAGCGGTTCTCCCAGCTCACCGTCTCCCCCGCCCCCGCCAGCTTCGGGACCGTGCTGATCGACAGCGGCACGCACACGCTCTCGCTCGGCATCACCGACAGCGGGCCGGGGCCGGGAACGGTCACCGGGGTGCGCGCCACCGGACCGTTCGGCGTGTCCACCGGCAGCTGTGCCAAGGCGGTCCTCTACCCCGGCACCGGGTGCACTGTCACGATCACGTTCGCGCCGGGCAAACCCGGCAACGCCACCGGGGAGCTGATCGTGACCACCGACGACGACGAGGAGCCACCGGTGAGCACCGGCGTGGCCAGCACAGCGACTGTGCCCACACCCCGGCTGACCACCTCACCGGATGTGGCGTCGGCCGGAGAGGCCGCCGAGGTTCGGGGGACCTTCTTCCCGCCCCGTCAGGAGATCAGGCTGACCTGGAGCCCGGGTCTCGGGGCGGCGCTGGCCGTCACGTCCACGACCGGTTCGTTCAGCACGGACATGGTCGTCTTCCCTGACGACATCGCCGGCCCGCGCAGCCTGCTGGCGAGCCTTGCCGCCGCCGCCCGGCGGCACGCGCCCGCCGCGGCCACCACCGCGCTGGCCAGCGAGGCATTCCTGGTTCAGCCTGGTTCTGGTGAGCCGCCGTTCTCCCGGGCCAATGCCCCCGGTCCGTGACCCGCCGGGGTCACCGGTCACTCGATGACGCGGGGGCGCTTGCCCTTCGGCGGTGCGGCGCGGGTCTTCGCGGTGTTCTCCGTGGCCACCTTGAGGTCCTGCACGGGCGGCGCCAGGTCGGTAATGAGCGGCGGGACCACGGGGACGACGAGCAGGAGGCTGAGGGAGGTCCGGGCGGGGATGCCGAGCGACGGCCAGAACTCCGGTGCGGCCGGGGCGTGGTCGGCCGGGGCGCAGCTCAGCAGGACGGGATGGGCCTGGGCGGCCAGGATGCCCCGCAGGCAGTCCGGCGGGATGGCCTCCACCGTGCTGCAGCCGGCCAGTATCGCGCCCAGGAGGTCGTGCTGGCTGGCCGGGCCGTCGGAGGTCCAGGCCGTGAGCAGGTAGCTGACCCGGTAGCGGCGGACCGGGAGCTGCCACCCGGTGGCACGGCCGGCGTCGTCGCGGGCCAGCACGGCGTCCGCGGACGGCGGCTGAGCACTCTCCCGTATGTCGTGCAGGTGGGCGGCCAGCAGCGGCACCTCGGGCGGTGCCTGCGCCCAGGCGGGCGCGGGTGTCTCGAAGCGGACGGCCGTCCCGTCAGGGAGCAGACGGCCGAAGAAGGCCGCAACGCTCCGGTCCAGGTCGCCCAGCATGACCGCAATCGTCGCGCGGGCGGCCGCCCGCCGCCGGACCAGCTGACGCAGCACCAGAGCCATCGTGAGCTGCGTTTTCCGGCAGGGGGATCTGCGCGTATTGCGGAATGGATGGCATCGGCGGCGGGCCGGCCGGCTTGCGACGCTGAGCTGGTCAGACGCGCGAGAGTCTGACGGTCTGGAGGCTGGAGGGCCGATGCCTAGCTATCTCTCACCCGGTGTGTATGTCGAGGAGGTCCCTTCGGGGACAAAGCCGATCGAGGGAGTCGGCACGGCGGTGTGCGCCTTCGTCGGCTTCACCGAGAAAGGCCCGTCGAACGAGCCAACCCTCGTGACGAACTGGACGCAGTACACCAGCAACTTCGGCGGATTCATCGAGGGTGCGCTGCTGCCGCACGCCGTCTACGGATACTTCCTCAACGGCGGCGGTGCCGCCTACGTCGTCCGGGTGGGCGAACCGGCCGGCACCGCCATCGCCAGCGGGAACGGCGCGGGCGCGGCCAAGGGCGAGATCGCGGCGCCCCCCGCCGTGGAACTCAGCACCGGCGGCGAGGCCCCCAGGCCGGCCTTCCGGGTCCGGGCGATCGAGGGCGCCACGGCGGACGGCGACATCGCGGTCGAGGTCTCCGACGCGTCCGAGCCCGCCGGGGACACCTTCAAGCTGGTCGTGCTCAAGGCCGGGAAGGTCGCGGAGACCTTCGACAACGTCACGACCAAGCGTGGCACGAGCAACGTCGTCACCGCCGTACGGCAGCGGTCGAAGCTGATCACCGTCGAGGAGGCCAGGCCGGCCCCACTGGCGGTCCCGGAGAAGGGCGTCAGGATCGCGCTCAGCGGCGGCGACGGCGACGGCGACCTTCCTGTCGCACCGGCCGCCCCGGCCATCCAGCCCGACCACTACGTGGGTGACGCCGGCGCCCGCACCGGCTTCGCCGGACTGGAGGCGTTCGACGACGTCACCATGCTCAGCGTGCCCGACCTGATGTCCGCCTACCAGACCGGAACGCTCGATGGGGACGGGCTCAAGGCGGTGCAGCTGGCGATGATCGCGCACTGCGAGCTGATGGGCGACCGGGTGGCCATCCTGGACGCGCCGCCGGGGCTCAGCCCGCAGCGGATCAAGGAATGGCGGGTCGATGTGTCCGGCTACGACTCCAAGTACGCCACGCTGTACTGGCCCTGGATCAAGATCATGGACCCGGTCACCGGCAAGCCGATCATGATGCCGCCGAGCGGTCACGTCGCCGGCGTCTGGGCGCGCAACGACGACACCCGGGGTGTGCACAAGGCCCCGGCCAACGAGGTGCTGCGCGGGGTGATCGACCTCGAATCCGGGCTCACCAGGATCGAGCACGGCCAGCTCAACCCGGTGGGGGTGAACTGCATCCGGTCCTTCCCCGGGCAGGGGATCAGGATCTGGGGTGCGCGCACGCTGAGCAGCGACCCGGAGTGGCGGTACCTGAACGTGCGGCGGCTGTTCAACTTCATCGAAAAGTCGATACTCAACGGCACGAACTGGGCCGTCTTCGAGCCGAACGACTTCCGGCTCTGGGGAACGATGGAACGCGCCATCAACATGTTCCTGCGGCGGGTATGGCGCAGCGGCGCCCTGTTCGGCGCGAGCCCGGAGCAGGCCTTCTTTGTCAGATGCAACGAAGAAAACAACCCGCCCGAGAACAGGGACGTTGGCATTCTCACGGTCGACGTCGGGATCGCTCCGGTGAAACCAGCGGAGTTCATCGTCTTCCGGCTGTCGCAGTTCTCCGACGGCGCGGGTCTCGAAGAATAACCGCTCTGGCTGGCAATACAGGCGAAAGGAGACACGACAATGGCCACCGGACAAGCGATCCTGCCCATCAGCTCCGCGCGGTTCCTGCTGTCAACGTCCACCGGGAACGGGAAATGGGCGTTCAGCGAGCTGAGCAACATCAGCATGGAGGTCGAGCCGCACGAGTTCATCTTCTGCAACGCGGACGGGTCGATCCAGCACACCAGGCAGTTCGGGAAGACCAACCCGCCCAAGGTCACGCTGAAGAAGCCCATGGACGACGACACGACGCTGTGGGCCTGGCACCTCGCAGCCCAGGCAGGAAGCCATGCCGCGCGGGTGGACTGCTCTTTGATCGCCTACTCGGCCGGCTCACCCCAGATTCCGCCGGGGCAGAAGGACAAGGTCTTCGAGTGGCTGCTCATGCACGCCTGGCCGAGCAAGGTCGAGTTGTCCGGGCTGAAGGCGGGCGCGACGGACACCGCACAGCTCACCGTGACGTTGCAATGCGATCTGATCACCATTCCAGGAACGCCAGCAAACCCGACTGGTGCCATTCCCGCCGGAGGCGACGGGAACCATGGCTGACGCCAGGAAACGTGGTGACGGAAAAGGTAGTGGGCGATGATCGGCAGCGCGCCGCGTTCGGTACCGGACGCTGGCCCGCAAGGCGCCGGGAGCCAAGCGGCCGGCCCCGCGATATTGACCGAGTACCCGTTCGTGCTGCCGCGCGGCTATGTGGACGAAAATGGCAGGCTGCACCGCGAGGGGGTGATGCGGCTCGCCACCGCACGGGATGAGATCGGCACTCAGTCCGATCCCCGGCTCCGGCAGAATCCGGCCTACCTGACCGTGCTCCTGCTCGCCAGGACCGTGACGAGGCTCGGCTCCGTGGTGCCGGTTGACGAGTTCGTCATCGAGAACCTTTTCGCCTCGGACCTGGCTTTCCTCAGGGATCTGTACCGGCGGATCAACCAGGAAGGCCACACCGAGGCCGACGTGACCTGCCCGGCCTGTGAGCACCGGTTCACGGTGGACGTGGCCGGTGATGCCCTGGGGGAATCCTGATGTACGCGGCCGGCCGTCTCTGGGAGGAGACCGCGTACCTCGCCTACTACCTGCACTGGCCGATGGGCGAGATCATCGATCTCCCCCACTCCGTACGCACCCGGATGATCGACGAGGTCGGGAAGATCCACCAGCAGCTTGCCGGGGAACCGGGCGAGCAGGTGTGAGATGCGCTTGTCATTCGGATTGCCACGACGGGTCGCCTCAGCGGGCAGGCGCGCCCCGGCGGCCGGGCGGGCCCCGGCGGCCGGGCCTGGCGGCACCCGTAGCGAGCGGGCGGCCGGGCCGGGCGGCACCCGTAGCGAGCGGGCGGCTGGCCCGGGCCAGGGGGGTGAGCGGGCCTGGCTGGGCGTGCCACCGCTGTCCACGGTGGCCTGTGCACCTGCCCCGGTGCTGCATGACGCGTCCCGGCTGCCGGTTGAGCCGGGTAACTGGCTGGCCCTCACCGCGCCGCGACAGGCCGGCGGCCGGGCTCCGGCGGGACGGGTGAGCGGGCTCGTCACACCGCGGCCGCATCGGGATGCTGACCTGCCCGCGTTGCGGCATCTGACCGGCCGGCCATCCAGCAGCCGAGGTCAGCGGGCTGGGCAGCAGCGGGACTGGGATCAAGCGGACGCGGGTGGCGAGCCGGGTGGATTGCCCGATCCGCCGGTCAGGCACCGGACGCTGGCCGCGCTGGCCGGGCAGGAGCGCCGGGCACTCGGGGCGGGCTCGCTCACCACGGTGACCAACGGCAGCGTCGGCGAACCCCGCGCGTCCGATCCACCGTTCCGGGCTTCCGCCTTCGAGCGGCAGATCTCCCTGGTCAAGGAGCGGCCACCGTGGCAGATCGGGAGCCAGGAGCCCGCCGTGGACGACACCGTCTTCCAGCGGCCTGCGGCCGCCCCGATGGTGGGGGCACGGCCGGAGTTCAGGGCGGCGACGCTGCGCGGCGGGCCGCTGCCGCAGGCTCAGCCCGCTCCCCAGGCGCTCCCCGGCGGCCAGCCTGCCGGGACGGAGTCATCCGCAGCGGCATCGCCGGAGCAGTCGCAGCCATTGATCGCGCCGCCGGGCCCGCCGGGGCCGGCGGCTGGACCTGGCGGTTCTCGTTCGCGCCGCCGCGCGAACCTCGGCGAGAGCCGCCGCCTGGGGCTCGGCCGGCCTCGCGGAACACCGCCTATTGACGCGGAGCCGGCCGAGCCCCCCACCCCCGGGCCGGAACCCGATGCTCCCGCCGGTGCCGATCCGTCCAGTCCGGACCCCGCCAGCACCGCCCCAGCCAGCCCAGATCCTGCCAATCCAGGCCCGGCCAGCACCGCCCCAGCCAGCCCCGATCCTGCCAGCCCCGATCCGGCCAGCACCGCCCCGGCCAGCCCAGGCCCGGGCAGCCCAGATCCGGCCAGTCCAGGCCCGGCCAGTCCAGGCCCGGCCAGCACTGCTCCGCCGAGCGCCATTCCGCCCGGGGGGCCGGACGTGCCAGGGCCGGTGCCACCAACCCTGGCCCGGTCCGCCCCGGGCCAGTCCAGCACGCAACCGCCGCTGACCCACCCGAGGCCCGCTGCGGCCACTCACCCCACCACCGCCACTCACCCCGCCACCGCCACTCACCCCGCCGCGGCAGCCGACCATCCGGCGACACCAGGCGCGCCAGCCGCCGGCGCGCCGCCCATCCCCCCGGCACCCCAGCCAGCGGTGTCAATGGCACATCGACACCACCAGCGGGGAGTCACTGACATATCGGCACGACCGGCGGCAGCCACCACTGCCAGCCAACCGGACAGCGCACCCGCCGAGTCACCCCGTTCCACCCGAGAGACGGCCCCTCCCATCGAGTACACGGCCCACGCCGACGAGGAAACAACGCATCCCGGCCAGGACTTGGCGCATCCGGTCCATAAAGGCGTGGCACTGTTTCCCTCAGAGCCGGGGATGAGCGGCCAGTCCGGACCCGAACCGTACCGAGATGTTCTGTCTGAGACAGCACCGCACCGGCGCCTCGGGCTTGGCGCGCCGGTCCGCAGCGCGACGGTCCCCAGCGCGACGGTCCCCAGCGTTCCGGAGCCGCCGACGCTGGTCCATCCGCCCGAATCCAGGGCAGTAGCAGCCGCCGGGAGCGCCGATCCCGCGGTTCCTGGTGTCCCGGCTGGCACGCCCACCGCCGCCGGGACGCCGGCCGGCCTGGGCCCGGAGCCACCGGGCCAGGCCTGGCCAAGGGTGCCGCCGGGCGGTGGGGGGCCGAGCGCCGGCGGGAGGCCGGGCGCGACCGTCCCCCGGCCGCCCGGCAGCGCCACCTACCGGGCCCCGGCCCACCCAGGACCGGCCCGAACGGCCCCGCCCCGCCCGGGATTGGCACGAACGGCCCCGGCCCACCCGGGACTGGCAGGAACGGCCCCAGCCCACCCGGGCAGCTACACCCAGTCCGTGCCGCAGGATCTGGCCGGCCGGTTCAGCGCGCTCACCGGGATCGATGTCACCGGGATTCCCGTGCACCGTGGCCCGGCCGTGACCCAGCAGGCCAGTGCCTACCAGGCCAGGGCGTTCACCAAGGCCGGCGAGATCTTCCTTCCGGAGGAAGCGGGCTCGCTGGATGACAGCGGCGCCAGGGGGCTGCTGGCGCACGAACTGGCACACGCGGTTCAGCAGCGCATCCTGTCCCCGTCGCTGCCCGACGAGGGCTCGCCGGACGGCCAGGAACTGGAACGCGAGGCGAGCCAGGCCGAGCGGTGGTACCTGTCCGGTGGCAACCCACCGCCACGGCTGGCCCACCTGCCGGTCGCCCTGCTGCTGGCCAGCCACGCCGGCCACCCAGTCCACCCACGCCACCCCGAGCACATGCAGCAGAGCTGGACGGCCGGTGACTCACTCCCGCCGCAGCTCGCCGAGTGGCTGGACACGGCCAGGGAACCGGCCGCCACCGGCGTGCAACGCCAGCCGGACGCAGCAGCGCTGGCACCCGCACCGCCGGCGCCGCCGCCAGTCACGCCCGAACCGGCGTCCGCACCGGCGCTGGGAACAGCGATCCCGCCCTCCGCTCCCGGCCCGGCCCCCGAAGCGGCCAGCCAGAACGCCCAGAACGCGCACAGCGCTCAGCACGAACAGCTCAGCGAGCTTGTCGCCAACGCGGCCCGGCTGACCGAGCTGTGCGCGCAGCGGCCTGCCAACCTCGATGATCCGGTGTCCCTCGACGAGCTTTCCACCAAGGTGTACCAGCGGATGCGCGGCATGCTCCGGGGCGAACTGCTGGTCGACCGTGAGCGGGCGGGCCTGCTCGCCGATATCAGCTAGGAGAAGCAATGACCAGCCTTGGCATGATCGGCAGTTCGGCGGAGACATTCATCGAGAACCTGTTCGGGATGTCGCACCACTTTATTATCGTGATCGACAACCCGACCTACGATCTCGGTTCCTGGCAGAAGGCATCCGGGCTCACCGTGAGCTGGGAGATGGCCACCTACCGGGCGGGCGACCAGGGCAATGAATTCTGGATATATCCCGGCACCACCAAATACGAGAAAATCACGCTGACCCGGCCGGTCTCGCCGACCTCGAACGTGACCCAGGCGTGGCTCGCCGCCACATCGGCGAACATGATGCCGCTGAGCGGGGCGATTCTGCTGTGCGGGCCGGCCGGCATTCCCATTATCACCTGGCGGCTCTATCAGTTCTTCCCGGTGAGCTGGCGGGTCGGTGAGTTCTCCGCGGCCGAGGCGAAGGTTGTGACCGAGACGCTGGAACTCGCGCATACCGGTTTCCTGGAAGACCAGATCGCCAGCAAGATCCCGGGCGCGATCAAGTCTCGTATCTAACCGGGAGAAATCTGAGATGACGACCATAGGAATGTCCGCCGGGCAGAAGATGCTCAGCACCGTGACCGGCGGTGCGCTCGGCGCATATCCGGCGTACGGCCTGGCTATGCGTTTCTCGGTCACCGTGGACGGGCTCAGCCTCGGCCTGTGGCGGAGTTGCAAGGGCCTGAACGTCGAGATGAAATACAAGGTCATCGAGGAGGGTGGCGCTTACCTGGGCGATATAGCCCTGCCGGAAAGGCTGGTCTACGGGCGGGTCTCGCTGGAACGGGCGGTCGAAAAGACCAGCTCACAGGAGCTCCAGGCCTGGCTGAAGGGCTACATCTACCAGTGGTACAGCTACCCGCTCAACGAGAAGGGCACGCCACCGGCGACGGACGTGGTCATCACGTTGCTCGACTATCAGCTCAACCAGGTCATGCAGTGGACGCTGTCCGAGGCCCGGCCGGTCAAATGGGCCGGGCCGGGGATGCAGGCGACCGATAACAACGTCGCCATCGAAACGCTCGAGTTCGACCATGAAGGCTTCCTGTAGGCGGCCCCAGGCGGAGGACCCATGATGCCATCGAAGGCGCCGGTGCAGATCACCCGGGCCACACCGGCTTATCAGCCGAAGACGCAGACCCAGGCCATGACCAAGGCCATGCTGTGCCCGACGAACTCGGCCGGCCTGCCGATGGTGGACGACGGAGTGAAACTCCAGTTCAACCCCAAGAGTATCAAGGTGTCACACGGCGCTGGCAGTAGCGAACTTGGCGTGAAAGAAGCCAAAACCAACGACCCGGGGCAAAAACCAAGTGGCAACACACCGGGGGTCAGCAGCCTTACCTCCCAGCAGGAGCTGGAAAAGCAGGGTAAGACCTCGCTGTCGCTGGACAACATCGTCTTCGACGGGGCGATGAACGTGCAGACGAACTGTGGCACGTTGCTGAACTGGAGCTATCCGTTGTCCAGATCCTTCGTGACGAAAAAAGGAAATCAGGCCAGGGAGATATACCTGCAGGTGCTGGTGTTCGTCTGGGGTGACTTCTCGCTGGGCGAAGAGGCGCCCAAGGCGATCTCGGTGACCATGACCTCGTGCACCGTCAGCTACGAGCGGTTCAGCCCGACCGGGCTGCCGCTCAGGGCCACGGTAACGCTCTCGCTGCAGCCCACGTCATCGAACCCGACCAAGCAGAACCCGACGTCCGGCGGGCTGGCCGGCCGGCGGGGCCGGTTGCTGATCAGCGGCGACACGCTGCCGTCGGTCGCAGTGGCCGAGTACGGCAAGCCGGGCGAGTGGCGCACGCTGGCCGAGGCGAACCAGCTCGACGATCCGCTGCGAGTGCGTCCCGGCATGCGGCTCTACCTGCCGGGCCGGGCCGAACTGCCGGGCCGGGCCGAACTTACGGGCCGGGCCTGACATGACCACCCCGGACAACGTCCTCACGACCGCCGCCGAGCCGACGGTCCTCGTCGGGCCGGGCCTGGGCCAGCCGCTGGGCGATGACACCCGGGAGGCGCTGCTGCGCGCGGTGGTCGATGTCAGCCTGCACCTGCCCGGGATGTTCGAGCTGACCTTTCTCGACAGCGACGGCACCCTGCTGTCCACGGCCGGTATCTCGATGGGCACCCGGATCTGCGTCTACGGCTGCGCGGCCGGCTCGGATGCCGACCAGCTCCTCATCGACGGCGAGGTGACCTGCCTGGAAGCGATCTGCCGCAACCTGAACTGCTACTCGATCGTGCGCGGCTACGACCTGTGTCACCGGATGCAGCGGGCACGCCGGACCCGCACCTTCCTGAACGCCACCGACTCCGACATCGCCACTCAGATCGCCAAGGCGGCCGGGCTCACCAAGCTCGAGGTCGAGCCGAGCACCGCCGTGCACGCCTTCGTCGGGCAGTGCAATCAGACCGACTGGGACTTCCTCGCCCAGCGGGCCAGGGAGATCGGCTATGACGTGGGGATCAGCGCCGGCACCTTCCGCTTCGGCAAGGCCGCGTCGGTACAGGCCAGCACGGCGCTGCCGGTCGAGCTGATCTTCCCGGTCAACCTCAGGCGGTTCTCCCCCCGGGTGACCGCGGGAAACCTGACACCCGGCGTCGAGGTGCGGGTGTGGGATCCGCTGCAGGCCAAGATCGTCGGCAGCAACAAGGACGCGGCCACCGGCACGGCGAGCTTCGAGGGAACGACCCCGGCGGCAATGGCCCGCAAGTTCGTCAGCGACATCCCGCCGGCCGCCACGGCCCAGCCGGGCGCTCCGGCGGTGGGCAACCTCGGCCCGGCTCCGGCGAGCACCGCCCAGGTGATCTATGACCGGCCGGTCGCCGTCGGAGCGGCCATCGACTCGGCCGTCACCGACGTGGCAGGCAGCCTGGCCGACCAGGTCGCCAGCACGTTCGCCGAGGCCGACGGCGCGGCCAGCGGCGATCCCGGCATCCTGCCAGGCGCGGTGGTGAGCGTCAGCGGGGTTCCCGAGCAGTTCTGCGGGTCGTGGCTGATCACCGGCGCTCGCCACGTGTTCGACCTCAGGGAGGCCGGGTACACCACCCTGTTCGTGGTCAGCGGCAGGCAGGAACGGTCGCTGCTGTCCCTCGTCTCGGCCGGGCAGGCCAGGCCCAAGCCGCCGCGGATGCCGGGCGTGTACTGCGGGGTGGTCACCAACAACAACGACCCGCAGCAGAAGGGCCAGGTCAAGATCGCTCTGCCCTGGCTGTCGCCGGACTACGAGACCGACTGGTCGCCGGTCATCCAGTTCGGCGCGGGCAGGCGCAGCGGGGCGCTGTTCCTGCCGGAGGTCGGCGACGAGGTGCTGGTCGGCTTCGAGTTCGGCGATCCGCGCCGCGCCTGCGTGCTCGGCGGTGTCGTCAACAGCGGCAGCCAGTACAGCCTGGGCGGCCCGGCCATCAAGGCGACCGGGGAGACCGCCGCGGTCGCGCTGCGCGGCTTCGTCTCCGCCGCCGGCAACCGGCTGGTGTTCGGCGACCAGATTCCGCCCGGTGAGGGCAGCCCGCCACCGAGCGTCTCGACGATCACGCTGGGCACCGGCGACGGCAGCCTGGCGCTGGCCATCGACCAGGTGGCCGGCACGATCACGCTGAGCTGCGACCCGAAGCCGCCGAACAGCAAGGCCGCGCAGGGCACGCTCAGCATTCAGTGCGGAAAAGGCGGAACGATCAACGTCGCCGCTGGCGAGGGCGGCACCGTGAACATCGACGGCGGCGCCAGCCTCAAGCTCACGGCAAAGAGCTCGATCTCCATTCAGAGCGACGGCCAGGTTTCGATCAAGGGTTCACAGATCCAGCTCAACTGACGACACACATCGAGAGGCCTAGATGGAGCAGGATTTCATCGGAGCGGGATGGGCCTTTCCCGTGAGCGTGGACGCCCGGGGCGCCATCGCGCTGGCCAGGGGAACGGCGGAGCTGGAGCAATCCATCCAGCTCATCCTCATGACGTACCCGGGCGAACGGCCGATGCGCAACGAGTTCGGCAGCAGGCTGCGCGACTTCGTCTTCGCCGGGGCGACGCTGGAGAACGCGACGGCCATCGAATCCGAGGTGCGGGCGGCGCTGCTGCGCTGGGAACCCCGGGTGGATGTGAGTGCCGTCGAGGTCACCCCGGATCCCGGCGAGCTGGGCACGCTCTACATCGACATCCGGTACGTCATCAAGGCGACGAACGACAGCCGCAACCTCGTGTTCCCGTTCTACACGATCCCGGAGCATGGGGAGGAACGCTGATGCCGCTGCCCGTGCCCAACCTCGATGACCGGCGGTTCCAGGACCTCGTCGACGACGCCAAGCGGCTGGTGCAGCGCCGCTGCCCGGAGTGGACGGACCACAACGTCTCCGATCCCGGTGTGACGCTGATCGAGACGTTCGCCTACATGACCGACCAGCTCCTTTACCGGCTCAACCGGGTGCCGGACCGGATCTACCTGAAGTTCCTCGACCTGATCGGGCTGCGCATGCTGCCGCCAACCCCGGCCAGCGTGCCGGTGACGTTCTGGCTCGCCGCACCGGCCAGCACGGCGCTGACCATCGCCGCGGCCACCCGGGTCGGCACCCTGCGTACCCAGGCGCAGGAGTCCATCGAGTTCGCGACCATCGGCGAGCTGGTGCTACCGCCCCGCAAGCTGCTCCTGGTACGCACGACCGCCACCCCCACCGGCGACGATGACGAGCCGCGGCCGGACACCGCCGACCGGACGCCGCTGCTGGCCGCCGGCACCCCGTTCCCGGTGTTCGGCGACCCACCCGAGGCCGGCCACGCCCTGCTCATCGGGCTCGACGACCCGGCGCCGCGGTGCGCCATCCGGATCGACTTCGAGGGCCGGGTGGAGGGCATCGGCGTGAATCCCGAGCGGCCGCCGCTGGTGTGGGAGGCGTGGACCGGCGACGGCGAGTGGACCGCCTGTGAGGTCACGCTGGACGAGACCGGCGGCTTCAACCGGTCCGGCTCGGTGATCGTGCACGTGCCCGCCGATCACCAGGTGAGTATCACCGGCGGCGACCGGGCGGGCTGGCTGCGGGCCCGGATCACCGAACCGGACGAGGGCCAGCCGCCGTATACCAGTTCCCCGGTGCTGCATGCGCTCAGCGCGTGCACCGTGGGTGGCACCACGCTCGCCGTGCACGGCGAGGTGGTGGAGCGCGAGGAACTCGGCGTGTCCGAGGGCGTGCCCGGCCTGACCCTGCGGCTGTCCCGCTCCCCCGTCCTGGCCGCGACGGGTGACCTGGTTGTCGAGGTCAGCACCGACGAGGGCTGGCAGGCCTGGACCCAGGTGGACGACTTCGCCAGCAGCGGCCCGGCCGACCGGCACTTCGTCCTCGACGCCTATCCGGGCCTGGTGATCTTCGGCCCGGCCGTGCGCGAGCCCGGCGGCTCGCTGCGGCAGTACGGCGCGGTGCCGCCTGCCGGGGCCGCAATCCGGATCCGCAGGTACGCGACCGGCGGCGGCCGGATCGGCAACGTCATCACCGGCGCCGTCCGCACGCTCAAGTCGTCGGTCCCGTTCGTCGCCTCGGTGGAGAACCTGCACCCGGCGCAGGGCGGGGTGGACGGCGAGACGCTGGAGGAAGCCAAGGCGCGCGGGCCACTGCTGCTGCGCAGCCGGGGCCGGGCGGTGACCGCCGAGGACTACGAGGCGCTGACCAAGCAGGCCGCCCCGGAGATCGCCCGGGTGCGCTGCGTCCCCGCCGGGGAGGGCGCGTCGGCGGCAGGCGCGGTCCGGGTGCTGATCGTGCCGTCGGCCGCCAGCGAGGGTGGCCGGATCCGGTTCGAGAACCTGCTGCCAGCGGAGAAGACGCTGGCCACCATCGCCGAAGCCCTGGAAGACGTGCGGATCGTCGGGACCCGGGTGAGCATCGAGCCGCCGCTGTACCGGGGGATCACGGTCGTGGCCCGGCTGATCGCCAGGCCCCGGGTGAACGCCGAACGGCTGCGCTCCGGCGCGCTGCGGGCCCTGTACGGCTTCCTCAGCCCGCTGCCCGGCGGCGGGCCGGAGGGCGATGGCTGGCCGTTCGGCCGTCCGGTCCAGTCCGGTGAGATATTCGGCCTGCTGCAGCGGGTGCAGGGCGTGGACATGATCGAGGACGTGCGGATCTTCTCGGCCGACCCGGTGACCGGCAAACGCGGCGAAGAGGCGCACCGGATCAATCTCGAAGCCGGCAGCCTGGTCTTCTCCTACGACCATCAGATTCGCGTCGAGGAGCACTGATGCGCGGCACGGCCGGCGGGCTCGGCACGCCCTACCCACTGCACACGCTCATGCCGGCGGTATACCAGGAGGACTCGTTCACGCCGCGGTTCACCGCCGCGATCGACGAGGTGCTCGCCCCGATCGTGTCGACGCTCGACTGCCTCGGCGCCTACCTGGATCCGATGCTCGCCCCGGACGACTTCCTTCGCTGGGTGTCGAGCTGGTTCGGCGAGGTTATCGACGAGAACTGGCCGCCGCAGCGGCGGCGCCGGTTCGTCCTGGAGGCCGTCGAGATCTTCCGCACCCGCGGCACGGTCGCCGGGCTGATCAAGGAGCTGGAGCTCGCCACCGGCGGCCGGGCCGAGATCGCCGAGAGCGGCGCCGTGTCCTGGTCGCTGAAGCCAGGCGCCGAACTGCCCGGCGAGGACGTGCCGCGGCTGGCGGTCCGCATCGTGGTCGACGACGTCTCCACGGTGAACCAAACGGCACTGGATGCCCTCATCAGGGCGGCGAAACCCGCCCACATCGTGCATCGGCTGGAGGTGCTCAGCTCATGATCGTCTGCCGTAAGTGCGGATCCCATAACGGAGACGCGGACGCGTTCTGCGGTTCCTGCGGAAGCTTCCTCGAATTCACCGGTGAGAAGGTCACACCCAAGATCTCCGAGGAATTCGTCCAGCAGGCCGAACAGGAGGCCGCAGCGCCGCCACCGCCGAAACAGAGCCTGATGGCCCGCCTGCAGGGCGCCGTCTTCTCCGCCATCACGGTCGTGCCCGAGGGCTCGGCCGCGGCCGGTGCCAAGCCGGGTCCCGGCGGGCCTGCTGGCGGACCCGGTGCCAGGCCGGGCGCTCCGCCACCACCTGGACCACCGCGGCCGGGGGGAGGTGCCCCGCCGCCACCACCAGCCCCGCGTGGAGCTGCACCCCCGCCACCGGCTCCGCGCGGGGCTGCCCCCCCGCCACCACCACCGCCCGGCCGCGCCGCACCGCCGCCCCCTCCGCCCGGCGGCGCTCCGCCACCACCGCCACCCGCACCGGGCGCCGGCCCGCCCCCGGGTCCGCCCAGGGCCGCCGCGCCACCGCCGCCACCCGGCCCGGGCGCTCCGCCACCGCCGCCACCCGGCCCGCCCAGGGCGGCCGCGCCACCCCCACCGCCGGCCCCGGCCGCCACACCGGCCGATCTGGTCGCCCCCATCAGCAAGCCCGATCCGGTCAAGCTGCCCGACGCCGCGGCAGCGGCCACCGAGGCGCCCGTCAGGCCGTCCGCCGACGGCTCCAGCAAGCCGCAGGAACGCACGCCGGAGATCGCCCGGGCCCGCGCGGCCGCCGTGACCAAGACCAAGCCGACGCACCGGCTGCGCCCCGGCGACCTGATCTGCGGTCAGTGCGGCGAGGGCAACCCGCCGGCCCGCAAATTCTGCAGCCGCTGCGGTACCTCGCTGACCGAGGCCGTGCCTGCCCACGTGCCCTGGTGGCGCCGGCTGAAGCTCAGGCGCGGCCCCCGGGTGACCGCGGTCCCGGCTACGGGCAGCGGCCCCGGCCGGCCGCCGGCCGGGCGCGACGTCAAGCACTCGATGCGCAAGCTGTACCGCAAGGGGCGGCTGGTCGCCGGCGCGCTCATCCTGGTGGCCGGCCTGGTCTACGGCGCCTACCCGCCGTTCCGGAACATGATCAACAGCAAGGTGGCGTCGTTCAAGAGCAAGGTGACCAACTCGATCAACGTCCACTACGTCCCGATTCACCCCGTGACGGTGAGCGCCAGCGCGCAGGCGCACGGGCATCCGGGCGAACTGGCCGTGGACAGCTTCAGCAACACCTACTGGCTGGCGCCGTTCTCGCTGACCGACTTCCCCACGCTGAACCTGACGTTCTCCCATCCGGTGACGCTGACCCGAATGATCATCTTCTCCGGCGCGAGCGGCAATTACCTGGCCGACAGCCGGCCATCGCTGCTCGTGCTGCTGTACTCCAACGACGAGTCGTTCACGCTCACCCCGCAGGACACGCCCAAGTCGCAGACCCTGAACATTCACAACGCAGTGGAGATCAAGAGTGTCAAGATCGAGGTCGAGGGAACCTTCCCGGGAAACCACAGCGCCGATGTCGCGATCAGTGATATCGAGCTGTTTGGGATCGGGTAAAAATTTACGATGCCAGCAAACACTCAGCGGGCGCGAAACTATCCGGCATTATCCAGCCGCTAACCGGCCTTGACGGTTTCGTTGGTGGTGATGAATTCGGCGGTGCCCGGCTTGGCGTCGACCGGGTCGGGCACCGGGCCGGCCGGGGTGGTCTGGGTGGCCGGGACCTCCACCGTGAACAGCGCGGTGAACTGCTCGCCCTTGATGAGGATTACCTTGCCGTTCTTGGCGATCACGGTCTGATTGCTGGGCAGCAGAGTGAGGGTGAGTTTCCCGGTGCCGGGATTGGTGAACGGTGGCGCGGTATAAGGAAGCGGCTCGTCGAGTTCGGCCGGCAATTCGTCGCCCAGCAGGCAGGCCGGGGTCCCGGCCACGCTGAGGTTCGTGCTCGATCCGGTCAGCCCGGCGGGCGCCTCGAGCATCGGCACGACCGTGGGCGGAGGAATTGTCACCTTGACCATGTCACCGGTCTTGATAATAAAGTCAGGCATGAAAGCACCTCCCCTTACCAGGACCCTACGCATGGTTACGGCATTAACATCGGCTGGTGGGCGGACAATTAGTTCCCGGCAGGGTGGGGCCACCGGAGAATGGCGGCAGGGACCATGACGGGGTGTCTCCCGCGCTGGTGGTGCAGGCCCGGCGGCCGCGGGCCTGCCGCCGCCGGGCGGGCAGCCGGCGGCCGCCCGGGTTGCTCCTTTTGGCCCGCCCCGGTGCGGAATCCGGCAGCGGCAGGTGCGCGGCTCACGTTGCGATGAGGAACGCTTCGATAACGCTACTGCCTGTAACCTCGCCGAGTGATGCCGAAGTCCGAACGCAACTCCCTGACTGGTCCCGGTTCCGGTGGGGCACGCCGGAACCGGGCGGGATCCCCGGCGCTGGGCGTGCTCGCCGGAGCCGCGCTGATGTGCGCGGGCACAACGGCGGCGGCGCTCGCCGCGGCGCACTCCGCGGGGGTTACGGCGCCGCAGGTGTGCCAGCCCCTGCCCTTGCCGGACAGCCAGCCGGCCGGGCCGTGGCCGGTCCACCTGTCGTTTCCGCCGCTCAGGCTGGCCAGGAAGATCCTGCACAAGCTGGACCGGGCGCTGGCCGCCGCTCCTTCATCCTCGCCCACGCCGTCGCCCGTGGACCTGTGCGTGAGCCTGCAGGCGGTGACGGCAACGGCGCAGCCGGGCCAGGCGGCCGCGTACCGGATCCGGGTCTGGCCGTCCGGCGGGACGGTGGACGGCGTGTCGGTGCAGGTCTCGGTCACCACCGGCCGGCCATCACCGCCGTTCCGGTCGCCCGCCTTCAGTTACTGCGGCGCCGGGGACGGCACGGCCACCTGCACGGTGGGAACGCTGCAGGCGTCTCAGGCCAGCGAACTGCAGGCGCAGACGGATGTGCCCTCGGCCGCACCGGCCGGTGACACGGTCACGCTGACCGCGACCGTGACCGGCACGGCCAGCGGGGCGGCCGGCAACGGCAAGGTCACCGCGTCGGCCACGGTGAGCGTCATCGCGGCGCCGCACACCAGCCCGCGGCCAACCCCAACGCACGGCTCGCCGGGCCACGGCAGGCCGCACAGTTCCAGCTCTCCTGGAGACCTCGGCACCGGGTTGCGGCCCGGCGGCCTGCCGTCGCTGAGCAACTCCAGCGGTTCTGTCACCGCGGGCAACCCGTCCATCGCGTTCCCGGCGATCAACCCCGGGCCATCCTCCGTACCCGGCACGCCAGCCCGCAGCGTCAAGCCAGCCCGTGGCCCATACCGGCCGTCGGCGGCCGCGAACATCCTGCCGCTGAACGGGGGGCAGGTCGGTGCCCAGGTCGCCGGGCTGATCGTGCTGGTCCTCGGCGTCGCCCTGGTCATCGTCCGGGTGTCGCTGCGCAGGCCAGGGTGACAAGCTAGGTCTGTGGTCATGCGGCGGTCGGGGCCTGTGCACGCTCCGGGATCGTGCCGGCGATCTCGTTGGTCGCGCGCACAATCCTGGGGCGCTGCCGGGCGAAGTACACGGCGGCGGTGACGAAGCCGACCGCGACCGGGGCACCGGCGCCGACCAGAGTGAGCGTCCGGCGCCTGCGGTGCCCGGCAGCGGTCCAGGCCGCGGCCGGGCGCCCGTAGCCGTCGACGAAGGCCCACAGCGGGAAGCCGATCAAGGCCACGATCCCCATTGTGATGGCCAGCGGCGTCGTGCCCACGCCGAGCAGCTTGAGCGCGCTGCCCATCAGCACGAAGGCCAGAATCGGGCGGAGCAGCAGGTTGGAGGCCCGCGAGGACAGCCAGGAACCCGCGATCACGCCGGGGATGCTGCCGACCACGATCGCCGCGGTCAGCCCGAACTTCAGCCCGCCGAACAGCGCGTGCCCGGCGGCGGCTGAGGCGACCAGCGGCATCGACTGGACGATGTCCGTGCCGACCAGCCGCTTCATCGACAGCTTCGGGTAGACGATCATGAGCAGGACGATCATCAGCGAGCCGGACCCCACCGACGTGATGCCGACCAGGAAGCCACCGAACACGCCGATCACCACGGTCAGGATCCGCTTCACCCTGATCTCGGGCTCGGGCTCCTCGGCAACCTCGCCGCCCTTGCGCTTGGCCGCGCTGTCGATCAGCAACCTGATCAGGATCGCGGCGGCGGCGAGGATGATCGCGGCGCCCATGGCGTACTCGATGTTCTGCTGCATCACCTTGCCGGCACCGAGCGCATGATCGATGAACACACCGGCGAAGGCCGCGGGCACCGACCCCAGCGAAAGCCAGCCCACCAGCCCCATGTGCACGGTGCCGCGCTTGAAGTGGATGGCCCCGCCGAACGGTTTCATGATCGCCGACGCCACGATGTCGCTGGACACCGCCGAACTGGGCGCCACCCCGAAAATCAGGATGAGGATGGGCGTCATCAAGGCGCCCCCACCGGCCCCCGTCATCCCGACGAGGACCCCGACGATGAGTCCGGCTATGACGATGTCAAAACTCATAAATACCTCCGCCCGAGTACCTGTGCCGGGAGCGGCTGCCGGGCCCAGTCGCTCCCCGCGCTGTCCTGGGTGGACATATGAACGATCCTAGAGGATTTTCCCATCATTTCAATCTTAAAACTGGATGAGTTTTCTTGAGTTAATCGATCTATAAAATTGCTATTATGGATAGCGCAGGTGACAGGCTATTCAGATCTAACCAACTGGTAAAGTCGATTTAGTCGGGAAAGGCCAGCATGACGCTAACCGGCGATCGCTTGAGCCTCATCTGTTCATGCGGCTCACGGCCTGCAACCGCGCCCCGCGAGTGAACTCATCACCCCGTACCGGCGAACAGGTCTTCCGGAGATTTCAGGTAAGGCCACGAGTGGATAACTGGACGCGGACCGCTGCCACCTGCCGGCGGAGGGAGGCGGCGATCGCGGCGGCGGCGGCGCCGGGGTCGGCGGCGCCGGTGATGGCGCGGCCGATCACCAGCAGGTCGGACCCGGCCGCGATGGCCTGCTCGGGGGTGGCTATCCGGGCCTGGTCGTGGGCGTCGATGCCGGCCGGGCGGACGCCGGGGGTGATCAGGGTGATCTCCGGGCCGACCTCGGCGCGGACGGCGGCGACCTCGTGGGGGGAGCAGACCAGGCCGCTGGCACCGGCTTCGACGGCGAGCGTGGCCAGCCGGAGCACCCAGTCGGCCGGCGAGCCGCTCACCCCGATCCGTTCAAGGTCTCCGGCGCTGAGCGAGGTCAGCGCGGTGACGGCGGCGATTGGCGTGCCGGGAGCGGCCTCGACGGCGGCGCGGATCATTGCGGGGCCGCCGGCCGCGTGTACGGTGACGAGCCGCGGGCGCAGCCGGGCGACGGCGCGGACGGCACCGGCCACGGTCGCCGGGATGTCGTGCAGCTTGAGGTCGAGGAAGATCTGCACGCCGCTCGCGCCGCGGATCGAGGCGACCGCGCCCGGACCATAGCGAAGATAGAGCTCAAGGCCGATTTTGACGGTGCTGACGTGCGGCGTGACCAGACCGGCCCACTGCGACGCGGTCTCCAGGTTGGGCGCGTCCAGGGCAACAGCAATCGGTGCAGGACTGGTCATGGTTTACCCCCTTCCCTATCGTAGGCTCTGCTGCCGGGCGGTACCTGAGGGTTTGTGGGCAAGTCCGATGACGTCACCCAGCCGGTCCAGCCCGTGGCGGCCAAGCTCGTCGCCGAGCTCACGGAGGATTCGGTCGCAGGCGCCTGGATCGTGGAAGATCGCCGTACCCACGCTGACCATGGACGCGCCGGCCAGGATCAGTTCGAACGCGTCCCTACCCGTGCGGACGCCGCCCATGCCGATGACCGGGATATCGGGCAGCGCCTGCTTCACCTGCCATATGCACCGTACCGCGACCGGGCGGATGGCCGGGCCGGACAGGCCGCCGGTGATCCCGGCGAGCACCGGGCGCATGGTCCGGGTGTCGATGGCCATGCCAAGCAGCGTGTTTATCAGCGACAGGCCGTCGGCCCCGGCGGACACGCAGGACCGGGCGATCGCGACGATGTCGGTGACGTCCGGCGACAGCTTGGTGAACACGGGGATGTCGTAGCGGGCGCGCGACCGGACGGCCTCGGTCACGGCGGCCGCCGCCACCGGGTCGCAGGCGAACACGGTGCCGCGGTCTTCGACGTTCGGGCAGGAGATGTTCACCTCGATCGCGGTGACCCCGGGCGCGTCGGAGAGCCGGCCGGCCAGCTCGGCGTACTCGGCCACGCTGCCGCCGGCGATCGATACCACGGCGCGGGCACCCTGGGTGAGCAGCCAGGGCAGGTCGCGCTGGAGGAACGCGTCGATGCCCGGGCCCTGCAGGCCGATCGAGTTCAGCATGCCGCTGGGTGTCTCGGCCATCCGCGGCGTGGGCCGCCCGGCCCGGGGCGCCAGCATGATCGACTTGGTCACCACCGCGCCAAGCTTGGCCACGTCGGTGAACCTGGACAGCTCGCGGCCCGCCGCGGCGCACCCGGAGGCGGTGAGGATCGGGTTGGGCAGCTCGATGTGCCCGAGCTTGGTCCGCAGGTCAGCCGGCATGACGATGTCCAGGGGCGCCGAGCGCGTCGAAGGGGATCGTGCCGATGTCGTCCCAGCGCACGGCCTGACCGCTGAACACCGGGCCGGCTATGCAGGACCGCGTCATCCTGGTCACCCCGTCGTCGCCGACCACCGGCAGAACGCAGGTCATGCAGACCCCGATGCCACAGGCCATGGACTCCTCGACCAGGGCAAGCACGGGGATCTCGTAGCGGTCGGCGAACTCGGTCACCGCGCGCAGCATGGGCATCGGGCCGCAAGCATAGATCACGTCAGTGTGCGCCTCATGGATCACCCGGGCCAGCGCATCGGTCACCAGCCCGCGCAGGCCCATCGAGCCGTCCTCGGTGGTGATCGTCGCGGTGCGGCCGTTGCGGCGCGCGGTCAGCGAGCCGAACACCCGGTCCGCGCTCGCCGCGCCGAGCAGGAAATCCACCTGGCAGCCGCGCGAGCGCAGCCTGCCCGCCAGCGGGAACAGCGGCGCGCTGCCGTAGCCGCCGCCGACCAGCAGGCAGTTGGCCGGATCCCGGGGCAGCGGGAACGGGCGGCCCAGCGGCCCGGTGACGTCCACCACGTCCCTGGCCCGGCGGCGGGCCAGCCAGCGGGTGCCCGGGCCGTGCGCGGAGAACACGAACTCCACCGTGCCGCCGTGGTCGGGGCCAACGTCGTGGATGGAGAACGCCCGGCGCAGCAGCATCGAGGTCTCCGGGCCGCCGACCGCGACCGCGACGAACTGACCCGGCCGGAACGCCCGGGCGATCCGCGGCGCCACCACGGTCATCGCGTAGTAGGCATCCACCCGGCGCAGGGTCAGCACGGGCCCGGCCACCTGCACGGGCCCGAGTTCGGCCTTCGATTTACCGTCCTGCATCGTCATCTGTGCTCACGTATGCGCGCCGCGTGTTCCTGCAGCGACCGAACTCCCACCTCGCCGCGCTGTATCGCCTCGATGCCCTGCACGGCAGCGGCCAGGCCCGCCGTCGTCGTCACGCAGGCGATCCCACGCCGGACGGCAGCTGTGCGGATCTCGTAGCCGTCCACCCGCGGGCCGGTCTGGCCGGGTGAGCCGAACGGGGTGTTGACGATGAGATCCACCTGCCCGTCCAGCAGCCTGGTCACGATCGTGGGCTCGCCGTCAGGCCCGGGCCCGTCCCTGTGCTTGCGGACGATCCTGGCACGGACCCCGTTGCGGCGCAGCACCTCCGCGGTGCCGGCCGTCGCCCAGATCTCGAAACCCAGGTCGGCCAGGCGCTTGACCGGGAAGATCATGGAGCGCTTGTCGGAGTTGGCCACCGAGACGAACGCGCGGCCCTTGGCCGGCAGTGGGCCGTAGGCCGCAGCCTGGGACTTGGCATACGCGGTGCCGAACACCTCGTCGATGCCCATCACCTCGCCGGTCGAGCGCATCTCCGGCCCGAGCAGGGTGTCCACGCCCTCGCCCTTTGTGTCGCGGAACCTGCCGAACGGCAGCACCGCCTCCTTTACCGCGATCGGCGCGTCCAGCGGCAGCGTCCCACCGTCGGCCGACGGCGGCAGCAGTCCCTCGGCCCGCAGCCCGGCGATGGTCGCGCCGAGCATGATCCGGGCGGCCGCCTTGGCCAGCGGGGTCGCGGTCGCCTTGGACACGAACGGCACGGTGCGGGACGCACGCGGGTTCGCCTCCAGCACGTAGAGCACCCCGGCGGCGAGCGCGTACTGCACGTTCAGCAGACCGCGCACCCCGACCCCGGCGGCGATGAGCCTGGTGGCCTCACGGATCCGGTCGATGTCGGCATGGCCGAGGGTGATCGGCGGCAGGGCGCAGGCGGAGTCGCCGGAGTGGATGCCGGCCTCCTCGATGTGCTCCATCACCCCGCCAAGGAACAGCTCGGTCCCGTCGTAGAGCGCGTCCACGTCGATCTCGACCGCGTCGTCGAGGAACCTGTCGATGAGCACCGGGTGCTCGGGGCTGATCTGGGTCGCCCGCTGCACGTACCCGGCGAGCGCCTCGTCATCGTAGACGATCTCCATGCCCCGGCCGCCGAGCACATAGGACGGCCGGACCAGCACCGGGTAGCCGATCTCCTTGGCGACCGCCGTGGCCTCGGCGGCCGAGTAGGCGGTGCCGCTGCGCGGCGCGGTGAGGCCGGCCTCGGCCAGTACCCGGCCGAACGCCCCCCTGTCCTCGGCCAGGTGGATCGCCTCGGCGCTGGTGCCCACGACCGGCACCCCGGCAGCGGTGAGCGCCCTGGCCAGGCCAAGCGGGGTCTGCCCGCCGAGCTGCACGATCACCCCGGCCACCGGGCCTGTGGCCTGCTCGGCGTGCACGACTTCGAGCACGTCCTCCAGGGTCAGCGGCTCGAAGTAGAGCCGGCTGGAGGTGTCGTAGTCGGTGGACACGGTCTCCGGGTTGCAGTTGACCATGACGGTCTCGTAGCCGGCCTGCGCCAGCGCGAACGAGGCGTGCACGCAGGCGTAGTCGAACTCGATGCCCTGGCCGATCCGGTTCGGCCCGCTGCCCAGGATGATCACCTTAGGCCGGTCACCGGCCGGAACCTCGGTCTCGTCGTCGTAGGTCGAGTACAGATAGGGAGTGCGGGCGGCGAACTCGGCCGCGCAGGTGTCCACCGTGTGGAAGACCGGCCGCACGCCGAGTTGCTGGCGCATCTCCCGCACCGTGGATTCGGCGATGCCGCGAAGCTGCCCGATCTGCGCGTCGGAGAAGCCGAGTGCCTTTGCCTCGCGCAGTGCGGGCACGCTAAGCGTCTGCGCTCGCCCCAACCGCAGCGAAGCGTCTTCGATGAATTTAATCTGATCGATGAACCATGGATCGATGCCGCTGGCCGATGCCAGCTCGGCCACACCGGCGCCGGCCCGCAGCGCCTGATGGACGGTGGCCAGCCGGCCCTCGTGCGGGACGGCGCACCGGCGGACCAGGGCGGCCGCGTCGCCGGGCGGGCTGGCCCAGCTCAGCTCGGCGCCACGGCGTTCCAGGGAGCGCAGCGCCTTCTGCAGTGCCTCGGGGAAGTTGCGGCCGATGGCCATCGCCTCGCCCACCGACTTCATGTGCGTGGTGAGCACCGGGTCGGCGCCGGGGAACTTCTCGAACGCGAACCTGGGCACCTTGACGACCACGTAGTCCAGCGCGGGCTCGAAGCTGGCCGGGGTCTCGCCGGTGATGTCGTTGCGGATCTCGTCCAGCGTGTAGCCGATGGCCAGCTTCGCGGCGATCTTGGCGATCGGGAAGCCGGTCGCCTTGGAGGCCAGCGCCGAGGACCGGGACACCCGGGGGTTCATCTCGATCACGACCATCCGGCCGGTCCGCGGGTGCACGGCGAACTGGATGTTGCAGCCGCCGGTGTCCACGCCGACGGCGCGGATCACCGCGATGGCCGTGTCGCGCATCCGCTGGTACTCGCGGTCGGTCAGGGTCATGGCCGGCGCCACGGTGACCGAATCGCCGGTGTGCACGCCCATCGGGTCGATGTTCTCGATGGAGCAGACGACCACCACGTTGCCGGCCCGGTCGCGCATCAGCTCGAGCTCGAACTCCTTCCAGCCAAGGATCGACTCCTCAAGGAGAACCTCGGTGACCGGGCTGGCGTCCAGTCCGGCGCAGGCGATCCGGTGCAGATCCTGCTCGTTATAGGCGATGCCGGAGCCGGAGCCGCCGAGCGTGTAGGACGGGCGGACGACGGTCGGGTAGCCGAGCTGCTCTGCCGCAGCCAGTGCCTCGTCCAGGCTGCCGCAGATGCGGCTGGCCGGGACCTCGGCGCCGAGACCGGTGACGATCTCCTTGAACCGTTCCCGGTCCTCGCCCGCCTTGATCGCCTCGATGTCGGCGCCGATCAGTTCGACGTTGCAGGTGGTCAGCGTGCCGGCGTCGTGCAGCGCGACGGCGGCGTTCAGCGCGGTCTGGCCGCCCAGGGTGGGCAGCACCGCGTCCGGCCGCTCCTTCTCGATCACCTTCTGCAACACGTCCAGGGTGATCGGCTCGACGTAGGTGGCGTCGGCGAACTCGGGATCGGTCATGATCGTAGCCGGGTTGGAGTTGACCAGGCTGACCCGGATTCCCTCGCGCTTGAGTACCCGGCAGGCCTGGGTGCCGGAGTAGTCGAACTCGCAGGCCTGGCCGATAACGATCGGGCCGGAGCCGATGACAAGGACCGACCTGAGGTCCTCACGCCGTGGCATGGCGGCCTCCCTGCTCCATGAGCACGCAAAACTCACCGAACAGGTCGTCGGCGTCGTGCGGGCCTGGCGCGGCCTCCGGGTGGTACTGGACCGCGAACACCGGGGCATCCAGCAGCCGCAGTCCCTCGACGACGCCGTCGTTGAGGTTGCGATGCGAGACGACCGCCTGGCCGAACGGCGTGCCGAACGGCCCATCGTCCGGTGCCTCCACGGCGAAGCCGTGATTGTGGCTGGTGATGTGGACACGGCCGGTGCGCAAGTCCTGGACCGGCTGGTTGACGCCACGATGGCCGAATCTGAGCTTGTAGGTGCCCAGGCCCAGGGCGCGGCCGAGGATCTGGCTGCCCAGGCAGATGCCGAAGACCGGGATGCCGGCCGTGAGCATCTGGCGCATCGCGTCGACCGCGTAGCCGGCAGCGGCCGGGTCACCGGGGCCGTTGGAGAAGAACACACCGTCGGGTTCGGTCGCCAGGATCTGGCCGGCGGTGGCGTCGGCGGGCAGCACGTGAACCTCGCAGCCGCGTTCGGCCAACCGGCGCGGGGTGGCGGTCTTGATGCCCAGGTCCACCGCGGCGACCCGGTACCTGGGACTGGCGCCATCCGGCGGGCTGACGGTGTAGGGCTGCTGGGTAGTGACCTGCCGGGCCAGGTCAGCCCCGGTCATCTGCGGGCTGGCCAGCACCCGTTCCAGCAGCTCGTGCGGTCCGGCCGTGGTGCTGATCGCGGCGCGCATGGCGCCCCGCTCGCGCAGGTGCCGGGTGAGCGCGCGGGTGCCGGTGATCGCGATGCCGGTGATCCCCTGGCTGGCCAGCTCGTCCTCCAGGCTGCGTTTGGCCCGCCAGCTGGAGACGACCGGGGACAGCTCGCGGACCACGTAGCCGCTGACCCAGATCCGCCTCGACTCGTTGTCCTCGTCGTTGATGCCGGTGTTGCCGATGTGCGGGGCGGTCATCGCGACGATCTGGCGGCAGTAGGACGGGTCGGTCAGCGTCTCCTGGTAGCCGGTCATCCCGGTGCTGAAGACCATCTCGCCGAACGTCTCGCCGTCGGCGCCGAACGCCCGCCCATGAAAGGCCCTTCCGTCTTCCAGCAGCAGCAGCGCCGGCCGTTCTGCCCCCGGCATCAGGCCAGCTTTCCGTCGAGCACGGTCGGCTCGCCGCGCAGGAACGTGGCGACGACCCGGCCCGGCAGCACCATGCCGGTGAACGGGCTGTTGCGGCTCTTGGAGGCGTGGCTCGCCGGGTCGACCGCTTCGCGGGGCGTGGGGTCATACAGCGTCAGGCTGGCCGGTGCGCCGGGTTCGAGCTGGTTGCCTTGCCCGGCCAGCCGGGCGATCCTGGCCGGCCGCAGCGACATCCGGTCGGCCACGTCGGCCCAGCCGAGCAGTCCGGTGTCCACCATGGCGTGCTGGACCACGCGCAGCGCCGTCTCCAGGCCGGTCATGCCGAACGCCGCCGTCTCCCACTCGGTTTCCTTGTGTTCGAGCGGGTGCGGGGCGTGGTCGGTGGCGACGCAGTCGATGGTCCCGTCGGCCAGGCCGTTGCGCAGCGCGGTCACGTCCGCCTTGGTGCGCAGCGGCGGGTTGACCTTGTACACCGGGTCGTAGCCTTCGACCAGGTCGTCGGTGAGCAGCAGGTGATGCGGCGTGACCTCGGCGGTCACCCGCCAGCCCTTGGACTTCGCCCAGCGGATGATCTCCACCGAGCCCGCCGTGGACACGTGGCAGACGTGCAGGGCCGAGCCGACGTGCGCGGCCAGCAGGCAGTCCCGGGCGATGACCGACTCCTCGGCGGCGGCCGGCCAGCCGGCCAGGCCGAGCCTGCCCGACACCTCGCCCTCGTTCATCTGCGCGCCCTCGGTCAGCCGGGGCTCCTGCGCATGCTGGGCGATCACGCCGTCGAACGCCTTGACATACTCCAGCGCGCGGCGCATCAGCCGGGCGTCGGACACGCAGTGCCCGTCGTCGGAGAACACCCGGACCCGGGCGGCCGAATCCGCCATCGCGCCAAGCTCGGCCAGCCTGGCGCCCTGCAGGCCGGCGGTCACCGCTCCCACCGGCTGCACGTCGCAGTGGCCGGCCTGGCGGCCCAGCCGCCAGACCTGTTCCACCACACCGGCGGTGTCGGCCACCGGGTCGGTGTTGGCCATGGCGTGCACGGCGGTGTAACCGCCGAGCGCGGCGGCCTGGGTGCCGGTCTCCACCGTCTCGGCGTCTTCCCGGCCCGGCTCGCGCAGGTGCGTGTGCAGGTCCACGAGCCCGGGCAGGGCGATCAGCCCGTCGGCGTCGATGACCTGGGCTTTCCCCTGGCCGTCCGGGGTGGCGATGACGCCGTCGTGGATCAGGATGTCCGCCGGGTCGCCGCCGCACGCCCTGGCGCCCTTGATCAGCCAGGTGGTCATGCGCTCACCCCCCTCGTGGCCGCCGGCGGGGCCGTGGTCGCCGGCTGGGCCGGTTCCAGGCCGCCGAGCAGCAGGTAGAGAACGGCCATCCGGACGCTCACACCGTTGGCCACCTGTTCGACAATGGTGGACCTGGCCCCGTCGGCAACCTCGGCGGCTATCTCGACGCCCCGGTTCATCGGGCCGGGGTGCATGACGATGGCATGCTCGGGGAGCAGGGCCATCCTGGCCGCGTCCAGGCCGTACCTGCGGCTGTACTCGCGCTCGCTGGGAAAGTAGGCGGCGTTCATCCGCTCCCGCTGCACCCGCAGCATCATCACCACGTCGGTCTTGGACAGCGCCGCGTCCAGGTCGTACCCGGTCGCGCACGGCCAGCCGCCGATCTCCACCGGGAACAGGGTGGGCGGCGCCACCAGGGTCACCTCGGCGCCCAGTGTGCTCAGCAGCAGCACGTTGGACCTGGCTACGCGGCTGTGCAAAATGTCCCCGACGATGGTGACCCGCAGGCCGTCCAGGCCCTGCCCGGTGACCGTGCCACCGAGCCTGCGGCGCATGGTGAAGGCGTCCAGCAAGGCCTGGGTCGGGTGCTCGTGCGCCCCGTCCCCGGCGTTGACCACGCTGCCACGCACCCAGTTCGCCAGCCGGTGCGGTGCGCCGGCCGCACTGTGCCTGACCACGACGGCGTCGGCGCCCATCGCCTCCAGGGTCATCGCGGTGTCCTTGAGGCTCTCACCCTTGGCCACGCTCGACCCCTTGGCCGAGAAGTTGATCACGTCGGCGGACAGCCGCTTGGCGGCGGCCTCGAAGGAGATCCTGGTCCTGGTCGAGTCCTCGAAGAAGAGGTTGACCACGGTGCGGCCGCGCAGGGTGGGGAGCTTCTTGATCGGCCGGTCGGCAACCCGGGCGAGCTCGTCGGCCGTGTCCAGGATGAGCAGGGCGTCGTCCCTGGTGAGGTCCCCGGCCGAGATCAGGTGGCGGATCATCCCTGGGCTCCCTTCGTGGCTGGGGCCTCATGGCTGCCTCGGGCGGCCGTCCCGTCCCGGCGCCCGGCCTGGTCGCGAGCCTCGCCAAGCAGGACCGCGTCCTGGCCGTCCACCTCGGCCAGCAGGACGCGCACCACCTCGCGCTGTGATGTCGGCAGGTTCTTGCCGACGTAGTCCGCCCGGATCGGCAGCTCCCGGTGCCCACGATCGACCAGGACGGCCAGCCGGACCGCACGCGGGCGGCCGAGGTCGTTCAGTGCATCGAGCGCGGCCCGGACCGTGCGGCCGGAGTACAGCACATCATCGACCAGCACCACGGTTTTGCCCTCGATGCCGGCGGCGGGCAGATCGGTGTGCCCGAGGGCGCGGGCAGGCCGCATTCTCAGGTCATCGCGGTACATGGTGATATCGACGGACCCGGCCGGAACCGGCCATCCCTCAACCTGTTCGATGCACCGGGCCAGCCGCCCGGCGAGCGGAACCCCGCGGGTCGGGATCCCCAGCAGAATGACGTCTTCGGCGCCCCTGGTCCGCTCCAGGATCTCGTGTGCGATCCGGGTGACCGCGCGGCCGATGTCGGCCGCGTCCAGAACGGGCTTGTAGCCGGCCAAGGCCGGCGAGCCGGCAGGCATGCTCATGCACCCTCCTTCCCCGCCTCACAGGACGGGCTTAAAGGACGTTTGCTCAGGTAACCGTAGCAGCCCCGGGTCTTGCTCCAGCCCGCCACGCGGCCGGCACCGCGCCCCTGGCCGGGAAAACGATCGAGATCGTAACTATCAGTAATGACTCTCTCGCTTATTGTAATTTCCAGAGATCCACCCATACCGCTGCAAAGTCCTGCTCGCGCCCACGCCCAGGCCAGCGAACCGGGCCTTGGACCTTGTCCAGCCCCGCCGGAGCGCCTCGCGAGCCCGGGCGGTGATCGCTTACAGACCGGTTCCGGACGCCCGCAACCCGTTGCCGGCATGCCTTTCGGCGCTCCATTGCCCTTCCGGCGCGCACGACCACAACTACCTGCGGTTCTTCGTCAGACACTGCTCGTACGCGGTTCCCCGGCCCGATCCCCGGCGGATGATCCAGGGGTCAACTTGAACCACTTTTTCGCATTCGACTTGACCTAGACGCGCTCGCGGCTTACCGTCACTGTCCGTAACCACTAACTGTTTTCCATGCCGACCGGCTGGGGGGCCGAACATCATGCCATCCGAATACGCAAAAACTCTCGGTGCGCGCCTGCGCGCCATCCGTACGCAGCAAGGTCTCTCGCTGCATGGCGTCGAGGAAAAATCACGTGGCCGCTGGAAGGCCGTCGTGGTGGGTTCCTACGAGCGCGGCGACCGTTCGGTCACCGTGCAGAAGCTGGCCGAGCTGGCCGAGTTCTACGGTGTGCCCGTATCCGAGCTACTGCCCGGTGACGCCGCACCGACCCCGCTCGCGCCTGCTCCCAAACTGGTCATCGACCTGGAGCGGATGGGCCAGCTACCCAAGGACCAGGCCGGGCCGCTCGCTCGCTACGTGGCAACGATCCAGAGCCAGCGTGGCGACTACAACGGCCGGGTGCTGTCCATCAGGCAAGAGGACCTGCGTTCGCTCGCGGTCATCTACGACAAGTCTCCCGTGGATCTCACCGAGGAACTGATCGGCTGGGGAGTGCTCGACTCCGAGGCGCGCAGCGCCGTCGAAGCATTCTGAGCTCGACCGTCTTCTGACGCAGCAGCGCCGCGCCCGCGTGGCAGCGACCGGCCGGCGCTGCAGGGAACGAGACCGGCAGGCCCATCCGGGCGAAGCACAACGGGAGCAACGGCGCAGTCGGCACGTCAAGCACCCGAACTCTCCGCCCCGGTGCAACCGGCACTCTTCTCATTGGCATAACAGCCCTCATTGGCATAACAGCCCTGATCCGATAGCGCTCGCCCTGAACCCGCCACGGCCTACCGGCGGAACAACCCCGGCCTGACCAGCGCGCTGCCAGGGGCCCAATTGCTGAGCCACCCCAGACTTGCCGGACGTACCTGCCCCGGACTCACCCAGCTGAGCCCCATCTCGGACTTACCCCGACGTACCTGTCCCGGACTCATCCGGCCGAGCGCAACGGGAGCAACGGCGCGGTCGGCACGCCCAGGACCGACTCGGCCAGGGACAGGAAGGTCTCCGCGTCCCGGAGCAGATCATCGGCCTCACTGGCGCTGACCGCACGGGACAGCCCAGCCTCGGCTGCCGCCCGCTTCCCCGCTCCAGCGGCGAAGAACGCAGCCCATTCGGCAAGCGTGGGCTCCACCCGTGGCAGCAGCTCCCAGACGCTGCGCGGACCACTGCGCCGCCTGCCTTTGCCGGGATCCGCCTTGGCCGTCACAACCGCGGCGGCGGCCCTGAGCGCGGCTAGATGTGCCGCGACATACCTACCGCCCGGGTCTGGCGTGCCCCCGGCGTCCGCCAGACCGTGCCTGGCCGACTCCAGAAGAGCGAGCGCCGAGGGCGCGACCCTGCACCGGGTCCGGCTCGCGGGCACCTGCCGGGAAGATGCCGCGTTAGCCGGCACTGTCAGGCCCGTGTTCATTGCCACCTCCTTCGTTGACCGGAGCTGATCAGCCAGGTGCAGCGCTTCCCCTCACCACGCCTGGCCTGTACCGGGCCCGGCCGGAGGGGTCTGACCGGACCCGGCAGCTCCGTCTGACTCCATTCGAACACAGGTTCGCTTGAGAGTCCAGTCGAATCTGTACCTGAGTTCGAAAGTAGCCGAAGGGTCCGACAAAATGGCCGCCGCCCGGAGCGTCCAGCAGAATCATCTCTCTACCTGGGCATCCCCCCACCGGGCCGGCCGGTGGCCGGTTCGCTAGATGAGGCCGGCCGCGATCGCGGCGCCGACCGCGATGAGGACGATGGCGCCGAGGAGTTCGCCGCGCTGCCCGGCTCTGGCACCGATCCGGTCGCCGAGTTCCAGGCCGATGAGCGAAAGGCAGGTGCTGATCGCGCCGATGGTGATCGCGGCGACGGCGAGACTGACATGGAAGGAGCCGAGGGCGAAGCCGACGGCGAGGTTGTCGATGCTGACCGCCAGCCCGGTGATCAGCAGCCGCCAGGTGCGCTGGTCACCGCGCGCCGGGGAAGTTCCTGGAGTGCCGCGGATGGCCTGGGCGAGGGTCCAGGCGCCGGTGACGATGAGCAGGCCGGCGCTGATCCAGTGCGCACCGCCGCCCAGCGTGCTGGCCAGGCTGCGGCCGAGCGCGAGCCCGGCGATCGGCATGCCGGTCTCGAACAGGCCGAAGATGACGCCGACCTGCAGCCGGGTCCGCCGGTTGCTGCCGGAGATCCCGATGCCGATCGCGACGGCGAAGTTGGACAAGCCCAGGGACAACGCGACCAGGATCAGGGCAAGCACGCGATCACCGTACCGGCGCCGGGGCTGCTGGCCCGGCCGTACTGGTCACGGCTGCGATGTCGCGGCATCAATAACCCGGCTCAGGGAGCTGACGGGCCAGATACCTGCGGTCAGGGCCGGGTGGGCGGACGGCTGCGGTCAGGCCGGGTGGGCGGATGGCTGCGGTCAGGCCGGGTGGGCGGATGGCCTAGGCTGGCGCGCGTGCGGACTGATGCCGACCGCTGGGATCCCCTGCCGGGCATGACTGAGCTGGATCGTACGGAGTTCGGCACGGCTCTCGACGCGATGATGGGCGTCTACGCTGCGGCGATGAACGTGCCCGCCATCCAGCTTCCCGGCCGTCGCGCGATCATGGAGTCCCACGTGACCAATCCCGCCTTCCGCGCGTTCGTGGTCACCGCGCCGTCCAGCAACAGCCACCAGGCGAAGATCGTCGCGTTCTCCTACGGGTTCCGGGGGGGCCGGGGCCAGTGGTGGCATGACATGGTGCGGTCGGCGCTGATGGTCAGCTACGGCCCCGCGACGGCCGGCGAATGGCTCGATGATTCCTTCGAAGTCGCCGAACTGCACGTCCATCCCGAGTACCAGCACCGCGGCCTCGGCACCAGCCTGCTGTACCGGCTGACCGCGGAGCGCCCCGAGCGTACCGCCGTCCTGTCCACCATGGACAGCGAGTCTGCGGCCCGCCGGCTGTACCGCAGCCTCGGCTTCGTCGATCTGCTGACCGGCTACAAGTTCTCCGGGACCAACGAGGCCTATGCCGTCATGGGCGCCGCGCTGCCCCTGTCCAGGACCCGGCCGCCGAGCCCGAGGTACTGATAGATCTCCCTGGTGGCCCGGGAGCCGTTGAGCGTGTAGAAGTGCAGCCCGGGCACCCCCTCGGCGAGCAGCCGCTCGCACATGATGGCCGCGTACTCGACGCCGATCCGGCGCACGGCGGCCCGGTCGCCGCTATGTTCCTGGATCCGCGTGGCCAGCTCGGGCGGATACTTGGCGTTGGACAGCACCACGATCCGCTCGAACATCTGCATGCTGATCACCGGCATGATGCCCGGGATGATCGGCACGTCGCAGCCCAGGGCAGCCACCCGGTCGCGCAGCCTCAGGTAGTCCTCCGGGTAGAAGAACATCTGGGTGATCGCGAAGTCCGCACCCGCCCGGCACTTGCTGACAAAGTAGGCCGCGTCGGTGCCGGCATCCGGTGAGCGCGGGTGCTTCTCCGGGAACGCCGCGACGCCCACACAGAAGTCACCGGACGACCGGACCAGGCGGACGAGTTCCTCCGCATAGCTGAGACCCTGCGGGTGCGCCACCCAGGTCCCGTTCGGGTCGCCGGGCGGGTCCCCGCGCAGCGCGAGCACGTTACGTACCCCGACGGCGGCATAGGAGCCGATGACGTGCCGCAACTCGGCCACCGAGTGGTTGACCGCGGTGAGGTGGCCGACCGGGGTGAGCGTGGTTTCCTCGGCGATCCGGCCGGTGACCCGTACCGTGCGGTCCCGGGTGGACCCACCGGCACCGTAGGTGACCGACACGAACGTGGGGGCGAGCGGTTCGAGCTGGCGGATGGCCAGCCAGAGCTTGCGTTCCTCTTCCTCGGTCTTGGGCGGCATGAACTCGAAGGAGAACGACTCACCGCCCGCCGCCAGGAGATCACGGATGGCCGGTGCACGCGGAATCTCATATCGCCGCATGCGTTAAGACTAACCACGTGGCAAGGCAGCCACCCAAAGTAATACGTACCCTCGCCCTGGCCGGAATCCGGCCCAGACCGCCCGGCTATCCTCGCGACCATGGCAACCACGGGGGCGGCACTCGATCGCGTTCGCGACCAGGTCAACGAGACGCTCGCCAGGTTCGTGGAGCGGCAGCGCGCGCTGGCCACCGAGATAGCCGGTGAGCTGCTGCCCGCGATGGACGCCCTGGCCGACGCGCTGACCGGCGGGAAACGGCTGCGCGCGGCCTTCTGCTACTGGGGCTGGCGCGGCGCGGGCGGCAACGACAGCGGCGAGATCCTCACCGCCGCGTCGGCGCTCGAACTGCTGCACGCCAGCGCGCTGGTGCACGACGACGTGCTCGACGGCAGCGACACCCGCCGCGGCCGCCCGACGGTACACCGCCGGTTCGCCGCGCAGCACGCCGCCATGGGCTGGCACGGGCCGGCCGGCAGCTTCGGCACCAGCGTCGCGATCCTGCTCGGCGACCTGCTGCTCACCTGGACCGATGAGCTGTATCACAGCAGCGGCCTGCCCGATGCGGCGCTGCGCCGTGGCCGTCCCATTCTCGACATCATGCGGACCGAAGTGATGGCCGGCCAGTACCTCGACCTGCTGGAACAAGCCAGCGCCGGGGTGACGGTGGCGGGCGCGCTGCGGGTCATACGGTTCAAGACCGCGAAGTACACCATCGAGCGCCCGCTCCATCTCGGCGCCGCCCTGGCCGGCGACGACACCCTGATGGCGGGGTACACCGCCTACGGTATGCCGCTCGGCGCAGCCTTCCAGCTCCGCGACGACGTCCTGGGCGT
>DATGGU010000131.1:0-6270 GCA_035308365.1 Streptosporangiaceae bacterium
GGCCGAGGGCCGGACCTCGCGGCGCCGGGCTGACATAGCTCGTTCGGTGCTGGGTGGCGCAGGTCGTTCGGCGTCACCTCGGAGTTTCGGCGTCACCTCGGAGTGGGTGGGCTCCAATGCGGTATTGCCACCTCCGGTAGCCTTGGTACTGCCGTGCGCGTCTCGGCTGCGGGACGTGCCCTGGCACCGCAGTGGCCTCGGTAATTCGGATGACATTGGCCGTACGGGAATAGTGGTCAGGTGCGCGGCCCGGTGCTCGTGGCTTGTGACGATCAAGGGCGACGGCGGGACGGGCCAGTCATGACCGGCGGCGTCGGCCCACTCACTTGGCGGGCGGCCAATCACTTCTGTGGGCCACGTCACAAACCAGGCGGCGTCCTGCGGTCACCTCTCGCGCCGGAACCATAAAACAGCAGCTCAGCGCCGGTCTGGCCGGGCGCGGTGGGGTAGCTGGAGACCGTCACAATGCCGTCCAGATGGCCCGGTGGGACACAGATCTCCGAATCAGGTCAACTTTTCCCGAATCAGTTGAACGGTTACGCAAGGCGATACGTGGTCTGGTTGTACGCCACGTTGGGTGCAGCACACAATACGTGCCACGCGTACACCTCTTCTTGTGTGAATGGAGATCACGATGTCTAACCGATGGTGGGTCACGACGGTCTTCGCAGCCGGAATGCTCACCGTTGCGGCCTGTGGAAGCTCGCCGAGTGGAGGATCCGGAGGCTCATCCAGTTCCCCCTCGGCCTCCGCCCCGTCGTCCTCAGCAAACGCTGCCAGTGCGGGCACTGTAGTGAAGACGGCGAAGATAGGCGGCGCGACGGTGCTGACCAATTCGAAGGGCTTCGCGCTCTATTGGTTCGCTCCGGACACCCCGACCACGTCCAAGTGCAACGGCTCGTGCGCCCAGTTCTGGCCGCCGCTGCCGGGCCCGGTGACCGGGAGCGGCATCATGGGCACCTTCGGCACGATCACACGGTCCGACGGATCGAAGCAGGCCACCTTCGACGGGCACCCGCTCTACACCTACAAGGGTGACACCAAGCCCGGCGAGGCGACCGGCAACGGCCTGAACATTTCGGGCGGCGTCTGGCACGAGGTTACTGAGTCCGGCGGCGGCGGAGGTTCCCCCGCGCCCAGCTCATCCTCCAGCTCCAGCGCCGGCGGCTACGGGTACTGAGTACCCAACCCCATGAGCTGCGGGAACGGCCGTTCCGACCCAACGGCCGTTCTCGCACCCCTCGGCGGCGGCCGCTGAAGCCCTGGCCGGCCACTGGCCGCCGCCGCTGGCGCCAGGGCAGCGTGAGCCCTCCCGCTGCCCTGGCCCGCCAGCACCCAGCAGGACAGCACAACGTAACCCGCGTAACTACTTGGTAAGCGCAACCGATGACCAGACCCAGCAGCACAGCACAAGGGGGCAGGACGATGACACCAGCGACGCGCACCATGGCAGGCCAGGCGCCACCTCGGGCACTTACCTGGCGGACGATCGTGCCGCAGGCGCTGGGGCCAGGACTGCTGATCGCCAGCGGAGCGATCCACCTCGACCTCTACCTGACCGGCTACCGGACCATCCCCACGATCGGCTGGCTCTTCCTGCTGCAGATCATCGCCGCGTTCGCGCTCGGCCTCGCGGCCGGTGCCATGCGGTTCCTCGACCCTGCCGCCGGCCCGCGTACCCGGCTGGTTGCCGCGATGGGGGCCGGGTTCGCCCTCTCCACCCTGGGCGGCTACATCCTGTCGGTATGGATCGGCCTGTTCGGGTTCAAGGAGGTCCGCACCACCGCCGGGATCGTCGCCGGGCTGCTCGAGGTCGCCGCATTCGCGGCCCTGGCCGCGCTCGCCCTGGCCCCGGAGGGCCCGGCCCTGGTACCCGCCGCGCTGACCAGGATGGCCGCAATGGCCACCGGCGGGCTCATCGTCGTCGCCCTGGTGCTGTTCGGCGTCTCCGTCGCCGGAGCAGGCAGCGGCGGCGGAACGGCAGCCACCCACGCCAGCCTGGGGACCACGACCATCAATGGTGTCAAGGTGCTGACCAACGCCAACGGCCGCACGCTGTACTCATTCGCCCCCGACACGGCTACGACTTCGAAATGCTACGGGAGCTGCGCCGCCTACTGGCCGCCGGTGACCGGCAAGCCCACGGCGGGCCCCGGCGTGACCGGCACGCTCGGCACCATCCACCGGACCGACGGATCCACGCAGGTCACCTACGACGGGCACCCGCTGTACAGCTACATTGGCGACTCGGCGCCCGGCCAGGACAGGGGCAACAACCTCAACCTGAACGGCGGCCTCTGGCGCATCGTCCCGGCATCCGGGTGACCGGCCGAACGAGACCGCACGGCTCCAAGACGGAGCTGGCCCGGCGCCCAGCCGGGCCAGCTCCGCGAATACCGGAAGCCACCAGGCCACTACTGCGATAACCTTGATGACATGGGAGCCACCTGGCTGCTTCTTAGGATGCCGCGCTGACGACCCGAGTCAGCGTGGCAACCCCTCGTGCACGAGGGGTTTTTTGTTGGGACCAAGCCGATCGTGGTGAGAACCTCATGACCGAGACCGCCAGTCACCCAGCGCAGGGCGAAGGCACTGGCACAGCGCCAAACCCGGGCGCCACTTCCGCCGGCGCCGCGCCAGCGAGCGACCAGCCGCCGTTCCGGTATGACGCGCGCCTCGCGGGCGAGATCGAGCAGCACTGGCAGGAGTACTGGCGGACCGCCGGAACCTTCCACACGCCGAACCCCTCGGGCACCCTGTCCGAAGGCTTCGAGCGGGTGGTGAACCTGCCCAAGTTCTTCGTCATGGACATGTTCCCGTACCCCAGTGGCGCGGGCCTGCACATCGGCCACCCGCTGGGTTACATCGGCACCGACGTCTACGCCCGCTTCAAGCGGATGACCGGGCACAACGTGCTGCACCCGTTCGGCTATGACGCGTTCGGCCTGCCGGCCGAGCAGTATGCCATCGACACCGGGCAGCATCCGGCGATCACCACCCACCACAACATCGCGAACATGCGGCGCCAGCTGAGCAGGCTGGGCCTGGGCCACGACGAGCGCCGCGAGTTCGCGACCACCGACGTGCGCTACTACAAGTGGACGCAGTGGATCTTCCTGAAGATCTTCAACAGCTGGTTCGACACGACGGCCCAGCGCGCCCGGCCGATCGACGAGCTGATCGCCGAGTTCGAGCAGGGCCGCAGGCAGCCGGTCAGCAACGCCAACCCGGACAACAGGCCCTGGGCCGAGCTGACCGAACTGGAACGGCGGAAGGTGGTCGATAGCTACCGCCTGGCCTACAACGCCGTGGAGATGGTCAACTGGTGCCCCGGGCTGGGCACGGTGCTGGCCAACGAGGAGATCACCGCCGACGGCCGCAGCGACGTCGGCAACTACCCGGTGTACCGGCGGCCGATGCGCCAGTGGATGCTGCGGATCACCGCCTACGCCGAGCGGCTGCTGAGCGACCTGGACCCGCTGGACTGGCCGGAGTCGATCAAGACCATGCAGCGGAACTGGATCGGGCCGAGCGACGGGGCCAGCATCGAGTTCCTGGTCGCCGGGTCGCAGGCGACGATCCGGGTGTACACCACCCGGCCCGACACGCTGGCCGGCGCGACCTACATGGTGCTGGCGCCCGAACACCCGCTGGTGGACGAGCTGGTCTCAGGAAGACCCTGGCCCGAGGGCACGCCGCTGGCCTGGCGCTACCCCGACGGCGGCAAGACCGGCACCCCGGCCGAAGCGGTCCAGGCCTACCGGGAGGCGTCCGCGCGGCTGACCGACCGGCAGCGAGCCGAGGAAGGCTACGACAAGACCGGCGTCTTCACCGGCGCCTACGCGATCAACCCGATGACCGGTGAGCCGCTGCCGGTGTTCATCGCCGACTACGTGCTGATGGGTTACGGCACCGGCGCGATCATGGCGGTGCCCGCGCACGACGAGCGGGACCTGGCGTTCGCCCAGCTGTTCGGCCTGCCGGTCCGCGCGGTCCTGCGGCCGGCCGCCGAGTGGTTCACCCGCCATGGGACCAGCCCGGACACTCCCCCGGCCCAGTGGCCCGAGGCCTACGTGGGCGAGGTCGGCTATCTGGACCTGAACGTGGCGGGCCTGGACCTGACCGGCTTGGACAAGACGGCGGCCATCGAGGCCTCCATCCGCTGGCTGGCCGACCGTGGTGCGGGACATTACGAGCGGTCCTACCGGCTGCGGGACTGGCTGTTCTCCCGGCAGCGATACTGGGGCGAGCCGTTCCCGATCGTGTACGACGAGGAAGGCATGCCGGTCGCGCTGCCCGACGAACTGCTGCCGGTCGCGCTGCCGGAGATGACCGAGTTCCGGCCCGAGCCACAGCAGGACGAGTCCAGCGACCCGGTCCCGCCGCTGGCCAGAGCGGCGGACTGGGTCAACGTCGAGCTGGACCTGGGTGATGGCCCGCGCCGGTACCGGCGCGAGCTGAACACCATGCCGCAGTGGGCCGGCTCCTGCTGGTACTACCTGCGCTACCTGGACCCGGTCAACGACGAACGGCTGGTCGACCCCGTCATCGAGCGCTACTGGATGGTGCCCCAGGACGCCGGGCCCGGCGACGGCGGCGTGGACCTGTACGTCGGCGGTGTCGAACATGCGGTGCTGCACCTGCTGTACGCCCGGTTCTGGCACAAGGTGCTCTACGACCTGGGCTATGTCTCGACCCGCGAGCCGTTTAGGCGCCTGTTCAACCAGGGTTACATCACCGCCACCGCCTACCTGGACGAACGCGGAATGTACGTCCCGGCCGCCGACGTCAAAAGGACCCCCGACGGAGGGTATGAATACAAGGGCGAACCGGTGTCACCACGGGCCGGCAAGATGGGCAAGAGCCTGAAGAACGTGATCACGCCCGATGACATCTACACCGCCTACGGCGCGGACACGCTGCGCCTGTACGAGATGGCCATGGGCCCGCTAGATGTTGACCGGCCCTGGCAGACCGACGACATGGTCGGTGTTTACCGGTTCCTGCAGCGGCTGTGGCGCAACATCGTCGACGAGCAGACCGGCGAGCTGCTGGTCGCTGACAAGCCGATGGACGAGGACACCGAACGCCTGCTGCACCGCACCATCAAGATCGTCCGGCGCGACTTCGGCGAGCTGCGGTTCAACACGGCCATCGCCCGGCTGACCGAGCTGAACACCCACGCCAGCCGGGTAGCCTCCAGGGACGGAGTGCTGGCCAGGACCGTCGCCGAGCCGCTGGTCCTGATGGTCGCCCCGCTGGCACCACATATCGCCGAGACCCTGTGGGCGCGGATGGGCCACACCGAGTCGCTGGCCTATGAGCCGTTCCCGGAGTTCGACGAGTCGCTGGCCACCGAACGCTCGGTCGTCATGCCGGTCCAGATCAACGGCAAGCGGCGCTTCCAGATCGAGGTGGCGGCCGACGCCGGCGAGGACGTCATCCGCGAGCAGCTGACCGCCAGCCCGGAGTACACCAAGCACACCGAGGGCCTGACCGTTCAGCGCACGGTCATAGTCCCCGGCCGCATCGTCAACATCGTGGCCCGCTGAGACTCCAGCGTGTCGGCCGAGGAGGACCAGTCTTTCGTTGAGACCGTCTCCGGTTAGCCCGATGAGTGAGGCGCACCGAGATCTGGACCGTCCCGGGCGGTGCCGGTTGCGCCAGAAAACCGAGGCCATCGGGCATCATCCAAGCCGGCCATTCGACACCGAATCGGCCACGGTCTGCCCTTTCACCTCCGACGGATCGCATTCCCCACCAAGGCGGACGAAACCCGGATCGACCCCCTCGGGTGGCGGACGAAACCCGGATCCACACCCTCAGGTGGCGGACCAACCCCGGATCGACCCCCTCGGATGGCGGACCAACCCCGGATCGACACCTGCGGATGGCGGACCAACCCCGGATCCACACCCCCTCAGATGGCGGACGAAACCCGGATCCACACCCTCAGGTGGCGGACGAAACCCCGGATCCACACCCTCGGGTGGCGGACGAAACCCGGATCCACACCCTCGGATGGCGGACGAAACCCGGATCGACACCCTCGGATGGCGGACGAAACCCGGATCGACCGCCTGGGACACCCGCCTTGATCTTGTCCCCGCTGTGCCGATGCTGGAGGGAGCATTGCGGGACCAGTTCGGCGATCCCGGCCATAGTATTCTGCTCATGATCAATACGGGTTCGGGCGGAGACGGCGCGGCGGGTTCGGGCGAAGACGGGGCCGTGGGGCCAGGCGAAGACGGTGCCGTGGGGCCGGGTGGA